>JAQXVT010000047.1 GCA_029225065.1 Lachnospiraceae bacterium | reverse complement strand
GCGCGAATGGAAGAGGAGGAAATCATGGAGAAAAAACAGGCGATGTTTTCAAATCAGGATCTGAAAATGCTGATCGTTCCGCTTTTTCTGGAGCAGCTTCTGATGGCGTTCGTCGGAATTGCGGATGTTTTTGTGATTGGATTTGTGGGTGAAGCGGCGGTGTCAGGCGTGTCGCTCGTCAATTCCTTTAATACGATTTTTCTGAATTTGTTCACGGCGCTTGCGTCCGGCGGCGCGGTTGTCATCAGTCAGTATATTGGCAGACAGGACAAAGAGGAGGCTGGGGCGGCGGCGACTCAACTGCTGACGGCGTCGGTGCTGCTTTCAGTGGCGGTTTCAGCAGTAATTTTAATCGCAAACGAATCCCTGATGCGGCTGATGTTTGGAAAGGTGGATAAGGATGTCATGGATGCCTGCGTGACCTATCTGCGAATCTCGGCATACTCGTATCCGGCGCTGGCCGTTTACAATGCGGGTGCGGCGCTGTACCGCAGCTTTGGAAAGACGAGCACGACGATGTATCTGTCGTTTGCATCGAATATCATCAATGTGGTGGGCAACTGCATCGGCGTGTTTGTGCTTCACGCAGGCGTGGTCGGCGTAGCTGTCCCGTCTCTGATTGCCAGAATGTTTTCGGCGGTGATCATTACGGTATTATGTTTTTCGGCGGAAAATCCGGTACACTATCTGAAAAACTGGCTGCTGCGCATCGACGGAGACCTTCAGAAGAAGATTCTTCGCATTGCGGTTCCAAACGGTGTGGAAAGCGGTATTTTTCAGCTGGTCAAGGTAGCACTTTCCAGTGTGGCAGCGCTGTTCGGCACGTATCAGATCGCAGCAAACGGTGTGGCGCAGAGCATCTGGAGTATGGCGGCACTTGTGTCGGTGTCGATGGGGCCGGTATTTATCACGGTCATCGGGCAGTGCATGGGCGCAAATGATATCGAACAGACCGAATTTTATTTTAAGAAGCTGGTGAAGATCACGGTTGTGTTTTCAACTGTGTGGAACGTGCTGACTTTTGCAGTGACGCCTGTGATGATGATGCTTTATGCACTGGAACCTGAAACGAAACGGCTGGTAATCCTTTTGGTGCTGGTACACAATACCTTCAATGCAGTTGCACTTCCATTTGCGGATTCGCTCGGAAAGGGACTGCGTGCGACCGGAGATGTGAAGTTTACGACGGGCATCTCGCTGTTCACCACGATCGGTGTGCGGCTTGTGCTTTCGGTTCTGCTTGGCATCGGACTGAATCTTGGCGTGATGGGAATCGCATATGCGATGTGCCTGGACTGGAGCGTGCGCGGCGTGATTTTCTGGATTCGGTTCCGGGGCGGAAAATGGAAGAAATTTAAGGTTATCTGAAAGAGAGGATGCTTTCTTAATAAGTAAAAGAACGTTAAAAAGGCCACCTGGCCGCTGTATGAGAAGCAGCAGCCAGGTGGCCTTTTTGGCGTCCGTTAGATTTACTCAGTTATGAGACGCTTGTAAATGTCTGTTTTTAATAGAGATAATCTTTGTTTACGTACCCGTTACGGTCAAGCTTCGGTGAGTATACATACCAGTAAGTGGAACCGCTGGAATCAATGACGGTCACCGTGTCACCGGTGTAGAGCTTTCCGATCTCGTTGGAAGCATCGTAAGCCGTATCGTTTCTCAGCGCCAGATAACCGGAGTTTACACGAACCGTTTTGGTTACGACCGGAGCCGGAGAGGAAGTATCGGTGACAAGATAATTGCAGTTTACGTAGCCGTTCTTGTCGTACTTTGGAGAATAGACGTACCAGTAAGTGGAATCGCTGGTGTCAAGCAGCTGTACGGTGTCGCCGGTGTAGAGCTTGCCGATCTCATTGGAAGCATCAAATGCCATCTGGCTTCGAAGTGCCAGATAACCGGACGTTACACTGACAATGCGTGTCTCCTTGACTCCGGAGGTGCCGTTGTACAGGTAGTTTTGGTTGACGTAGCCGTATTTCCCAAGCTTTGCGGAATACACATACCAGTAGGTCGGATCGCTGGAATCGCTGACCTCGACGGTGTCGCCGCTGTAAAGCCGTCCGATTTCATTGGAGGCATCAAAAGCCTTTGCGCTGCGCAGAGCGAGATAACCGCTGCTGACGTTTACGGTCCAGGTGTAGGATGGCGTGATCGGGGTACTGTTTGATGCGTAAAGGTAATTTTTGTTTACGTAGCCGTACGTTCCAAGCTTTGGTGAGTACACATACCAGTAGGTGGAATCACTCGTATCCTGCACCTGCACAGTATCACCGCTGTAAAGCTTTCCGATCTCATTGGAAGCGTCAAAGGCTTTGGCGTTTCGCAGTGCAAGGTAACCGCTTGAGACGCTTACTGTGTAGTCACCGGAAGAAACAATCGGAGTGGAAGATACTTCGGTTAAATAATCCTTGTTGACATAGCCGTATTTGTCAAGCTTGGAAGAATAGACACACCAGTAAGCGGAGGTCGTCATATCGCAGAGCTCGACGGTGTCACCGGTGTAAAGCTTTCCGATCTCATTGGAAGCGTCATAGGCGGTGTCATTTCGCAGTGCAAGGTAACCGCTGCTTACCGTGACACGGTAGATTGTTCCGGCCGCCTTGCCGGAGAGTGCTGCGGATGGAAATGCAAGCGTCAGGATAAGCGCGAGCAGAGCCAGCCAGGTCATTTTTTTCGTTTTCATGTAAAATCCCCCTTTCGTTCCGGACATTTGCCGGAAACTTTTTTGTTAGTTGACAGTTACATCTGTTTGGTTCAGTGGTAAAGATCATAGATCTGCCGACTCAGCGATGCGATCGTGCTCTGAGCAGCACCACAGTCTCCAAGGTGTTCCGACATAAAGACGATGATGAGATCATTGTCTGTATCGTAAAGAATTGCTGCGTCATTTTCCACATCGTCCAGCTCACCAGTTTTGCTCGCGGTGCGTACACCGTCAGGAAGCTGAGCCGGAATCTTGTGGCGCCTCGTCTGTGCACAGAGCAGAGAGAACATGTCGGAGGCATGCGGGGTGAGGGCGGCGGCATCGTCTGCGGTGGCTGTATTTTGAACAGCATCTGAGCTGTCTTTTATGGTCTCGTCAGCTGCGATTTCTGTATTAGTTTCTGTGTTATTTTCGCTGATTTCATGTGTCTGATCCGTTTCTGATGAAATTTCGGTTGTGTTTTCAACAGTGCTTTCTGAAACTCCATCAGCGGAATCCTCATCTGCTGCGGATTCAGCAGCTTCCGCATTGCCAGCGACGGTATCATCAGCTGTATTTTGTGCGGAGTCACTATTTTCAGTCGTTTGTTCACTTTGCAGGTCAACTTCCGTGGCCTCCTCAGCAGTTTCTGCATTTCCGTGGCGTTCTTTTTTATATCCGTTCCAGTATACCATTTTCAGCAGCTTTCCGCAGTTTTCGACTGACGTGTAATTGTCCCCAAATTCATTGCTGTGCAGGAGCAGCCGGCCCATACTGCTGGTCGTGTAACCGTGCGCGAGGCAGTAATTGTTGACGACCTGCATTCCGGCAGAGGAATCGCCGGAGCCAAGATACGTGGTCAGTGCGTTTGCGGCATCGTTATCGCTCACCGTGATCATGGAATAGAGGTTGGCATCGATGGTGTCCTGCCCGTACTGCGCGATGAGTGCGTCATAATTTTCATAGACAGCGCCCATAATATACAGCTTGATCAGGCTGGCAGCCTGCATCCGGTGGTCGTTGATGCTTCCCTCTGCCCCGGTTTTGAGATCGCATACGTATACACTCCAGTCTCCGTTTGAGGATGGAAGCGAGGCCTGAATCTGCGCGAGCACAGAAGCGAGCTTTTCATCCGTGAAGGAAGATTCAGACTGCGCGGCGTCCGCTGCGTTCTGTCCATCACCGGCGAGAGCGTCCTCCGCGTTTTGTCCATCGCCCGTGAGAGCGTCCTCTGCGTCCTTCCCATATCCTGCCAGCGTGTCGCTGTTAGCGGAAACATTCTGCCCATCGACGGTCTCCGCATTCTGATTCTTTTCAGCCGAGTCCCCGCCTGCCGCAGCTCCGCTTTGGTTATCCCTCTGCATCGCCTCAATGGATTCGATATCAAGTTCCTGTGCGGATGCGATCAGGCTGCCCGCTGGAATTTTTGAAAGTTCATTGACTGTAACTGTGCCGGTCAGAACCGAACCGGCGAGCAATAGAAGTGCGCCTGTGCGGCAGCGCTTTCTTTTGTTTTTGAAAAAAGGTGACATTCTCCAATCCCTCCTTACGTCAAAGCGTGATTCGCAATTCACTTATACCGAACAGAACCGTGATCTGGTTAAAGCGTAAAATCGGCATCTCACTTATTATTATATATTATATATGTAACTGTTCAGAGCCAACCTCCAAAATGCTGCGCATTTTGTCGGTACGGCGTATCCGCCAGGCAAAATTTTAAAAGTGCACTTAAAAAACGAAAGCGTTTTACGTTCACTTTATGAAATTTTGCCTGGCTCTGAACGGTTACCTATATTATAGGAAAAGAGTGACGTAAAAGCAAGGAAAGAAACCGCCTGAACGGGAAAATAATAGTTAAGATTTTCCAAATATACACGAAACGGCTTTGCGACAGGGGGAATGTTACAGTTTGCCTGGATAGGAACAGTAACATGTGATAAATTCGACGGTAAATCGTCTGTCTGGATTGGTTGACAATAGAAGCTGTGTATGATAAAGTCGCTTTTATAATGTTAGCGCATGCTAACAAAAGATGTTTTAAACTAACGAAAAGGAGACAGGGGAAGGACATTATGAAGAGGAGAAGGTACACAGCAAAACTGCTGAGCATGGCGGTTGCCGCCAATTTGATCTTTTCGTCGTTTGCAATACAAGGGCGGTCTTCTGATCCTGAGCACGGGAACAGCTGCTTCCGACGGAGATGGAGACGGCCGGACGAGACTTGGCACAAAAAGCTTTGCCGGAGCCGGAACCTATACGTTTTCGGTAGATGCAAAGAACCTGAAAGCAGGCAATACCGTTCAGGCTTACCTTTATAAATATGATGGTGACAGTGACAGAACCTACTATAAATACAGCGATTCCGTGCTGATTCAGAGCGGCCGGAGCGATGAGCGGGAAGCAAAGGCAGAGATTGTGACCGATACGATTCGCGCCGATCGAACGGACGTATGGGTGAGAGCCGATTTTACTCCGTCGCTGACCGGTACACTGAAACTCTACACTTATGCAGGAGAGACATTTGACGAGAGACAGGCGACGGAAATTTATTCGGGGGCAATCACACCGAGTGAAAACAGCCAGAGGGCAACGTTTGGAAGCGGAAAACTGAAAGCAGGAGAGTACCTGATTGCAGTGCTGACACTTTCGGATGGAACCTCTGTGGTATCAAATGCGAAGGTCATTGATCCGGAACCGGAAAAAGTAAAGCCGACCGTGACGATCACGTCCACAAAAGTAACTGCGGGCATGACACGTGTTCAGGCAGCGGCGGATTTCGATTTCTCGATTTCACAGGCTTCGTTCAAGCTGTATCAGTTTAGAGGCGACGAGCTTGACGTGGATACCGACCAGGTTATCTCCTCCGGTTCCGTTTATTATTCCGGAAGAAAGAGCATCGGATTTTACTGCAAGGGAAAGCTGACAGCCGGTGCAAAGCTGCAGCTGGTGATGACGGCGGATGGACAGGAGGCGCGTTCCAACATCGTCGAGGTGCAGCCGTCTCCGGACTGGGGTACACCGTATGCAGCGTTTGAGGTGTCTGCGGTAAAGAGCGATGCGGCGAGCATCGATGTCACTGTGGATTACTCCGATGAATACCTTTCCCTTGGGGATGAGTTTTACTGTGATGTGACGATTTACGAATTTTCCGGCAATTATACGGATCAGGAATTCGAAGATAATGAAATGTGGGAGCAGACGACAAGAGTGACGCGCGTTGGACAGGCCAATTCCAGAAGCGGGGATACGACGAAAGGAACCCTTACGATTCCGGTCAAAGACGGTGTGACCTTGAATCCGGGCGACCGTCTGATCATCAAGCTGCGTCTTCCACATGTGGAATGGGAAGGCGAGGAGGTAGATTATCTCTCTGCTTCCGTTCCGATCATCGGGGAAAATGAGACAATCACTGCGCCGCGTGTTCTGCTTTACAACCTGAGCACGGACACCTCGATGGGCGTTCGCCTGCGAGAGATTTTAAGCGAACTGGGTATTGAGGCGGTCGATGTGGCAAACAGCCAGTTGAACGAGACACTCGGATATCTCGCGGGCATGGATGGCTATACCGCAAACCCGGAGGCGTACACGGGCAGCGGAAGCGATACGGAATTTATGGTAATGGCAAACTTCTCAGAGGCACAGCTGGATCGCTTCCTGGCGGCAATGAGCAGTAAGGGCATCCGGATTGACCACAAGGCAGTGACCACCGCTTACAACGTGGACTATGAGTTCCATCGCCTGATTGATGATATCAAAGAGGAGCATGAGACATTCCAGGCACTGATCAATCTGAATCAGCTGGTAAAAGATGCAGAAAAACTGACGGGAGAGCAGTATGGACAGGCAGAGCGCTGGGAAGAATTTAAAAAGGCACTGGAGGAGGCAAAGGCACTCCTTAGTTCGGAGGAACCGTCGCTTGAGGATCTGGTGAGTGCAGATCAGAAGCTGCGTGCGCCGTACCTTGCGCTGACCGGTATGACGGAGCTTACCGGCGAGGTGGTAATCCGTCTGACACAGCAGGCAGACGGCACCTGGAATATGGAAGCCAGCCTGGAAGGAGCACCGGAGGGAGCTTTGCTGAACTGGAAATGGAGCAGCGGCGAGACCGGGGCGGTGCTTGAGCACGTATCAGCCGCGGATCTGATCACAAAGACTGTTACCGTGACCGGAGAGAACCGGTACGGTTCAAAGAAAGCACAGCTGCGCGTACCGGCAAAACCGGACGCTGCGGTAAAGGCCGGAAGCGATACACTTGAGGTGACCGTAGCACAGCAGGCAGAGCAGAATAACTGCCCGGCACCGACTTCCTACACCGTGGCGCTGTATCAGAATGGAACACAGATCGCGTCATGGACACTGGATGGCACTGCGGTGAACGGAGGAGCGCTCCAGGCTGTATTTGACGGACTTGACAGCGAGACGGCCTACACGATAAAGGTTTATGCAGAAAGCCCGGTGGGACGAAGCGATACGGCAGTCCTGACGGCGACGACACTGGAAGAAGAAACAGAGACAGAAACTGAGACAGATACAGAAACAGAGACTGAGACAGAAAGCGAGAGCGAACCAGCAACGGAAACCGAAACGGAGAGCGAGACAGCAGCTCCAGTCGAGACAGAAACGGACTCTGAACAGGAAACTGAAACTGAAACGGCAGCTCCGGTCGAAACGGAGACCGATCAGGAAACGGAGAGCGAAACGACGGCTCCAATCGAAACGGAGACCGATCAGGAAACGGAGAGCGAAACTGCGGACCCGGTTGAGACCGAGACGGAGTCTGAGCAGGAAAGTGAGAATGAAACCGTGGCCCCGGTCGAAACAGAGACGGAATCTGAGCAGCAGACCGAGACCGAAACCGCAGTGCCGATTGAGACGGAAACGGAGTCTGAGCAGGAAACGACAGCGCTAGTCGAGACGTAAACAGAAACTGAGCAGCAGACCGAGACCCGGAAGCAGACACAAAAGACGACGGAAGCACCGAAGAGCGGCACGACAAACGGCGGAAGCACGCCAAAAACAGGCGATAACACGAATATCTGGCTGTGGCTTTTCCTGCTCATGGCATCGGGAGCACTGCTCTCCAAAGATGCGTTCCGCCGCAGAACAGCAGGCGGAAAAAAACAGTCCTGAGCCAGCTGAAATAGCACAAAAGCCACAGAAAAAGCAGAGGAAACCGACGAAAAAATAAGAAACCAGATATTGAGCACGGAAAGCAGAGTGAGCACCTTGTTAATATGTTGCAAAATTACAAAAATTGGGACGGATTATTGTAGATATTCACTTGACTTCCGTGCTCATAGATGGTATTCTACCACTAGAAAAACCGAATTGGTATACAGGTGCCTGAGGCAGTGCTCAGGTGAAAAGGGAAACGGGTGAGAATCCCGTACAAGGCCGTTGCTGTGTTGGAGTAGCGGCTGTTTATATCTCATTAGGGTAC
Organism: Lachnospiraceae bacterium; assembly: GCA_029225065.1. Lineage (GTDB taxonomy): Bacteria > Bacillota > Clostridia > Lachnospirales > Lachnospiraceae > Choladousia. The sequence goes on along the minus strand of JAQXVT010000047.1, from coordinate 100,650 downwards.
GCCCTGAGAAGAGGAACAGCCGTGTTTGATACCAGAGTCAGAAGACCTGCCTGTATATAACGCACGTAGTGCTCCCCGGAACCGGGAGTGTGCAAAGGCGGCTATGGGGCGGCCTGCTGGAGAAATTTAAATGGTTTTCTCTTTCTATGTGTGTGAACAAGATGGTATCTCTATATTACTTATATTACCTCTTTTTATGAAACGCACATGCAGGACCTGCCAGTTCAATCTGTGTGCGTTCGAAAAGAAAAGCACCTGATGGAACAAGTCAGGTGCTTTTTATTTGGTTTATTTTTTGCCCGGATCGGATGAGCATGGGCGTGCTCAGGGATTTGATTACAGTATTGGATGCGGAGACTGGCCGCGAAGCGGATTGTGAAGCTCCGTCTTGATTTAAAAATTAACAGGCAGGTGAGACGATGTATCAGGTTGAGGTACAGGTAAAGACACTGACCGTCTCTGACTGGCTTTTAAGATACTGCCAGCCGGAAAAGTTTGTTCCTCTGTGCAGGGAGTGCCCGCAGTATGGAAAAAACTGGGCCTGTCCGCCTGGAATGACGACGGCGGAAAAGCTTGCCGGCAATTACCGGTATGTGGAAGTGATCGGGCTTAAGGTCAGGTATGACGAGCAGGTGCGAAAAGAAGCGGAGGCCTTTCCGGAGCGTACGGAGAAGCTGAGGCAGGAGACATATGAGGTCGCCAAACGAAAAATGCTGTATGCATTGCTGGCGCTGGAGGAGGAATTTCCGGGATCGAGGACGATTATGGCGGGAGGCTGTACGCTGTGTCAGCCGTGTGCGAGGGCGCAGGGAAAGCCGTGCCGTCAGCCGGAAAAGATGCGTTACTCTTACTCGGGACTTGGGTTTGATCTTGGAAGGGTTTCGCAGGAGCTGCTGGAGATGCCGCTTATGTGGCCGAAAAAAGGCCTTCCGGAGTACAACGTGGCGATTGCTTCCTTGTTGCACAATTAAATAAAGATATGCGCCTGATGCCTGGGTGCGGAAGGTATGGATTCCATATCTGTGAACCAGGCGTCAGAAAAAGGCCGGCTGAGACGGAATAAGATTTTGGCTGGCTGCATATATTAAAAATTCAGGAAAGGAGCACTTATGGAACAGTTTGGATTAAAGACCAGAATTATCATGGGTGATGGTCTGGATTCCCTCACTGCCGGCATGAAAAAAGCGTTTGTCGTTACAGACAGCTTTATGGCGCAGAGCGGAAAAGTGTCTTACGTGACGGACAAGCTGAACAGGGCAGGTGTGGAATGGCAGGTATTTTCCGACATTGCCGGTGAGCCGGATATCGGAATGGTCACTGCCGGTACAGCGAAGATTACGGAGTTCAATCCGGATACGGTGATCTGCCTTGGCGGCGGAGCTGCAATCGACGCTGCAAAAGCCATCGTATTTATCGCGAAGAAGACGGGCAATACGAATAAGGACATCGAGTTCATCGCAATCCCGACGACGAGCGGTACCGGTTCAGAGGTCAGCCGTTTCGCGGTAATCACAGACAAAGTGAAGGGCATCAAGTATCCGCTTATTGACGACAGTCTGCTTCCGGATGTGGCCGTGCTTGACGCACAGCTCGTAATGAGTGCACCGCCTTCTGTGACTGCAGATACAGGAATTGATGTATTCACACACGCGGTAGAAGCATTCGTTTCCACGGGAAGAAATGATTTTTCCGATGCATGTGCGGAGAAATCAATCAAGCTGGTCAACCACTATCTGATGGCGGCTTATAAGAACCCGAACGATGCAAAGGCACGTCAGGGCATGCACAATGCATCCTGTCTGGCAGGCGTTGCATTTTCCAACGCGGGACTTGGACTGAATCACGGCATGGCGCACGCGATGGGAGGAAAATTCCACATCCCGCACGGAAGAGCAAACGGTATTCTTCTTCCGTATGTCATGAGCTTCAACGCAGGCTGCGCAGAGCATCTGACGCCGACGGCAAAGCGCTATGCACAGATTTCAAGACTGCTTCGTCTGGATACGAGCAGCGTTCGTCAGAGCGCACTGAACATGATCCGGACCGCACGTACCTTCATCAAGAAGATGAACATGCCGTGCACGATCGAGGCAGCAGGTGTGACAAAGGAGCAGTTTGAGGCAGAACTCGACGAAATGGCGGCAGCAGCGCTTGCGGATCGCTGTACCGCGACGAATCCTCAGCCGGTTACGGTAGAGGACATCAAGGAAATTTACCGCAAGGCTTTTATAGGTAAGCTTCCGTAAATGGAGGACCTAAATGTCAGGGATGGAAGGAAAAGAACGAATCATACAGGAGTTCGTTCCAGGTAAACAGGTAACGCTGGCACATGTGATTGCCAGCCCGGACAGAGATCTGTACGGAAAACTCGGATTGATTGACGCGGAAGGAGCGATCGGTATCATGACGATCACGCCGAGCGAGGGTGCCATGATTGCGGCGGATATCGCCAGCAAGGCAGCAGATATCAAGGTCGGGTTTGTAGACCGGTTTAACGGTTCTCTCGTAATTACCGGAGATGTCGCAGCCGTAGAGGTGGCGATCCGGGATGTGATGGCTGTGCTCTGTGACCGGATGGGATTTGCAAAGGCACCGGTGACGAAGACATGAGCATCCAGACACCAAACGAAGAGAAAAAGAAGAAGATCATTCTGATCGGCAGATCAACGGCCGGAAAGACGACACTGTGTCAGCGGATCAATAATGAAGAGCTTCATTATTACAAGACACAGACAGTGCAGGTTATCAATAAAAATATGATCGACACACCGGGCGAATATCTCGAACGAAGAGGTTACCGCGGAGCACTGGTCGTGAGCTCGGCAGATGCCGACATTATCCTTCTGGTACAGGATGCGACAGAAAAGGTGACGATGTTTCCGCCGCTTTTCCGCAGCATGTTTGCGGCGAAGCCGTGCGTGGGCGTAATCACAAAGGCGGATCTGGCCAGTGAGGAAGAGATTGAACGGGCAAAGAAATTTTTGAAGGATGCCGGGGCCGGCGAGCTCTATGTCACCAGTGCGGTGACAGGTGAGGGAGTGGAACAGCTGGTCAAGGATCTGCACATCCTGTAATCAGACACACCAATGGTGTGAGGTCAGCCTGCTATGCGGAGGCAGATGTCCTGTGTAAAACACAAAGCCAGCAAAGACTGTGCAAAAGAATCACCAGGAGGCTGGAATGAGACAGGAAATCAAAAGCATTGGTATCGACATCGGTACCTCGACGACACAGCTGGTGTTCAGCCGGATCGTCGTGGAAAATGTGGCGGGCAGCTACAATGTGCCGAGAGTGTCGATCGTAGACAAAGAAGTAATTTACCGAAGTAAGATCTATTTTACACCGCTTCGTTCAACGACAGAAATCGATGCGGATGCGGTGCAGAAGATTGTGAGCCGGGAGTACGAGGCGGCAGGCATGAGGCCGGAAGATCTTTCGACCGGAGCAGTCATCATTACAGGTGAGACGGCGAGAAAGCAGAACGCGAACGAGGTGCTCGCAGCACTTTCCGATTTCGCGGGTGATTTCGTTGTAGCGACGGCAGGACCGGATCTGGAGTCGGTGCTTGCAGCGAGGGGCGCCGGAGCGGATGTACTTTCCGAAGAAAACCGTACCGTGGTAGCCAACCTTGACGTCGGCGGTGGTACAACAAATATTGCGATCTATCAGAAGGGAACGCTTCGCGGCGTGTGCTGCCTGGATATCGGCGGACGTCTGATCAAGATTGTGGACGGAAAAATCTCCTATATCTTCCACAAGACGAAAAAGCTTGCGGAGGATCATGGAATCCATATTTCCGTCGGTGACCGCGCAGACGTGGACAAGCTGTATCAGATCTGCACGCTGATGGCGGACGAGCTTGCAAAATCGCTGTATCTGCTTTCGGTAGATGATGCACACAAAACGCTGTATACAAACGATGGGGCGATGCTCCCGAAGGAGCCAAAGGTTCTTGCCCTGACGTATTCCGGCGGTGTGGCCGACTGCATTTACGATGCAAAGGACGGAGATCCGTTCCGCTATGGGGACATCGGAGTGCTGCTCGGAAAAGCAATTCTGGCGCAGAAGGAGCTTTCCGGTCTGACCCTTTACCGGGCAAAGGAAACGATCCGTGCGACGGTAGTCGGTGCGGGCACCCATGCGACAGACGTCAGCGGAAGTACAATCCGCTACGACAAATCCTACTTACCGATTAAGAATATTCCGGTCCTCAAGGTCTCAGCTGAGGATGAGGAAACTCTTAATACATTTGAAGAGGCGATCAAAAGTCAGATTCCGATGTTCCGTTCCGAAGGAAAACTGGAGCATGTGGCGATTGCTTTTCTTGGAAAGAAGCGTACCAGCTTTAAAGAGATTCAGGAGCTGGCAGACGTTATCATAAAAGGAGCCAGGGAGGTGATCGAAAGCGATTATCCGCTGATCGTTGTGGTGGAGAATGATATCGGAAAGGTGCTCGGAAATGCGCTGAATGTCAAGCTGCATAATGAGAAACCGGTAATCTGTATCGACCGAATCCACACATCGAGCGGAGATTATCTTGACATCGGTGAACCACTTGTCGGAGGACAGGTGCTTCCGGTCGTCAACAAAACTTTGGTGTTTAATACTTAGAAAGAGGTGATATTGAATGATTTTAAAGACAAAGCTGTTTGGCCATGTTTATGAATTTAAATCTGTAAGAGAAGTTATGGCTAAAGCAAACGAGGAAAAATCCGGCGACAGACTGGCAGGCATCGCCGCAGAGACTGCTGAGGAAAGAGTAGCAGCAAAATTCGTTCTTTCAAATCTGACGCTGAATGACCTGAGAAATAATCCGGCGGTTCCATATGAAGAGGATGAGGTAACCAGAATCATTCAGGATGATGTAAATGAGCAGATCTTCAACACAATGAAGAACTGGACCGTGGCTGAGTTCCGTGAGTGGCTGCTTGATGTAAATACCACACCGGAGATGATCAGAAGAGCATCCAAGGGTATCACATCAGAGATCGTTGCAGGTGTCTGCAAACTGATGAGCAACCTGGACCTGATTTATGCAGCAAAGAAGATGCGCGTATCTGCACATTGTAATACAACCATCGGTCTTCCGGGAACATTCTCTTCCCGTCTGCAGCCGAACCACACAACGGACGACCCGAAGGGCATCATTGCTTCCGTTATGGAAGGTCTTTCCCTTGGCTGCGGCGACGCAGTTATCGGTCTGAACCCGGTAGATGACTCGGTAGAGAGCGTTGCACGTATTCTGAAAATGTTTGACGAGTTCAAGAATAAATGGGAAGTTCCGACCCAGATCTGTGTACTGGCACACGTTACGACTCAGACAGAAGCAGCTCAGCGTTTCGGCGCTCCGCTTGACCTGATGTTCCAGTCTATCGCCGGTTCCCAGAAGGGTAACGAAGCATTCGGACTTACCGCAGCTATGCTGGAGGAAGGCCGTCAGACCATGCTTACAAACTCCACCGCTACAGGCCCGAACGTAATGTACTTCGAGACCGGCCAGGGTTCCGAGCTTTCATCCGAAGCACACAACGGATGGGACCAGGTAACCATGGAGGCAAGATGCTACGGCTTCGCAAAGCGTTTCCAGCCGTTCCTTGTAAACACTGTAGTAGGATTCATCGGACCTGAGTATCTGTATGATTCCAAGCAGGTTACCCGTGCAGGTCTTGAGGATCACTTCATGGGCAAGCTGACAGGCGTTCCGATGGGATGCGACGCATGCTACACGAACCATATGAAAGCAGACCAGAACGATATCGAGAATCTGGCAACTCTGCTGGTAGCTGCAGGCTGCAACTACATCATGGGTGTTCCGCAGGGCGATGACTGTATGCTGATGTATCAGTGTACCGGATTCCATGAGGCAGCAGCACTCCGTGAAGTATTCGGACTTCGCCCGATCAAGGAATTTGATCAGTGGCTGGAGAAGATGGGCTTCTCAGAGAATGGTAAACTGACAAAACTTGCAGGCGATGCGTCTGTATTCATGAGATAAGGAAGGAGGGAACAGTTCCATGGAAGCAAAGGATTTAAAATCAATTATTGAGCAGGTATTACAGGAAATGAATGTTTCCTCAGCAGATGGAGCAGCAGTTGCAAAAGCAGCAGAGGCAGCAGTAGAAGCTCCGAAAGCAGCATCTGAAGGCATCAGCCTGGAAATTCCGAAAAAAGGCGTTAAACTGGAGCCTTCCGTAATTGAGGATGGCTGCCTTCCGGATATCACAGAGATCGATATCCGTACCCAGTACCTGGTAGAGAACCCGGTAAACAAAGAAGCATATGCAGATCAGAAATACCTTGCTCCGTGCCGTCTTGGTATCGGTAAAGCAGGTGCAAGATATAAGACACTTCCGCAGCTTGAGTTCCGTGCAGCACACTCTGCAGCACAGGATGCGGTCTTCAACGATGTTGATGAGGATTTCGTAAAAGAGCAGGGTCTTTTCATCGTACAGACACAGTGCGACAGCAAGGATACGTACCTGACCCGTCCGGATCTTGGACGTAAGCTCTCTCCGGAAGCAGTTGAGACGATCAAAGAGAAATGCAAGAAGAACCCGACCGTACAGATCTACGTTGCAGACGGACTTTCCTCCGCAGCAGTGGCAGCAAACATCGGAGACCTTCTCCCGGCTATCCTGCAGGGACTTGAGAGCTACAACATCGACTACGGCACACCGTTCTTCGTAAAATATGGCCGTGTAGCAGTAGAGGACGAGATCAGCGAGATCACAGGCGCAGATGTAGTTTGCACCCTGATCGGTGAGAGACCGGGTCTTATCACTGCAACATCCATGTCAGCATACATTGCTTACAAGGCAACCGTTGGTATGCCGGAAGCAAGACGTACTGTACTTTCCAACATCCACAGCGCAGGTACTGTTCCGGCAGAGGCTGGTGCACACATCGCTGAAATCATTAAAATTATGCTCGAGCGCAAAGTCAGCGGAACCGAGCTGAAGCTTTAATTTATAAAAGGAGGATTTTATCATGAAAAGAGATCCATTACCGGCACATGTCCTGGCGACTCGCCTGATCCCGAATGTATCTGCAGATATGGCTAAACAGCTGAATCTGAAGCCGGAGCACAAGTCCCTGGCTCTGATCACTGCTGACTGCGATGATGTTACCTATACCGCACTTGATGAAGCAACCAAGAAAGCAGACTGCGAAGTTGTTTACGCAAAGAGCTTTTACGGTGGAGCTGCAAATGCAAACACAAAGCTTGCAGGCGAAATCATCGGTATCCTGGCTGCTCCGAACCCGGCAGAAGCAAAAGCTGGTCTGGAAGCTGCAGTTGATATGATCGAGAACGTTTGCCACTTCGTATCTGCAAACGAAGATGACAGCATTTGCTACTATGCACACTGCATCTCCAGAACAGGTTCCTACCTGTCTGAGGGCTGTGGAATCAAAGAGGGCGAGGCAATCGCATACCTGATCGCACCGCCGCTTGAGGCAATGTTCGGTGTCGATGCAGCACTTAAGGCTGCAGACGTAAAATGCTGTGTACTCTATGCTCCGCCTTCAGAGACGAACTTCGGCGGCGCACTTCTGACAGGAAGCCAGAGTGCATGCAAGGCTGCATGCGATGCATTCGCATATGCAGTAGAGGCAGTTGCTGACCGTCCGATCGAGTAGGGGATTCCGATGGCATAACGGAGGCTTAAAATGAAAGCATTAGGCATGATTGAAACACGTGGCCTGGTAGCCGCTATCGAGGCGGCTGATGCCATGGTCAAGGCAGCAAATGTGTCGCTGACCTGCAAGGAAGAAGTTGGCGGAGGCCTGGTGACAGTCATGGTTCGCGGAGATGTGGGTGCCGTAAAGGCGGCTACAGATGCAGGAGCGGCGGCTGCGGAGCGGGTCGGAGAGCTGATCTCCGTCCATGTGATCCCAAGACCGCATGAGGAACTGGAGGGAATTCTCGGTGACCCGGATGACGCTGCTCCGAAAGCCCCCGAAGGCCCTGTAGAAGAGGTTTCGCCGGAAGTGACCGCGGAGCCGGAAAAAGACCAGCCGGAAGAGCCAAAAGAGACAGGCATTGCTCCGGCAGAGCCGGTCAAAACAGCGCCGGAGGAAGAAGGAGAAGCGCTGGAAGCGCAGAATCTGACTTCACCGGAGGAGACAGAACCGGAGACAGTCCCGGAAGAAGCGCCGGTGGCGCAGGAACTGTCCACAGAGACGGATCGTGAGGCGGAAGCGGAAAAGACCGCAGCGCCGGAGACGGGCGTTCTGGAAAAGAAGAAATATACACCTGGTTTTCTTTCTTCCAAGTCCGTAGCAAAGCTTCGGGAGCTTGCACGGGAGCTGGAGATCGACAATATGACGAAAGCGGATATCCGTTTTGCAAAAAAGCAGGAGCTTATCGAGAAGATTCTGGATTTTCAGACGCGACAGTGACAGACAGCAGGAAAAGGGCGGATTGAGAGAATCCGCCAAATGGTAAGACAGCAACAGAACAAGGAGATTAGCCATTATGAAATTGATAGACAAAGATCTTATGTCTATGCAGGAGGTTCGTGAGCTGGTGGAATCCGCCAAAGAAGCTCAGAGAGAGCTTGCCCGCATGGATCAGGCTCAGGTCGATCGAATCGTCAAGTCAATCGCAGATGCAGGCGTGCGCAACGCAAAGCGTCTTGCACAGATGGCTCAGGAAGACACCGGATTTGGTGTTGTAAGCGATAAGGTCGTAAAAAATGTATTCGCAAGCCGTGGCGTCTATGAGCATATCAAAGATATGAAGACAATCGGCGAGATCGAGAGAGATGATGAGAAGGGACTTCGCAAGATCGCAGTTCCGGTTGGAGTAATCGCGGGACTGATCCCGTCCACCAACCCGACATCTACCGCTTTTTATAAATCAGAGATCGCAATCAAATCAGGAAATGCGATCGTATTTTCACCGCATCCGACCGCACTTCGTGCGATTATGGAGACGGTAAAGGTAATCCGCCAGGCAATCGCAGAGGCAGGCGCAAACGAGAACCTCGTATCCTGCATCAGCATTCCGACCATGGAGGCAACCAGCACCCTGATGCACCACAGAGATGTAGCTCTGATCCTTGCAACAGGCGGCTCTGCAATGGTTAAGGCAGCTTATTCTTCAGGAACACCGGCAATCGGTGTTGGACCGGGAAATGGTCCGGCTTATCTTGAGAAGACATGTGATCTGCCGCTGGCAGTAAAACGGATCATGGATTCCGAGACATTCGACAACGGTACCATCTGTGCTTCCGAGCAGTCCATCATCTGCGATGAGGACATGGCAGAGGCAGTTCAGAAGGAAATGGAGCGCCAGGGCGCTTACTTCCTTGATGAGCAGGAGAGAGAGCAGCTCGGCCGCTTCATTCTCCGCGCAAACGGTACGATGAATCCGGAGATCGTAGGTAAGAGCGTTAAGACAATCGCAGCGCTGGCACATCTGGACCGCGTTCCGGAGGATGCAAGAGTACTCGTTGCAAAGGAGACCGGCGTAGGCCGTGGCCATCCATACTCCAACGAGAAGCTTGGACCGATCATGGGATTCTATACCGGCACTGATTACGTGGACGTATGCGAGAAAGTCTGCACAATCCTTTACTATGAGGGAGCAGGACATACCTTCTCCATGCATACGAAGGATGACAAGATGGTAGACTACTTCGCAAAGCGTGTACCGGCATCCCGTATCATGGTAAATACCCCGAGCGCACTTGGCGGAATCGGAGCTACCACAAATCTTCAGCCGGCACTGACCCTGGGCTGCGGCGCAGTCGGCGGAAGCGCTACTTCAGAGAACGTAGGACCGCTTCAGCTGCTGAACTACCGTTACGTAGCTTACGGTAAAAGAGAGCTGGAAGACATCAAGGCACAGATCCCGGACTGTGAAGACGGTATCTGCAAGCCGACCACGAATCTTGACGACATCGATGTAGACGAGATCGTAAAGAATGTAATTGCGAAGCTTCGCAACTATTAATAAATAAAAGTAAAATGATTAACGTTCAAAGCCGGCAGCCGGCACGGAACACCGTATTAATCAGAAGGGAGAACAATTATGGCTATTACACAGGCACTTGGAATGATCGAGACAAAAGGACTGGTTGCATCCATCGAGGCAGCTGATGCAATGGTAAAGGCAGCAAACGTAACACTGATCGGTAAAGAGCATGTAGGCGGCGGACTCGTAACCGTTATGGTACGCGGCGACGTAGGAGCTGTAAAGGCAGCAACGGATGCAGGAGCAGCGGCAGCAGAGCGCGTAGGCGAGCTGATCTCCGTACACGTAATCCCGAGACCGCATGAGGAAGTAGAATTCATTCTTCCGCATATCCAGAAAGCGGAATAATAACAAAAAAGAATAAGAAATGAAAAGGGCGCTCCGCTTTGCGGGGCACCGGAAAGAGGTTTAATTATGGCAATCACACAGGCACTTGGAATGATTGAGACAAAGGGACTGGTTGCATCTATCGAGGCAGCTGACGCAATGGTAAAGGCAGCAAACGTAACTCTGATCGGTAAAGAGCACGTAGGCGGCGGACTTGTAACTACTATGGTACGCGGCGATGTAGGAGCTGTAAAGGCAGCAACAGACGCAGGAGCAGCAGCAGCAGAGCGTGTAGGTGAGCTGATCTCCGTACATGTAATTCCGAGACCGCATGAAGAGGTAGAGTTCATCCTTCCGTCTATCAACAAATAAATCGTTCTGACTTGTCAACGACCTACGGGAGGAGGGATAACACGTGAAAGCAATCACGGAAGATTTCCTTCGCTATGAACTTCGAAGCAGTCAGCCGGAGGTGTATGTGATCCCGGAAGGGAAGATTCTTACACCGGCCGCAAGAGAGTATCTTCAGCAGCGTAAGATCCGCGTCGAAAAGGCAGGCGGTTATACGTATACACATCAGCTGAAGGCACCGGTGCAGAAGGCTGAGCAGCCGGAAGAAAAAGAGGCACAAAAGCAGCCGGAACCGAAGAAAACGGAGTCGAAGAGTCGACCGCATGTTGTGGCGACAGAGGTTCCGCAGCCGGAGGAAGTGGAAATCCCGGTGCAGGTAACTGTGCCGAAACCCAAATATGTGGATTATGAGACGAACGCATTTTATTATGAGAAGCCGGAGCATATGACCCAGCTGTTCGGAAACAAGCTGGTGTGCAAGGATCATCCTCGCATTCTGTTCCGCGGCAAGCTTGATGCACTTCAGGCAGACGTGGTACTGGCACAGGCCATGATTCAGGCGGCGGGCGGAAGCCAGTCTCTGATCGAAGATCTCGCAGATGTTTTAAAGGACCTGCGGGAGATGATGAAATGTGAAGTGCTGGATGAAAAGATGGACGTGGAGACGATCATCGGTCTGACACACGAAGAGCTTCGGGCGCAGTCTCACAACCCGATGAAGTATTACAAAATCAAACAGATGGTTTTGCCGGATTATACGATGGGCACCGAATACGCATGGCTGAACAGGCTGCGTACCGCGATCCGCGAGACGGAGGTGGCTGCATGCCAGGCCTTCCACAGCGGAAAGACCTATATCCGGACAGATATCATAGAAGAGCTGAACCGCCTTTCCAGTGCGCTGCATATCATGATGTGCCGTCATCTGGCAGGCTGGTACAGTGAAGCTGATAACGGAGGAAATGAATGAGAGATCTGACAGCGGCTGTTGTGGATGCAATCCATGCGGCCGGATTTGTGGAAATTGAAGTATCCGCCAAGCATGTACATCTCACCCAGGAGGATGTGGAGGTACTGTTTGGAAAAGGTGCGAAGCTGGAGCCAAAGCGTCCGTTATCTCAGCCTGGACAGTTCCTTTCCAACCAGCGTGTTACGCTGATCGGACCGAAGAGGAGCATGGAAAGAGTTGCAGTACTCGGGCCGGTTCGCAGCGCCACACAGGTAGAACTCTCAAAGAGCGACTGTGTGGCACTTGGAGTGACCGCACCGATCAGAGAGTCGGGAGATATCGCCGGCTCAGGCTCAATCACGATCCAGGGTCCGTGTGGATCCCTGGAGGTCAAAGAAGGCGTGATCATCGCCCACAATCACATTCATGTGACAGAAGAGGATTCGATCAAAATGAATCTGAAGGACAAAGAGCGGGTAGCAGTGGAAGTATACAGCGACCGCCCGGTCATCTTCAACGATGTTATCATCCGTGTGAGCAAAAATTTTGCATGCCGGATGCACATCGACTTTGACGAGGCAAATGCCGCGTCCGTAAGCGGCTTTACGCTTGGACGGATCATCAGAAAGATTGATACCCAGGGTGTGGAGCGGAGCCGATAATAAAGATTGATTAAAGGAGCTAAGGATATATGATGGATTTGCAGCGTGTCAATGAGTATATGAGCCAGGTGGAGGAGTCCGAGAAAAAAGTGCTTCCTCATGGGAAACGGCTGAAGACAGGACTGGACCTTGGAACTGCGTTTATTGTGCTTGTCGTGCTGGATGAGAATGACCAGCCGGTTGCCTGCGAGAAGCAGGCGGCGAGCGTGCTGCGTGACGGTGTCGTCGTAGACTACAGCGGAGCATGCCGGATTGTGCGGGAGCTGAAAGAAAAGCTGGAGCAGCGTCTTGGAGAAGAACTGATCGACTGCGCAATCGCAATGCCGGCCGGAACGGAGTCCAGTGTACGTACACATCAGTATGTGGCAGAGTCAGCAGGCTTTGAAGTCACAAATATACTGGATGAGCCGAGCGCTGCAAATGCCATTTACCAGATTTCAGACGGAGTAGTTGTGGATATCGGCGGCGGTACCACCGGTCTTGCGATCTTCCGTGACGGAAAGGTCGTACAGATCGAGGATGAGCCGACCGGAGGTACACATCTGTCCCTGGTACTGGCAGGCAACTATCATGTAACCTTTGCAGAAGCAGAAGCAATCAAGCAGGATTATGCCAGACATAAAGAGATTCTGCCGGTCGTAAGACCGGTCATCGAGAAGATGGCAACGATCGTCAAAAAGTACGTCAACCCGGCGGAGATCGATACAATCTATCTGTGCGGAGGTACAACGTGTCTGACCGGAATCGAAGGAATCTTTGAGAAGGTCACCGGAATCAAGACGATCAAACCGGCGAATCCGTTCCTGGTAACACCGGCAGGAATTGCGAAAAATTGTATCCTTTCTGAAAGGTAATTTCAGAAGAAAGGAGAAACATTGGAAAGAAATGAGATGGTAATGCAGATTCTTTCCCGTGTAATGGAGAAGCTGGCGCAGGCAGGAGAGACCGTGACAGGAGCAGAGGAACTGCAGAATATCGTGCAGAGTCTTGTCGCAGAGACGAAGGAACCGCTCCCGGGTCTTCTGGTTCTGACGCAGGAGCATGGCGAAACGTGCCATGAGCTGCTGGAAAATACGAGAATCAAAGAAAAATACAATACTAGCTGCGCGCTGCTTCAGGAAAACCAGGTCAGCCTGGATGGCATCGAGGCGGTTGTGCTGTTTGATCTGACGACCGATGCAATGTGTAAGCTTGCATCCGGTATCACAGACACACCGTACACGAAGCTGGCTGCGCAGGCACTTCTGATGGGCAAAAAGCTGTATGTACCGCGGGAGGAAGTGGAGCTTTACCGCTATCCGACCGGAGGACTTGGCTCCTATCAGTGCATGATGCAGGCAAAGCTGACGAAGCTGGTTGCATTTGGACTGAAGATCTGTCCGATGGCAGAGCTGGAGGATGTGCTTCTTGGAAAAGAGGCAGAGGTTACAGCAGATGCCGTGTCAGAGGCAGTATTGAAGGCAGCAGCGCCGTGTGAGGAAAACGCGGGAGGAACATCATGTGATCCGAAGCCGGAAGCAGAAAAGCCATGCGAAAAAGCATGTGAGCCGGCACCGGAGGAAGAAGCTCCAAAGGAGATCACATTTACCAAAAAAGTAATTTCAGAACGGGACATCATCGAAGCGAACCGCGAGGGCGTGAAGGTGATCCGTATCAGTGAGAGAAATATTCTGACTGCTCTTGCAAAAGATGCAGCATCAGCAAGAAATATCCGACTGATTCGTGAGTGACAGGCCGTAAAAACGGCTGATCTGTCACCTGCGAAAACCGGGGTGGAGAGTAACAGGTGACAGAGCTTAACCGGGATGTGCTGCTTGGCAGCCGTCCGGTTATAAAACTGGATTGTAAAGATCCGTTTTGATGAACAGAAGGAGAGATAATATGCAGGTTGCAAAAGTGATCGGAAACATCTGGGCTACAAGAAAGGATGACAAGCTTTCAGGACTGAAGCTGCTTCTGGTAAAACCGGTCGACGTGCTTGACGAGGCGATCGACAAAACACCGGTCGTCGCGGCTGATATGATTGGAGCAGGCGTGGGTGAGACCGTAATCATAGTAGGAGGAAGCTCCGCGCGGAATGCGGCAGGAGATGCTTCCATTCCGGTAGATGCGACGGTAGTCGGAATCGTGGATGATCTGGAAATCGATCGTTCTGTTCTGTAAACAGACAGCAGAGCGGACTGCGAAGCTCCGCTTAAAATGGGAGGGTTTGCAATGAACCTGATAGAAATGGTGAAGGCTGCAGGCGTTGTGGGCGCCGGAGGTGCCGGTTTCCCGACCCATGTAAAGCTGAATACAAAAGTAGAGTATTTTATCGTGAATGCGGCAGAGTGTGAGCCGCTGATCGAGACCGATAAATATCTTTGCCGGACATTTGCGGACCGGATTGTAAAGACGATTCCGGTGATCGCTGAGTCGCTTGGCGCTTCCAGAAAGGTGATTGCACTCAAAGGCGCATACGAGAAAGAAATCGCAGCGCTTCGGGAAGCGATTAAAAACAGCGGCAGCGACGTGGAAATTTTCGAAATGGGATATTTTTATCCGGCGGGTGATGAGCAGACCCTGATCCAGCAGGTGACGGGACGGTGCGTACCGGAGCGCGGACTTCCGTCCGATGTCGGCTGTGTGGTTGACAATGTGGGTACCGTACTAAACATCGCCGATGCGCTGGAAGGAAAGGCCGTCACAGAAAAATATCTTTCCGTAGTAGGAGAGGTAACGCATACGATGCAGCTTCACGTGCCGATCGGTACGTCGGTGCTGGAATGCGTACGTGCGGCAAAGCCGACGATTTCAGAATTTGCACTCATCATGGGCGGCCCGATGATGGGAAAACGGCTGACAAGCCGGGAGGAGATCGAACAGGCCGTTGTTACAAAGACAACCGGAAATATTATGGTGCTTCCGAAAGACCATTATCTGTTCAAAAAGACGGCACTTCCGATGGAGACCGTCCGCAAACAGACAAAGAGCGCCTGCCTTCAGTGTAAGATGTGTACCGACCTGTGCCCGAGATATCTGATCGGACACCAGATCCGGCCGAATCTGATGATGAGAGGGCTGTGGCGTGAGCCATCCATTACGGACAATGAGGAGTATCTGCGCATGTTCGGAGATGCAGCAAACTGCTGCAGCTGCGGTGTCTGCGAGATGTTCGCCTGTCCCATGGGTCTTTCCCCACGCAAAGTCAACGAGTATCTTAAGGGTGAGTTCCGAAAGAGAGGCATTCAGGTGCCGAAAAATCCGGAGGCGCACGCAAGAGAGTTCGTACAGGAGCGAAAGACCCCGACAAACCGTCTGGTGGCAAGACTTGGCCTGAGTGAGTACTATGGAAAGCATCCGTCTTCCTGTGAGGAGCTGAATGTGGATACCGTGTTTATCCCGTTCTCTCAGCACATCGGCAAACCGGCAGCGGCAGTTAAGCAGGCCGGGGATACGGTGGAAAAAGGAGAACTGCTGGCAGCAGCGGCAGAAGGTGCGCTTTCCGCAAATATTCATTCCAGCGTAAACGGAGTGATTGAAGAGATCACAGACAAGGGTGCACGCATAAGATGCAGAAAGGAGTGAGCACATGAGGCTGGCAATTGGTATGGTGGAGCTGAACAGCATCGCCAGAGGTATTGAGACCTGTGATTACATGGTCAAGGCAGCGCAGATTGAATTACTCCGCGCATCTTCCGTATGTCCCGGAAAGTTTCTGATCCTGATCGGAGGAGAGACTGGAGACGTACGTGCATCCATGAAGGAAGGAATCATTCGCGGTGGGGAATGTGTGGTAGATACCCTGACACTGCCGAATGTCCATCCGTCTCTGATCCCGGCCATGACGGGAACCACACAGGTGCCGGAATACGGCGCAGTGGGTGTGCTGGAGTTTTACTCCGTAGCATCAGCCATCACGGCAGCAGATGTAGCGGCGAAAGCAGCAAACGTCACGCTGATGGAAGTACATATTGGCTATGCCATTGGAGGAAAGGGTTATGTGACCCTGACAGGAGATGTGGGAGCGGTAAAAGCGGCCGTAGAGGCAGCTTCCCGCAGCAGCGAACTGCTGGTAGGTACCTCAGTTATCCCGCGTCCGGCGAAAAAGCTGTTTACATCGCTGCTATAGCAAAAAAGGGTTCGCACCATTTCGGAGGCAATTCGTTGAAGACCGGACTGGCTGTGAACAGACAAAAATATGGAAACCGAGTAATCCTGCAAAATGAGGGACATAAGTGTGGGGTTCAGGGAAAGGAGCAAAAATGAGCGTATTCACAGAAAGTATTTCATCCTGGGTACACAACATTTCAATCAATTCCGTTATTATGATGATCATGATGATCTTCATGCTGGTAGGAGCAATTGACAAGATCCTGGGAAACAAAAAAGGTTACGGTGAGAAGTTTGAGGAAGGCTTTAACGCGATTGGACCGCTGGCAATCTCCATGGCCGGCGTAGTAGCGGCAGCACCGGTACTTGCAACGATCTTAGGACCGATTATCAAGCCGATCTACAACTTCTTCGGCGCAGATTCTTCCATGTTCGCAACAACACTGCTTGCATGCGATATGGGTGGTTACCCGCTGGCTATGGAGCTCGCAGGTGACAATGCAGCAATCGGAAACTTTGCAGGACTGATTCTTGGAACCATGATGGGACCGACAATCGTATTCACGATCCCGGTAGCACTTGGTATCATCTCCAAGGATGACCGTTCTTACCTGGGAGCCGGTGTACTTGCCGGTATGATCACGATCCCGATCGGATGTATCGTCGGTGGTCTGGCAATGAGCGCAATGACCGAGTATAAGCTTGGCATCGGCACCATCCTTCAGAACCTGATCCCGGTTATCATCATCGCAGCTCTGATCGTTATCGGTCTGTGGTTTGCTCCGGCAAAGATGATCAACGGATTCAATGTATTTGGTACAGGCGTAACAATCGTTATCACAGCTTTCACAGCAATCGCAGTATTTGAGCAGATCACAGGAATCATGTTCCCGCTGTTCGACGTAATGGCAACTGCTGACGAAGTAACAGGACTGACTCCTCTGGACAGCGGTCTTCTGACCTGCGGACAGATCGGTATCGTTCTGATCGGTGCATTCCCGATGGTTGAGTGGATTACACGTACTTTCGGCGGCGCACTGAAGAAGCTCGGCGGAGTTCTTGGAATCAACGAGCAGGCATCTGCTGGTATGGTAGCAAACCTTGCAAACAACATCGCTATGTTTAACATCATGGGTGAGATGGACCCGAAGGGTAAGCTCCTCAACGTAGCATTTGCAGTATCTGCAGCATTCGTATTCGGCGATCACCTTGGATTCACCGCCGGTGTAAACCAGGAGATGGTTACTCCGGTTATCATCGGTAAGCTGGTAGCTGGTATTACAGCCCTGATCGTAGCAAACGTTCTTGCTCCGAAGCTTCTTAGCAAGATCAAAGCTGCAAGCAAATAAAAAAGGTGACTGTTCAGAGTTGACACAGGCTTAAAAATACAGGTATTTTGCATCTGTTTTATGAAATTTTGCCGGGCTCTGAACAGAAAGCAGGATACAGTCTGCCGGGAAAGCGTTGAGACGCCGAAACGGCAGGCTGTAAAACAAAAGACCGGAAAATCAAAAACGAAATCAAAATCGGAAAGGAAGCTGAACATTATGAATATTAGTGAAGAGCTGATTCGTGAGATTATCACAAAGGTAGTACAGGAAGCAACCGCAGAGAAAAAAGCTTCTGACTGCGGCTTCGAGAAACACATTGATCCGAGCGGAATTATCGGAATCAAGACATCTACCGTAAAATGCGAGCCGTTTGAGCAGGACGGCGTAGCACTGAAGGATGTTGTAACTCTGGAAGAAGCTCCGCGCATGGGCTGCGGCGTGATGGAACTGGATCACACCAGCTTTGAGTGGACTCTGACCTATGATGAGTACGATATCGTTCTTGAGGGAACCCTTGAGATCGAGATCGACGGCAGAATCGTTTCCGGAGGCCCTGGAGACATTATCTACATTCCGAAGGGAAGCCACATCCACTTCCAGACCAAAGAAAAATGCCGTTATATTTACACAGTATATCCGGCAAACTGGGCAGAGCAGTAAAGACAGAGGAAAAACTATGAATTTGCATCTGAAACAGGGCTATTATAAAGATATCCGCGCCTGTGAGGAAATCGCAAGGGACTCCGTACTGTACGAGCGCTACTTTGCGCACGGCTACCGGACGGAGGATTACATCCGCGCGTATTTCCCGGATGACGGAAGAGGCCGCCTGTACTTTGCAGAGACGGCACACGGCGAGAAAGCCGGGCTGATGGTCATCAGCCGCAACGGCTTCACAAACGAGTACCATTATCTGGCGCTTCTGTGCGTGAAGAAAGAGTTCCGCAGCCAGGGTGTAGGCGCATGGCTGCTGCAGCAGTTTGAGCAGCTGGGACGCGAAGATGGCAGAAGAAAAGCATCGCTGACCGTCAGCGATTTCAACGTAAGGGCCTTCGAATTTTACAAGGCGAACGGCTATTACGAAGTCGGTATGATTCCGAATGCGCTGACAGACGGAATCGGCGAGCATCTGATGCTGAAGGATCTGTGCTGAGAATAAAATTTGAACGGCCGTATGACAGGAAAAGTCGTGCGGCTGTTTTTGCGTTGATGCCGGTTTCAGAAAATGAAAAATTTTAAACTTTTGAAACTGAACCTTCAAAACGCAGCCTTTTATTTGCAAGATTCTTATATTTTTATGCTGCCTTTGGAATGGCAGATGCCATCGAAATCCATTAGAATTGGTCTCATAAGAGCTGAACGAAATGTTCGAAAAGACGAGACAATTCATAGAGAGCAGGAGGATTAAAAAATGGCAAATGACAAGGCAATGGCACGCAGCTATGACCCGACCAGGGCACAGGAAGGCGAAGGAACCGTATTCAGAAAGG
Source organism: Lachnospiraceae bacterium (assembly GCA_029225065.1). Taxonomy (GTDB): domain Bacteria; phylum Bacillota; class Clostridia; order Lachnospirales; family Lachnospiraceae; genus Choladousia. The sequence goes on along the minus strand of JAQXVT010000047.1, from coordinate 81,469 downwards.
CACAGACGATCAGTGATGGCGCCGTGTTGTGCGAAACAGGAAACATGGTAATTCCGACTTATATGCCGCCGGAACCAGAAGAAATGCCGGTTTACTCGGAGTACCGACAGCATCAGGGATCTACCGGAAATGCGTATCCGAACAGACCGACGCTGAATGCAGAAAGAGAAGTGCTTACAGACAGAGACTACACGGTCATTCGACTTGAAAATAAGTACGTTCGTCTTCTGATTTTACCGGAAATCGGAGGCAGAATTTTTGAAGCGTATGACAAAGTAAATGATTACAATTTCCTTTTTAGACATCATCGGATCAAGCCGGTGATCGTTGGAATCTATGGTTCCTGGATTACCGGAGGTATGGAATTTAACTTCCCGATCCATCACAGACCGTCCACATTTCTCCCGGTCGATTATACGACGGAAGTAAGAGAAGACGGAGCAGTCATTGTATGGATGTCAGAAGCCGCACCGACACAGGGGCAGTACCGGTTAAAAGGTACTTATGGCATCTGCCTGAGACCTGATGCAGCATTTTTTGAGACGATTGTCAAGATCGACAACCGTACTCCGGTGAAGCATCCGTTTATGTGGTGGGAGAATGCAGCGATTCATGTAAACAAGGATTACCAGCTGTTCTTCCCACAGGATGTAGGTTATGTTCATCATCATTATGACAGACATCACGCGACATTCCCGATCTCGAAGGGATGGTATGCAGTAGAAAATCATGCGGAAGAAACAGATATCAGCCGTCATCCAAATACGATCAAGGGAAATTCCTATTTTGCGTCTCCATCCAAATATGACTTTTACGGCGGATATGATAATAACAGAGAGTGTGGTACCGTCCACGTGGCAGATCACCACATCTCCCCGGGAAAGAAAATGTTTCAGTGGGCGCTTGAGGATCTGGGCGATGCATGGAACAATAACCAGTCAGACAACGACGGCGAGCATGCAGAGCTGATGGCGGGATCATTCAACGATGACCAGCCGGATTTCACCTATATCGCACCGTATGAAGTGAAGCGGTTTTCACAGTTCTGGTTCCCGATTCATGGAACGGGCCTGCCGATTTTTGGAAATATTAACGGCGTTATCAGTATGGACCGTGATGCGCAGAGCATTTGCCTGGCAGTGACAAAACCGGTTAAAGGAGCGGCATTTGAGGTTTCCTATGACGGAGAGGTACTTCTTTCGGAAACAGTGGATCTTGAGCCGGGTGCATTTAAAAAATTTGATTTCAAAGCAGAAGAAGGCAAAAAATATACATTTGCGTTCAAAGAAGCAGATGGCACAGTTCTGATGGATTATACAGAGGATGTACCGGATGTGCTTCGGATTCCGGAAGACAATACCGGCATTCCGACACCGGAAGAACTTACCACAGCGGAGGAACTGACAAATACAGGCCTTCATATCGACCAGTACAGAGATCCGTCCTGGAATGGAAGAGATTATTTCAAACGTGCGCTGGAACGCGATCCGGCTTACGTTCCGGCCCTGCTGGCGATGGCGGAGGATGCGCTGAACCGGTATAAATACGAGGAAGGACTTGGCTATATTGCAAGAGCCGAGAGAAGTCTTTTCAAGCATAATCACAATCCGTATGATGGCACGATTTTCTATCTCAAGGGACTTCTCCAGTACGGACTGGGTGAAAAGGATGAGGCGTATGAGACACTTTACAATGCATCCTGGTCTGCAAATGTGATTTCCCCGGCAATGGCGATCATCGCAGGCATCGACGGTCAGCGCGGAGATTATGAAGCGATGCGGGAACATGCGGCGGCAGCGATTGCAAAGGAAGGACAGCATGCGATTGCCAGAGCATATCTTGCCATTGCAGAGAACGGCCTTGGAAACAAAGGCCGGGCGATTGAAATTCTGGAAGAGATTATCGGCGTAAAGAAACCGGAGGGAGCGATTGCAGTTTCGGTTGCAAATGCGCGCGGCGTAGGGCGTTTCGAAGGCGATAAGCTGGATCATCTGGCTCGTTTCCTGTACTACTATTATACAGGGAAAGATATGGAGCATTTTTATGAACTGATCAAGAGCAATCCGTCACAGACCTGCATTGATATTGCAGTGGATCTGATGAAGGCCGGACAGAAAGAGGCGGCAGCAGCGGTTCTTTTTGGACTGAAAGATTCCAAAAAGGCAGTAGGACATGTTCCGGTTGGCGTATGGGCTTCCGATGCAGTACCGGTTCCGACAGAAGGCGCAGAGGGCAGATACGGCCTGTTTGACCGGTTCGATGTAAAACCGGGAACACCGGACGGAACCGCTCTTACGCAGGGCTCCATTGGATGCACAAAGGGCGGTGAAGGACTTGGAAACTTAAGCGTTATGGGCCATTATATGCTGGCAGATATCCTTGACGGTCTTGGAAAGACGGAAGAGGCAGACGCTGTGAGAGCGTGTGTAAAGAAGCATTATGTAGTGGATATTTTCCCGTATCGTCCGGAGGAAGTGGAAGTGCTTGAGAGAGCAGCAAAGAAGAACACAGAAGATGCAGTGGCTCCATATCTGCTGGGCTGCCTGCTTTATGAGAAAAAGCAGACGGAGCGCGCAGTGGATTGCCTGAAAGAAGCGGCGAGAAGAGATCCATCCTGCTATCTGCCGGTTCGCGGCATTGCAGCGGCTTACTTCTCAAGACTGGAGAAAAGAGAAGAATCACTTCCGCTTTATAAAAAAGCAATGGAGATGGCTCCGGGCAATGAACTTCTTCTTATCGAAGTGAATTTTGTGATGAATCATCTGGGCGTAGATCCGGAAGAAAGACTGAGTTATCTTCTTGCACATAAACCGGAGAAAGCACACGATCAGCTGACCTGGGAAATCGCGGCCTGCATGAATGACTGCGGCAAATTCGATGAAGCAATTCAGTGCATGCTTGGCCATGAGTTTGTAGCCGCTGAATGCCAGGAGACTTATCTGACAGAGAGCTGGACATTTGCAAATGTGGCAAAGGGACGTGAACTTATGGCAGTTGGCAAATATGCGGAAGCATTGCCGTATCTTGAGGCAGCACAGAAGATTCAGCCGAACTTCCGTGCCGGCTGGTGGGATACACAGGCACTTTATTATCCGAGAGTATTTGAGGCAAAATGCCGTCTGGCACTTGGCGATGAGGCTGGTGCGAAAGCGAAAGCAGCGGAGGTACTGCCGTTTATCCACAGCAATTACAGCCCGTATATGGGACCGGAGACGGATTCCTATGTAGCAGAAGCGATGAGAATCCTTGGTGATAAGGTCAATGCGAGAAAGTTCATCTCAGAGGCAATTGTCCGCTGGGAGAAACAGCTTAGTGGAGCGGTAGGCGGAAATGGATATAAAGCTTACGGTGACGGCAGAAGAGACATCAAGCCGATCGTTACCGCACTGTTCTACACAACCATCCCGGATGGAGTGAAGGAGCATGACAGCGAGCTTTACAATGCACTGGGCAGAAGCCGACTGTTCTTTGGTGATACAGAAGGAGCGAAAAAGTACTTTGAGAAGAGCCTTGCACTTGACCCGTCGAACCACAAAGCACGTTTTGAGTGTAGACTTATGAAATAATATATGATATATTGACAATAAAACAGTGATAAGGACGAACTGGTGTGAATATTCTGTATATTTGCACCAGTTCGTTGAATTAGAACACCACTTTACAACTTTACAAATGATATCCCTGTCTGCCAACCAGCCGTTTTATGGCATTCACCAACCATGTAGATTTTATTCCTGTTTCGATGTTTTTGACGAAACTGACGTAAAATATCTGTTCCTGAATTTTCTCGCTGATGAAAAAACGGAAGTCCTGTACGCTTTCACTGTGGTATGCGGAAAAATTTTCTTCCTGATACGGCAGCAGTTTCATTGCGCAGTAGCTGATATTGATCAGGTTGACCAGCATTTCGATCCCTTTGCGGCTCCGCACCATGTAGCTGCAAAAAGACCAGAATGTTTTCTGCTCGTAATAGCTGACTTCAATATTCCACCGGAAAGAGTACAGGAACAACGGGATATATTTCATCCAGTTACTCACGGCATGGTTTAAAGGTTCTTTTTCCTGCCATGCGCAGAAAATCTGCAGTTCTTCCGGAAACACAGTGCTGAAAAAGAGACGCTTTGCTGTATTCTCTTTCCCGGCAGAAGTAACATAGGCAAGTACCTCCCTGGTCCCGAAAAGCCTTGTAAGCACCCTGCGTACACCGATATAGTATCCATCGATTTTTTCATCGGAAAGCGTAAAATCGTTTTCCAAAGAGAGCTGTCGGCCATGCTTCGCAGGGCGGCCACGCCGTCCGGTACGTTCCGGTGCAAGATCATAAAGGACAGAATCAGACCTTGCGTTCCCAATCAGGCCAAGGTTTGGGTATTCGTCTATAACAGAAATAAGATTCTGTTTTGTATACCAGCTGTCGTACAGGATGATTACCTGTTTCTTCCCTGAAAATTCCGGCATGACCTGACGGAGCATGGATGCAGCCAGTTCAAGCTTTGACTGCTTCTTCTGCCACATGCGGTATCCGAGTGGGACTGCAAGGTAAGAGACTTTATCCTGCTTCCAGACAGGAACACAGAGCATGATGCTTACAAAGCAATGGCCGTTTAAATAACAGGAGCCATTATGTGCAGCATGGTCAAAGAGTTTTGAAATATCTGCAAATTTTGTACCTGACTTTGGAACCATAGTATCATCGATACAAAGAAAAACGGGTTGTGTTTTGAGGCTGTCCGGAACCAGGCGCAAAGCAATCCGGGCGGTTGCATTCATAAACCGCGAGTAATCCGCTTTTGCATAAGAACAGGCAAAATAAAAAGCATTGAGCGATTTTCCGGTAATAACGGAGAGAAAATGCCGGTACAGGAAACGGATGGAATGTACAGATTCCAGAGCCAGTATGGAAAGCACCAGCAAAAACAGGGTATCTGCGGTTGGCGCGGAAAAAGTTTCAAAATAAGCAGAAAAATATTGATAAAGTCTACCAATCAGTGTCTTTTCGTTGTATAATGTCTTTGTCGTACAGGGTCACTTTCCTTTGTAATGTTTTGGTCAAACTCATTATACATCAGAAAGCCCTGTACGATATTTTTTTGTGAAAAAACTTGTAAAGTGGTGTGAATTAGAACAAAACGGTGCGGGGAATCTGTTATGCCAAATATGATCAGACATACGCAGTATAAATTTACCAAAAATAATACGATAAGGGAGCGCTCGGCAATTACATTCAATACGCCGAGTGAATGGGCAGAGAAAAATCTCCTTTATGTGCAGATGTATGGAAATTTTCTGTGTGACGAACGATACAGGATAGAGAGAGGCGGATTTGAGAGTTATCTTCTGATTCTGACCATCTCAGGTGAGGGGATCATCGAGACAAGCCATGGAACCCAGAAATGCTCACGGGAGACGATTGCGATTATCGACTGCCGCGAAGCGCACGCATATTATGCGGCAGGAGTATGGGAATTTTTGTGGATTCATTTTTACGGTGAGCACAGTGATGAGATTGTCCGGTCCCTGATTAATTATCAGGGAAATATTGTCTATATGCCATCGACTTCTCTTACGCACCGGTTTTTTAATCTGATTGTCTTTCAGGGAGTTGGAAATACGTATGTTGATGAAATACGCATTTCTTCTTATTTGTACCTCTTTCTGGCATAAATGATGAGCAGCAAAAAAGAAGGCGCTGTTGATCAGAAAAGAAGGATGATTAATGAGACCATCGGATACATTGAAAGCAACTACAGAAATAAAATAACGATAGACGAAATTGCAAAGTTTGCCAGAGTCAGTAAATCCGGATTCTGCCATGAATTCAGGACTGCGACCGGTGTGGCGCCGTATGAATTTATTTTGAACCTGCGAATTAATAAGGCCAAGGAGCTGTTGATGACAACGAATGCGTCGGTAAGCGAGATTGGTGAGACCGTAGGGTTCGGAAGCGATGCAAATTTTGTAAAGACCTTTCGGACAAAGACAGGAATGACGCCGAGAGCCTTCCGGGATCAGTCAGACACTCCGGCGACGGAAAATGATCATAATGTTTAACCAGCCCACAGCGAAAAAGTGCCGCCGTTCGATCAGATATTCTGATAAAACGGCGGCACTTTTTTTGTGCTGTATTTTGCAAGATTCTTATATTTATTTGCGAATTAGCAAGTAGTCCGGGACATTTTTTCAGGGTAAAATAGAGACATCAAAAACGAATCGAAACATTATGCATGATGGATCAGGGGTAACAAAACAATGGGTACGCAGAAACGAATAATAATTTACCGGGAGGGACAATCAAATGATGAAAAAAATGATAGCAGCAGGTATGGCAGCACTCTTTGCATTTTCGACGGCGATCTGCGGAAGCGCGATCACAGGATTTGCAGAAGAAAGAAATGATCTGAAGTTTGTTTATATCAGCAAACAGCTTTCACATCCGTGGTTTATTCAGGAAGAAATGGGGATAAAAAAAGCCTGTGAGGAACTGGGGATCGAATACACGGGGATCGACAGCAACAACAATGATGAAAAATGTCTTTCGGATATCGACAACGCATTTTCAATGGGAGCAGATGCACTTCTGATCTGCATCACAAACCAGAGCATGGGACCGAATGTAGCTGATATGTGCGAAAAGGAAGGGGTAGCACTGGTTACGATCGATGACAACATTGAGCGGAGTGATGGAACTCAGGTTCCGCACGTAGGTATGCCGACCGGTGAGGTTGGAGAACTTGGAGGAGAGGCTCTTGCCGAGATGGCAACAGAGAGAGGCTTCTTTGAGGATGGAAATGTAGTTAAGGTTCTGCAGATTGACATTCCGACCAACACGGTTTTCGCTCCTCGGCTGGATGGCTATAAAAAAGCGCTCATGGAAAATACTCCGCTGACCGAGGATGATTTTATCCGGGTCGATGCAAATGACGCAACTGCAGAGTATGAAGGAAATATGCAGGTCGCATCACCAATTATTCTTGCGCATCCGGAAGTAGATTACTGGATTATCACCGGAGCAAATGATGACTGTGCGCTGGCGCCGCTGGATGTTCTTCAGGAAAATGGCTTTGATATGACACATACGCTTGGCTGTGGACTTGGCGGTTATGAGATGTCTCTTGAGCGCTTTAAGGCAGGCGAAGAAAATTATATCGCGATTGTATTAAGACCGGATATTGAAGGTTATAAGGCTGTATATGAAGCATATAATTACATCGTCAACGGGGAAGAAATGCAGGAAAATACGTTCGTATCCGGAAGCATTGCTAATGCAGAAAACTATCTTGAGTTTTATCCGAATGGAAAACTGATGTCTGATCAGGATTGATGAAGATGATTTGTGGCCGGATATCCTGATTCAGGACATCCGGTCATTTTGTATCTTTCAGGCAGCGGGCGGATTGCGGATGTGTAAATAAATGGCCTGAAATCCCTGGCTTGCAGGGAGAACGGCAGCGGAGAAGGAAAATGGAAGATTATATTTTAAAGTGCGAAAAGATTCGGAAAGAATTTCCAGGTGTAGTTGCGCTTGACAACGTTGAATTTTCGCTGAGAAAAGGCGAGGTGCATGCGATTTGCGGTGAGAATGGAGCAGGAAAATCAACGCTGATCAAGATTATTACCGGTCTTTATGGAAGAGACGGCGGTAAAATTATCTATGAGGGAAAAGAAGAAAATTTTAAAAGTGTTCAGGAATGCAGACAGAACGGGATTTCTCTGATTCCGCAGGAAATCCATATGGCGCAGGATCTTACAGTTGCGGAAAACGTTATGATGACCGGTTATCCAAAAAAGAGAGGCTGCGTTGACTGGGATTTCATGCGAATGAGAACCATTGAGCTTCAGAAGAGAATCGGCATCGAAAATTATTTTACGCCGGATACCATGGTAGGGACACTTAGCATGGGACACCAGCAGCTGATCGAGGTGATGAAGGCAATTTCAACAGAACTGAAAGTAATTGCATTTGATGAGCCTACCAGTTCTCTCTCAGACGATGAAAGTGAGCGGTTGTTTGAACTGATTGAGGAGTTAAAAAAGGCAGGGGTGTCTATTATCTACGTTAGCCACAGACTTCCGGAAATTTTCCGGATCTGTAACCGCATTACAGTCTTTAAGGATGGAAAATACATATCGACAGATGAGACAAAGGACGTGACACCTGAGATGATCGTATCGAGAATGGTGGGACGTGAGATGGCAGGCTTCAAGAGGACGGCGGCCACAGCAGATGATTCGAAGACGGTACTTCAGGTGAAAGATCTGAAATGGAAGAATCATGTCAGAGGAGTTTCGTTCGATCTTCATAAAGGCGAGATACTTGGGCTTTTCGGTATCGTAGGATCTGGAAGAACCGAGACGGCGCGGTGTATTTTCGGTCTTGAAAAACCGGACGCGGGAGAAATTATTGTCAGAGGCAGGAAGGTTAATTTTAAGAAGCCCGGCGATGCAATAGCCGAGAAAATGGGCTTTGTGACGGAAGACCGCCGCGGTGAGGGGCTTTCCACAATCAACAGTATTGAATGGAACATGACCATGCCGTACCTGGAAAAACTTTCTTCAAAGCTCGGCATTATCAATCATAAAAAAGAAAAGGAAAATACAACGAAGCTTTCAAAGGATCTGAATATTAAAGCGGTTTCGATCTATGAACCGGCTGTATCGTTATCCGGTGGAAATCAGCAGAAAATCGTCATTGCGAAGTGGGTTGGAGCAGATTCGGATATTCTTATTTTTGATGAACCGACAAGAGGAATCGATGTCGGTGCCAAGGCTGAAATTTATCATTTAATGGAAGAACTCGCAAAGCAGGGAAAGTCGATTATTATGATCTCTTCCGAGCTTCCGGAACTTCTGGCGCTGTCAGACCGGATTCTGGTTTACAGAGATGGAGTAATTAATCATGAATTCACAGATGTTTCGGCTCTTTCAGAATCAGATGTATTACATTATGCAATCCTTGCGGATGGGGAGGAATAGAAATGAAATCAAGAGAGAAAAAATTAAATGGAGATACCCTGAATCGTTTAATCCTGATTGTTCTTCTGGTGGCGGAAGTCCTTATATTTTCGCTTCTTTCACCCTATTTTCTGACGGTAAAGAATATTTTTGCGATTGGATTAAATATCTCAGTGCTTGGAATTGTTGCGATCGGCCAGACGCTCTGCATCCTTACGGCGGATTTTGACCTGTCCGTAGGCGGCACCGCTTGTTTTACCGGTATTATGTTTGGCTTTTTTACCGTAAATGCAGGCCTTCCGGTTGTGGTTTCCCTGCTTCTGGCTATGGTGGTTGCATGTGCAGTAGGCCTGATTAATGGCTTGCTCATCACAAAAATGCATATCAATGCATTTATTACAACGATGGCAACTAATTTCATGCTTGGCGGTCTGGTACAGCTTGTTTCAGGAGGACAGGCGATTCTCTGCCGTGATTCGGCCTATACATTTCTGGGACAGACAAAAATTCCGGGAATCAATGCTCCGCTTCCGATGCTGATTTTTATTATTCTCTACATCATTATGGCATATGTTTTGAAAAATACCGTGTTTGGACGTCATATTTACTGCATCGGCGGAAATGTCGAGGCGGCCAGAATTGCAGGCATCAATAACACCAGAGTCAAGAATCTTACCTATATGTTAAGTGGAGCGTTCGCAGGCTTTGCCGGTATCATTCTTTCTTCCAGAATGGCAGCTGCACAGATTTCCGTGGGAAGTACGTATGGCATGGAAAGTATAGCCGGAACTGTTCTTGGCGGAACGATTCTTGCAGGAGGAAAAGGAAATATTTATGGAACACTGGTTGGTATTCTGATTACAGGTATTCTTTCGAATGGTCTTACCATGCTGGGACTTTCCCAGGCGTGGCGTGATATCGCAACAGGATTGCTTCTGATCTTTGCGATTATTATGCAGAATGTGACAAAGAATATTGGAAAATAAGATGAGAGATGAGATATGAAACTATTTGGAAAAACTAAAAATAACAAAGAAGCACATCTTTTTCAGATTGAAAATGAAGGAGTCCGCGCCGTGCTCACGGATTATGGTGCCACAGCAGTCACTCTCGAGGTGCCGGACCGCGATAACCGGAGGCGTGATATCATCCTGGGGTATGACACGCTGGAAGAATATGAGAATGGTGAGATGCTGTTTGGAGCGACGGTGGGGCGGGTGGCAAACCGCATTGAAAATGCTGCGTTTGTGCTGAACGGCAGGCAGTATCATCTGGATAAAAATGAAGGGGAAAACTGTAACCACAGCGGGTTCCACGGCTTTCACAAAAGAATGTGGACTGCCGGAGCAGGGACTGCGCACAGTCAGGAATTTATCTTGCAGAGCCCGGCCGGAGATCAGGGATTTCCTGGAAATCTGTGCCTGAGCGTAACCTATTCCATACGGGATGACTGGGCATTTGTCATCGAATATAAAGCGATCGCAGACCAGGATACACTGCTGAATGTTACGAATCATTGCTATTTCAACCTGAACGGGCAGGGGAATGGCACGATTCTGGATCATATGCTCCTGCTGTTTGCGATGGAGTATATGCCTCTGCGGGGAAGCGACAGCATTCCGAATGGTTCTGTGCAAAATGTACTTTCCACGGCGTTTGATTTTACCAGTCCGAAAAAAATAGGTCAGGATATTATGCATGACGAAAAGCAGATTTACTTTGGAAACGGCTACAATCACAATTATCGTCTGGCAGACGCAAAAGGTGCGGTAAAAACAGCGGCAAAAGTTGAATGCGCAAAGTCCGGGATAGGAATGGAGGTACGTACCGATATGCCGGGAATCCAGTTTTATACCGGAAATGAGCTTTGCAATGAGCCTGGCAAGGGAGGCACCATTTACGGAAGCAGAAGCGGATTTGCACTGGAAACACAGTTTGTACCGAACAGTATCAACAATCCAAATGCGCTTTCCTGTATTCTTCGGGAAGGAATCTGCTGGCAGTCAAAGACGCTGTACCGGTTTTACAGGGTATGAACGAAATATACATATGAAGTGAAAGGGTCAAAGCGGATATTCGCAATTCGCTTCGCTACTTGCTCATAACCGAGCAGCTGCTCGGTTAAATGACGGTGTGATACAGCTGCCGCTTTTCAGATATAAAACAGATCTGAGAAGCGGCAATTTTTGCGGAAAATATCCTGGGCAAAATAGTAAAAACAAATGCCTGGTAATAAAACGTGAAAAATAAGAAATAATTAGATAAAAAAACGTGAAAATATGATTGACATTCGCTCATAAAACGTGATAGCGTAGCGGCAGGAGGTGATATTATGTATTTAAAACGAAAAATAGATGCATACCTGCTTGCATGGAAACGCAGGAAGGACAGGCTTCCGCTGATTATAAAGGGTGCAAGACAGATCGGAAAAACAGAATCCATTCTTCATTTTGCGAAGCAGCAGTATAAGAATATTGTCAGCATTAATTTTGTTTTGGAACCCAAGTATAAAACTATTTTGAGCGATGGATATGAGGTTGCGGATATTATTAAAAATATCTCACTGATTGATCCGGGCAAAAGATTTATTCCTGGTGATACATTACTGATCTTTGACGAGCTGCAGGAGTTTCCGGATATTGCCACGGCACTCAAGGCGTTTAAACTGGATGGAAGATTTGATGTGATCTGCAGCGGCTCTTTGCTTGGAATTAATTACAGAAAAATTCACAGCAACAGTGTTGGATATAAGACTGATTATGAAATGTTTTCAATGGATTTTGAGGAATTTTTATGGGCAAAAGGGTATACGGATGCTAATATTGCAGACCTTCTTGAGCATATGCGGAGCGCTGTGCCATTTTCGGAAACAGAACTGGAAGTTTACAAAAAACTATTTCTGGAATACTGTGTACTTGGAGGAATGCCTGCAGTAGTGAAATTATATATTGAGACGGGAACCTTTTCGGATACGCTGGAAATTCAGAGGCAGATTCAGCTGGACTATGAGGAGGATATCCGAAAATATGCTGAAGGGTTGGATCAGGCGAAGATTGCAAGTGTTTACAGAGCGGTTCCGGTACAGCTTGCAAAAGAAAATAAGAAATTTCAGCTGAGCAAAATTGATAAAAAAGCCAGAAGCCGTGAGTACATGGGATGTATTACATGGCTCGAAGATGCAGGCGTCATTTCGGTTTGCCATTGCCTGAATTATCCGGAGCTTCCATTAAAAGGAAATTATGATGAATCTAAATTCAAAATTTACTATCTGGATACAGGGCTGCTTATCGCATCATTGGACGAAGAGGCACAGGAGGATCTTCGCGCAAATAAAAATCTGGGAGTTTACAAAGGAGCATTGTACGAAAATTTTGTGGCAGAGGCATTTGTAAAACAGGGGTTGGGACTGTACTACTATAAGAAAGAGAACGCGACACTGGAAGAAGATTTTTTCGTGAGAACGAAAGAAGAATTAGTCCCGGTAGAAGTAAAGGCGAACAGAAATCGTTCGAAGTCATTACGACAGTTAATATCCAGCAGCTCATATAGTGATATTCATTGGGGAATCAAGCTGTCAGATGGCAATATTGGAGAGGAAGAAGGGATTTGTACATTTCCGTATTTCTGTTCATTTCTGGTAAAACGATATCTGGCAGAGCGATAAAAAGCCGTAAACTGTGATAATTATACGATTTGAAATGTGGCAATTTTCTGTTTGACTTTTACATTTTCGGGTAGTATAAATAGAAAGGGAACCTAGGAGGCGGCAGGTGATCCTGCCGCTTTTGTGGTGCCTTGAGAATCACTTTAACTAACAGGAAAGGGAGTGACACTATGGACAGTTCAGACAGTCATGGCCGATTATTTGGCGGCGAAGCAGAAAATGATGCATACCACATAGTTACACTCCGAAAGGGCGGTAGCTTTCTTTCCTGACGGAAAAACTGTGTTTTGTGCGGAAATTTCTGCCATCGCCGTATGCCGGGCGATGGTATTTTTTTGCCCATAGGGGCAAGGGATACCTCTGAACGGACAGCGTTTCCACTGAATCAGGCAGTAAAATAAATGGTGAAGATTTATTTTGGCTGAGCCTGAAAAGGGCAGGATCGCTGTGAAAGAAAAAGCCGGAAGAGCAGATGAGAATGGCTGGGATGCTTTTCCGGAAAAACGGAAAAAGGAGGTACGAACCCATGGAAACAAATGAGATGAACACACTGACACGTGCCGAAGAGATTCTGCAGATCATTCAGAGCGGAAAGACCGACGAAGAGATTCGCGACGCATTGGATGATTACCATGAAAATGACATAGCGGAAGCGCTGCAGGAGCTGGACACCGATGGCAGAAAAAAGCTGTACCGGATTCTTGGCGTGGAGCGCGTATCCGAAATTTTTACGTACATTGATGATGTATCCGAATACCTGGAAGAGCTGCCGCTGGAGCAGGCAGCAGACGTCCTCGAAAACATGGATGCTGACGATGCAGTCGATGCTCTGGAGGATCTCGATGACGAGGAGCAGAAGCAGAAGCTGATTTCCATGATGGATGAGGATTCCACGGAGGATATCCGACTGATTCAGTCCTTCGAGGAGGATGAGATCGGCAGCATGATGACAACGAACTATGTGACGATTCCGGAGCGCTTCACGATCAAGGAGGCAATGCGGTCCGTTGTCAGACAGGCACACCATAATGACAATATCAATACCATTTATGTAGTAGATCAGGACGGCAAATACGCCGGCGCATTTGAACTGAAGGATCTGATTATCGCAAGAGATTATGTGCCGCTTGACGATATCGTCAGCAAGAGCTACCCGAGTGTGCAGGCAAAAGCAAAAATCTCAGATGTGATCGAAGATCTGAAGGATTACGCGGAGGATTCCATTCCGGTTTTGAATGAGAATGATAAGATTATCGGCGTCATCACATCGGATGATATCATCGAAGCGGTCGACGATGAGATGGGTGAGGATTACGCAAAGCTGGCAGGTCTTACTGCGGAGGAAGATCTGCAGGAATCTTTAAAGGAGAGTATGCGCAAACGTATGCCGTGGCTGGTGCTGCTGCTTGGGCTTGGGCTGGTGGTATCGAGCGTGGTTGGTATGTTTGAGTCGGTAGTATCTCAGATTGCGATTGTGATGTGTTTCCAGTCACTGATTCTTGACATGGCAGGAAACGTCGGCACACAGTCACTGGCTGTCACGATCCGTGTCCTGATGGATGAGAATATTTCCGGCGGCGAAAAATTCCGGTTTGTATTAAAAGAAATGCGGGTTGGCGGTGCGAACGGTCTGCTGCTCGGTTCGCTGACATTTATTTGTGTCGGCTTTTATCTGCACTTTGGAAAAGGCATGACGTACAGCTATGGATTCGCAGTTGCCCTGTGTGTTGGACTTGCTCTGTTCCTTGCGATGATTATTTCAAGTCTTGTCGGTACTATGATTCCGATGTTTTTCCACAAGATCAAGGTCGATCCGGCGGTAGCCTCCGGGCCGCTGATCACGACGGTCAATGACCTGGTAGCGGTGGTAACGTACTACAGTCTGGCAGAGCTGCTGCTTCTCGGACTGCATCTTGGAGGCGTGTGAACTTCAGGCTGATAAGCTGCCTGGGAACATTTACTTTTGATTATAAAAAACAGAAAAATCATAACGGAAAATGGTAGGATTTGCTGAAAAGATACAAAAATCCGGGCTCTGAGGCGTCGAAAAATACGTTGGTGCGCCTGTAAAAGAGAAAATGTGGGGGAATTACAATGGAAAGAAGCCTGACAGAGGGAAATTCCTTAAAGCAGATCATCTGGTTTGCATTTCCGCTGCTGCTTGGCAATTTGTTTCAGCAGCTTTACAATCTGGCGGATACAGTGATTGTTGGAAAAACACTGGGCATCGACGCGCTTGCGTCAGTGGGAGCGAGCTCTTCTTTAAACTTTCTGATTCTGGGATTTTGTATGGGTCTGTGCAGCGGATTCGCAATCCCGGTTGCACAGACCTTCGGCGCAAAGCATTATTCGGCGATGCGTGGTTACGTAATGAACAGCGCGATTCTTGCGGCTGCAGTGTCATTTAGCTTTGCGATTGTCACCGTGATCTTCTGTCGTCAGATCCTGATCCTGATCCGCACGCCGGAGAATATCCTGGACGGAGCGTATCTGTATCTTGTCATTATTTTTGCGGGCATTCCATTTACCGTGCTTTACAATCTGGCGGCCGGAATCCTGCGTGCACTCGGAGACAGCAAGAGTCCGTTTCTGTTTCTTGCGATCTCGACCATCCTTAATATATTCGGAGACCTGCTCTGCATTCTCGTGCTGCACATGGGCGTAGCAGGAGCAGCAATAGCGACCATCACGGCACAGGCAATTTCCGGAATCTGCTGCGTGATCTATATGAAAAAGCGCTTTTCGATTCTTGCGGCATCCAGGGAGGAACGCCGTCCGGATGGAAATAAGATGAAGAAGCTTCTGGCGATGGGTGTTCCGATGGGACTGCAGTTTTCCATCACGGCAATCGGAAGTGTAATGCTTCAGACGGCAGTCAATTCCCTTGGCTCGTCAATCGTTGCAGCGTTCACCGCAGGCATGAAGGTGAAGCAGTTTGCAATGGCGCCGTTCGATGCAGTTGGAAATACGAGTGCGACATTTTGCGGACAGAACCTTGGTGCGCGCCGCCTGGACCGCATCCGCACCGGTATGCGTCAGATGATCGGGATCGCGCTTGGCTACAGCATTCTGGCAAGCCTTGCACTGATTTTCCTCGGTGAGCCGATGATCCGGATTTTTGTGGATGCAGGAGAGACGGAAGTGATCGGATACGCGGTGCAGTACCTGCGCTGTATGGGGTATTTCTTCTGGCTGCTTGCATTCTTAAATACTGTGCGAAGTGCTGTGCAGGGTCTCGGGCACAGCACTTCCGCGATGTTTGCGGGTCTTCTGGAAATGGTGGCGCGTACGTCAATGTCGCTGCTTGCAATTCCGGCCTTCGGTTATCTGGCAGCCTGCTTTACCGACCAGACAGCATGGCTGGCCGCCGCGACTTACATTATGATCGACTATGTGATGATTATGAGGAAGCAGGAACGGCTGGTGGCAGGTGATGCGAGCTGGAAAAAATGATGATACAATTAAAAGCTGCGGCATATCAGAGAAGATATGTCGCAGCTTTTTTGCTCTTATTTGCGCCTGTGAACAAGCATCGGGATAATTTGCCTTTTGTGTGGATAAGAGACGCTTCGCATGAGATACCTGTGGATAATCTCGTTTGGTCTGCGCGAGGTGCAGCTCATACCCCGTCCGGCAGCGGCTCCCACTCATTCAGTCCCAGCTGCTGCTTCTTCATTGCCTCCTCCATCGTCATCGGCGGAATATCCTCCGAAAGATAGTCGAGCAGCTCGGGGATGCCCTCCCGCGTCGCATTGTTTACGAGAAAAATGCGATGGCAGCCGGCGTTGATCAGCCATTGCCGGACCATCGGGACGTTGGCGTAGGGAGAATCGATCTTTGTGATGATACCAATGAGTGGGCGGAGAATAAATGTCTGGCAGTTGCAGCTAAACAGATTGAACGGCTCGTCCGCCGCCTGTACGAGTGCTACGACATCTGCCTCAAAGGAAAAGCAGGCGAGTCCGACACTGAAATGCTTGGACTCGGCATATTCACCGGGGGAATCAATCGTATCATCTGCTGTACTGGTATACTGTGTTTTGATGTAATGCAGATCTTCCCCTTTGAGTGCCTGCGTCAGGGAGGTTTTACCGGCCTCGCTTCTTCCGGTTAAAAACATTTTTTTCATAATTCAATCAAAACCTTTCAGCTTTTATGGATTTCGCAGGTCTTAAAATGCAGCTCCTCGCCAAAATAGCGGACGACCTCCTCTACGGCAGTCTGTACCTGCGATAATCCACCGGTAATGATCAGTGAACCGCAGAAGCGATCCATAAAACCAATCTGAATGTCTGCGGCCTTCACTGCGATATCTGCGGCGGCTACCACCGTTTCCCACGGGGTGAGGCGAATCATGCCGATTGCCTCGCCGGTATGATCTTCGCCTGCGTGTACACCGATGTGCAGCGCAAGATTCTGATAGATGGCCGGATCGGTCGGTGTGATGATATGTGCCAGGCAGACCTCCTTACCGGGCACACGCAGGCGGGTCATGCGCAGCCGTTTGCCCTTCAGATGTTCATAATTGTCATGGAAGATCAGCTCAAGCAGTTCTTCCGTAGTTAATTTTGCCATTGCCGCATCTCCTGTTCTGATGTCACGTTTGTTATTGGACAGCTGAGTGTGTCTGCCTGCATTTTACCGCTTGGTAATCTTACACACGACGTAGCCGAGTGTGTCACGGAAATAGGTGACAACCTCAGTGAGCGCAGACATTACTTCAGAGATTTCACCGGTGATAATCAGGGTTCCGGTAAAACGGTCCGCAAAGCCAAGATAGACATTTCCGCTTTTTACTGCGATATCAGAAGCGATCACAGCGGATTCCGGAGGCGTCATATTCATGATGCCGATCGCTGAAGAGCCGTAATCAAGCTGTGGATTCAATCCAAGCTTCTGATAAATAACAGGAGCCGGGCCGCCCATTACATGAGCGAAGGTGATCTCCTTTCCGGCTACCGTTTCCTGCACGATACGAATCTGATTTTCGTGCTCATTTGCCATTTGATATACCTCTCTTTTCTGAAAATACTTAAAACAATCAGCAAACAGACCGCCCCGAAAACCGGTCACGATCTGTTATTCCGCACTGCTGAACTGTATTGTAATCATACTATTTAAAAAATTTTCTGTCAAGTTGGGAGGCCTATTACATACAAAAACGAAAGAGAAAGGAATGATTTTTTTGTTTGAAATATACAAAAAAAGGAAAAATCCCCCTGCACTTTGCTTAATGTCTTGTGCAGGGGGATTGATGTGTTCAAAGGGTGAAGCATTTCGTTGCTCGAGTCAAAGCGGATATTCGCAATCCGCTTCGCTGCTCGATTAAAATAATTTTACCAGAATAATCACTGCGCCGAGCACCGTCAGCACAATCCCGAGTGCCCGGTTCAACGTCTTCGCGGAAGCCTTATTTGCAAAAATGGCAGCAACGCGGGCGAAGAACAGGGTGCTGACCATGCACAGCACGAGGATCAGCGGGTTCGGCATGCCGCCGAGATAGAAGTGGCTGGCGGCACCGGTCAGTGCGGTAAATGTCATGATAAAGACGCTGGTACCGACTGCCGTTTTCAGCTCATAGCCAAGCACAGAGGTGAGAATCAGCAGCATCATCATACCGCCGCCGGCACCGATAAAACCGCAGATCAGACCGATTATGGTGCCGCAGAGTACAGACTGGATGATCCGGGTTTTCTGATCGACGGTCATCATTTTTTCCTTTGTCGTCATGACCGGCCGTACGATAAATTTAATTCCGAGAAGCATCGTCATGACGGTAGAAAAGCCGCCCATGGCATTTCCGGAAACAAAGTGGGAGAGGAAGCTGGCGATTGCGGTGAAGAGCATGACGGTCACCATCATGACCAGCCCGTTTTTGATGTCGAGGTTTTTGTTTTTGTGGTATTCCCAGGCGGAGACGGCGCTGGCAAGCACGTCACTGGCAAGCGCGATGCCGATCGCCTGGTATGGCTCCATGCCAAGGAAGGTGATCAGCATCGGGCTGATGACCGCGGCGGCGCTCATGCCGGCAAAGCCGGTGCCAAGGCCTGCGCCGAGGCCTGCAAGGATGCATACGAGAATTGTGGTGAGCATAGTGAAAAACTCCTTTCGTGTGAGAAAATATCGTCTGTAACAATTATGAGATCATATCCGAAATATTAGCGCCCAGCTTTAAAATCGTATCCGCACAGATCTGCAGCTCCTGCGCGGACACGCCCTGAACAAGCCGGTTGCCGAACTGCTGCTGGGTCTCACGGCCGTCTATGATAATCGGCTCTGCTTCTGGCGTAAGTACCAGCCGCGTAATTCTCCGGTCATCCGGGTCGGTCTGTCTTGCAAGCAGTCCGCGGCCGACAAGCGTATCGATTGCGACGGAGGCGTTGCCCGAGCGGATGCCGCGCAGTTCACACAGATCCCGGGCCGTATTGTAGTCTGGGTTATTCGCCAGAAAAAGAATCACATCAAGGCACGTCTGGTTGATCTGGTGTTTTTTGCAGACCGGACGGCAGAAGGATTCGTACGCCTTGGCTGTTTTGGAGGCGAGCGATAAAAATGAGATGGGGTTCATGGAAGCACTCCTTTCTAAGATGGTGTATTACGAGTACTTTATTTTCAAATATTCTAAAATTAAACATTCTAATATTAGTACAATGAACCGCTGCTGTCAATATAAATGATAAACAAAGAAGCTGCCCGGTTAAAATAAGGATTATTATTCAAAAGCAATTTACCCAACGTCCTTAAACACGCAAATGTTTTATGTCAGCTTTACGAAACTTCGCCTGAAGCCAGGCAGCAGCAAATAAAGTACAGAGAAAATTCGTTTGCCGGATCCAAAGAAAGAGAAAGACAATCTTCGGTCAACGGTGCTATAATAACGATACATGAAATGATGGGAGTATTGGTGAAAATCAGACAGGAAAACAGAGCAGCAAGTGCTCTGGCCGTGCAGAAAGAGAGGTGCAGCATGGGGATTTATTTGAATCCGGGAAATGAAAAATTTTTCCGGGCGGTGCATTCGGAAATTTATGTGGATAAAACCGGCCTTTTGGAATATACGAATAAAGTTATGAATACGTCGCAGCAGAATATCTGTGTCAGCCGGCCAAGGCGTTTTGGGAAATCGATGGCAGCGGATATGCTTTCAGCGTATTACAGCAGGGGATGTGATTCCAGAGCATTATTTTCCGGGCTTGAAATAGAGAAAAGTGAGACGTTTGAAAAATATCTGAATCAGTACGATACCGTTTTCCTCAACATGCAGGAATTTCTCAGCCAGAGCAGCGGCATAGCGGGAATGCTGGAATTACTCCGAAAAAGCCTTCTGTGGGATTTGCTGGAGGAGTATCCGGATTTTCGGTATTTTGATGAAACGAATCTGACCAGAACGATGCAGGATATTTACAACAGAACAAAGCGGCCGTTTGTGATTATTATAGATGAATGGGATTGCGTATTTCGGGAATTTAAGCGGGAAAAGGAAGCACAGGAGATGTATCTGGATTTTCTGCGCGATCTGCTGAAGGATAAAAGCCATATCTGTCTGGCCTATATGACCGGCATTTTGCCAGTCAAAAAATATGGAACGCATTCCGCTTTAAATATGTTTGATGAATTTTCAATGATTGCACCGGGGCCGCTCGCACCTTATGCGGGATTTACGGAAAATGAGGTATGTGATCTGTGCAGAAAATATCATATGGATATGGAAGATGTGAAAAGCTGGTATGACGGTTATTCATTTACAGAGGATCTTTCTATTTACAGTCCGCGCTCTGTGGTAAGCTGCATGCAGTTCGGTAAAATAGGAAACTACTGGAATCAGACAGAGACATTTGAAGCGCTGCAGGTCTATATCGATATGAATTTTGAAGGGCTTCGTGATGACGTGCTCAGCATGATCGCAGGGGAGCGGGTGCCGGTAAATACAGGAAGCTTTTCCAACGATATGATTACGTTCCGTACCGAAGATGACGTACTCACGCTTCTGGTGCATCTGGGATATCTGGGGTATGATGAAGAGCATAAAAATGTTTTTATTCCCAATAATGAGGTGCGTGCTGAGTATGTGAATGCAGTGTCGGTATCAGATTGGGGAGAGATTTCGCGGGCACTGAAAAATTCTGCCGACACTTTGAACGCGATCTGGCAGATGCGGCCGCTGCAGGTGGCTGAAGGAATCCGGCAGGCACACTTTGAGACATCCCATTTGCAGTATAATGATGAGAACGCTTTGAGCTACACAATTTCCCTTGCACTTTATACGGCACGCAATTATTACACGGTATATCGGGAGCTGGCGGGCGGAAAGGGATTTGCGGATCTGGTCTTCCTGCCGAAAAAGAGATTTCAGGATAAACCGGCGCTTGTGGTGGAACTGAAATGGGATCAGACGGCAGATACTGCAATTTCACAGATTCTGGAAAAAGAGTACTGTGAGAGTCTGAAGGAATATCAGGGGAATTTGCTGCTGGTCGGGGTAAATTATGATAAGAAGACAAAGAAACATACCTGCAAAATTGTGCAGATGAAAAAGTGAATAAACTAAAACACAGGAGGACATAAAATGAAACAGAAATTTCAGTGGAACGAAATGACAATGGGGGTCTGCTACTACCCGGAGCACTGGGAAAAGGGGTTGTGGAGAGATGACCTGAAAAGAATGAAAGAGACAGGGATCTCAGTGATCCGAATCGCTGAGTTTTCATGGAACAAGGTGGAGCCGGAAGAGGGTGTGTTTACCTTTACATTTTTCGATGAATTCCTGGATCTGTGTCAGGAGGAAGGCATGAAGGTGATTTTCTGCACACCGTCTGCGACCCCGCCAGCGTGGATCTCAGAGACGTATCCGGAAATCCTGAATGCGAGGGAGGACGGAGTGCTCTACCGTCACGGCGGCCGCCGCCATTACAATTACAATTCAAAAAAATATCAGGAACTGGTGAAAAGAGTCGTGGAAAAAGAGGCGGAGCATTACGGAAAGCATCCGGCGATCATCGGCTGGCAGATCGACAACGAGCTGAACTGCGAGACGTGTGAGTTCCATTCCGAGGCGGACAGCGTCGCGTTCCGTGTGTTCCTGAAAGAAAAGTACGGGACACTGGATGCGCTGAATGAAAACTGGGGCACGGCATTCTGGAATCAGACCTATACGGACTGGGAGCAGATTTACGTGCCGCGAACCTTACTTGGCGATGGTTACAATCCACATCTTCATATCGACTACTATCGATTTGTTTCGGCGAGCACGCTGAAGTTCTGCCGGATGCAGGCGGAGATCATCGCAAAATACCGCAAACAGGGAGATTTTATCACGACAAACGGCATGTTCTGGAATGTGGATAATCATGAGATGGCGCAGGAGATCCTGGATGTGTACACCTATGATTCCTACCCGAACTTTGCCTACTGCATCAGCGAGGATCCGCTGCACAATGACAAGCTGAATGACCGGCACTGGTCAAAGAATCTGACAGAGGTGCGCTCGATCTGCCCTCATTTCGGGATCATGGAGCAGCAGTCCGGAGCAAACGGCTGGACGACACGCATGGAGGCACCAACGCCGCGGCCGGGACAGCTTGAGCTGTGGGCAATGCAGAGTGTGGCGCACGGAGCGGACTATATCTCATTTTTCCGCTGGAGAACATGTACTTTTGGAACAGAGATCTACTGGCATGGAATTTTGGATTATGACAACCGGGACAACCGCAAGCTTGCGGAGGTAAAAGAATTTTACCGGAAGCTGAAGCGGTTAAATCCGGTCTGCGGTTCGGAATATACGGCTGCATTCGGACTTCTGAAGGATTATGACAATGCGTGGGATACGAATGTGGACGTATGGCATCATCGGGTGACCGAGGCGAGCGAGGAGGAAATTTTCCAGGCTGCACAGCGCACCCATACGCCGTATGACCACGTATATTTAAGAGAACATACACAGGTGGAGGAGCTTGCAAAGTACCCGGTGCTTTTTTACGCACATCCGTCGATCATGACGCAAAAGCGGGCTGATCTTCTGAAGGCTTATGTGGAGCAGGGCGGTACACTGATTATCGGCTGCCGGTCCGGCTACAAAAAAGAAAACGGGCAGTGCGTGATGCTGCCGCAGCCGGGACTGCTTCAGGAACTGACGGGTTCTGATGTACGTGAGTTTACGTTTGCAAGCCCGGCAGAGCCGCCGGTCTATGCACAGTGGGAGAACGGCATGGAGAGTGAGATGCCGGTTTATCATGACGTGATGGAAATCGTGGAAGGTGCGAAAGACACAAAGGTGCTGGCTCGTTACACAGGAAGCTTTTACGCAGGCCGCCCGGCAGTGATTGAAAAGAAGACCGGAAACGGCCGCACGATCCATTATGGAAGCACCTTCAGCCGCGAAAATGTAAAGCAGCTGCTGGCGTACACAGGCGTGATCTCTCCGTTTGAAAAGGTGCTGTCCGCGCCGGAAGAGGTGGAGGTCATCCAAAGAGAGAAGGATGGCCGGAAGTTTTATTTCCTGCTGAATTATCTGCCGGAGGAGAAGACGGTAGTGCTGCATGAGAAGCTGCGGAACCTGTACGATGATGCGTCTGTGGAAGGCGAATTTGTACTGAAACCGTATGAGACTGCGGTGTTTACAGCGCAAACCCGATCTGCAGATTGATCGCCTGCGGATGATCTCCGAAGCGTTCTCCGAACAGGTTGATTCCATTTACGTGTTTGGAGGTAGGGTCGATGCCGATGCGGACACTGATGTAAGGCGTTTCCTCCAGCTTCAGATCGGAAATCCGGATATCGCTGATCCGCTCGTGGTCAAGGTAGGTACCGGAGCGATCCACACGCCAGGATTTCAGGTAGCCGAACTGCGTGTTGGCAAGCCCCCACCACTGTGGCGTGAGATGGCCGAATCGTCCGCCGCAGTCGCTCGGTGAGGTCCAGGTGCCGAGCCGTTTGCCGTTGATGTCGACCGAGATATCACTTGGCCAGTTGGCACGGTACATGGGCGCCTCGGAGCAGGCTTCAAAGGAAACGCTCAGCCAGTCGATGTTGTCACTGATGCTGTCAATGATGGAGAAGCGATATTCAAGAAAGCCCTGCTGAAACCAGAGCAGCTGCGCGTTAAAACGATCCGGCGAGTAGAACATACGCGGAAGATCGAGCGGACCGAGCGGCTGCGTATCCGAGAGCAGGCCGCAGGTGGGCTTGATGCCTTCTGCGATAGAGTAACCTCCGATTGGCATAAAAAACATGAGCGGCATCGGTGCATCCTGTTCAGATTCTGAATACAGGGAGATTGTGATCGTATCAAGCCTGCGGCTGCAATATTTGGTCGAGCCGTGAATGCCGGGCTGTATATCACTGATAATCAGTCCGGCTTCATCCAGTGTGCGGATTGCAAGCGCCATTGTGGACATCGGAACATCCAGTTTTTTGGCGAGCTCGCCGACATTCATGCTTCGCTGAGAGATAGCCGTGAGTATTTCAAGGCGCAGCGGGGAGGAGAGTGCCCGGGCGATCTGCGAGAGCTTTTCCGGGCGTTCGATTGAGAGATGGGCGATTTTTCCTTCTATTTCCTGCATATAAAGTTCTCCTTCATTTCTTCTTTTTCTTTTGTTTCCTGTCAAAGCGGATATTCATGATTCATTCCACATCATAATTCGATTATAGCACTTTGTCTTATCTTGCACAATATTTATTACAAAAAATATGGAATAAAAAACGAAAAACGAGCAGGTTTCATATTATAAACTAAACATATTGACAAAACAAAAACAATCGGGCATAATGCTTAATATACAAAATGAATAAAAACAAGCGCTTGTAACGCAAAAAAAATGGACATATTTACGACTTATTTTTGTAATTCTCTATTTTTTTTGCAAATTTAAAACAATTATTTTGTAATGAAAAAATATGTAGCAAAGTGATCGTGAGATCGACAGAATGTATGGAGGATTAAAATGAAAAAAACAAAACTTTTAGTTGCAGCGATGGCACTTCCGATGGCAATGAGCGCAATGACCGCATCAGCAGCACCGGTAGAGATTGATTACTGGTCCGTATTTACCGGCGGAGACGGAGCGACAATGCAGAGCATGGTAGATACCTTCAATGAGTCTCAGGATGAGGTGCATGTCAACCACACACCGATGACGGCAGATGATCTGTACCAGAAGATTCCGCTTGCAGTTCAGACCGGCACAGAGGTACCGGATGTTGCGGTTGTTCACATCGAGCGTATTCCGAATTTTGTAGAGAATGAGATGCTGTGGTCTTATGATGATGATATTCTTGCAGAGGCAGGTATTTCCGCAGACGATTACATTGAGTCCGCATTCAATGCAAGTAATATCGATGACGAGCAGTATGGTATTCCGCTTGATGTACACAGCTACGTTACCTACTACAACAAAGATCTGTTCGACAAGTATGATTTAAATAGCTACGTTGAGGACGGTATTCTGACCTTTGACGAACTCAAGGAGCTTGGCGATAAGGCGAAAGAGCAGGGCTTTGAGGGCGATGTATTTGACCTTGGATGGATGAGAGCACAGCTGCTTTGCTTCTACGCACAGCTGGATCCGAGCCTGACACTTTCCGAGGATGGTGTGGAGCCGTGCATCAACAACGAGAACATGAAGAAGGTATTTGAGACCATGAAGGATCTCTATGACGGCGGCTACACCAACAACAAGGACGAGGATGCAGCAGCAGAGTTCTACGGCGGTGAGATGCTTGTATGGATGGAAGGTATCTGGATGAAGGCTGCAGTTGTAGAGGCAGGTGTGAACTTTGGCATGCTTCCGTCTGTTGTATACGATCCGGCGGTTGTCAAGAACTGGACTTCCTCCCACAACTTTGTACAGTTTGCAGATGAGGAGCGTACAGAGGAAGAGGATCTTGCAGTAGCAAAATTCATCAAGTTCATGGGCGAGCACAACTCTGAGACATGGGCAAAGGATGCTGGTCAGTGCCCGGCATACGTAAGCGCATGGGACAACCTGGATCTGGATGAGCTGCCGCAGGGCTTCCTGGCAAAACCGGAAAACGTAGATACTCTGGCAATCTATTCCTATCAGTATTGGGGACTGTTTGATACAGCATTCTCACGTGTAGGCTGGGATTTTGTAGACGGAACGATTTCCATCGATGATGCACTTGCACAGATCGACGCTGAGATCACAGATGCGATCGCGGCACAGTAAACAGAGAAACTGATCGAATGCGGGCATGAATTTGCCCGCATTCTGTATAAGAAGCATGTGGTACAGCGGAGTATGCACATCCGCTTGATGCGGATCGGACGGATATTCATGCTCCGACTGACAACAGAAAAGAGGGATCATTATGGCACGTTCAAAGACTGCGGCAGGCTTCGGGGTTCTTTTTCTCGTATTGTTCTGCCTGGCTGGAGCCGGAGGCTCGACGACCGTAAAAGAGATTACCGCAGCCGTAGATATGACATTGCCTCAGCTGTTTTTCTCGCTGAGCAGTGCAAGTATCCTGCTGCTTCCACTGTCGGTAGTGACGATGGTGCTGGCCATCGTCGCATATCTTGGAAAACGGAAAAATGTCGGCTTTGCGTTTTCTGCTATTTCATTTGTGACGTTCGGGCTGTTTTTATTTCTGTTCGCACGGGAAGAAAACAACGCCGCATTTTACAATGCTCTGAGCACTGCACTCAAAGAAGCAGGGGTAAAAAAACTGAAGAAGCGCGATGTAGAATCAATTATCGTGACCTATACACCGTTTGCGTACCTGGCAATGGCATCCGCAGGAGCAGCGGTCTGCCTCGGTCTGCCGCGGTTTGGTGACAGCTCGGAGCGGCGTAAGCTGAAAAAAGAGCTGCTTCCATACGCATACATTGCACCGCAGCTGTTTTTCTTTGTGATTTTCTTTGTGACACCGGCTGTTTACGGTATCTATGCGGCCTTCACAAAGTGGGATCTGTTCAATGAGCCGGTCTTTATCGGACTTTCCAATTTTCAGACGCTGCTGTTTGACGCGGGAAATACGTATTACAAGCAGCTGCGCAACGGTCTTGGAAATACCTTTAAATTTGTAATCTTCAGTGTACCGCTGTGCATCATCGTACCGCTTGCAATTGCGGTTGCGCTGCAGACGAAGGCGAGAGGAAGCAAGTTTTTCCAGGCACTCTATTACTTCCCGAGCCTGCTGTCGATTACGACCGTGGCGCTGTCCTGGAAATATATGTTCAACACCAAATACGGTGTGGTTCCGAACCTGTTTGGACTGAAGACGAACTGGTTTGCTCCGCCGTATTCGTGGATCGTACTCGTTGTCGTGACTGTCTGGTGGTGTGCCGGAGGAAATATGGTTATTTATCAGAGTGCGCTTGCATCGATTCCACGGGAGCATTACGAGGCGGCAGCTGTGGACGGCGCAGGAGCATGGCAGCAGTTTTTACATATCACGATTCCGGGCATGAAATATCCGCTGACGTATACACTCGTCATGTCAGTTGTGGCACAGTTCAATATTTACGGACAGCCGCTGATGCTGACCGGATTTGACAACAATGAGGCGAACGCAGTGCTTCTGATGTATATTCAGGAAAACGCGGTAAAGAAACAGGTGGCCGGAATGTCTGCTGCGATGGCGGTCATTCTCGGATTGTGCATTATGGCAGTTTCCTTCATTCAGATGAGGGTGCTGCGCTCAAATGCATCAGATTAGGGGAGGCAGAGGTATGACAACAGGAAAAAAAGGAAAGCTGATTGCAGGCATTTTCATGACGATCCTTGGAATCCTCTGGGTATTGCCGATCGTCTGGCTGATTCTCAGCTCGTTTAAAAGTGATTCTGAATTTATTACGTCTTTTGCAAACCTGAAAGGGTCCTGGGATTATCTGACGAGACTTATCCCGGATGAGTGGACGGTTCGAAACTATATTTCTATTTTTGTCGGCGGTGAGGGTGCGAATACGACTGCAAATATTCTGCCGATGTTCCGCAATTCCTTTGTGGTTTCAATCTCGGTAACGGTTGGTACGCTGATCGTTACGAGTCTGAGTGCATATGCTTATGAACGACTCGATTTCAAGGGCGGAGATAAGATTTTCTGGGTGCTGATGTATATGAGCATGTTCCCGAATGTCGTAAATCTGCTTCCGATGTTCCGCATCTGCAATGCACTTGGATGGATTGATAATCTGAACGCACTGATCTGGCCGAGCCTGGCAGGTGTGTTCAATATCTTCCTGATCCGAAACTTCCTCAAGGGAATCCCGAAGGATCTGGATGAAGCGGCAGCTATCGATGGAGCGGGAAGCTTTGCGATCTATCGCCATATCATCCTGCCGTCGATCAAGCCGGTACTGATTGTAGTCGGACTGTTTGCGTTTAACGGGGCATGGAACGACCTTTTGTGGCCGTCCATCGTTTTGACGAACCCCGCAAACCAGACGCTGACGCCTGGACTGCGCCTTCTGAGCGGTCAGTATGAGCAGAAATGGGGTCTGATGATCGCTGCCTGCCTGATCAGTATGCTTCCGCCGCTGATTCTGTATCTGTTTGCACAGAAATATTTCCTCAAGGGAATTTCTGTGTCAGAGGGTGTGAAGGGCTGATAAAGGACTGAGGAAAGACAGAAGGGCGAAACGGACCAGAGCAGTCTGCCCTGATAAAAATCAAAAAAGCACAGAGAAAGGATTTTTGACATGAATTCGTATATCAAAAATTATCCGCGTCCGCAGCTGGTAAGAAGCACATGGACGAACCTGAATGGAACCTGGAAGTTTCAGTTTGACGATAAAAACGACGGAGAGACGCAAAGGTGGTATGAAGCATTCCCAGAGCAGCCACTTTCCATCGAGGTGCCGTTCACGTATGAAACGAAGCGCAGCGGAATCGGTGATCCGGCGGCGCATGAGCAGGTATGGTATGCCAGAACGGTAGAAATGGCGAAGGAGGAGCTGGAAGAGCGAAGAATCCTGATTCATTTTGAGGGAAGCGATTTCCTGACAAAGCTCTGGGTAAACGGTACGTATGTGGGCTGCCACAGAGGCGGCTACGCAAGATTTACGTTTGATATCACGCGTTATCTAAGGGTCGGCGCAAATGAGCTGACTGTAAAGGTGGAAGATTCCTACAGTATCGAGCAGCCGCGCGGAAAACAGCGCTGGGTGCCGGAGAATTTCGGCTGCTGGTATGTGCAGACAACGGGAATCTGGAAGACGGTATGGCTGGAGAGCGTTCCGACAGCGTATCTGAAGGGCCTGAAGCTGACGCCGGATCTTTCGAATAATACGATCCGCGCAGAGTATGAGACGAGCGAGCTTGGTGAGGGGAACTGGGAGATCGAGACGGAGATCTGGTTTGGAGATCAGAAAATCAACCGCTCTGTAAAGCCGGTATGCCGTGACCGTGCACTGGATGTCATCAGTGTATATCGCCCGGATCTGGAGCCGTGGGGCGTATATCAGTGGACACCGGTCTCTCCGAGCCTGTATGATATGACGATTCGTATTTTAAAGGACGGAGTGGCAGTAGATGAGGCAGCATCCTATTTTGGTATGCGTGACATCCGCATTGAGGCGGGCAATATCCTGCTGAATGGCCGTCCGCTTTACCAGAGACTGATCCTGGACCAGGGCTACTGGGAGGAATCGCACCTGACACCGCCGGATGAGGAGGCACTGATTGACGATATCGACAAGCTTCTGGCAATGGGCTACAACGGTGTGCGCAAGCATATGAAGATTGAAGATGAACGTTTCCTGTACTGGTGCGACAAAAAGGGTATGCGTGTCTGGAGCGAGATGGCGGCAACGTACGAGTTCAGCGATCAGGCTGTGCAGGAGTTTACGGCTGAGTGGATGGAGATCGTGCGCCAGAATTACAATCACCCGTCGATCATTACCTGGACACCGTTCAATGAGTCCTGGGGCGTCCCGAAGATCAAGACAGACGGACAGCAGCAGAAATTTACAGAGGCAATTTACTATCTGACCAAGAGCATGGACGAAATGCGTCCGGTTATCGTAAATGACGGCTGGGAGCATACCATTTCCGACATCATTACGCTGCATGATTATGAGGAGGATGGCGATATTTTCTTCAATCGCTACAATGGCAATCTGGAGAAGCTGATGAACTCCGAAATCTATCACTGCAAGGACAAATCATCGATGGCAGAGGGCTACGCCTATAAGGGCCAGCCGATCATCATCAGCGAGTTTGGCGGAATTGCATTCTCCGGCGGTGGAAAGGATGACTGGGGCTATGGCCATACCGTGTCGACGCAGGAAGAATTCTTAAGCCGGTTTGACAAGATCACGACTGCGATCAAGAGGCTGCCATACGTGGTGGGCTACTGCTACACGCAGGTGTCTGATGTACAGCAGGAGATCAACGGACTGCTTGACGCGAACCACGCATACAAGCTCCCGGCAGACAAGATCAAGGAGATCAACTGCAGGGAGGTTGGAATCCGGAGAATCGGAGACTGAGTCTGAGCGTAAGGCGTAAATCCTGAAAACAGCATAAGAAGAAGTTCGCTTGAGGAATATCATGAGAAGAGATCAGCTTGCAGATGTATTTCTTGTGATTCTGCAAGAAGCGAAAGTTATATAAGCATAATAAAATAAAAGCAAAGAAGAGGGGCACTGCGTCGCAGACGAAACATCTGCGGGTGGTGCTTCTTTTTTTGAACGCAGTTCACTTCACTGCGTGACTCATATCAAAACGGATATTTGCAGTTCACTTTGTATCTCGACTTGACTAAATCAGTCTGCTTTCTGAAATTGTGTATATTTTCTGATAAATGAGACAACGGCAAAAAATGATTTTCTGTGCATTTGCGGATAGAGAAAAATAAAAAAGATCGTAGAAAATGACAAATAATATTTGAAATAGCTAATGACATATTTGTGTAAAAGTGCTAGAGCTATAAACATCAGAACAAATTAATGTTGTTATTATCCATATAGTATTGGGTCGAAATTGCGTGCTATTGGGTAAAATGACGGAAAAATGGAGGATGTAGAATGAAAAAACGAACGGTGATTTTGACAATGGCAATGGCAATGACAATGATTTTTGGAACAACTGCGATGGCGGAAGAAGGGCTTTCCGGTAAGTTTACCCTGTTCCATTTCCATGAGGAAGATGGCGGTGGCACTTCAAAGGCATTCTGGAATGCAGCTCATAAATTTATGGAAGAGAATCCGAACGTAGAGATTGATTTCCAGTTTACCGATTCCAATAACTATCAGGAAAAGCTGACGGCGCTGATGGCAGGCGATGAGCTTCCGGATATCTGGCTGACAAAGGGCGATATGCTTCCGACGTTTGCAGATGCAGAAGTAATCCAGGCAGCAGACCAGTATATCTCCGCAGATGAGGACTGGGCAGCTGCTTATGTGGACGGCGCATTTGCAGATACGACGTACGATGGAACACAGTGGGGCGTTCCGTTCCAGATGCAGGCAAACTGTATCGGCGTTTACAATCAGGCGATCTTTGAGGAGTGCGGCATCGACGGATGGCCGGAGACCTGGACAGAACTGCTTGAGGACTGTGCAAAGATCAAAGAAGCAGGCTACACACCGATCGCAATGGGTAATAAGGATCAGTGGCTGGCAGAGTCCGCAGTATTCAATACCTATGCATATAAGTATATCGATCAGGACTGGTTCAACAGCCTGGCAAACAATGAAGGCGCGAAGTTTACAGACGAAGCATTCGTAAGAGCACTGGAAGGCTTCCAGAATATCGCGCAGTATTTCAACGATGACATGAACTCCATCAACCAGGATGAGATGTACTCCCTGTACTACGACAAGAAGGCAGCGATGTACTTCAACGGCGCATGGTCCGTCGGAACGATGATCCAGAATTGCCCGGAGGATGTTCTTGCAACGACACACGTTGGCCTGATGCCGGCAGTAGAGGGCGAGAGCGGTACAAAGTATGATACAGCAGCAGGCGCAGGCTGGAACTACGTAATCAACACGAGCGTACAGGATGAGAACCTCACTGCGGCACTGGCATTCCTGAAGGCAGTCACCACAGGCGAGTATGCAGACGATGCACTGCAGCAGGGCTTCATCTCCGCAGCAAAGACAAGCGACGATCTGGATATGTCATCCCTGGCTCCGCTGTTCGCAGAGTACTACGAGCTGGCAGCACAGATGAACAACTGCTCGATCTTTGACTGTGTACTTCCGGCAGAGGTTGGCTCCGGCGTTCTTTACGCAGATACACAGCAGCTGATCGCGGGATCTATGACAGCAGAGGATATGGCAGCAGATTGCCAGGCTACACTGGAAGCAAATTATTGATCCGATAAAATTAAAATAAAGTAAATATGCAGGACTGATCTGCAACACATGAGGCGCGGGCCGCTGAACCATCGTTTGGACGAGGGGCAGCGGCCCCATCTGTACAGAGCGGTATGAGGTTGCAGAAAGGCAGAAAGGAGTAGACAGCGTGAATACAAGAGAAATACAGAATAAAAAGCAGCGCGTCCTGATTTACCTGCTGGTACTGATTCCATTTCTTTACTTTCTGTATATTATGGTATATCCGCTTGGTGTATCGGTATATTACAGCCTTACGAAATGGAAAGGAATCGGAACCCCGAAATTTGTCGGGCTGGACAATTATAAGACACTGGTAAAATCTTCCGACTTCTGGCTTGTGACAAAGAACACCCTGTTTTTGTCACTGGTCTGCACGATCGGC
Organism: Lachnospiraceae bacterium; assembly: GCA_029225065.1. GTDB lineage: Bacteria > Bacillota > Clostridia > Lachnospirales > Lachnospiraceae > Choladousia. The sequence goes on along the minus strand of JAQXVT010000047.1, from coordinate 49,168 downwards.
CAGGTTGGAATCGCACTTATCATCGCATTTTTAATGACGCTTCGCAGACTGCGGTTCAAGGCGTTTCACCGGGCGGTGATTTTCTTCCCGGTTGTCATGTCGGCGCTCGTTGTCGGATACGTATGGCGCTTCATTTACAACAGCAACTACGGACTTTTAAATATGTTCCTGAACTTTATCGGGAAGCCGGAGTGGATCCGGCTGTGGCTGGACGATCAGAATCTGGTGCTGAAAAGTGTGTCGATTCCGGTTGTATGGCAGTACATTGGACTGTATATGGTCATTTTGATGAGCGCGATTTCCGCGATTCCGCAGGATATTTTTGAGTGTGCGGAGATCGACGGGGCGACCGGCTTTAAGAAGTCGATCTACATCACGCTTCCGATGATCTGGAACAGCCTGAAGGTGTGCATCATCCTCTGCGCAGGCGGCACGATGAAAATTTACGATCATCTCGTTGCACTGACAAACGGAGGTCCGGGGCGTGCGTCCGAGTCACTGGCGATGTACTGCTATGAATTTACATTCCGCTTTGGCAACTTTGGCATGGGCGCAGCGATCGCAGTTGCAATCCTGGTATTTGCACTTCTGATCAGCGGTGCGATTCAGCTTTTGATGGGAAGGAGGAAATCGGCATGAAAAAATGGAAACGGTGGGGCGCGAATCTGCTGGTCAATGTTCCGATCATGATTCTTTCATTGACCTGTATTTTTCCGGTGATCTGGCTTTTGTATTCTTCCCTGAAGACGGATGTCGAGTTTGCGCGCAGCCCGATTTCACTTCCGGCGGTTCCGAATTTCAGTAATTATGTAGACGCTTTCAAGCGTGCGAGCTTTGGAACGTTTACGATCAACAGTGTATTTAACAGCCTCATCTCGCTGGTGCTGGTACTGGTCCTTTCCTTTACCCTTGGCTATCTGCTCTCCAGATACCGCTTCAAAGGAAGAAACCTGATTTACGGCATGCTGATGGCGGCGATGATGGTACCGATCTATGCACTGATCGTGCCGCTTTTTATTCAGGAAAAGAAAATCGGTATCCTGAACACGCGCTGGTCACTGATTCCGGTCTATGTGGCGATGGAGCTGCCGATGTCGGTCTTTTTAATTGACAGCTATATGCAGGGCATCTCGATCGATATGGAGGAAGCTGCGGCGATTGACGGAGCCGGACTGCTCAAGACGATGTTTGTGATCATGATGCCGCTGTGCAAGCCGATTCTTTCAACAGTCGTGATTCTGACGTTCATGCATGTGTGGAATGAATTTGCATTTGCACAGGTACTGATTTCAAAGGAAGCTTTAAAGACCATTCCGATCGGTCTGACGTATTTTACCTCACAGTATATGACAAGCTACACGCTGCTTCTGGCGGCACTTGCGATGGCGACGCTGCCGGTGCTGGTTATCTATCTGTTTTTCTACAACAAGATCATGGAAGGCATGATGGCAGGAGCGGTAAAGGGCTGACATTCATGCAGAGTTTGATTGTCGAAGGCAGCCAGAAGAGAGTGAAAATTTTATTGTTTGAGTGCAGAGTGTGAAGCGGCTGGCGCTTGTGAACAAATAGCGAAAGAGGATTGCAAACGAGGCAGATGGTGTCGGAGGACAGGCAAAATAAGCAGTGGAAGGTAGTTTGCAGAAATAGAAAACGGAGAAAGCAGGTGAGAACATGTGCCGGATGGAAGGCGTGGATTTTGCGGCGATCAGTCCGTATGTGCGCATGATGCGTCTGAAAAAGGTGACGACGATGCTGTCCGGAAAATGGCGGGATATTGACCATGTCTACACGTATATCGCGTCTGGCAGCGCGGAGTTCATCATTGCCGGAGTGCGGTATCGGCTGAAACGTGGCAATGCAATCATCATTCCGCCGTATATGACGCACATGATTATTCCGGACGGAGAAGAGCCGTTTATTCAGTATATTATTCACTTTGATTTTTATGACACCCCGGAGAGAAGGGCACTGATTCACAAGGATGTGCTCGATGAGGCAGAGCGTCAGCTGACGATTCCGCCGCAGGAGGATCTGCTGCATCAGCAGGTGGTCGTATCGGAGATTCCGGAGAGTGAGAGAAACCGCCTCGTCCGCCGTTATCTCGATATGATGCGGGAATTCAATTTGAACCGGAAGGGCAGAGACATTATTCTGCGCTCGGAATGTGTGACCTTTTTGATTTGTGCGTGGCGCTATCAGATCGACGGGGCGAGCAGCGTCAGCGGAAATACAATCAAGACGAAGGCATGGATTCATATTGAGAAAGCAGTGGATTACATACAGAGCTGTGAACCCGGCGTGGATATGGACAATGAGAGTATTGCGGCTGCAATCGGTGTGACGCCGAATTATCTGACCGGCATTTTTCAGTCTCACCTGGGCATTTCACTGCACCGCTATGTGACGAATATCAAGATCGACCGCGCACGGCAGATGCTTTTAAACAGTGATCTGAATATTACCGAGGTGGCGCGGCAGACCGGATTTTCAGGGATTCATGTATTCAGCAAGACATTTAAAAATCTGATCGGTGTTTCTCCGAGCCAGTTTCTGGATGAAATGGTGAGCCGGGAACAGATCGAAGAAAATATGGGAGAATGCGCGGAAGGATAAGACGCGCTTGCACCATAAGTGAGGCAGATCGTTTGACAGAAGGAAACACTGCCAGACAGAGACAGGAGGAAAGATACATGTGGATTGAGGGAAATTACAGAAGAAATCTGATGGACATGCACATCGATGACTGGAACGAGGAATTTTTAAGTAAGATCGATGTAGATGAATATGTAGAAGCATTAAAGGACGCCGGAATTCAGGCAGCGATGGTAAAAGGGCGTCCACATACGGGACTTGCCTATTATCCGACGAAGGTCGGCCGGATGCATAAGGGACTGAAGGGATTCGATTTCTTCGGGACGATGGTAAAAAAAAGTCATGAAAACGGCATCGCAGTTATCGCTTATTTTACACAGATCTTTGACAACTGGGCGTATGAGAATCACCCGGAATGGCGGCTGATTACGGCGGACGGAAAAAATATGCGCGAGTACCGCGGCGGCGACAATTTCAAGACCGGGCGCTACGGTATCGTCTGCCCGAACAATCCGGGCTACCGTCAGTACGTGAAGGACTGCCTGACAGAGATGAACACGATGTATGATTTCGAAGGCATGTTTCTCGATATGACCTTTTTCCCGGAGACGTGCTACTGCCCGAGCTGCCGGGAGCGGTATAAACGGGAAACCGGAAAGGAGCTGCCGCGCATCATTGACTGGGAGGATCCGGACTGGCTGGAGTATGTACACCGCAAGGATCTCTGGATTGCAGACTTTGCAGCTTTTTCCACGGGCTGTGTAAAAGCGGTAAAACCGGATGTGACAGTAGAGCATCAGTTTTCCCGTATTGCGTGCTCCTGGATTGACGGAAGCTCTGAGTATCTTGCTGATCACGTTGATTATCTTGGCGGAGACTATTATGGCGGATTTCTGCAGCAGAGCTTTATCAACAAATATTATAAGAATGTTTCTCCGAATCTTCCGTTTATTTATCATACCTCGCGGTGCGATCCGGAGCTGAAATATCATACCACAACGAAGACGCAGGAGGAGCTGCTGCTGCACGTCATTACAGCGCTGGTACATAACGGGGCATTTCTTCTGGTGGATGCGATCAATCCGGACGGAAGCATTGTGCCGGAGGTTTACCATGATATTATGAAAGGCATTTACAGCCAGACAAGTCAGTATGAGAAATATATTACCGGAAAGCTCGATCATGACGCGGCGATCTGGTTTGCGACACATGCAAAATATGACCCGAATGAGACCGGTATCGATGTCCGGGAAAAGAGCTTTGAGCCGAAGTACTTCCTGGAGGGACCGCTGAATGCGGCAAAGACACTGCGTGAGAACAATATTCCATTTGAGGTGATCGGATCAAAGAATATCCGGGAAGAAAAGGCTGGTGTTTTGATTCTTTCCCACGTGGCAAATATCCGCGAGGAAGAGATGGATGACATTGAGGCATATGTAAAATCAGGCGGAAACCTCTTGATCAGCGGACCGATCGCAAATCCGCGTCTTCAGAAAATGCTCGGCGTAAAGGTGATCGGAAAGACGGCACATAATTTTACTTACATGAGTCCGACAAAGGCAGGTGCAGAGCTGTTTGCGGGATTTACACCGCGGACACCGCTTACCATTGATATGCATCAGGTAGAGATTGAGGTGCAGGATGATACGGATCTTACGGTACTGGCAACGCTCACACTTCCGTACACGATGACGGATACGTATGAGTTTGCGGCAATCCATTCGAATCCGCCTGGAATCTATACAGATAAACCGTGCGCAATCCTGAAAAGGGTCGGAGCTTCTTCGATCATCTGGACGGCAGCGCCGATTGAGATGGCGCGGCCGTATATGAGCCGGCAGGTATTCCGCCGCATGGTAAACCTGCTTGCAGGAGAGCCGACGTTTACCTCCAACGCGCCGAAGTTCGTCGAGGTGCTCAAGTGGCAGAAGGACGGAAAGGATTACTTTGCGGTCATCAATGAGCAGGAGGAGTCTCCGATTGCACCGATGTACGATATCACAATTGATGTGAAGGCACCTGGAAAGAAGGCATATCTGCTTCCGGACGGAGCGGAGCTTGAGACGGAAGAGACAGACGGTATGCTGCGCATCCATCTGCCAAAGCTGGAAGTGTTCCATATGATAGAAGTGAGATAGAAATTCATGGCGGGCGGCTATGCAGAGCTTCATCCGGGCAGGTCATTTGATGGACAAGGAAACGTGGAAAAATCATCTGACTGTACCGGACGTCCGTTTTACGGATGACAAGGGGGAATTACAATGAAATATGGAATTTATTTTGCCTACTGGGAGAAGGAGTGGGCGGCGGATCAGATCCGCTACATTTCAAAGGTAAAAAAGCTGGGCTTTGATATTCTGGAGATCTCCTGCGCAATGCTGAAGGATATTTCGGATGAGAAGCTAAGAGAGATGCGCAGAGAGGCAGAGGCGGAGGGCGTGATTCTTACAGCCGGTTATGGACCAAACGCATCTGAAAATCTGGCAAGCTCAGATCCGGAGGTCGTAAAGCATGCGATTGCGTTTTATACAGACATTTTAAAGAAGCTGGAGCTTCTGGATATTCATACAATCGGCGGCGGCATTTATTCCTATTGGCCGGTGGATTATTCGAAACCGATCGATAAGGCCGGAGACTGGGCGCGCAGCGTAGAAAATGTGCGGAAGGTTGGAAAAATCGCGGGTGAATGCGGTGTGGATTACTGCCTGGAGGTATTAAACCGCTTTGAGGGCTACCTGCTCAATACGTGCGCAGAGTGTAAGAAATTTGTCGAAGAGGTTGATGTGGATGCAGTGAAGATCATGCTCGATACCTTCCACATGAATATCGAGGAGGACAGTATGGTCGAGGCGATCCTGTTAGCTGGCGATAAGCTCGGACATTTCCATGTAGGCGAGAACAATCGCCGTGTGCCGGGCAAGGGCGGCTTTCCGTGGTATGAGATCGGTATGGCACTGCGGGCAATCGGCTATCAGAAAAATGTAGTGATGGAGCCGTTTGTGATGAGCGGCGGTGGAGTCGGAAGCGATATTAAGGTATGGAGAGATCTGAGCAACGGAGCGACTGTCGGGCAGCTCGACGAGGATGCAAGACGGTCTGTGGAATATTTGAGATACGTGTTTGAGGGACCGAATTCGGATTACCGGAGTGTTTTGAGATAATAAGATGCGACAGGATATGATGATACAAAGCGTGCTTGTGGCTGATGAGAAAAACTGGAAAAGGTAAGAAAAATTCTGGGGTGAAAGAACTGTCTGGACTGGAGAGCAGATCTTGACCTGAAGAAATGTCTGAATCAGAAAAAGTTCGGAATAGAAAGGAATGGTGAGCAGATATGAAAAATTATCCGGCGATTGGAATTCGCCCGATTGTAGATTCAAGAAGACTTGGCATCCGGGATGCACTGGAGGGCAAGGTGCGGGAAATGGCAGAGGCAGCGAAAGCGCTGATTGAGCAGAATGTCTTTTATGCAGACGGAACGCCGGCGAAGGTTGTCATTTTCTCAGGCAGCATTGCAGGCGGCGAGGAGGCAGCCAGATGTGAGCAGGAGTTTGCATCGCAGCACGTCACCGCGACGTTAAGCGTGACACCGAGCTGGTGCTATCCGCTTGAGACGATTGACCTGAACCCGATGACGGTAAAAGCGATCTGGGGGTTCAACGGAACGGAGCGCCCGGGCGCTGTTTACCTGGCGTCTGCACTGGCAGCCCACAATCAGATGAAACGTCCGTGCTTCTCGATTTATGGACGGGATGTACAGGATATGGAGGAAAAGGAGATTCCGGACGATGTGGCAGAAAAAATTCTGCGGTTTGCTCGGTGCGCGCTGGCAGTCGGCCAGATGCAGAATAAAGCGTATGTCGGCTTCGGTGCGGTGTCGATGGGCATTATGGGCTCCTTCCTTGATCCGTCCTTCTACATTCAGTATCTTGGAATGCGGCCGGAGTGGGTGGACATGACAGAAATCCTGCGCCGGATGGATCAGGGCATTTACGATCCGGAGGAATTTAAAGAAGCACTTGCCTGGGTGAAGGAGCACTGCAAGGAGGGCTGCGATCCAAACCCGGCAGAGCGTGCACATACACGTGAGCAGAAGGACCGCGAGTGGGAGTTTGTTGTAAAGATGACAATGATTATTCGCGATGTCATGCTCGGAAATGAAAAGCTGGATGCACTTGGCTTTAAGGAAGAGGCACTTGGAAGAAACGGACTGTTCGGCGGTTTTCAGGGACAGCGGATGTGGACTGACTATCAGCCGAATGGAGATTTTACAGAGGCAATTTTGAACTCCTCGTTCGACTGGAGAGGCAAACGCCAGCCAACAGTGTTTGCAACGGAAAATGACAATTTAAATGGTCTGGCTATGCTGTTTGGAAATCTTCTGACCGGTAAGGCAAGCGGCTTTTCCGACGTGCGCTGCTACTGGAGTCCGGAGGCGGTAGAGCGTGTGACAGGCTGGAAGCCGGAGGGCGATGCGAAGGAAGGCTTTATTCATCTGATTAATTCCGGATCGACGTGTCTCGATGCGACCGGAAAATCGACGGATGCAGATGGGAACGGCGTAATGAAGCCGTGGTGGCAGATGGAGGAGAAGGATATTGATGCCTGCTTAACGGCGACCGACTGGTGCCCGGCGGAGCTGTGCCAGTTCCGCGGCGGCGGTTATTCCTCTCATTTCCGTACCGATGCGAAGATGCCGCTGACGATGGTGCGTGTCAACCTGGTGGACGGTATCGGGCCGGTACTGCAGATCGCAGAGGGCTGGAGCATCGTGCTGCCGGAGGACGTTCATGAGAAGATCGACCAGAGAACAGACCGTACGTGGCCGACCACCTGGTTCGTGCCGCGCACGACCGGCGAGAAGGCATTCCGTGATGTCTACAGTGTGATGGCAAACTGGGGCGCAAACCACGGAGCCTTTGTACATGGTCATATCGGAGCAGATCTGATTACGCTGGCATCTATGCTGCGCATCCCGGTTACAATGCATAATGTGCCGGAGGAGGAGATCTTCCGTCCGCATGCGTGGGCATCCTTTGGAACGAAAGATTTGGAAGCAGCCGACCTGGCCGCATGCCGGGCGTATGGACCGCGGTATCGGTAGAGGATAAAAGTGAGAGCAAGATTTAAAGTACTATAAGTTGAATGCACAGGTTGCGAAAAAGGAGCACTGCGGCGCAGATAAAACATCTGCAAGCAGTGCTCCTTTTTGACAGTTCGTATTTTGATTTGCTTTTTTACTTATGCGGCACAAACGATGCCGACAGAATTGTTCGGCGAATCGGCAGCTCCGGATGCTCGATACGCTCGAGAATCTGTGCGCCGGTGGCACGGCCGAGTGCCTCAGACGGGGTACAGATGAGGTGCATATTCGGATTGACATACTGAGGCTGTTCACTCTCCTTAAAGCCAAGCACTTCGAGATCACTGCCTGGTGTCCGGCCGCAGGAGGCAAGCAGAGAAAGCAGCTCAGATGTGATGGAGTTGTTTGGCGCAACAACAGCAGAAATATCAGCCTGCAAAAGATCGCACAGAGTATTGGAGTGCAGGCGGGTCAGCTGATTTGCCGTAAAAATCAGACCGTCGGTGGAAAGACCGTGCGCAGCCATGGTATCATCGTAGGCCGTGCGCCGTTCGACGACGGTGGAAAGCTCGCTGTTTACGGTGATATAGGCGATGCGGGTATGGCCCTGGCGGATCAGATACTCGATGCCTGTTTTCAGGGCAAGAGAGGTGTCAATGGTAAGCGTATCACACGGACAGTCGGAAAGGATACGGTCGACACAAATGACAGGGGTGTTCTCAGGGAGAATATCCGCGATCGGACGATAGTTCAGATAGGAAGATCCAATAATAAAGCCGTCAACAATTCCATTTGCGAGAGAGTGCAGGTATTTGGATTCCTTTTCTGTACTTTCCTTTGTGTTGCAGATCATCAGGTTGTATCCTTTGGGCGCAATCGTGGACTCGATCTCATCGATCAGAGCGGCAAAGTACGGGTTTGCAATATCCGGTACAATAAAAGCGATCAGATTTTTCTTCCCGGTTTTAAAGCTGCGTGCGAGTGCATTTGGACTGTAGTCCAGTGCCTTGATGCTGTCCAGCACCTTTTGCCTGGTCTCTTCTTTTACAAATCTTGTATTATTAATTACATGGCTTACGGTGGCAATGGAAACGCCGGCGTGCGAAGCCACATCACGCATATTTACATTTGACATGGTCTGTTGAAATCCTTTTCTTTTTTTGCAATGCTTATTGATATCAGTATAAATGCAATATCTGAAATGCTCAAGCCCAAAATCTCGTGAATTTTCAGGAATATTCAGAGCTGCCCTCAAAAAGGCAGTGCGTTTGGACTCCGGTGAAAATACGGATTTCGGATATTATTTAAACGTTTACCTGTAAATAATAAAACAGAGAGAAAACAATTGTCAATACAGAAAAAGGAACAAATAAAAACGAGGGGCGGGCGATGAAACGCTATGCAAAATGTATAAAAAAAAGAAAATTTTACTGTAAAATAGTGCTAATTGACAATTGTAGAGCTCTGGTGGTATTATGAGTGCACAACAGAGGTAAACGTTTACGTAAACGATTACCAAAACACGTGAGGAAGGGAAAACGCAGAAATTAAGAGTTTCCCAAATCTATTTCAGGGAGGAAAAGAAATGAACAGAAGAAAAATGATCGCAGCACTCACCGCAACCGCAGTTATGACCGGTGCAATGGCAGTTACAGCAGGAGCAGAAGGCCACGTATTCGGCTACACCTGCATGGACCTGACCAACCCGTTCCACATTGCTATGAGAGATGCAATGCAGGAGGCAGTTGAGGCAAACGGAGATACACTGATTGCGATTGACGGACAGCAGCAGCAGATCAAGCAGAACGACGTAATCGAAGACCTGATCACACAGGGCATCGAGGCACTGTTCTTAAACCCGGTAGACTCCGCATCCGTTCAGCCGGAGCTGGAAGCATGCGCATCTGCAGGCATCCCGGTAATCAACGTTGACTCTGCAGTACAGGACAGAAGCCTGATTGCTACCTACATCGCATCCAATAACGTAGAGGCAGGCCGTCAGTGCGGCGAGGAGATCGTAAAGCTCTTCCCGGATGGATGCAATATCTGTATCATTGAGAACCCGCTGGCAGAGAGCGTTGTACAGCGTGTACAGGGTCTTGAGGAAGCAATCGAGGGAACCGAGTGCAAGATCATCGACCGTAAGTCTATTTCCACAATGGATGCAGTTCTTGGAAATGCAGAGGATATCCTGACTGCAAACGATCACATCGATGTATTCTGGGGCCTGAACGATGATGTATCTCTGATCATCCAGGGTGCAGTAGAGTCCGCAGGACGTACCGATGAGATAAAAGTTATGAGCGTTGACGGTTCTCCGTCCGGTAAGACAAGCGTAGCAGACGGTGGTCTGTATGCAACAGCAGCACAGAGCCCGGTATCTATCGGAGAGAAGGCAGTTGAGTGTGCATACACACTGCTGGATGGCGGCGAGGTAGACGCAGAGTACTCCCTTCCGACCACGCTCGTTACAAGTGAGAACGTAGCTGATATGACTCCGGATCAGTGGGGCTGATCGAAACAAAATAAAATAATTACAGAGGCAGCCTGCATTGACAGAAAAGAAAATGACCGATAAGAAAAAGCGGGCTGCCGTACGCTTTACCTGTAAATCAAAAAAGTCGGTACGGGATGATTCCCGGCCGACTTAAAAAATGTATAACCATTCAGAGTCAATGCGTGACGGCAGGCTTTGAACGGCAATAAGTAAGAAGGACGGGAGATGATACTTTGGCTGAGCAGTATTTGCTGGAAATGAAAAATATCCATAAACGGTTTCCGGGTGTGCATGCGCTCAAGGGTGTTTCTCTTCAGCTGAAAGCAGGAGAGGTACATGCCCTGCTTGGAGAGAACGGTGCAGGCAAATCCACATTGATCAAGGTTCTCGGCGGAATCTATGAGAAAGACGAGGGAGAGCTTTCCATAAATGGTAAGCCGGTAGAAATCAAAAATGTAGAGCAGGCCAGAGCGGCCGGTGTGTCGATTATTCATCAGGAACTGGTTCTGGTACCGCATCTTTCGGTAACAGAAAATATTTTCCTCGGAAGAGAAATGAAGAAAAAAAGCGGCTTTGTAGACCGCACGGCGATGCGGGCTGCAACACAGAAGGCGCTGGATGAATTCGGACTTTCCCTTTCTCCGGATGCAATGATTGCGGATCTGAATATCGCGCAGCAGCAGATGGTAGAAATTGTCAAGGCGGTTTCGTTTAATTCAAGCATTATTGTTATGGATGAGCCAACGAGCTCCCTGTCCGACAAAGAGGTTGAGGCCCTTTTTGAGAACATCAAAAAGCTGACGGCAAAGGGCATCGGTATTATTTATATTTCACATCGTATGAGTGAGCTGCAGGAGATTGCAGACCGCGTGACCGTCATGCGTGACGGCGAGTATATTGCCACAAAAGAGGTAGCGACTACAAGCAACGATGAGCTGGTGGCACTGATGGTTGGACGTAAGCTGGACAACTATTATACAAGAACCTTCAACGAATGTGAGGAAACCGTTCTTGAGGTGAAGAAGCTCACAAATGAATTTGTAAATGATGTCAGCTTCACCCTGAAAAAAGGTGAAATCCTCGGCTTCGCAGGCCTGGTAGGAGCCGGCCGAAGCGAGACGATGAGAGCGATTTTCGGACTGGACAAGGTAAGCTCCGGATCTGTAAAGCTGAATGGGCAGGAGCTGGTTGGAAAATGTGCGGAGGATATTCTGAGAGCAGGCATCGGCCTGGTACCGGAGGACCGCAAAAATGAGGGAATCTTCCCGAGCATGGCGATCTCTTTCAACATGACCTTAAAGGTATTAAAGGAATTTATCAAGGGCATTCGTGTTGATACGTCAAAAGAGCAGGAGATCGTAGAAGAGTATTTTAAGGGACTGTCTGTAAAGGCACCTGGACCGGAGACTGCGATCGGATCGCTGTCCGGCGGAAACCAGCAGAAGGTTGTTATCGGAAGCTGGCTGGCATCCAAACCGAAGGTGCTGATTCTGGATGAGCCTACCCGAGGAATCGATATAGGATCCAAGAGTGAAATTTATGCCATTATGAATGACCTTGCAAAACGCGGTGTGTCAATCATCATGGTTTCATCCGAACTTCCGGAAATTCTGAATATGAGTGACCGGGTGATCGTAATGCGGAGCGGCAGAATTTCCGGCGAGCTGACGAAAGAAGAGGCAACGCAGGAGCGGATTATGCAGTATGCCGTCAATATATAAGGACCGAAAGGAGTATACAATATCATGACAGCCAATAAATTTCTGACAAGTATCAAAAGCTATTTTAAGCGCAATGCAGGTATTCTGATCGGTCTTGTAGCATTGTGTGTTGCAATTTCATTCCGTTCAGACCGTTTCCTGACACAGGATAATATCATGAACGTGCTGCGCCAGATTTCTTCCAACATGTATCTGGCCTGCGCAATGACCATGATTCTGATCGCCGGCGGCATCGACCTTTCCGTTGGTTCGATCGTAGCAATCACCGGTGTAACGGCCGGAACGCTTTTGAACATGGGCGTACCGATTCCGCTGACCATTATCATCTGCCTTGTACTTGGCGGACTGTACGGAACGATTACCGGCGCAATTATCACAAACACAACGCTTCCGCCGTTCATTGTAACGTATTCCATGATGCAGATTCTGCGAGGCGCAACGTATGTTTATACAGGCGGTACGACGGTACGTGTTGACAACCGTGCATTTATCAACCTTGGAACCGGTTATGCATTCGGCTTTCTTCCGCTTCCGGTTATTTATCTGCTCATCGTATTTATCATCGTATTTATTGTACTGAACAAGACAAGCCTCGGACGCCATATTTATGCAGTCGGAGGAAATGAAAAAGCAGCAAAATTCAGTGGTATCAACGTAAGAAGAACCCGTATGTTTGTCTACATCTTCAGTGGCGTGATGGGCGCACTTGCCGGCATGGTACTGTGTGCAAGAAGCTACTCAGGAAACCCTCTGGCAGGTGATGGAGCAGAGATGGATGCCATCGCAGCGTGTGTGCTTGGCGGCGCTTCCATGGCTGGTGGTTATGGCTTTGTAGGCGGTACCCTGATCGGTGCGCTGATTATCGGTCTTCTGAACAATGGTCTGAACCTGATGAGAATTGATTCCTACTGGCAGATCATCCTGAAGGGTATCGTAATTCTGGTTGCTGTTTACGTAGACTACATCAAGAATCTGAAGAAAAACAAAGCAAACTGAAAACGGCAGAGGTATGACCGGTCAATAGACGAAAGACATTGAGAGGTAGAGACATGGCATTCTTTCAGGTAAATTTTTTCTCGCCGACACTCGGATTCAATACAGACATTGACGTATTTATCCCGACTCCGAATTCGGATGAGATCTTAAACAAAAAGAAATCAGACTATTTTCAGAAGGACCGCAAATATCAGGTGCTGTATCTGCTGCATGGTGCTTACGGTGACTACACAGACTGGATGCGTCTGACCAGCATTGAAAAATATGCGCAGAATCACAAGCTGGCGGTTGTTATGCCGTCAGCCTCCAACAGCTTTTATCAGGATATGTTCCGCGGAAGCGATTATCTGACTTATCTGACGGAGGAGCTCCCGAAATTTGTAAAAGCGATTTTCCCGATCAGCGGAAGAAGAGAGGATACATTTGTGGCAGGCCTTTCCATGGGTGGCTACGGAGCAGTACGGCTGGCTTTTACGAAGCCGGAGCAGTATGCGGCGTGTGCATCCCTTTCCGGTGCGATCGATATCGTCAGCTGCAAGGAGCAGAACGATGACGGATCGATTGAGGGACCATTTTTATGGGATTCCATCTTTGAGCACGCAGATGAGATTGAGGGTACTGACGCGGATCTCTTCGCACTGGCAAAGAAACAGAAGGCACTCGGCAAAGAGCTTCCAAAGGTGTTCCAGACCTGCGGCACAGAAGATTTCATTTATCAGCCAAATGTATCCGCACACAAAAAGCTTCTGGAAGCGGGCGTGGATGTGACGTATGAGGAGCATCCGGGTATCCACGACTGGGATTACTGGGATACGCACATTCAGCGTGCACTTGACTGGATGCCTCTTGCAAATAATTCCGTAGAGGCAGGAAAGGAGGAAAAGTAAATGGCACATATTGACTGCAGCTTTTATTCACCGAGCCTGAAGAAGAATGCGCACGTGATCGTTTTCCTTCCTTCTATGAGCGCAGATGATTACCTTGAGAACCGCGAGGTTCACTATTATGATAAGGATAAAAAATATCCGGTGCTGTATCTTCTGCATGGAAGCTATGGTGACTGTCTCGACTGGAGTCTTCGTACCGGAATTGAGCGCTATGCGCAGGACAAGCAGATCGCAGTTGTGATGCCGTCCGGAGAAAATTCTTCCTATGTAAATATGGCGCACGGAGAAGCGTATCAGACGTACATCGGAAAAGAGCTTCCGGAATTTATGGTAAAAATGTTTCCGGTAAGTGAAGCAAGAGAGGATACGTATATTGCAGGGCTTTCGATGGGAGGCTACGGCGCATACCGGATCGGCCTTGAATACCCGGAAACTTTCGGGTATATCGCAGCGCTTTCCGGCGCTATGGATATGCCGGGCTTACTGTGCAGCAATGTGGCACATGCACAGAAAATGCCGGCCAATTATAAGGCGGCCGTCTACAGGGATCATCACAATATGGCGGGTACCAGAGATGATCTGCCAACGCTTTTAAAGGAGCAGCTGGAAGCAGGAGTTACTCTTCCGAAGCTTTATATGACCTGCGGAACGGAGGATTTTATCTATCCGTCCAACGAAGCATTTTACGGGAAAGCCTGCGAGCTGGGAGTACAGGTTACGTATGAAAAATTCCCGGGTGTTCACGGCTGGGATTACTGGGATGCGCATATTAAAGATGTGCTGAAGTGGCTGCCGTAAAGAATTTACTTGACAAATTTATGACAAACAGGTAAGATGTACTAAGCTATATCAACTAAATATGCCAGTGCAAGTGCAGACAGTTTTGTGAGGAATGCCGAAAAGACGACATACACAGACGGTCTGAAGAGGGAATCAGGTGTGAATCCTGAGCGATCCGGTCACTGTATTTGGGGAGCGGCTGTCAGATGCCATTGTATCTGCAAAGATATGAGAAGGCGGCAGACGTGATGATCCATAAGTCAGGAAACCTGCTTGTTCTGTGAATCTTATACTTCCGAGCAAAGTAAGAGATCACGCGTGAAAGGGTGTGGAGTCTGCTGTCTTTGGCAGGCTCCTTTTTAATTGAGTCAGGCAAGTCCCCTGCAGGGTTGCGGGGGATAATAAGCAGCGATGTAGGACTTGCTTGTATCAGGAGGAACTCGAACTCCTTCTGATAAGCTGCGAAGCAGCTGCCCGGTTATGAACACGTAGCGAAGCGGATTGTGAATATCCGCTTTGATTTGCAGAATTCTGCTTGACGGGAAACGGTACTGGCACCACATGAAAAGGAGAAAAACAAAATGAACAGACAGTGGAGAAAAGTAACAGCACTTGGCCTTGTAATGGCATGCGCACTTCCGATGACCGCAGGCGCTGCGACAACCGTTCATACGGAGCTGAGCGGAAAAGAGTACGATATCGAGTACACAGAGGTACCGGAGCGCGTTGTTACCCTTGCAAACTTTACGACAGAAATGCTGCTGGAGCTTGGCCTTTCGGACAAAATCGTGGGCTATGGCTATATGGACAACGAGGTGCCGGAGGAGTATGCGGAGGAATTTTCAAAGCTTACCTGTATTTCTGAGGCAAGCAATCCTTCTCAGGAGGATTTGCTGGCAGCAGAGCCGGATTTCCTGACTGGCTGGTACTCCACATTTTCCGATACAAACTTCCCGTATGATTTCTGCGAGGAGAACGGAATCAAGCCATATATCCCGAGAGTAGAGTATGCACCGGCAACGATCGAGTCCGTCTATGAGGATTTCACAAATCTCGGTGAAATTTTCCAGGTACAGGACAGAGCAAATGAGATCGTAACGGATATGAAGAACCGGATCGAAGCGGTTCAGACGGCTGTAGAGGGCAAGGACCCGGTATCGGTATTCGTTTATGATTCCGGTGAGGATGCACCGTTTACCGCAAGTGCAGGTCTTCCGACCAATATGATCGAGCTGGCAGGCGGAACAAATATTTTTGCCGATACAGAGAAAAACTGGACTGCAGCAGCATGGGAGGACGTGATTGCAGCAGAGCCGGAGTGCATTGTTGTCATGGATTACATCGCATCTGACCCGATCGATCAGAAGCTGGAGTTCTTAAAGAGCAGCGATATTTTAGCAGATGTTCCGGCAATCAAGAATGACAATATCATTGTAATTGACTTAACAGATGTGACAGGCTGCTACAGAAGCGTGGATGCAATCGAAACGATGGCAAAGGCATTCCATCCGGACTGCTTTTAAGGCGAGGTTATGTTAAGACATTCAAAAAAAGGAGTGATGACCGGTGTCTATGCGGCACTGGTCGTTCTTCTTGTTCTGACCCTTGTTTTTGCGGTAAATTTTGGATCTGTGGATATTTACTATAAGGATGTATTCCGAATTATTTATGGAAAGCTCACAGGCGGAGATCTGAGCAGCTATAAGAGCAGCCAGATCAATATTATCTGGGCATTACGTCTGCCGAAGGTGATTGTAGCGGCGTGCACCGGGGCAGGGCTTGTACTGACCGGCATTCTGATGCAGGCGATTACGAAAAATCCTCTGGCGGATCCTTACGTGCTTGGCATTTCCTCCGGTGCATCTGCCGGAGCAGTCGTATCACTTCTGATCGGGACGCTTCCGGTGATCGGAAGAGTGCCGCTTGCCGAGAGTGCCTTTGCCGGAGCACTTTTAACCGCAGTGATCGTATTTATCTTTGGCTCCAAAAACGGAAAGATCAACACGACAAAAATGATTCTGGTCGGTATGGCGCTGTCATCATTTTTTTCTGCGGCGACGAATATCATCATCTTTCTGACACCGGATGCAAGGCGCGTACAGTCAGCGACGTTCTGGCTGAGTGGATCGTTTGCCGGCACGGACTGGTCGGATGTGCCGCTTGCAATCGGCGTGCTGGTGCTTGGACTTATCCTGACACTTCCGCTGACACGGGAGCTGGATGCACTGCTGGTAGGCGAGGATATCGCAAGAAACACAGGTGTCAATACCGTGAGGGTCAAATGGATCCTCATTCTGGTAAGCACACTTCTGACGGCGATTCTCGTATCGATGAGCGGAGCGATTGGCTTTGTCGGTTTTGTGATTCCGCACATCAGCCGAAATATTGTCGGTGCGGCGCATAAGCGTCTGATCTGGTTCTCAATCCTGCTTGGAGCGATCTTTTTAGTGTGGGCAGATCTGTTTGCACGTATTATGTTTTCTCCGCAGGAGCTGCCGGTTGGCGTGGTCACTTCCCTTTGCGGAACGCCTGCGTTTTTGTGGATGCTGCGTAAAAGCAGATATTCCTTCAGCAAGTAGGAGGGCGCGATGAAGAAAAATGAAGTGATTCAGGTCAAAGATCTGGACTTTAATATTGAGACATCAAAGATTCTTTCGCAGGTATCTCTGTCTGTTTCCAAAAATGAGTTTGTCGGTCTGATAGGCCCGAACGGAAGCGGAAAATCAACGATATTAAAAAATATATACCGTCAGTATACACCGACTGCCGGTGCCATTTATCTGAATGGAAAAAATGTCTTTCACATGAAGTCGAAAGAGATTGCGCAGCAGATGGCTGTCGTGGCGCAGGAAAATCAGCCGGATTTTGATTTTTCCGTACAGGAGATGGTCATGATGGGGCGCTATTCCAGAAAAAAGATGTTTGAGCAGGACAGCGAGGCGGATCAGGAGATTGTTGAAAAAGCACTTTCAATGGTCGGGATGCAGGGAACTGAGGAACGGAGCTTTTTAAGCCTTTCCGGAGGGGAAAAGCAGAGGATTTATCTCGCAATGGCTTTTGCGCAGGAGAGCGAGCTGATCATTTTAGATGAGCCGACGAATCACCTGGATATCGGTTATCAGCTGTATATCATGGAGATTATGCGGCAATTTAAGGATAAGACCATTTTTACGTCCGTACATGATATGAATCTGGCAGCCAGATACTGTGACCGGATTTTGCTGCTGCAAAAAGGCAGAATCCTTGCAAACGGTACGCCGGAGGAGGTTCTGACAGAGGAACGGATGCGCAGTGTGTTCCATGTCAATACCTCGATTGAGAAGAAAAACGGATATTTGAATATCGCGTATCTTGGATGGACCAGGTAAGATAGAAGAAAAAACAAAAACAAAA
Organism: Lachnospiraceae bacterium; assembly: GCA_029225065.1. GTDB lineage: Bacteria > Bacillota > Clostridia > Lachnospirales > Lachnospiraceae > Choladousia. The sequence goes on along the minus strand of JAQXVT010000047.1, from coordinate 31,219 downwards.
CGGGAAGGAACGCTGCTTTTTGGCAGTGTCCTTCCCGTTTTTTGTCTGAGTAGAAGAGCGGGGATATTTTCCGTCAGATCCATCCGCAAAATTTTTAAATCAGAACGATGTGATTTACGGCATCAGCCGCGCGGTTCTTCCAACCACAAATTTCTCAATGATCCAGAAGAAGACCATGTAGCAGATGCAAAGAATCAGATAGATAATCAGGGCATCCGTATAGACCTCAAGATAACGAAAACCGATCGATGCGGTGACGGCTGCTTTTGCCATAATATCCATGACGGAGATCGTGTACAGCAAAGAGGTGTTCTTCAGGATATCGACCGAGGAATTTGCCAGATTCGGAACTGCAGAAACAGCTGCCTGCGGCACGATAATCCGCATCATGGATGCAAAGCGCGGCAGCGAGAACGACTGGATTGCCTCGAGCTGCCCGTCTTCGATGCTGTTAAAGGAAGCACGGTAGATTTCGCCAAAATAGCTGGCTGCGTAGATCGTGAATGTGATGATTGCGGTCGTGTTCGGCAGAATGGTGATTTTTGAGACGAGCTCCGGCTGCTGATGGATGAACGCGATGATGCGCGGCATGCCGTAGCAGACGACGTAGAGCTGTACCAGGATCGGGGTTGACCGAATCAAGGAGACGAGCGCAGCGATCAGCTGGCTTGCAACCGGAATCTTCCGGATACGGATCCAGGCAAATACAAGGCCAAGTACAAGACCAAGCAGAATCGAAACGGTCGTGATAAATACGGTGGCCGGAACACCTTTTAAAAGTTCGCCGAAGGCATCGATGGCGTATTGTACATTAAACATATTTTTCACCTTTATGTATTTATTATAGTGAAGAAGTGTACTGCGGGTATCCGCTTTACAGGATTTTGCAGTTGCAAGGTGCGTACTGCATTTCTGATGAGATACTGCCTTTACAAAAGTGAACCTGCATGTTCAGGTCACTTTGTTGTCACGGAATATAGATCAGCATCCGTTTATAAAGCTTTGCAATCGCAAAATCGATCAGAAGCGCGACGCCCCAGTAGATGAACATCAGCGCAAGAAAAATCTCAAGCTGCCAGACACCGAAGTGGTCTGCAGAGAGGGTGCGTGCCTTCTGATAGATATCCATGACACCGATGGTATACATGATCGAGGACTGCTTAATGGCGGTGATAATCAGATTCCCCAGATTCGGAAGCGCCAGCACAAAGGTCTGCGGTACCAGAATATGAAAGAAAAACGCCGGGGACGGAAGACTTAAGGACTGTGCAGCCTCCATCTGTCCGCGATCAATGCTCTCATAAGCAGCCCGGATGACTTCTGCCTCAAAGGCGGAGGTGCTTAGGGTAAATGCCACGATCACGAAGGGCAGCGGCTGGATATTGGTTGTATCAATTCCAAAGAGCTGAAGCAGAATTGGAAGCCCGTAGTAGACAACAAAGAGCAGAAGCATCAGAGGGATACCGCGGATTACCATGATATAAAAGCGCACGACACCGCTGACAACCCTGTTTTTCCGCAGGCGAAGCCAGACAAGAAGTATGGCAAAAACGAGCGAAAGAGCCAGAATGATGCATACTGTAAAAAGAGTGTACGGCAACAGGGAGAGCAGCTTTGGAAATGCTTCCAGGAATGCGCCAAAGTCGAAATACGGATTGGACATTAAAGGCCGCCCTCCCTTCTGATACGGGCGAGAAATGCTTTTGTGCGTTCCTGCTGCGGATGGTTGAGGAACTGATCCGGAGTGCCGCTCTCGACGATTGTGCCGTTTTCCATGAAGATGATACGGCTTGCAATATCAAGTGCGAGGCGCATCTCGTGGGTAACGATCAGCATGGTACGACCGCTGTCGGCGAGCTTTTTAATCGTGGCAGATACCTCGTCGATCAGCTCCGGGTCAAGTGCGGAGGTCGGTTCGTCCATCAGAAGCAGCTCCGGGTTGACGGCCATGGCACGTGCGATGCCAATGCGCTGCTTCTGTCCGCCGGAGAGCATTTTCGGATAGGAATCTGCCTTGTCAGAAAGACCGACCTCCAGGAGCAGTTGCCGTGCGAGAGACTGTGCATCTGCTTTTTTCATTTTTTTGGTGTAGATCAGCGCTTCTGTGATATTCTGCAGGGCAGTCAGGTTGTAAAAAAGATTGTAGGACTGAAAGACCATGGAAGTCTTTTTACGGACTGCGTCCTTTTGCGCGCGTGTTGCCTGTGAAAAATCAACCTGCGTGTCACCGAGCGTGAAAATACCGCTGTCCGCCTGTTCAAGAAAATTCAGACAGCGCAGAAGCGTTGTTTTTCCGGAGCCGCTTTTGCCGATGATCACGACAGTTTCTCCTTCTTTGATATCGAAGGAGACACCCTTTAAAATTTCGGCTGCGCCATAGGATTTTTTCAGATCTTTGATTTCAATCATGTATGGAACCTCGTTTCGTGTGTAATAATTCCGCGCATCAGCAAAAAGCGCTCTGACAGTTTGTGATGAAGGAACATTCGGACTGTATTATATCTTTTTCAGAAGGGCTGTGTCAAATGCAACGCTCTGATGCTCTTTTTTCTGAAGATACAGATAAAATGTGTCGACAAGCGCTTTGCTGTACGGGGTCTCAACACCGACCGCGGAACCGAGGCGGACGAGCGGTTCAATGCCATACGGCAGATCCTCTGCAATAAAGCGGTGGTGGATAGAATCCGGCGCTTTTACATTCTGGTAGACCGGATTGCCCGCAAACAGTTCACTTAAGGTCGGATAGGAAGTTCCCCAGAATCCGTTGAGCTGTTCTGTGATGCCCTCATAGGAAACACCGAGTCGGTCCGCCAGAGCAGCGCGCTCACGGTCGATTCCCTGGATATATTCAGATGCGCGCTCCGAAAACCCTTCTGTGAGCAGCGAAAACGATTCATGATGCTCAATTCTGCTCAGGTTGAAAAGAGAGAGCGGAATGTGGATGATTGGGTTTGGCGCTTCCAGTGAAGTGGTGAGCACGGAAGATGTGGTGTGGACATCCTCATAAAGCGAGTGAAGCAGCACAAGAAGTGAATCGGAAAGGAAACCGTTTACACCGGCAACGGTGACGGTACGTTTGATTCCTTTTACCGTGAGGCTTCTGTCCTTTTCCGAAAAGGAAGCGACATATGGCATGCCGCCGGCCTCCGCGATACACGTTGTGCTTTCAGGATAAAGACGGGAACGAACCTGATACGCCTCATATGCGCCCCAGTTTCCGTTAAAGATCAGGACATCGCAGTCGACAGCTGCATAAACTTTTTCAAAGATTTCATGATGCGCATTTGCCCAGGTACAGACGATAATCAGGTCGGTACCCTTAAGTGCAGCCTTCAAATCAGCAGTCACAGATACAGAAAACACTCCAGAGCAAAACTGCCCTGAAGTGATCTGTTTTTGGTCAAGATAAGCTGCTTTTTCTGAATCTCTCGTGTACACGGTCACATCATATCCTTTTTGAACCAGATGTGCCGCACATGCAAAACCGGTATTTCCGGCACCGATAATCGAAATTTTCATGGCAGACATTCCTTTTCTCAGTCTGCCCAGTAGATAACGTCGGTGACATCCTCTGCACCTTCGATGGAGAATGCATCCTCACCGTACCATTCCTCGGAAAGCTTGGAAAGTGTGCCGTCATCGCGCAGCTCCTGCAATGCGCCATCTACTGCCTCGATCAGTGCACTCTCATCGTTTGCTTTTGTATAAAGGAAAACGGTCGGGAACAGGCCCACAGAATCTGTTACTTTCAGATCAAGGTTCAGATCTGCCTGAACGCTGGTGAAAGAGGTGTATGGATAGATTGCTGCGTCATAGACACCGTTTGCAACTGCCTTTAAGGTATCAGCCGTTGTTGCGGACTGCTCGGTCGCACCCTCAAATCCGATCGGTGTATCCGGATGCTCCTCGTTGTAGGTGTTAATGATGGTGTAACGTGCATCGTCAGTCGGAATCGGCGCGAGCTGCTTGTCGCTGTTTGCCAGATCGTCCAGAGAATTGATGTCGTTTTCATCGCTGCGCACGATCAGTCTTGCATCGGATAAGCTGACCGGAACATTGGAGTGGTCGAAGGTTTCAAAACGCTCCTTTGTGCCGTAGAAAGAGCAGGTGGCAAGATCATATTTGCCGGACTGCAGGCCAACAAGCAGAGCATCCTGCTCAAGTGCAGTGTAATTGAATTCATACTCCTCGAGTTTTTCATCGATCAGCTTGAGTACTTCAAAATCATAGCCGGTGTAGTTGACGTCATCGTCTACGTAGGTGTACGGCTTTTTGCCGGTTACGCCGGCGATATTTACAGTCGTCACATCAGCGGCAAGCGCGGAGCTGCCAAGTGCAAGTGCAGATACAGCGGTAATTACGGAAAGTGCGGATAATTTTTTCATAGTAATGTTCTCCCCTCTGAAATTTAATTCATTTCCCTTAATTCATATCAAACCTATAGGTTTTATGAAGTATTGGGAAAATATTACAGCCAGATCGCATATTTGTCAAGTGTCAAATTAACGCCTGTTTCTGGTCTGTGTCAGTGAAATCGTTTTGCAGGCTTGTTTTTTAAAACGGAAATGGTATAATAATTTTTACGAAAATTTATATGTAAAAGGGCAAAACAATCGAAAGGTTGCGACGCAAAGCTAAAGGACCTGTAAAATGGCAGCCAGCTGCACAGTATGAAGAAGAGCATTATCAAAGTCAGGCAATGCTTTTTACTTTGAAGCAGAGGGAAGTCTGTCTTCCTGCAGATATGGAGTTCTGTTCTGTTTTGCGTCCGCAGCCTTATCGGCAGGTTATGGACAGCAGGAGGAGAGCAGATGAATGTTCAGGAAGTGGCAAAGCAGGCCGCTGATATTGTGATACGCTACTATAATAATGATATACAGCCATTTCTGGATGCATGTGATGAGGATGTATTGTGGATCGGACCGGCGGAAAATCAGATTATACGGACGAGAGAGGCACTGGTGGCAGCTTTTGCAGCGGAAAAAAATGATCTGAGATTTGTAATTCGTGACCTCAAGGTGATTCCGCTTTCCACGGTAAACAGCCATGTGTGTGAAATTATACTGGCATTTACAGTGGATACCATCTGGCCGGATGGCAGTGTGAATCAGGTCAAACAGCGCGTCCAGCTGACGATTACAGAACGAATGGAAATGATCCGGATTCGGGTATGCCATATTTCAAATGCGATCGTATACGATGAAAGGGATACTATTTATCCACTCCATTATGAATCAGATTATAAAAAATTTGTGCTTGCGGGAGAGCCGCGTTCGGAGCGGGTGCAGATCAAGAGCATTAACAAGGCGCTTCTGTTTCTAAACAGCAGACAGATTCTGTATGTGGAGACGGCCAGAAGCCACACGGTGATTCACACAGTGGAGGGCGATTATGAGTCTGTGGAAAGTCTGCAGACGCTGATGAATCGTTATCCGGAGCTGTTTATCCGGTGCCATGCGAGCTATCTGGTAAATCCGCAGTATGTGGCTGAGATCTGGCGTTTCCGGATACGGCTGCAAAACGGCGTCGAGCTTCCGGTGCCGGAGAAAAAATATATGGCGGTAAAGACAGAACTTCGGAAACGCTGCGGGGAGTCGAAGGCGGAAAGTGTACCGCTCTTAGATGAGGAAAGAAAAAAGAATGAAGAATGAATACAATAAGACGATACAGGCGTGCTTTGTCGGCTATATCGTGCAGGCAATCATCAACAATTTTGCGCCGCTTTTATTTCTGACGTTTCAGCGGACATATGATATTCCGCTGTCACAGATCACGATGCTGATCACGTTTAATTTTGGCGTGCAGCTGCTTGTGGATCTTCTGTCAGTCGGCTTTGTGGACCGGCTGGGTTATCGTTTCTGCATGGTGCTTGCGCATATCCTGTCGGCAGCCGGACTGATCTTTCTGACGGTACTGCCCGGGATTTTGCCGTCTGCATTTGCAGGCATTCTGATTGCAGTTATGGTTTACGCGATCGGAGGCGGACTTCTCGAGGTGCTCGTCAGTCCGGTTGTCGAGTCGTGCCCGTCGGACAATAAAGAAAAAGCGATGAGCATGCTCCATTCATTTTACTGCTGGGGACATGTGGGCGTGGTGCTGATCTCGACGATTTTCTTTTCCGTTTTTGGAATCACCAACTGGAAAATCCTGGCTGTGCTTTGGGCGATTGTACCGCTTGCAAATGCGATGGCATTTACAAAGGTGCCGATCCGGCCTTTGATGGAGGAGGGTGAGACCGGGCTGAGCTTAAAAGAACTGCTCACGATGAAGACATTCTGGATTTTGCTGATCATGATGATCTGTGCGGGTGCAAGCGAGCAGGGCGTCAGCCAGTGGGCTTCAACGCTTGCGGAAAAGGGCCTTGGCATCACAAAGACGGCAGGAGATCTTGCGGGGCCGATGGCATTTGCAATTCTGATGGGTGCATCGCGGGCATTTTATGGAAAATATGGCGATCGGATTTCACTTGACCGTTTCATGGTATGGAGCAGCCTTTTGTGCATCGCCTCCTATCTCGGTATTGGTCTGTTTCAGGCGCCGCAGCTAAGCCTTGTGTGCTGCGCGCTTTGTGGTCTTTCCGTTGGAATCATGTGGCCGGGCACCTTCAGCAAGGCAGCGGCGGCACTCCCAAAGGGCGGTACGGCGATGTTTGCACTTCTGGCACTTGGCGGAGATGTTGGATGCTCCGGCGGGCCGACTCTGGTTGGCTTTGTATCGGAGCTTGCCGGGGATGACTTGAAAAGAGGCATTCTTGCAGGCGTCATTTTCCCGGTTCTGCTGCTGCTCGGAGTGGTACTGTGCCGAAAAAAAAGACAGAAATGATAGCTTTTTTCCTCTTGTACTTCTAGAGAGAATGTGCTATGATACGGGCAGAAACGCCAGGATGCAGGCGTTCTGCCACACAATTAAATAAGAAAGCATCAGGTGCTGTTTTTCACAGGGTGATGATAAAGACGGTGAAAAACAGGTAAAAGGGAAGCAGGTGAAAATCCTGCACGATCTCGTCACTGTAAGCAGGGAGCGAAGCTATTAGTCACTGGGAAACCGGGAAGGCAGCCGAAGCGTGGATCTGTGAGTCAGGAAACCTGCCTGTTGCGGTACAGGGGACAGCCCGGATCACGAGTAATTGATTGTACCATATTTATTTTTATTTCCCGCGATCCTTTTACCACGTGTAAAAGGTTTTTTTTTACCAGTTTGCCGTGTTGGTTCTGTTTCCGTATCCGTTTTTTCGTTTAAGTGTGCGGGGAATGCGGGCATAAATTTTCTGACGTCTGCTGCACAGGACGGCAAGAGTTGATCCGTGCAGAGAAGATTAAGGAGGAAAAAAACATGAAAAACAGAGTTGTAAAAGCACTGGTAATGATGATGGCGGCATCCACGCTTACAATGGTAAGCCCGGTTGGCATTTATGCAGAGGAGACAGAGGCTGTTACAGAGGCAGCATCTGAGGCTGGCGAGGAAGATGCAGATCAGGCAGCTGCTGACAATGTTGCGGCTTTGATCGATAAAATTTACGTACAGGAAAGAACCGACACAACCGACGCAGACTGCACCGCAGCTAAGGAAGCATGGGATGCACTGACAGATGCGCAGAAAGAGCTGGTAGAGGGCGAGGAGGCAAGCCCGGAGTACTTCGGACGTGATACAGGAGATGCTTCCAAGGACGATCCGCGCAACGCAGATGAGATTGGTGACAACGAAATTCTGGTTGTAAGCTTTGGTACTTCTTTCAACGACAGCCGTGCAGAGGATATCAAGGGCATTGAGGATGCACTGCAGGAGGCTTATCCGGACTGGGCAGTCAGAAGAGCATTTACTGCACAGATCATCATCAACCACGTACAGGCAAGAGATGACGAGAAGATCGACAACATGGATCAGGCACTTCAGCGTGCAGTTGACAACGGCGTAAAGAACCTCGTTGTTCAGCCGACACATCTGATGCACGGTGCAGAGTACGATGAGATGGTAGAAGCAATCGATGCTTACAGAGATAAATTTGAGTCCGTTGCAATCGCTGAGCCGATGCTCGGTGAGGTTGGCGATGATGCTACCGTAATCAACGATGACAAGAAGGCAGTTGCTCAGGCAATCACAGATCAGGCAGCATCTGAGGCTGGCTACGACGATATGGCAGCAGCAGCTGAGGATGGCGTTGCATTCGTATTCATGGGCCATGGTACTTCTCATACTGCAAACGTAACCTACGATCAGATGCAGACACAGATGAACGATCTTGGATTCACAAACGCATTCATCGGAACCGTTGAAGGTGAGCCGGAAGATACCGCTTGCGAAGAGGTTATCAAGAAAGTACAGGATGCAGGCTTCAAGAAGGTTGTTCTTCGTCCGCTGATGGTAGTAGCAGGTGACCATGCAAACAACGACATGGCAGGCGATGACGAGGATTCCTGGAAGACTCAGTTCGTAGAATCCGGAGCATTTGACACCGTAGACTGCCAGATCGAGGGCCTTGGAAGAATCGAAGCAGTTGAGCAGCTGTATGTCGCTCATACAAAGGACGCAATCGACTCTATCGCAGAGTAATCATAAGATCAGATGACATATATGAGCACCTGCTTTATATAGTCAGGAAAAGAAAGCATAACAGGAAATGAGTGTCCTGAAACTTTCATAAAAAGGGCCGCCCGGAATGTTGCAAGACATCCGGGCTGCTTTTGGTATAGACAAGGGTATAAACAAGGAGGAAATTTATCATGAAACGATCCACATCATTTTTCTTATCACTGGTTACCGCGGCTTCTCTTCTGATGGGCAGCTGCCCGGCAGTATTTGCAGGGGAGACCGAGACGGAGGTTACTACTGAGGCAGGTACCGAGGCGGCTTCTGAAGCAGAAGAGAATGGCACCGGGGCAGAAGCGGGAGAGGTTCTCGAGGACGGCGTTTATACGGCAGAGTTTGACACGGACAGCTCGATGTTCCATGTCAATGAGGCAAATGACGGAAAAGGTGTGCTGACCGTAAAGGACGGAGAGATGACGATTCATGTAAGCCTTGGCGGCAAAGGCTTTCTGAACCTTTTCATGGGAAGCTCCGAGGATGCAAAAAAGGATGGAGCAGAGCTTCTTGAGCCGACCACAGATACCGTAACCTATAAAGACGGAACCTCTGAGGAGGTTTATGGTTTTGATATCCCGGTACCGGCGATCGGGGAAGAGTTTACTATATCAGCCATCGGTAAGAAGGGCAAATGGTATGAGCACAAAGTCAGCGTCAGCAATCCGGTGAAGGATGAGGATGCGCAGGCAGATGCAGGGGAAAAGGTGACGGCAGAGGAGCTTGGTCTTGAGGATGGCGAGTACACTGCAGACGTAACACTTGAGGGCGGAAGCGGAAGAGCAACGGTGGATTCTCCGGCAAACCTGACCGTGAAGGATGGCGAAGTGACAGCGACGATCGTATGGAGCAGCCCGAACTATGACTATATGATTATTGACGGCGAGAAATATGAGCCGGTCAACACAGAGGGCAATTCTACGTTTGAGATTCCGGTGGATGGCTTTGATTATCCGATGGAGGTTGTGGCAGATACCGTTGCGATGAGCGAGCCGCACGAGATTGAGTATACACTGACGTTCAGCCTGAGTGAGTAGCATTGGCAGAAGAACCCTGTATATTTTTCTGAAAGAAAATGATCTGCGCTCAGGATTTTGTCGTAAAAGCAGGCGATGAAAAGGCTCCGGGCGTACATAATATAGAAAAGGTGGAAAAAATGAAACGATACACAGTGATGCTTCTGTGTGGAATATTGAGCATGGTGACAGCAGGCTCTCCTTTGGCAGCCACCGGGGCACAAACGGTCCTTGCGCAGGCAGAGACCGATGAAACTGAGCATGCTCAGAAAGAAGCGCCGGATGCTCCGGATCTCCCGGGCCTTACGTGGGATCATACGCTTCCGCTGTCCTATGCCGATCAGTTTTCCGTAGACTATTATGAGGGAGGCTATAAGCTCTTTACAATCGAGGGTGATGGCGAGTACCTGCTGGTGCCGGATGGCGAGGAGGCACCTGAGGACCTGCCGGATGACATCACAGTGCTTTCGCACACGCCGCAGAGCATTTATCTGGTGGCGACGTCAGCGATGGACTTTTTCTGCGGGCTGGACGCCTTGGATGCCATCAGTCTGTCCGGAACGAACGCGGACGGCTGGTATATCGATAAGGCGAAGGAGGCTCTTGAGGATGGCAGCATTTCCTTTGCAGGAAAGTACAGTGCGCCGGACTATGAGCAGATTCTGGCGGCAGGCTGTGATCTCGCGATCGAATCCACGATGATCTACCATAAGCCGGAGGTAAAGGAGAAACTCGAGGAGCTTGGTATTCCGGTGATGGTGGAGCATTCGAGCTATGAGAGCCATCCGCTTGGCAGGACTGAGTGGGTAAAGCTTTACGGCGCGCTTCTCGGAAAAGAGGACGAGGCGGAAGCACTCTTTGAGGAGCAGGCGTCACAGCTGGCTTCACTTGAAAATGTGGAAAGTACAGGAAAGACGGTGGCTTTCTTCTATATTAATTCCATGGGCGCGGCGAACGTGCGCAAGGCCGGCGATTATGTGTCCAAGATGATTGATCTTGCCGGCGGCCAGTATATTTTCAAAGATCTGGGCGCGGATGAGGAAGGTCAGTCCACGATGAACATGGGGATGGAGGACTTTTACGCCGGAGCCAAAGATGCAGATTACATCATTTACAACAGCACAATCGACGGGGAATTAAAGTCACTCGATGAGCTTTTGAAGAAGAGCGCACTTTTGAAGGATTTCAAGGCGGTAAAGGAAGGCAATGTATGGTGCCTGACGAAGAGCATGTTCCAGGAGACAACGTGCCTGGGCGACGTGATCATGGATATGCACCGGATGCTGACGGAGGACGGCCCGGAGAACCTGACGTATCTGTACCGGCTTGAGTAAAGGAAGGCAGATAGGCATTCCCACTTTCAAATGTACAGAGTGTGGAGTAGTGGGGATGCTTATGTCAGCGGAAAAGATGAAGAGGGAAAATACCGACTGTGGATTGGAACGGTAGGAAAATATGAAAAATAAAGCAAAAATACGCTATATCGCATCGTTTTTGATGCTCGCGGCGCTCCTTCTGATGCTTGTCTTCTGGAATATCAACTCCGGGAGCGTGTCACTGACGGTGCGTGAAGTGTTTCAGATTCTGTTTCAAAAAGGCGGCGATGAGACAGCCAGAAATATCGTCTGGTCGATTCGTCTGCCGCGTATTCTGGCGGCGCTGATTTTGGGCGGCGCGCTTTCGGCCTCCGGGTTCCTTCTGCAGACTTTTTTCAACAACCCGATCGCAGGTCCGTTTGTGCTCGGTATTTCTTCGGGGGCAAAGCTGACCGTAGCGCTGACGATGATCTTCCTTCTGGGAAAGGGCATGACTGCGGGCTCCGGACTGATGATTGTTTCTGCGTTCGCCGGTTCACTGATCTCGATGGGATTCGTGCTGCTCGTATCGCGGAAGGTCAAAAATATGTCAATGCTGGTCATCAGCGGAGTTATGATCGGTTATATCTGCTCGGCAGTTACGGATTTTGTGGTGACATTTGCGGAGGATTCCAACATCGTGAACCTGCATAACTGGTCACAGGGAAGCTTTTCCGGTACGGACTGGAGCAATGTGGCAATGATGGCGGGCGTTGTGGCGGTTTCCGTGCTGCTGGCGTTTCTGCTCTCAAAGCCGATGGGCGCTTACCAGCTGGGTGAGGGCTATGCGCGCAATATGGGCGTGAATATCAAACGGTTTCGTGTGGAGCTGATTCTGCTTTCAAGCATTTTGAGCGCGTGCGTGACGGCATTCGCAGGACCGATTTCGTTTGTCGGTATCGCCGTGCCGCAGCTGATGAAGAGCCTGTTAAAGACGGCGAAGCCGATTCTGGTGATTCCGGCATGCTTCCTTGGCGGTGCGGCATTCTGTCTGTTCTGCGACCTGATTGCGCGTACCGTGTTTGCGCCGACAGAGCTGAGCATCAGTTCCGTGACCGCAATTTTCGGAGCACCGGTGGTAATTTACGTCATGATAAACAGAAAAGGGAAACGATAGATGACACAGAAAAGTTTTGTATACACAGAAAATCTGACCGTTGGCTATGACGGGAAGCCGCTGATCCGTGACATCCGTCTTTCTCTGGAAAAAGGCCAGATCCTTACGTTGATCGGCCCAAACGGAGCCGGAAAATCGACGATCTTAAAAAGCCTGATCCGTCAGCTGAAGCTGGTCGGCGGCGCTGTCTGGCTCGACAATACCTCGATGGAGCGCATGACCGACAAGGAGATTTCGCGGAAAATGGCAGTCGTCATGACAGAGCGGATTCATCCGGAACTGATGACGTGTGAGGATGTCGTCGCAACGGGACGCTATCCCTACACGGGGACGCTTGGCATTCTGGGCGCAGAGGATCACGAGAAGGTAAAGAGCGCCATGCAGCTGGTGCATGCCTGGGAGCTGCGTGACCGCGATTTTTCTGCGATCAGTGACGGGCAGCGGCAGCGGATTTTGCTGGCGCGTGCAATCTGTCAGGAGCCGGAGGTGATCGTGCTCGATGAGCCGACCTCATTTCTTGACATTCGGCACAAGCTGGAGTTACTTGCTATCCTGAAACAGATGGTACATGAAAAGCACGTCGCGGTGCTTATGTCCCTGCATGAACTCGATCTTGCGCAGAAGGTGTCTGATCTTGTGATCTGTGTGCACGGCGACCGGATCGAGTGCATGGGTGTACCGGAGGAAATCTTTACCGACGAGTACATTCATCATCTCTACGGTGTGACGGTCGGGAGCTACAACGCATCGTTTGGCTGTCTGGAGCTCGATGCGCCGAGAGGAGAGCCGGAGGTCTTTGTGATCGCAGGAGGCGGAAGCGGCATTCCCGTTTTTCGGCAGCTGCAGCGCCAGGGCATCCCGTTTGCGGCCGGCATTCTCCCGGAGAACGATGTGGACTATCAGGTAGCCCACGCACTTGCCGGGACCGTCATTTCAGAGCAGGCCTTTGAGGAGATTTCCGAAGAAAAGGTGCGTGAGGCGCTCGCAGTTATGCGGCGCTGCAAGCGCGTGATCTGCGCGGTAAGCCGATTCGGAATGGTCAACCGAAGATGCGAGGAGCTGAAAAAGGAGGCAGAGCGGATGGGACTTTTGCAGTGAGAGTTCCTCTGCGCGGCATCTGAAACTGCGTTAAACATCGTAATAATGACTAAAAACAGAAGATATATTTTTGGCGAAAATCGCTTTTGAAACAGGAAGAAAATAGTTTTATAATAGAAGTAAGAGCGAGCAGCATAGCGGTGTAGTAAGCAGCCTCTATGCTGCTCGTTTTAACCGAATCAGTCAGGTCACCTGCGAGGTTGCGAATCTTCACTGTGATGATTAATGTCAGGAGGAAAAGACACATGCATGAATATGAGATCTTTATTGAAGAAATAAATCCGTGCGGCGGAGAAAAACACAGCAAAAAAACTCTGATTGAGGCAGAAGCAGCCAGTCCGGAAGCATATGTAAAAGAAAATGGAAGATTTCCGGTTTTGGAATCTGCCTGCAATGAGAGTGGAGATGTGGTGATCGTAACAGGAGATGGTCAGGGTTCCCTGATACGGTACACTTTTACAGAGTAGAGCGGCCAGATGGTAAGGAGAGAATTTTGTGAAGTATGAAATTGGAGATTTTGTCAGTAAACCGGTTACAGGCATATGTAAAATAGAAGATATTTTATATCTGGATTCTCAGGGCGAAAAAAACAATAAATTGTACTATCTGATGAGGCCAGTCGAAGATGAAAGGGAAACATTATATGTCCCTGTTGTAAACACAGCTTCAGGACTGAGATTATGCCTGACAAATGAAGAGGCGTGGAAGCTCATCAAACGCATTCCGGAGATTCCGACAGCCTGGACTGACAATGAAAAAATGCGCGAACAGAAATATAAAGAAGCAGTAAAATCAAACAGTCCTGAGTCATTAGTTGCTATTATAAAAATGATTTATCAACGGAAGCAGAAACGGATTGCACAGGGGAAAAAGTCTACTGCGACCGATGCAAAATATTTTCAGATAGCCGAAAATCTGTTATATATGGAACTCGGAATGGCGCTTGGTCAGCCGAAAGAGGAAGTATGCAAAACAATTATTGATTTTATCAATAAAAGCGGACAGGAAGATCAAAGTGAAAACGGAACAACATTATAGCTCATAAAGCGAAAGAGCGTGAATCAGATCAGAGATTCACGCTCTTTTATTTGGAATCAAAGCGATTTTGCTGAAATTGTTTTCAGTAATTTCCGTGATGTACAGTAGCTGTAAACGCAGGCAATGATCTCTGCAATCCAGAATGCATACCAGCAATGTGAAATGCCCAGGGTTTTTATAAAAATCAGGAGGCAGGGAACCAGTAAAACCAGCTGTCTTATGGCAGCGCTGACCATGTTGATGATACCGTTTCCCAGTCCGGAAGCAAAATATCCGCACAGAATCGTGACGGCAGCCAGGACAAAAGAAACAGAGATAATTCTAAGTGCCGGAACACCAAGAGCGAGCATCTCCGGACTTGCAGAAAATAATTGCAGCAATTTTCCGGGAAAACACCAGAATATAACAGTTCCGCACAGGGCAATCACAGCTCCGGTAGGAAGCAGAATCTTCCAGGCCTGCTGTACGCGCTGATATTTTTTAGCTCCATAATTATATCCGACGATGGGAATAGCAGCCTGTCCAAGACCATTGGTCGGCATCATCAGGAAATTCTGCAGCTTATAATAGATACCAAAAAAGGCAACGGCTGTTGCGGAAACGTGAAGAAGAATACTGTTTACGGCAAAAGTCATAATACTTCCGATAGCCTGCATAATGATGGTTGGAAGTCCTACCCGGTAAATATCAGCAATATCCTGCCATCTGAAATGGTAGTTCTTCAGATGCACATGGATGATCGGATTGTGGAAGCGGTTGAACAGAAGTGCAGCAATGGCACCACAGATTTGTCCGATGACGGTTGCAATTGCCGCACCACGGATGCCCATTGCGGGACAGCCCAGGAGACCGAAGATCATGATAGGATCAAGGATAATATTCAAAATAGCGCCAATGATCAGAGAAATCATGGATAAAACGGTGTCTCCGACCGCCTGCAGAGTGTCTGAAGTTCCGGATCAGATGTCATTTTGGAAGCAATGACATCTGAGAAAAAAATACCGGCCATGGAAAATATGAGGGCTGTGATCAGCATCAGAAAAAGTCCGGTTGTGGCAGCCTGACATGCCTCTTCTGGTGTATGTTCCCCGATTTTTCGGGAGAGCAGAGCATTCAGTCCTACGGCAGTACCGACACCTACAGCGATCATTAAGAACTGAACGGAATATACGAGGGATGCGGCAGTCAGCGCAGTTTCTGATAATCTGGCGACAAAAATGCTGTCAACAATATTGTAGAGCGACTGCACAAGCAGCGACAGCATCAGAGGGACTGCCATTGTATACAGTAGGGGGCGGATTGGCATATCAGCCAGTTTGTTTTTTGTGTTCATAAAACCTCCTGTGGCCGGCAAAAAAATAAGCGCGAAATCTGTGAGGATAAGCAGTTCCTCGTGATTTCACGCTTTCAAAGCCGGCTTCGTTTTTTGTTTATTATAATGCATGAACCGGAGAAAATGCAAGAAAATTTTACGAACTGCCTTTTGCGGCTCTGATTGGGCCGTTTTTTGTGATATCATGGAAAGATGAGAGGATTTTTTCATTAATTTCGTGAAAATTGCATTATTACGAAGCTCTGGACAAATATGTTATACTACGTAAGCTTTAGGTGGTAGCCGTGTATGTGAAAGCCGACATATACGGCTATTTTTATGCTCCACCTGTTTGGAAGCCATAGATATATATAAATGGAGGGAAAAATGAATCAAAACGCAAATCATTATCTTGCAGAAGAAAAAATCGGAAAGCTGATGCTGAAGTTTTCCATACCATGTATCATGTCGTTGCTGGTTTCTGCTCTGTATAACATTGTAGACCAGATTTTTATCGGACGGGGCGTCGGTTATCTGGGAAACGGTGCGACCAACGTAGTGTTCCCGATCACAATTATCGCGCTGGCGATCGCGCTTATGATCGGAGATGGCTGTGCGGCGTATCTGAGTATCTGTCAGGGAAAAAAGGATGCCGAGAGTGCAAACAGAAGTGTTGGAAATGCGGTTGTTGTTCTGGTAATTGCAGGGATTGTCCTGACACTGCTTTTTGTTCTTCTGAAGGATCATATTCTTGCAGCTTTTGGTGCGACAGAAAATAATATTGCATATGCGAGAGAATATTTTGACTATATTGTAATCGGACTGCCGTTCTTTATTTTCGGAAATGCGGTAAACTCGATCATCCGTGCAGATGGAAGCCCGCAGTTTGCGATGCTTTCTACCCTGATTGGATGTATCATCAATGTAATTTTTGACCCGATCGCTATTTTTGTGCTGGGCTGGGGTATGCGCGGTGCCGCTCTGGCAACCATTGCGGGTCAGATCGTGACGGCAGTGCTTTCCGCCGGCTATCTGACCAGAATGAAAGCGGTAAAGCTTCAGAAATCCTGCTTCCGCTTATCCGCAGGTCTTCTGAAACAGATTTTACCGCTGGGTATCAGCAGCTTCCTGACACAGATGTCTATCGTAGTGATTATGGGCGTGATGAACAATACACTGGTAGCTTACGGTGCAAAATCCAAATACGGTGCGGATATTCCGCTTACGGTCGTTGGAATTGTAATGAAGGTATTCCAGATTGTTATTTCTGTTGTGGTAGGAATTGCAGCAGGCTCACAGCCAATTGTCGGCTATAATTACGGTGCCGGAAAAAATGAGCGTGTGAAAAAGATCTATGCAACGATGATGCGCGCAGAGGTAATCGTAGGTATTGTGTCAACCGTTGTATTTGAGGTATTTCCGCTTTCTATTATCCGTATCTTCGGAAGCGAGAGCGAACTGTATAATGAGTTTGCAGTACTGGCATTCCGTATTTATCTGTGCACTATTATTTTCTGCTGTGTACAGAAGGCAACAAGTATTTTCCTGCAGTCGCTCGGAAAACCGGTGATGTCTCTGGGACTGTCCTTACTGCGAGACTTTATCCTGAGCATTCCGTTAATTTTACTGTTCCCGAGATTCTTCGGAGTAGTGGGAGCTTTATATTCCGCACCGGTAGCGGATGTGATCTCCCTGATTGTAGTGGTATTTATGATGCGCTCCGTGTATAAGGAATTAAGCGAAGCGTAAAAGGCGTAATGCAGCAGGCAGAGGCGAAGCGCTTTCTGAGAGAATATGCTGTGCAATGAAAAAGAGGCATTTGACAGATCCCAAAAAGAGGTCTGTCAAATGCCATTTTGTTTTTAAGTTGAAGCTAACCGCGGATAAAAAATTAATATGAAACAGGGAGTAGAATAAGAAAATGAAAAATCCGTTAAAAGTTATTTGGAGTGTTTTAGGATTTCTGTGTTTGGGACTTGGTACAATGGGTATTGTACTTCCCGGGATTTTTATAAATACAGGAAGAGGCTTTTCCATTTTCTTCTATATATAATACACTATTACAAACAAGCACATACCAAAACATAAAATTTGACATAAAAAATGCAGGTTTTATAAGGTCTGCAAGGTGATTTTTAATTATTCAACTGTAAAACTCCCGGGACATTGGTAATGGTTCTTTAATTCTGTCACTATTGCATAACATATCACGCAATGTTACTAATAATAAGACGAAAACAGGATAAAAACAGATTGACTACTTGTCAAAACCTGGGGAATTATGCACAATGGGCTTGAGAAATTATCTTTTTAATTTACGCTTTGATCGTAGCAAAGCGGATTGCAAATGTCCGTTTCACAATGAAAAGGAGGCACTTGCCTTTTATAAACCCTTTCCAATGAAAAAAATGGGAATCAGCACACTCTGGAAATATATATTGGAAACGCTCTACCCGTCAGATTATCTTATGATGGGACTGGCATCACTTGCCGTCATATTAGTGGGGCTGTTGATCCCAAGAATCAGTAACCTGATATTTGCCAGAGTATTGCCAACCGGCAATATGCGGTTGTTTGCGGCAGCATTGATCTTTATGCTGTCCGTGTCAGTGTCCAGCTTATTGTTTCAGGCAGTCAGTAATCTGGTGACCTCGCGGATTGATATAAAGCTGAGTCTTGCGGTGGAGGCGGCGACAATGATGCGTGTCCTGTCGCTTCCGGCCGATTTTTTCCGAAATTACAGTGCAGGTGAATTGTCAAGCCGTGCAGGACGCATGAATTCACTTTGCGATATGTTGGTCTCTACGGTATTTTCTACAGGACTTACTTCTGTTTTTTCCCTGGTTTATATTACGCAGATTTTTGCTTTTACCCCTTCACTTGCAGTTCCGGCACTGGTAACGATCGTTGTAACAGTAATGTTTACTCTTATTTCATCTTTGGCACAGACGGGAATATCGCAAAAGCAGATGGAGCTTGCCGGCAAAGAGGATGGAATGACCTATGCGCTGATTTCCGGTGTGCAGAAGATCCGCTTATCCGGTGCAGAAAAACGTGCATTTGCAAGATGGGGAAACTTATATGCAGAGGAGGCCAGCTTGCTGTATGATCCTCCGGTATTTCTGAAGATAAATTCCGTGATCAATACCGGAATCTCTCTATTCGGAACGATCGTGCTTTATTATATTGCAATTCAATCCAATGTTTCGGTTGCAGATTATTACACTTTTGATACCGCTTATGGTATGGTGTCGGGAGCATTTTCGTCGTTGGCAGGAATTGCACTTACCATAGCACAGATACGGCCTGCGCTGGAAATGGTTCGGCCGATTTTTAATGCGGTTCCGGAAATCTCCGAGAATAAACAGGTGCTGGAGCGTATTTCGGGAGAAATCGAGCTGAACAATGTCTCTTTTCGCTATACGGAGAACATGCCGTTTGTTCTGGATGATCTGTCTTTGAAAATCCATCCGGGAGAGTATGTGGCAATTGTTGGAAAGACGGGCTGCGGAAAATCTACACTGATCCGCCTGCTTCTTGGATTTGAGAAGCCGCAGAAAGGGGCAATTTACTACGATGAAAAAGATCTGGAAAGAATAGATCTGAAGTCACTGCGGAGAAAAATCGGTGTGGTGATGCAAAATGGTAAGCTCTTTCAAGGTGAAATTTATTCCAACATTGTGATCTCTGCCCCATGGCTGACACAGGAGGATGCGTGGGAAGCAGCAGAACTTGCAGGGATTGCGGAAGACATCAGGAAGATGCCAATGGGAATGAATACCGTGATATCAGAAGGTGCCGGTGGAATATCCGGAGGACAGAAACAGAGACTGATGATCGCAAGAGCAATTGCGCCTAAGCCGGAAATTCTTTTGTTTGACGAAGCAACGAGTGCACTGGATAATTTGACACAGAAACAGGTGTCTGAGGCTTTGGATCATCTCCATTGTACCAGAATTGTAATAGCCCACAGACTGTCAACGATTCAGAATTGTGACCGAATCCTTGTACTGGATCATGGGAAAATCATCGAAGATGGAACCTATGAGGAGCTAATAGAGAAGAAAGGATTTTTCGCTGAGCTGGTTGCCAGACAAACACTATCCTCAGAAGAACATGCATAAAGAGCCATTTCCTATTGGTTTACAGAAAGTATATGATAGTGGGGATGAAATTAAGTAAATACAATAATAAATACAATAATAGAGAATAAAAAAGGAGAAACAATTAGCATGGAACTGAATATTTTATACGCAATTCAATCCATTCACAATCCGGTTTTGGACCGTGTGATGGTTACAGTTTTCAATACCCTGGTGGGATCGATGGGACAGCTTTGGATTGTAGTCGGGCTGGTGTTACTTATTATCCCAAAAACAAGAAAATGTGGTGCAGCAGTTCTGTTGTCCTTTGCGGTATCTTTCCTGATTGGAAATGAATTCCTGAAAGACATGATTGCAAGACCACGGCCTTGTGCAGTGGATAGCACGATACCGTTGATTGTGAAGAAGTCTACAAGCTTTTCCTGTCCATCGGTACATACCTATCTGGCCTTTTCAAGCGCGATGGCAATCTTTCATTATCACAAAAAAGCCGGTATCGGAGTATTTGTGTTTGCTGCTATGGTCGGATTCAGCAGGATGTACTTCTTTGTTCACTATCCGACGGATGTGCTGTTTGGAGTTGTTCTAGGCATTGCGACTGCATTCGTTGTATGCATGCTGCTTGATAAAATTTACGGCTGCATGAAAAGAAAAAGCCATTGATTTTGCACGTGAATTGTAATCCAAGGGGCTGTAAAAACAACGGGCATTTTCTGCCGCCCATCCTGCAAATCAAAGCTGCCGCAGTGACCTTTTGGAATACCAGCCTATGCGGGAGAGTGCGGCGGAGATCAAATCACGGATTGATAAGGCGGCTTCTCTGGATGATGTGGGCTTGACGCCACGCCGGATGACGGACATTTTCAAGCAGGAATACGGTGTGAGTCCAAAGAAATATGCCGATGCAGACGCAAAAACTGACGCACCAAATGCACTGACCGACTGTTTCTTACCAGAGAAGCTGCGGAGAAAAGCACTGGAAAAACAGAAAAAAAGAAAGCACAGAGTAATCCTTATGATTACTGGCATTAAAGATAGATGATGAGATCAGCCGGCAATCTGGAAAGAAAGGAATTCATCTTTTCAGGTCGGCAAACAAGAGAAATAGCCTTAGTGCTGATTTGAAATTCAGCTGCTAAGGTTTTTTCTATAATTATAAAGTGATAGTTTTTGGCTCGTCAGTAAAAGAGTAGATGGTAGCGGTTCCATTTTCGAATGCAAATACGGTCATGAGATTGTCATCCACATTGTACATAGAACTTAAAGATGCATGGTTTGCATCCATCATAGCAACACGTGCTTCACGGCGCGTATCTTCTTTGACAGTACCTTTTACACGAATCCATGTGCCTTTATTCATTCCGCAGATTTCTACTTTTCCGTTTGCTTTCATCTGTTTGTAAACATCTTTCTGATTATTGGTCACAATATAAAGCTTTCCTTCAAATTCACATACAGCACCAAACGGGCGGACATGTGCCTGATCTCCTTCCGTTGTAGCCAGATAAAAAGTTTTGCATTCCTGTAAATATGTTGTTATTTCATTCATTTTTCAAAAGCTCCTTTCAAATAAGACTTGTATTTTTCTGTTTTGCAGTTATAATTATATTTATGAGAAACAAAAAACAAGTACGATATTTTATGATACCAGTATCAAAAAGGAACGTATATATGAAAAAAGAATTATTTGGTTTATGCCCATATGTAACGGCTCAAAAAGTACTGACCGGAAAATGGTCTATGTATATTTTATATTTGCTGACCGAGGGGCCTGTTCGTTTTAACGAATTGCAAAGAAGAATGCCGGAAGAAATGACTCATACAACCTTATCCAGACAGTTGAAAACACTGGAAAAGGAAGGCCTGATCGTTCGAAGAGAGTATCAGCAGATTCCGCCTAAAGTAGAATATGAATTGAGTGAAATAGGAGAAAAATTCAGGAGCGTATTGGCAGAACTGGAGATATGGGGAAATGAATATATCAATTATTTAAACCTGAAGTAAAGGATACGCAAATAAAGAAAAAGGCGGAAGAGATAGAGGAGGACAAAGTCGTATGAAAGATGTGAAAAGTATTTGTAAAATTGCGTTGGTACAGGCTGAACCGGTAATGTTTCATAAAAACGAATCCCTGAAAAAGGCACTGCAGTACATTGATGCTGCTGCTGCAAAAAAGCCGGATCTGATTGTTTTTCCGGAGCTTTTTATTCCCGGATATCCGATTGGAATGAGCTTTGGTTTCAGTATGGGAAAACGAAGCGAAAACGGACGAAAGGACTGGAAACGGTATTATGATGCGTCGGTGGTTGCCGGAGAATCGGAGTTTCAGCAGCTTGCAGACGCAGCAAAAAAGACAGGCGCCTATATCAGCCTTGGATTTTCTGAGCGTGATGCAGTCAGCGGAACACTCTACAACAGTAATGTTATTTTTGAGCCGGATGGTACGTACAAGGTGCACAGGAAACTGAAACCTACAGGCACTGAGCGCGTAGTCTGGGGGGATGCCAACAAGGATTATTTTCCGGTCACAACGACACCGTGGGGGCCGGTTGGCAGCCTGATTTGCTGGGAAAGCTATATGCCGCTTGCACGAGTGGCGCTTTATCAAAAAGGGATTACCATCTACATTTCTCCTAACACAAATGATAATCCGGAGTGGCAGGCAACCATTCAGCATATCGCAATGGAAGGCAAATGCTTCTTTATCAATGCTGATATGATTGTCAGACGATCCTCCTATCCTTCTGATATCCATGAGCAGGAAGCAGTGTCTGCATTACCTGAGCTTGTGTGCAGAGGAGGCAGCTGTATTATTGATCCTTACGGGCACTATGTCACGGAACCGGTTTGGGACGAAGAAACGATCATTTATGCGGAGCTTGACATGAATTTACCGGCTGCCTGCAAAATGGAGCATGATGCAGTGGGGCACTACGCACGTCCGGATGTGCTTGAATTGAAGGTTAATGATAAATAACGCAGTATTATAAAATGTTTTTGACTTAAGTGGTGTAAAACTCAGAATATGGCTCAGATTCTGGCTTTGGGGGGCATCCTGTCAGGGCTTTTGCATAACTTCTTTATAAAATTCTGTAAATGCATGGATTGCAGGAGAACGCCATTTATTTTTGTGTATCAGCAGCTGCGTCCATACTGTTGTCAGGCTGTCCTCCACGGTAAGTCGTTTAATCTGCGCATTCCTGACATATTCTTCTGTAATAAAATCCGGGAGAAATGACAGCAGATTGCTGTTTTTTACAAGTTCGCAGATCTGAATGGGATTTCCGATTTCAAGAACCGGACGAATTTCCAGCGACTTTGACGCAAGAGTCTCATTCAATATTGCTCGATAACTCATCCTACGTTCTGTCAAAACAAATTCATTTTCACACAGTTCGTTTAACGTCCATTTTCTTTTCAGTGCCGCATTATCGGTAGATGCTATAAAATGAACTTTTTCTTCCTGTTCCGCACAGATAACAAAGTCAGAATCATAAATATGCCTGTCCAGGGTGAATACCATATCTGCTTCATTTTTACACAGCATATCAAACATCTGTTTCGTATCGCATTCCGTTATTTTCACCTGTATCCCCGGATATTTTCTATGGAAACAAAGAAAATCTTTTTTGAAATATCGATTACAGATGGAACTCGACATTGCAAGACGAATTTCTCCCTCAATTCTTTTTCCTGAATTTATAGAAGACAGCATTTTGTCCTGTTCATTCAGAATATTTCGTGCCTGTTTCAAAACCAGAATGCCATTTTCTGTAAGACTGATTTTATGATAATAACGTTCAAATAAAGTGACCTGAAGTTCTTTTTCCAGCTGTTTGATCTGTGTAGAGACTGTAGACTGTGTATATCCCAGAGCTTTTGCCGCTGCTGAAAAGCCGGAATGCTCGCATACTGCAATAAAAGTTTTCAGCACATTTGTATCCATTTATATCTGTCCTCTTTATAAACAATATTTTCGATAGTATATAACAAAACTATCAATTTTACAAATACTGTTTTTATATATATAATGGCAAAAGAAAAAGATATAGAAGGGAGTATCTTCTGATGAATCGTGAAAAACTTGGAAGCCGTTTAGGCTTTATTATGCTGTCTGCAGGCTGTGCCATCGGTTGCGGTAATGTATGGAAGTTTCCATGGATGTGCGGGAAAAATGGTGGCGGCAGTTTTATGCTGATTTATATTTTGTGCCTGATTATTTTGGGAATTCCGGCCCTTGTTCTGGAGTTTTCCATTGGCAGAGCAGCCCAGGTAAGCCCCCTTTTTATGTACCGCAAACTTGAAAAGCCTGGACAAAAATGGGGAATTTTCGGATGGATCTGTCTGCTTGGAAATATTGCACTGATCGCTTTTTATGCTGTTGTCTGCGGCTGGATCATCTATTATTTTATCCGTTTTCTCAGTGGCAGCAATTCTACACTGGGCTTTGCATCCATGATTGCTTCTCCGTCTGTGAATGTGCTTTTTTTGCTGATCACACTTACGATAGCGTTTTTCGTTCTTTCTTTCCATTTGCAGGGTGGTCTGGAGCGCGTTACAAAATATCTGATGTCCGCACTGCTGGTACTGATGCTGGCTCTGGCACTGCACAGTCTTTTGCTGGATGGTGCAGCCAGTGGTATGAGCTTCTACCTCAAACCTGACTTTTCCAAAATCAACGGTTCTGTTATTGTAGGAGCAATGAATCAGGCATTTTTTACTTTGTCGACCGGTATGGGCGGTATGGCTATTTTCGGCAGCTACATAGAGAAAGACCGTTCTTTGCTGGGCGAAGCGATTCCCGTAATTGTTCTGGATACTCTTGTGGCCTTTCTTGCAGGTATTATTATTTTTCCGGCCTGCTTTACTTACAATTTGGAAGTAACCGTTGGTCCGAGCCTGCTTTTCGATACAATGGCCACTGTATTTAACAACATGTCAGGAGGACGTATCTGGGGCTCTCTTTTCTTTCTGTTTATGATTTTTGCAGCTTTATCAACGGTTCTTGGTGTATGTGAAAATATCCTTGCTATGATTCGTGAGCTTACAGGCTGGTCTCGCCCCAAGGGAAGCATAATCTGCGGTACAGGTATCTTTCTTTTGGCACTCACGACTGCTCTGGGCTTCAGTGTATTTCATTTTCAGCCATTTGCACCTGGCACTACCTGGCTTGATTTCTGGGATTTTATTGTTTCCAACAATGTTCTGCCGCTGGGCTCTCTTGTTCTTGCCCTTTTCTGTTGCAATTCTTTTGGCTGGGGCTGGGAAAATTTTCTTAAGGAAGCCAATACCGGAAAGGGCCTGAAAGTGCAGGGTTGGATGAAGCCGCTGTTCCGTTTTGTATTGCCTGGTATAGTTGCCTTTATTTACATTTACGGTATGGTTACATTTAACTGGCGTTAATGGAAGAAACAGGCTGCTCACAAATTCAAGCAGGGAAGAGCAGCCTGTTTTTTTAATTTGATCATGGGTTCAAAGGGGCATCGTTAAAATGAAGCGAAGGCAAATTACCGTAGCTGAAAATATAAGAAACACATTTATGATGGGCATCTGGGCTAAATCTCAGATGCCTTTTGTGTATTTGTATAAAAGTATGTTTTTGCAGTTTAATAAAATAAGCGAGCATTATTGACGAAAATCAATATTACCATATATAATTGATTGAAAAGACATGGAAATTAGATGTGTATATTAAGAAAAGAATAGAGAATTATTTTTAGCAAATCAGTCGAAAGTCTGAGACGCAAAGCTATAGGGCCTGTAAAATGGCAGCCAGCTGCAACGTTTGGGATGCATTGTCTGAGAAGACAATGCTTTTTTAGCTTTACAAAACTTTGAGAGAGGAACCTATGAAGAAGAAAAGAATGCCAGGTTGCATTTTATTACTGAGAATAACATTGCCTGGGTAAGAACGCTTGGAGGCTGACGTGCGTATGAATGAAAAATACAATCTGGAAGCAAGCAAGAGGGGGAGTCTATGGAATATTTAACAATGAAAAAGAAAACAAATGTTTTGGAACATGCCTTTGCTTCGAGTGCGGGTGCTTACTATAACATTAACCTGACAAGAGATCTTGTCCCGGGAGAAATGTACCAGGTAATTGATGATGTAGAATACAGCCTGAATAAGCAGATGGGGCTTCCTGAAAATGCCCGGTTTACAGATGTTGTGGCCTACTGGGGACAGAAACTGGACAGGAAAGAACAGGCTGCTTATTATGCATTTTTATCTGTTCAGAACCTTCTGGAGCATTTTAAGCAGGGTGAAACGCATGTGTTTCATAGATACTGGACAAAGTCAGCCATTTTTGAGCCAATGATTGCAGAACAGCACATCGTCATGTATGAAGATGAGGAAAATGGAGATATCTTAGGTATCACTTACGTTCTTGATCTGACGCAGCAATATAAAGAAGAACAGTATAAAAAAGAACTGGAAGAAAAACAGGAAAAGCTGGAACATGCATTAGAAGAGGCAACCCTTAACAGTGAGATTGTCAATTCCATCAGTAAACTTTACTGGTTGATTTACCGGATGGATCTGGTCAGCGGAACTTATGAAGAAATCTCAGCAGGGCAGGAAATGCACCGCCTCACCGAAAGGTATGGAAATACAGCGGAGAGATTTAAAGAAGCCAGAAGGACGATTGTTTGTCCGGAACATCAGGAAATGATGAAAAAGTTTCTGGATACTTCCACTTTAGCTGAACGGCTTCGGGAGGAGGAAAGCATATCCACAGAATACCGGGCAGCAAATGACTCATGGCATCTGGCACGTTTTATCGTGAAAAAACGGGATTCGGATGGAAATGTACTCAATGTTTTATATGTAGTTCGTCAGATTGATAAAGAAAAGCAGATGGAAAGCCAGTATAAGCAGAAATTGGAAGAAAAAAACCGAGTCCTGTCAGGGTTAAGTCTGGACTATACGACTGCATTTGTGTTAAATCTGGATACGGATGAGTATACCTTTGTCTTTAATCAGAAAACCAATCATGCAAAAGTATTGAAAAATATTGAAAAGTTTTCGGATTATGTAGATCGGTATGCAGAACACTATGCCCTCCCAGCGTTCAAAGAGCCTATGCGGCAGACACTGAACAGCGAGAACATAAAAAGAAAATTTGAGACGGAGAATGAATACCATTTTTCTTTTGAAACGACACCGAATGAAGCTGGATTATCCTGCTTTCAGGCACATATTGTAAAGGAATATGATGGAAACAATCATTTTGCATTCCTCGGTTTCCGCAGCGTAGATGAGATTGTGGAAAAAGAGCGCTTCTATAAGGATGCCCTTGAAAAAGCGAACCAGGCACTCAGGCAGCAGCTGGACATGATCACAGGAGCTTTGCCTGGTGGTGTGAAGATCAGCAATGATGATGAGCAGTATTCCTTCAAATATGTTTCGGAACAGTTTGCACATATGCTTGGATACGATACACCGGAGGAACTGATGGAAGCATCCGGAGGCACGATTGTGGGGCTGGCTCATCCAGATGATCTGAAAACAGGGATTGCAGCTGCACTGGATCAGTACAGCAGGGCGGATCATTATGAGATCACATACCGGATGAAATGTAAGGATGGTTCCTGGAAATACATCGAGGACAGGGGACATAAGTTCCGGAACACGGAAGGTATCGTGGAACACTGGAATCTGATTCTGGACAAAAATGAACTGGTAGAAAAGACGATTGCCCTGGAGAGTGAGAAAAAGGCCAGTCAGGCGAAGTCGGATTTCCTTTCCAGGATGTCCCATGATATGCGGACCCCGCTGAATGGAATTATTGGACTCCTTGATATCGGAATGAAACACCCGGATAACCGTGCTCTGATCGATGCGAATCGTTTGAAAGCCAGAGTTGCAGCAGATCATCTGTTGTCCTTGATTAACGATACACTGGAGTTAAGTAAGTT
Organism: Lachnospiraceae bacterium; assembly: GCA_029225065.1. Lineage (GTDB taxonomy): Bacteria > Bacillota > Clostridia > Lachnospirales > Lachnospiraceae > Choladousia. The sequence goes on along the minus strand of JAQXVT010000047.1, from coordinate 3,680 downwards.
GAAAAACAATGAGGATCCACTGACTGAAGAAAAGTTTCATTTGTTTTCTCTGCTTCATGAAGTGGAGACTCTTGCCCGGATGAATGCGGATGAATCGGATATTCGTATTTCTTATGAAGGTGATATAGACAGCTTGAAAGATTTATACCTGGTTGGCTGTCCATTATATGTGAAACAGATTTTGTTGAATCTTATCGGAAATGCAATCAAGTATAATCGTGAGAATGGTTCTGTAGACTGTTATTTAGAAAAAGAGGATGTTTCTGACTGTGAAGTGAAGATGAAGTTTACCATACGGGACACCGGGATTGGGATGAGTCCGTCTTTCCTGAAAGAAATATTCAAACCATTCGTGCAGGCAGATACTGGAGCCAGAAGTACTTATATGGGAACGGGACTTGGAATGGCTATCGTAAAAAATCTTCTGGACCGGATGGGTGGTACGATACAAATCGATAGTACAGAAGGTGTGGGTACCACCATGTATGTAGAGATACCATTCAGGAAAGTACAGAACGATGAAACAATAGCAAAAAACGGGAAAACCAGGGAAAGAAAAACCAAAAAATTTAAGATATTGTTGGCAGAGGATAATGATCTGAATCGGGAGATTGCTTCTTTTATCCTGAAAGATGAGGGCATGGATGTAGTAGAAGCGATTGACGGACAACAGGCGGTAGATGCCTATTTGAATCAACCGGAGTACTATTTTGATACTATTTTAATGGATATCATGATGCCGTCTATGGATGGATATGAAGCGGCGCGATCAATCCGTAAGTCTGAAAAAAAGGATGCAGAATCGATCCCAATTATCGCCATGACTGCCAATGCTTTTGAAGATGATAAAAGAAAAGCAATAGAATGCGGAATGAATGCACATTTAACAAAACCATTAAATGTGCCTGAATTACTGAAAACCATAGAAGATTTATGCAACAAGGAGATGAAATGTAATGGGGGAAACAACTGTGAAGGATAGTTCTGCGAAGAAAAACAGACGTCTTCAGCGGCGCAACCGTGAGTTGGAAGAACAGCAGAAAAGAACAAACACTTATTATAAAAATCTGCTGGATATGGAGAGCTGTGGTATTCTCGCATATACACTTCCTGAATATAAAATTCAGCACATGAATACGGATTGGCAAGAGCCGTTAATTCTGAACAGTGGTATAGGAATATAATTTTACACGATTCACTATATTCATCTGATCAGCTACTACAATTTGTATATCCAGAGCTTGCAAAACAGAATTCATGGAAACTGCCAGTTTGGTATTACATTACAAATTCAAATAATAAAAACAAATTGGCAGAAGAAAAGGCTCCATATTCGTATAATGAAATTGTCACAGAAGTAACTATAAGACGTAACAAATCAGCAATAGCTGATCGTACTGCTTGGCAAATATGGATAGATGAAAAAGAAAATTTGATGAAGGCAATTCGATTATTGGGATGTTTACCAGAAGATAAAATAGATATTGTTCAGTATCAGAGTATTTTGGAGTCTATATTTGCAGATAACAACAATATTCTGAGTTCTTTGGATAGTCCTAATCGCAGCAATCTCCATAGAATGATAAGAATATATGATTTTCTAAAATATAGGCAAAAAAAGACCCCGTGATTCAAGCATCTGCTAGCAGACACCATCACGGAGACTCGGACGGCTGGGATACAGGCAACATAGCATCTGTAAACAGACACCACATGAATGCTCTATAAACCTGATAATATTATATGAAATGATTAGAACGTTGTCAACTTCCAATTTTGGGAAGAGCGATAACTAATACAAATAACGCCATAAATAACGCCAATGGCATTAAATTGGCGTTAATGATATAGAAAGTGCTGAATAAATGGCATCCTCCGGCTAAGTGCCGTTAAAGTAACGGATATAAGGAAAGGAAGTGACTTATGGATACAGACAAAGTAATACAGGACTTAAACCGCCGGTTTGCGGCTTCTCTGCCTGAGTTTTACCGGCGTCGTATTATCTTCTGGTATGATGAGGATAAATTGGACGAAGTAGTTCTGGAAGTACCGCAGCAGGAGAATTTTTACCGTTCCCGCATTCAGACTTCGGACACTGCTGTTTTTGCTGCGTGTGATAAGGGTCGTAAAAATGTGGTCAAATCAAGAAAATCGAGTGCAAAAGCAAGTGACCCCACCTGTGAAGCGGAGAAAATGCCATGCTCCGCTCGGGAAAGAATTCCCTCGCTGTAGTGCTGTCGCCCTGTACATTTCCATGAAAGAGTCCTCTTTAGCAAGCAAGCTTGAAAGAGGGCTCTTTTCACGTAAATGTGTATGGCTTGCAGCGTTCACAAATTCTTCACAAAATAATTAGCACTCACCTCTTGATAATGGGTATACGGTAAATAGCTAGTACCGTGCTAGTTCAATCATATTTTGAGATAATAACCTCTGAAAAACCTTAGATTTTTTAGAGGAGGATCATCTCATGGATAAAGTTACTCACCAAGTCCGCTGCGAACAGTGGACCAAGATAATCAATGAATGTCTTGCCAGTGGCATGAATAAAACAGCCTGGTGCAAGGCGAATGGTATCTCAGACAAATCTTTCTTTTATTGGCAGAGAATTCTTCGAAACGAAGCATATGCTGCTGCTAAACATCTTCCAGTGCCAATTGAGGCAAAAAAAGAAACACCAGTTACTTTTGTCGAATTGAAACCCACAACTACTCCCGCTATCACACATGGTGAATTTCAGCCGGACATAATCATTCGCAAGAAAGATCTAGTGATAGAGGTGTCCAATAACGCATCTGCAGAACTGCTAAAGCATCTTGGAGGAATCCTCCATGCTGAATGATGCACGTGGATTTTCCAAAATATATATAGCAACTGGATATTCAGATCTTCGAAAAGGGATCGATGGATTAGCAAATGTCATTAAATTCCAGTTTGATCTGGATCCGTTTCAAAAAGATGTTTTGTTTCTGTTTTGCGGTCGACGAACTGATCGCATTAAAGGGCTTGTATGGGAAGGCGATGGGTTTCTCCTTCTATACAAGCGATTAAATCTTGGGAGCTTTCGCTGGCCAAGAAATACATCAGAAGCCCTGGCAATCACTCCAGAGCAGTATGGTATGTTGATGCAAGGACTTGAGATCGTTGCAAGAAGACCCATCAGAGAGACTCAGCCAGCGTTGCTATGCTGATTTGTTGTGCAAAACAGAGAAATTTATTATAGTATTTTTTTGAATAATGGCTGGCAGATAAATCTTATCCACATTCATACGATCTGCCATATATGTTGTGAAGTGATTTTCACAACTAGCTTATCAACTTGTGGATAACTAAGAGAATTACTCTAAAAAACCTTAGATTTTTAAGGTTTTCCACAAGAAAACGATTCGTTATTATGCCGATAGACCTCTGCTCACAAATTGGATATTTTCCAGTATTTACGCTATAATCAAAGCAGGAAACAAAGGAGGATGTCGGCATGGCTAAGTATACAGAAGAACAACTGAATACATGTAGTAAAGAGATGCTGATCACACTTCTCCTTTCCATGCAGGATCAGATGGAACAGCTGAACCAGAACTTCGAAAAGCTGGTGGAACAGCTGTCTGTAGCTAATAATCAGCGTTACGGTCGATCATCTGAAAAGCTGTCTGTTATTGATGGCCAGATGACTTTGGATATGA
>JAQXVT010000046.1 GCA_029225065.1 Lachnospiraceae bacterium | reverse complement strand
CTGGTGAATACAAAGTTTGCAGAGCAGGCGGCAAAGTGAGAAAAACCGGTTGTCAGTAATTTCTAACTGGTGTATGATAGGGACAATTAAGAGAGCAGAAAGGATGATTTACATGAAAAAATATAAGAGAATTTTTACGATTGTTATGGACTCGCTTGGAATCGGTGCGATGCCGGATGCGGCTTCCTATGGTGATGCAGGAACGGATACACTGGGGCATATTTCGGATCGGATGGAGAAACTCACGATGCCGAATCTTCAGAAGATTGGAATGGCAAACCTGCATCCGCTGAAACAGGTGGCTCCGGCGGAGCACCCGATGGGATATTATATGACGCTCAAAGAGGCGAGCACCGGAAAAGATACGATGACCGGTCACTGGGAAATGATGGGACTGCATATCACAAAGCCGTTTCAGACCTTTACCGAGCATGGATTTCCGAAGGAGCTGATCGATGAGCTTGAGAAGCGCACAGGACACAAGGTAATCGGAAACAAGAGCGCGAGCGGTACAGAGATCCTTGACGAGCTGGCAGAGGAAGAAATTGCAACCGGCCATATGATCGTATACACATCAGCGGATTCTGTGCTTCAGATCTGCGGAAATGAGGAGACCTTCGGGCTGCAGGAGCTGTATCGCTGCTGTGAGATTGCTCGTGAGCTGACGATGCGCGATGAGTGGAAGGTCGGCCGTGTCATTGCAAGACCGTACGTTGGAAAGAAAAAGGGCGAGTTTGTGCGCACAAGCAACCGTCATGATTATGCGCTGAAGCCATACGGCAGAACTGCATTAAATGCGCTGAAGGATGCAGGTCTTGAGGTGATTTCGGTCGGAAAGATCTTTGATATTTTTGACGGGGAGGGCCTGACCGAATCGAACAAATCCAAGAGTTCCGTACACGGCATGGAGCAGACGATCGAGATTGCGAAACGTGATTTTACAGGCCTTTGCTTTACAAACCTGGTGGATTTCGATGCACTGTGGGGCCATCGCCGCAACGTAGAGGGCTATGCGCATGAGATTGAGAAGTTTGATGTGAAGCTTGGAGAGCTGCTTCCGTTGCTGCATGACGATGATCTGCTCATCATTACGGCCGATCACGGAAATGATCCGACCCATACCGGTACGGATCACACCCGCGAGAAAGTGCCGTTCCTGGCTTACTCGCCGTCCATGAAGGGCAGCGGAAGCCTTGGTGAATCGGATACCTTCGCGGTAATCGGTGCGACGATCGCAGATAACTTTGAGGTCGCGATGCCGGAAGGAACGATCGGAACATCACTGCTGGAGCGGCTGGACTGAGACAAGGGAGGATGCATTGGAGCTGATAACGATTGAAAGAATAAGATTCGTGATAATAGCGACGCCCTTTCTTCAGCTCTCACGCTGTGGGGCCGAGCGGAACAGCTGAGGCTCTACCGTGAGTGCGGCTGCGGGCAGAATGATATCGATGATCGTGCCCTCGCCCTCCATGCTTTCCACGGACAGCCCGTAAGGCGCGCCGTAGTAGCTGCGCAGTCTTTGATTGACATTTAAAATACCAATGGAACGGTGTCTTTTCCGTCCAGTTTCCTGCTGAGGGGATGGATGGGAGGATGCCGTTTTTTTGTCTGCACTGCAAAGTGTGGGATTCGGCGAAGGGGCGCCGGATTTGGCAGCCGTGTCAGCGACATTCTGGCTTTCATGCGCGCAGGGAGCAGCCCAGGCCTTCTTCAGCTGCGTAAGTTTTTCACTTGAAATACCGCTTCCATTGTCTGCCACGAGAAAGTGCAGCTGATCGCCCTCGATCTGACAGGAGATGCTGATGTAACAGTCGGTTTCGCGGCTGGAAAAGCCGTGTTCGACACTGTTTTCAACAAGCGGCTGAAACAGAAAGACAGGCAGCTTCATCGAGAGAAATTCAGGTGGAATGTTGATGTCGCAGCAGAATTTTCCGGGAAATCGGATGTTCTGGATTGTCATGTAGCGCTGCACCTGCTGCAGCTCCTGGTTGGAGCCGCAGGAAGCAATATCAACCTGACCGCCCTTTGATGCGTCGAGCAGATCAATCTCCGTGCAGAGCGTAGAGACCGGCTTTGTGAGTATACGGGAGAGAAAAATAGCAAGTAAAAGTCCAAGCAGAATGCAGGAGAGAAAAATGCCAAAGTAGCTGGCGAGCGTATCGCGGTAGGCATGTGTGACCTTTTCGTTGCTGATGACCTGAATAAGCCGCCAGCCGGTCGTCGTATTGATGCAACCGTTCACAGCAAACTGGCCACGGGTGGTTTTGAGGGTGTCCTGCAGAACCGGATTTTCGCCGGAGAGATCTGCACTGAGAAGCGAAAGCGTAGTCAGCGCTTTCTTATCACCGAAGGGAGCGGAGCAGGTGTCACAGTTGATTGACCAGGTCAGATCGTTGTCTGCATTGTAGATCAGAAGCATATTTTGCGTCTCCTGTGAGGAGGAGAGAATTTCAACGATTGGATTGAAATCGATTTCCGCATAGCACAGGCCTGTCTCACGGTAATCATAACCGTCGAGCAGGACACGGATCATAGGAAGGATACTCTTTCCGTTGATATCATTCGTCTGAAGGGGCGCAAAATAGGTGCGGCTCTGAGATTCCCTGGCAATTTCCGCCCATTTTGTAATATTTCCTTCGATTTTATGACGCTGCTGAGAGGTGTTAATGTTGTATTCAAAGGAATAGCCATAGCAATCACAAGCGCACAGTAAAATGGAACGGGCTGTACAATAAATCTGTTGTACAGCCCTCTTTTTGTCCATGCCGCGGCGCTGCGGCGGAAAAGGAGTACGGTATGAAAGGAACAAATCGAAAGAAGATGTCCGGCCGGATGACGTTTTTTCTCTTTACGCTGATTCCGGTTGTGCTTTATACATTTTTTTATGTCGTATCGGTAATAAACGGCGTGTGCTACAGTATTATGCTCGTAATCGGCGTGATTGTCACTTCTCTGATCCTCGCGATTTCACTGAATTCGCTGAAAATCTTTAAAACGCTGACGAAATCCATATATTTTGTCCCGGCAATGATCGGAGGCGTGACGATCGCACTGATCTGGGATCAGCTGTATTATCGGGTGATTCCGGTGATCGGTAAGGCACTCGGGATTGGCTGGCTGTCGAACAGTCTTCTGATGACCGGAAAGACGGCGCTTCCGGCGGTCGTATTTGTGCAGCTGTGGCAGGCAGTCGCGATGCCGACGGTTATCTTTATTGCCGGACTGCAGCAGATTCCGGATGAGCAGTACGAGTCAGCGAAGATCGACGGCGCGACGGCATTTCAGCGGTTCCGCTATGTGACATTTCCATATCTGCTGCCGACCGTAACGGTCAATCTGGTACTGACGATCAAGCAGGGCTTTACGTCCTTTGATTTCCCATATGCACTGACCGGAGGCGGTCCGGTGCGGGCAACTGAGGTCATTGGTATTTTGATTTATAACGATGCATTTAAAAACATGCGTTTCTCACTGGCAAATGCCGAAGCGTGTGTGCTGTTTGTGATCGTGGCGCTGTTTTCACTGACACAGCTGAAGCTGACGAGTAAAGGAGGTACGGACTGATGAAAAAAGCTGGAAAAGATGAGCGCATCTGGCTGGTTCTGCGCAATATCATTCTTCTATGTGGTCTGATTCTGATTCTGTTTCCGCTGTGGCTGGTACTGATCAATTCATTCAAATCGCTCGAGGAGGCCGGAAAAAATTTCTTTGCACTTCCGTCAAAGCTGAATTTTGACAATTATGTGGAACTCTTTACAAACAGTAACTACTGGATTTTTTTGCGGAACTCGTTTAAAATTACGGTAATTTCGATTATATTAATCCTGATTCTGGTTCCGTCAGTCTCTTACTCGATTGCGCGGAATTTCAACAAAAAGTATTATAAGACGATTTATTATTACCTTCTGATGGGACTCTTTATTCCGTCGCAGGTCGTACTGCTTCCGGTAACAAAGATGATGTCGAAGCTGAATATGCTCAACCATGCAGGTCTGATTATTCTGTATGCGGCGTTCAGTCTGACGCAGGGCGTGTTCCTGTTCGTCAATTATATTCGTGGGCTTCCGTATGAGATCGAGGAGTCAGCGCAGATCGATGGCTGCAGCGTCTTCCAGACGTACGTAAAGATCGTGCTGCCGCTTGTCAAGCTGATGATTTCAACGCTTCTGATTATGGATACCCTGTGGATCTGGAACGACTTCATGCTTCCGCTGCTGATTCTGAACCGTTCACAGTCGATCTGGACGCTGCCGCTGTTCCAGTACAATTTCAAGACGGAATATTCATTTAATTACACGATGGCGTTTACGGCCTATCTGCTGGCGATGCTGCCGATGCTGATCATTTACTGTATGGGCCAGAAATACATTGTAAAAGGACTGACGGCCGGATCCGTGAAGGGCTGAGTGAAGCTGCGGTAAAAAGTGTGAATAAAAAACAGAAGCATCAAGGGACAGAAAATGTAAAGCAAGATGCGTATGCTGAGGAAGAAGCGTAGAATAAAGGTGGGTGCTGAAAAATAAGAAACAGGGTGTGAGTGTCAGGTGAAGGGAAGCAGAGTATAGAGAAGAGGCAAAAATGCAGGGGAAAGGAGTGGGCTGCAGAATGAAACTTCTGGTGGTTGAGGATGAATTATATGCGCGGGAAGCACTTGTGAGGCAGATTCAAAAATATGATGCCGCACATGCATTTGAGATTTTACAGGCTGCAAATGGGGCGGATGGATGGGAAATCTGTCAGAAATCCGATCCGGAGCTTGTACTGACTGATATCCGGATGCCGAAGATGGATGGACTTCAGCTGCTCGAGCAGATCCGAAGGGACGGGCGGAAGACAAAGGTGATTATTTTGAGTGCCTACTCCGATTTTGAATATGCCCGCAGCGCGCTTGCAAACGGTGCCTTTGATTACCTGCTCAAACCGATCGATGACGAGATGCTGGCGAAATGTCTGGACCGTCTGATGACACAGTACCGCACTGAGCGAAAAGAAGCACTGCTTTCCGGGCGGGACATGGTCACGCAGTATCTGATTAAAAGTATCCGAAAACCTGATTATTCGGGCTTTGTGGAGAAGAATATGTTTGTAAGGACGTTTCCGTCTTACCAGATGGGAGTCATCTTTTTTGGAGGGATGACAAGAAGAAATGCGCATGGATTTTCAGAGGAAAATCAGGAGCGGTTTCTGACAGCACTGGAACAGGAATACGGAGCGCCATTTCTGACGCAGATCCGATTTCTGGAGCTGGAGCCGGAACTGTGGGTGCTTGTGATCCGACCGGACGGCGATACATTATTTTTCTGGCGGCATGTTCGAAAGCTGCTGGAATGTCAGGATACCACAGTACGGCTTGGTATCAGTGCGGTATACCATTCAAATGCTGCGCTGGGTATGGCATATAAGGAGGCAGCAGATCTTCTGAAATGCAGGCTGAACTGGGCAGAACCGCTTCTTTTTGCGGGTCGTTTGAAACCAGAGACATTTCAGGAATACTATCTGACAAAAGAACAGGAAGAGCTTCTTGCAAAAGCCCTGGAATATGGAAACAGCCGGAAAACAGCGGAAGTACTGAAGGAAATTTTCGAAGAAGTGGAGCGTCATCTGCCGATTCGCTGTGACTGTCTGGAACTGCTGTATTCGCAGATTATAGTACTTTACCGGCGTGCAATCAGCTTAGAGGACACGGCGGCGACCCTGGAAAAAGGCTCAGAAAGACTGTTTCAGTTTGATTCCCTTGCGGAACTGCGCGATTATCTAACCCGCATCGCAGTCAGCCTGTGCCAGATGAACTGCGCAGATACGGAGCCGGAGAAGAAAACGGCACAAAGTGGCAGTGAGATCGTCGCGAAGATGACTGCATACGCACTGGAAAACTACAGTATGGATATCACGGTGCGTGAACTGGCGGAGTCGGTATTTTTTATGAATCAAAATTATATCAGCCATCTGTTTGCGGAAAAGAAAGGTATCAGTTTCTCTGCATTTTTGCGGCAGGTCCGGATCGGGCACGCAAAAGAGCTTCTGAAGGAAGAAAAATGGTCTGTAACAGAGGTGGCTGCGATGGTCGGCTACAATGATACCTCTCAGTTTATCCGGATCTTCCGGCAGGAGGTTGGGGTGACACCAAAGAAGTACCGGACAGTGGGAGATGCAGACGGAGAATGAGAACGCAAGAGTGTTGTTTTCCGGGAAATGAAGCAGTGGAAGCTATCTGCTGCAGTATCTGTGAAAGAAGGGCCGGAAGGCTTTACGGGTATCGCTGAGAGATTCAGGCATTTTGTGGAAGATAGAGATTGCGTGTGGATGGACGGAAAAAAAGGAGGAAGTACCTGTGGATAAAAAGGAACGGGAAGAGATACGGCAGTGGGTCACTGCGCAGGAAGCGGCGATGAAGCAGGATTTGTCAGAGCTGGTGAAAATTCCGAGTGTGGCAACCGAAGAGGCCGGTATTTTGGGCGCGCCGTTTGGGGTGCAGTGCCGCAGGGTACTGGAGAAAATGCGGGAGATCGGCATGCGGGAAGCGTTCCGGTGTGAGGATGTGGACGGCTACTGTCTCTGTCTGACCGCAGGTGCGGGCATGCATGAGATCGGTATCTGGAATCATCTTGACGTTGTGCCTGAAGGTGAAGGCTGGGAATATCCTCCTTATGAATGCACCGAGAGGAATGGTTACCTGGTGGGGCGCGGCGTGCAGGACAACAAGGGGCCGGCGATTGCCGTGCTGTATGCGATGAAATACTGCTGTGAGCATGGATGGCTTCGAAACATTCGCGTGCGCCAGATTCTTGGCTGCCAGGAGGAGAGCGGGATGAAGGATGTAGATTACTATCTTTCCAGGTATCCGGCACCGGAATATTCGTTCGTGGCAGACTGCGGATTTCCGGTCTGCTGTGGGGAGAAAGGTCATTATCATGTGGCACTTCGAACGATGGAAAAGCTGGAAGGCTTCAAGGATTTTTCAGGCGGAACCGTGCAGAACAGTGTGCCGTCACATGCGAAAGCCGTGCTTGAAAGCGGAGAATGCCTGGAGGCAGACGGGATCGGTGGACATGCAGCGTTTCCGGATGGAACCGTGAACGCGCTTCACGTACTGTGCCAGAGGCTTGAGGAGCAGGGAAGCCTGCAAAAGCTGCCGGAAAAGACACAGCAGGCGATTGGATTTTTAAATAAGGTATCGGGGGATGGCTACGGAGAAAAAATCGAAATCGCGTGCGCAGATGAAGTATCAGGAAAGCTGACCTGCAATGCAGGTGTAGCGTATCTGGAAGACGGTTGTTTAATACTTTTGCTTGATATCCGCTATCCGGTGACACTGACGGCAGATGCATTTCTGAAACAACTGACAGATCGCGCACGGGCGGCTGGTTTTGAGGTGACACATACCGCGGATTCCGCCCCTTATTATATGGAAAAAACACATCCATTTGTACAGCTTCTGATGGATGCGTGGAAAGAGACGACGCAGCAGGATGGAGAACCGTTTGTGATGGGCGGCGGCACGTATGCGCGAAAGATTCCGCGGGCTGTGGCATTTGGTCCCGGGCAGGAACGTGACGTGTCGTTGATCGGACTGAAAGAAGGTCATGGAAACTGTCACTGTGCAGACGAGGCAGAGTCGGTGGAGAACATAAAGCGGGCGGTGGAGGTATATATCGCGGCGCTGAAGAAAATAGATGAAGCGTTTGACGAAGCTTAAAAAATAAAGAATACAGTTATAAAACAAAATAAAGGAGGACACAAAAATGAAACTGTTTCAGATCAGCGACAAAATAAAAGAGGTTTCCAGAATCGGAATCGGATGCATGCGCATCACAGGACTTCCGGACGAAAAAGCAGTCCGCGAACTGATCGAAGGCTCGATGGAGCTTGGCATTAATTTCTTTGATCATGCGGACATTTACGCGGGCGGCGAAGCAGAGGCGGTATTTGGAAATGTACTGACGCCGGAACTGCGGGAGAAGATGGTAATTCAGACAAAGTGTGCGATCCGTCCGGGTATCTGCTATGATTTCTCAAAAGAGCATATTTTAAATTCTGTGGACGGCAGCCTGAAGCGTCTGAAAACGGATTATATCGATATTCTGTTGCTGCACCGCCCGGACGCACTGATGGAGCCGGAAGAAGTAGCGGAAGCGTTTGATATCCTGGAGAAATCAGGAAAGGTAAAAGTATTTGGTGTCAGCAACCACAATCCGATGCAGATTGAGCTGCTGAACCAGTACTGCGGCGGAAAAATCTGCATCGATCAGATCCAGTTCTCCGCAGCACACTGCCCGACGATTGACGCAGGACTGAACGTCAATATCCACAATGATGCAGGCTGTAATCGCGACGGAAGTCTGATCGAGTATGCGCGGCTGAAAAAGATGACACTACAGGCATGGTCTCCGTTCCAGTATGGCATGTTTGAGGGAATCTTTATTGGAAACGAGAAATTCCCGGAGCTGAACAAGGTGCTCGATGAACTCTCTGAGAAATATGGGGTCACCCAGAATGCGATCGCGACTGCATGGATTCTGCGTCATCCGGCAGGTATCCAGACCATCGTCGGCAGCACGAACCGGAAGCGTATTGAGGACATCAGCAAGGCAGCAGATATTGTGCTGACGCGCGAGGAGTGGTACCGTGTTTACCTTGCAGCAGGAAAACTGCTGCCGTAGGAGGCATCAATAATCAGGAGTGATCTATTATTATGAAAGAAAAAATTTATCGAAGCTACGTCGAGATTTTAAAGGAAGAGCTGGTGCCGGCGCTTGGCTGCACGGAGCCGATTGCGATTGCCTATGCGGCGGCAAAGGCGGCGGAGGTACAAAAGGGCTCTCATGACTCATGAACGGCTGCTCCATGCCGGTCGTCATCAATTCAGGAAGCGGAAATCAGGGCATGACATGCTCTTTGCCGGTTATTGAATATGCGAGGGAACTCAAAATATCCGAGGAAAAGCTGTACCGTGCACTTGTGGTGAGCAATCTGGTGGCGATTCACCAGAAATCCTACATCGGCAGTCTTTCCGCGTACTGTGGTGCGGTCAGTGCCGCATGAGGAGCCGGAGCGGCGATCGCATGGTTAAACGGCGGTGGGTATGAAGCAGTTGCGCGGACGATCACGAACGCACTTGCAAATACAAGCGGAATGGTCTGCGACGGAGCAAAATCCTCCTGTGCGGCGAAAATTGCCTCTGCGGTGGATGCGGCGATCATGGCTTACACACTTGAGAGCGCCAATCACTGCTTCCAGCCGGGCGAGGGACTTGTAAAAGAAAACGTTGAGGACACGATCCGCAACATGGGATACGTCGGAAGAGTTGGCATGAAGGATACTGATGTGACGATCCTGAACCTCATGATCGATCAGCAGCAGGCAGATTGACTTTTACTCAGAGCCGTATCTGCGCAGCCTGAAAGATGCAAATAAAGGCATATAGTATGTGTCTGTCTGTGCCAGAAAGAAAAAATAAGATTTTGTTTTTGAACATAAAGTGCTTTACAGTGTTAAAGTAACGTGCTAAGATAAAGAAGGCGCAGCCAACTATATTTGCATGAGAGGGTAACCATATGAGTAAGAAAATACGGACAGAGGCAGTAGATCAACTGTTTGAAGCAATTCTGTGTTTGAAGGACAAAGAAGAGTGCTATACTTTTTTTGAGGATGTCTGCACAGTAAATGAGCTGCTTTCTCTGTCGCAGAGATTTGAAGTGGCATATATGCTCAAAGAAAAAAAGACTTATCTGGAGATCGCAGAAAAGACAGGGGCATCTACGGCAACGATCAGCCGGGTCAATCGCTCTTTAAATTACGGCAATGACGGATACGAGATGGTATTTAGCCGTCTGAAAGAAAAAAAAGCGGCCGAAGAAGCCGGGGAGTCAGAAGCATAACGACATACGGATACAGAAAAAACAGGGGCCGGGCTCCTGTTTTTTTTCTGAAATAAAATGAATTGTAAGAAATCATTTTGGATCTTTTTTCTGTTCCATTGCGTCGATCAGCTGCTCGATCACTTCCTTTTTCAGATAAATATCAAAGCTGAGCAGACAGATAAAGGCAAAGATCTGGAGCGTATCGCGATCCTCTCCCTTATAGCCATCAAACGAATTGGCGGCAGTATGGAAATTGGTCAGGATATCACGACCAATATCAGAGATATTTTCCTCTCCGAGACGAAACACCTCTTTGTAAATATCTTCCATGCAAATCCCATCACTGTTGTTGAAAAACTGGTCGCTGATCGGCTTTAAGATCGCCTGAATATCGTTCAGCGGAAGAAAGCCTTTCAGGTAATAAATGAAGATCAGCATGTACATGTGCTCCTTGGAGTAACGCTTTTTCTCCGGAGGAGGCAGCAGCTTGTTCTTTGCATAATTGTTGATCATGGTTTTGGTGAGGATCTTGTCATCCTCAAAGCGCTTGGAATTGCTCAGATGCTCTTCCATAAAGCTTGTCACCTGATCCATATACAGATTGATATGGGGAATCTCTGAGGGCTGAATATGATTCAAATGAGCCAGATTTCCCAGAATGTCAGTAAGAATTTTCGTATAATCCTGTTTCACGCGCGTCACCTCTCTAACTTCTTTATTATATAGTCTTTAATACCAGATGACAAGATGAAAATAACCAGATCAGAAAAAATCTTTTTCGAAACGGAGATACTTGCGCAAACAGAGGGAATCGAGTAGAATAGGTAAGGCGAAAAAACTGTGCAGCGGCATCGAGCAAAAGGGGAAATGCTTTTTGTAAAATCTGACCGCGGCAGAAAGGAATAGATATGCGCAGAATGGAGTTCAAGATGGAGCGGGAAGGCCTGGTGAAACCGGGCGATAAGATTCATGTGACCGAGGGCGTATTGCCGTCGAGCTGGTATTATACGATCGAACCCGCCGTGGCGATGTCTGCGAATTTTGGCAACCGCGAACGGCTGAAGACATTTGACGGTGTGGTGGCAGAGGTCCGCACCGATGACAGTGGATTTACGGTGTTCGCAGATTTTGAGGAATAGACAGAGGAGAAAAAATGGGAAAATATGATGCATTAAATCCGCAGCAGTATCAGGCTGTCTGCCATTACGAGGGACCGCTTCTGATTCTGGCGGGCGCCGGCTCCGGAAAGACCCGCGTGCTGACGCACCGCGTTGCCTGGCTGATTGAGGAAAAAAATGTGAATCCGTGGAACATTATGGCAATCACATTTACGAATAAAGCGGCAGGAGAGATGCGGGACCGCGTGGAGGCAATGCTGGGCGGAGCGCTTGGCGGCGTCTGGGTGGCGACATTCCACAGTACCTGTGTGCGGATTCTGCGCCGGTACATTGACCGGATCGGATTCGAAAATAATTTTACGATTTATGACAGTGAGGATCAGAAATCCGTGATCAAGGAGATCTGCAAGCGTCTTCAGATCGATACAAAGCTGTACCGCGAGCGCTTTTTTATGGCAGAGATTTCGGCGGCGAAGGATGAAATGCTCTCACCAACCGATTATGCGCTGAAGGCGCAGGGGGATCAGCGGACGCAGAAGGTGGCGGAGGTCTACAAGGAATACCAGCGTCAGCTTTTTGATAACAATGCGCTTGACTTTGACGATCTGATCTGCCGGACTGTTGAACTGTTTCAGAGCTGTCCGGAGGTACTGGACCAGTATCAGGAGCGATTCAAATTTATCATGGTGGACGAGTATCAGGATACGAATACCGCACAGTTCAAGCTTGTGAGCCTGCTTGCGGCAAAGTATCGCAATCTGTGCGTGGTCGGCGATGATGATCAGTCGATCTACAAATTCCGCGGTGCCAATATCGGAAACATTCTGAATTTTGAGCAGTTTTTCCCGGATGCGGAGGTGATCCGCCTGGAACAGAATTATCGTTCTACACAGAATATCTTATATGCGGCAAACGCAGTGATCAGCCACAATAAGGGACGAAAAGAAAAGACACTCTGGACCGACAACGGGGACGGCGAGAAAATTCGGTTCCGTCAGTTCATGAACAGCTTTGAGGAAGCGGAGTACGTGGCCGGCATGATCAGTCAGAAGGTCGGTGCGGGCAAATGGAAATATGGCGATTGCGCCATTCTTTACCGCACAAATGCCCAGTCCCGCATGTTTGAGGAAAAATTTCTGTATGCGAATGTGCCGTATAAGATTGTCGGCGGTGTGAATTTCTATTCCAGAAAAGAGATCAAAGATGTGATTGCCTACCTGAAAACGATCGCTAACGGAAAAGATGATCTGGCGGTGCGCCGTATCATCAACGTACCAAAGCGTGGAATCGGCGCGACGACGATCAGCCGGGTGCAGGATTATGCGTCGGAGCACGGTGCAAGCTTTTACGATGCGCTGCGTGTGGCAGAGACGATTCCGGGAATTGGCAAAAGTGTCGGAAAGCTTCAGGCGTTTGTGCAGATGATTCAGGTGCTGCGCACGAAGCAGGAATTCTATAAAGTAAAAATGCTGATCGAGGATATTCTCGAGCAGACCGGTTATATGAAAGAACTGCAGGCGGAGGGTACGGACGAGGCGCTCGACCGCATGGCAAATGTCGATGAACTTTTAAATAAGGCCGCGGTTTACGATGAGAAGACGGAGAATCCGACGCTGGACGGCTTTCTTGAGGAGGTTGCGCTGGTGGCTGACATTGACAATCTTGAGGAGGACGCAGACCATGTAGTGATGATGACCTTACACAGTGCCAAGGGTCTGGAGTTCCCGGTCGTTTTCATGGTTGGCATGGAGGATGGTGTTTTCCCGAGTTATATCAGCATTTCCTCCGAGGACGAAAGCGAGCTGGAGGAGGAGCGCCGGCTTTGCTACGTCGGTATCACGCGTGCACGCACGAATCTTTTCCTGACCAGCGCAAAACAGCGTATGGTGCGCGGTGAGATCCATTACAACCGTGTGTCGCGGTTTGTGGATGATATCCCGGAGGAATTCATGGCAGAAAACGAGAGGGCAAAAATACCTCAGAAAGAAAAAAAGGAGCTGCCTGAGACGAAGGCCCACGCTGCCTATCGTCAGATGCGCGAAAACTTCAAGACGAAGATTATGGCGCAGCAGCAGTTTGAGGTGAAGAAGTCAGATGGCCTGAGCTACAACGTTGGCGACCGCGTGCGCCATATCAAGTTCGGCAATGGAACAGTCATGAATATTGCCGAGGGCGGCAGAGACTATGAGGTAACAGTCAATTTCGATCGAGTCGGCGTCAAAAAGATGTTTGCATCGTTTGCAAAGCTGGTGAAGACGGAGAACTAATATAACTTTTTATAGTAAAATAGATAAGGATGTGCTATACTATAAAAAAGACTGCAGAGAACGCAGTAATTCACAGGGCAGCATGATCTGCACCGGAAAGGACGTGGCAAAATGATTAAGATTGATGAACTCATGGAAGCGTTGAAGAAAAGAGACGAAGACAAAAATAAAAATACCGTACTCTGGATTCTTGCAATTGTCGGCGCGGTAGCAGCAGTGGCAGGTATCGCATACGCAGTATACCGTTACTTTGCACCGGATTATCTGGAAGATTTCGACGATGAGGACGACTTCGAAGACGATTTCGATGATTTCTTCGATGAAGACGATTTCCCGGAGATGGACAAAGAGGAAAAAGCTGAGGAGAAAGCAGACGAGAAAGCAGACGAGGAAAAGGAAGAGGCTGCTCCGGAAGCAAAGGAAGAGGACAAAGAAGAGAAGGAAGAGGCTTCTGAGGAAGAGTAAGGGAGAAAGCTTCTGCAGGAAGTTAAAAATCAGCACTTTGCGTGCTCCCGGATAAAAAATAAAAAACAGATGGGCAGGCGGCCGGAAGGCACCTGCTCATTTTTGGTCAATCATCAGCAGATAAGCATTCCACCGTCTCAAGTGCACAGGGCACTAAAAGAGGGGATACTCATGTAAGCAGGGTGGAAAGCTTCCACTGACAGGTAGCGGAGCGGATTGCGAATGTCCGATTTACATGCGTTATATGCTGGAATTACTATAAAAAAAGCGGATACAGAAAAAGAAAGGAATCAGCTATGAAAAAAGGCGATATTTCAGAGGGCATCATTGAGCGGGTAGATTTCCCCAATAAAGGAAGAGTACATACAGAGGAAGGCACCGTGACTGTCAAAAACGGAATCCCTGGGCAGAAGGTTCGTTTTCAGATCAATAAAAAGCGGAAAAATCAGATGGAAGGAAGATTGTTAGAGGTGCTGGAAAAATCACCTCTGGAAAAAAGAGACCCGGTCTGCAGCATTTTCCCGCAGTGCGGCGGCTGTATGTATCAGACCATGCAGTATGAAGATCAGCTTGAGATGAAAGCAAATCAGGTGAGGAGCCTTTTGGACGCGGCGATTGCCGGAGCCGGACAGACGGATGAAGAGGGCAGACCGGATTATCTTTTTGAGGGGATCAAGGGAAGTCCGAAAGAATTCGCGTACCGCAATAAGATGGAGTTCTCATTTGGAGATGAGTACAAGGACGGCCCACTTTCCCTGGGGCTGCACAAAAAAGGAAGTACATACGATGTGCTGACTGCGGCGGACTGTAAGATTGTGCACTCGGATATGACAGAGATTCTGAAGTGTGTGCTTGCATATTTCCAGAAAATTGAGCGGGAAGAATTACAGAGCGGAGAAGTGACGATACAGACAGCGGCAAAGGGAAGCCTCTACTACCACAAGATGTCCCACGAAGGCTGGCTGCGCCACCTGCTGCTGCGCCGTGCGGAGACAACCGGGGAAATTCTGATGAATTTAGTGACGACAAGCCAGCGGGAATACGATCTGATGCCGCTCGTCGATCAGATCCTTGCGCTGCCACTCGAGGGGACGATCGTCGGAATCCTGCATATCATCAACGATTCCGTTGCGGATGTGGTACGCAGCGATGAGACACGGATCCTCTACGGCCAGGATTACTTTTACGAGACGATTCTGGGGCTTCGGTTTAAGATCACCCCGTTTTCCTTTTTCCAGACCAACTCACTTGGTGCGGAGGTGCTCTACAGTACCGCGCGCGATTACATCGGAGATACGAAAGATATGACGGTGTTTGACCTCTACTCCGGCACCGGTACGATCGCCCAGATTCTTGCATCCGTGGCAAAAGAGGTGATCGGTGTGGAAATCGTCGAGGAAGCAGTGGAAGCGGCAAAGGAAAATGCGGCGCTCAACGGACTGTCAAACTGCAGCTTCCTTGCAGGAGACGTTTTAAAGGTGCTCGACAAAGTTTCTGAAAAACCGGATTTCATTGTTCTGGATCCTCCGCGCGACGGCATCCACCCGAAAGCGCTCCCGAAAATCATCGCTTACGGAGTTGACCGCATGGTTTACATTTCCTGCAAGCCCACCAGCCTCGCCCGCGACCTCGATGTTCTGATCCGCAGCGGCTACAGGGTGGAAAAGGCCTGCTGCGTCGATATGTTTTGTTCGACGGTGCATGTGGAGACGGTCTGTTGTCTACATCGGGTGAATTCGTAGAAATGCTGAATTTTCAGCACTTTGCGAGGTATATTAGCTTTTCACCAACGGGAAAACAGGGCAAGAAAAAGCAGATTATGAGTGGGATTGAAGTGTCTGTAGTTCTGCACCTCGTGTAAGTGAACACATTTGAAATCCGTTCATAACTTCTAAATTAAATACTTGAAAAAGCCGAAAGGACGCTTGTTTTCAGAGATTCTGAGATGAGTGTCCTTTTTCTTATGCCGGAAAAGAACAAGGAGGAATGGAAAATGCCAAAGAGAAAAGAAATGTGTTCATCAGTAAGTATTGAGCCGGATAAGGGCATTGTAATGATGAGTATTTCAGAATTACATGATTTTAAGGGGCATCCTTTTAAGGTGGAAAGGAACCCGGAATTATTTGAACTTCGACAAAGTATTGAAAAAGAGGGGATACTGATTCCGCTGCTGATAAGGAAAAATCCCAATGGTGACGGTTATGAGATTATTGCCGGACATCGGAGAAAGGAAGCTGCCATTTGGGCAGGAATCACAGAACTTCCGGTGATTATCCGGGAACTGGATGATGATCAAGCCACTATTGCTATGGTGGACAGCAACATGCAAAGAGAGAAAATTCTTCCAAGTGAAAAAGCATTTGCCTATAAGATGAAACTGGAGGCCATGAAACAACAGGGCAGGAGAAATGATTTAACTTCGGGTCAAGTTGAACCGAAGTTGGAAAATGAAACATTAGAAATCTATCCGCTGGAAAGCGAAATAGACGAAAACGGAAGAGTGATCATTAAACAAAAATCTGGTAAAAAAGGAATTCGAAGTAATGAACTTCTTGCCAGACAGGTGGGGGAAAGTGTCAATCAGATTAAGCGGTATATCAGATTGACACATTTAATCCCGAAGATTTTGGATATGGTGGATGAAGAAAAGCTGGCACTGACTTCCGCAGTGGAGATTTCTTTTCTGACGGAAGAGGAACAGTACGAATTACATGCAGTCATGGAAATTGAACAGAGTATTCCAAATCTGTCTCAGGCAAATCGGCTGAAACGTATGAGCCAGCAGAATCTTCTGGATATGGATAGTATTTATGAAATTATGGAGGAGGTGAAACCGAATCAAAGGGAACAGGTAAAGATTCCATTGGACAGGGTGGGGAAATATTTTCCGGCAGACTACACACCTTTACAGCAAATCGAGTTGATTGAAAAGCTGTTAAGGGGATGGGCGAAACAGAATAAAAATATCAGCAGATAAAAATGGAGGGAAGATCGATATGAACAGAGAGAACAGTATATTTGAACAAATGGGTGGAACTTATGTGCAGCTTGGAGGTTACCTGCTTCCCAGTTTAGGGATTGCTCCGATAGAGGAATCAAGATCCATTGGAAAGTATGGTTTGCTTCGCAAAAGTTATCTGAAAGACCATAAGATGGGCTGGTATCAGTCTATGCTGCTAACTGGAAAGCTGGATAAACATTTGGTGGATATAGACGAACAGGCAAGGGAACGGTTTGAACGGATCATTGAGCAGATGAAGCGAGTGGAACAGGTCACCGAAGAATTAAAGGCAAAGGATCCGCTTGCATGGGTACAGGCAATGAACAGCATTTGTAACCGGGCGGATGAAATCGTCCGGCAGGAACTGATTTATAATTAGACAGGGAACATGGAAAGGGAGGTAATTCATACCTCTCTTTTCTTATGGAAAAAAAGGAGGCGATTCTGATGAAGAAAGAACGAAAGATTATCAATACCAACATCCGACTGAATCTGATGAATGAGCAGGACAGACAAGCCTGGAACTATCTGCGGGGTATGGACAGGAAGAAATATAAATCTTACACAAAGGCAGTTGTCCTTGCGTTGAATGATTATTTCTCCAGACAGGAACAGATTGAGGCTGATCCCTATTTGGAAACCCGGAAAAAGGAAGATGAGTTTTTAAACCGTGTGGAAGAAGCTGTGGAGCGGGGGGCAAGGCAGTCCATGCCCCTTGTACTGGCGGGAAGTCTTCTGGAGTTATTGAAACCCGCTATGGAGCAGTTAAAGGAAAACAGACATGAAGAAAAGGAGGAAACAAAATATGAGTAAAGCAAAGAGAACCGTGGAAGAACGGATTGCCGAGCTGAATAAAAGAGAACAGGATATGCTGGAAAAAGCAAGTCGGCTTAAGGCACAGAAGAAAGAACTGGAAAAACGTTATAAAGAAGAACAGAAAAAAGCCAGAACTCACAGACTCTGCCAGATTGGCAGAGCTGTGGAATCCGTGCTGGGTGACACCATTGAAGAAGCGGATATTCCAAAGCTGATCGGCTTTTTGAAACGGCAGGAAGAAAATGGGTGCTATTTTTCCAGAGCAATGGGCAGGGAGCCCAAAGAGAAGAAATCTACAGAAGCAATCAGGCAGGAGGACTTTTAAAATCCGATGTATTGTTTCCGGCAGGAAATATACAACGGCGCACTTATAGACAACCAGAGGTCGTCTTTTTATAAGTGCGGCATTTCATGCAGACCAATTTCCCATTGGAAGGGCTCTCCGAGGGGCATTTCATGCAGACCACCCTATGCGGTTGGATGGCACCAGTTTTGCACTGGACGCACCCTCCGGGGGCGATTTCATCGAGACCAATGTTGCATTGGAGGCAGTCCTGCAGACGGTTTGAGAAATTCATTTGCCGAAAGAAGGAGGTGGAAGCCGTGGCAATTTTTCATTTCACAGTAAAGATCGTGGGGCGAAGCAAGGGTAAATCGGTCATTTCCACATCTGCCTATCTAAACGGCGATGTAATGAAAAATGATGAGACCGGGAAGTTCAGTTACTACACCGCGAAGAAAGAAGTAGTCTACCGTCAGCTATCCTTGTGTGAGAATGCTCCGCCCCAGTGGGCAGAAGTGCCAGAGGAAAATATCGAACGCTTTCAGAAATCCGTTCGTTATAAAAGGGCAAAAGACAAAGAAGAGGCGGTGGAACAATTTAAGCTCATTTGGCGAAAACAAAAGTTATGGAATGAGGTTTTAAAGGTGGAGAAAAATTCCAATGCCCAGTTGGGACGTTCTATGGAGATATCCTTGCCTCGGGAGTGGAGCCGGGAGGAACAGATCCGCTACACAGATGAATATATCCAAAGGAACTTTGTGGACAAGGGAATGTGTGCAGACTGGGCAATCCACGATAAGGGGGATGGTAATCCACACGTCCATCTTCTGCTTACCCTGAGACCTTTTGGGGAAGACCACAGCTGGGGAAATAAAGAAACAAAGGACTGGGATTTTGTACGGGACGAATCAGGAAAGATTGTGAATGACCCTGCTCATCCGGACTGGTGGCAGGATAAAAAGAATCCAGAGCACTGCGGTATACGGATTCCGGTTATGGACGAGGAAGGAAAGCAGAAAGTGGATTCCCGGAACCGGAAACAGTGGAAACGGGTGCTTGTGGATACAACTGGGTGGAACAATCCAAAGAACTGTGAACTGTGGCGGAGTGCATGGGCGAAAACCTGTAACCAGCATCTTCCGCCGGAGAAACAGGTTGACCACCGTTCCTATGCCCGGCAGGGGAAACTGGAAATCCCCACCATCCATGAGGGTGCAGAAGCCAGAAAGATCGAAGAAAAATACCTTGCCGGGAAAGCGGAAAAAGGTTCGTGGAAAGTTGCGGAAAATAACATCATCAAAAGACAGAACCGGATTCTTTACAGCATCTGGCAGATGTTTGAAAAAGCATCCGTGGCACTGGAAAAATGGAAGGAGTGGTTAAATGACTTTAGAAGAGAGCAGGGACGTGATCCCCATTATGGAAGAAATGATCTCCCTGATCGAGGAGCAGGAAAAGCTTCTCTCAGAGACTTCAAAGGAACTGGAACAGATGGAAACCATGGACAGGCGGATCAAAGAACTGGAAGCCGATTGTCAGAAATGGTACGAATTAGCCTCGAAGCTAAACAGCGAGAACAGACTTTTGCAGAAACAGAACGTGGAATTGCTGAAGCTTTCCGGGCAATAGAGAAAGCGAGGGATGTAAATGAACGGTTTGAAAAACTCCTGTCCAGAAGGGCTGGAAGAACGGCTGTTGGAAGAAATGGAAACAATGCAGAACGAACTGGAAGAAAAGGAGCAGATTATCTTACAGCAGCAGATACAGCTGGAAGACTCTCTGCGATTGATCGAGAGATTAAACAAAGAGAACAGAGCCGAGAACGTCGAAGCATTGAAGAAAGACTTGCAGAATACAAGAAAGATACTGAACGCCAAAATCAGGGAACGAGACGAGGCAAATATCATGATTGGGAGTCTTCGCACTAAACTGGAAGAAGCGGTAAAGGAAATAGAATATGTCAAGACTCACCAGAAAACAGTGGAGGTTCCAGTGAAAGTTCCAGAACTCCATGAAAAATGTGAAAGTTGTGACCGGACGGCTTATTTAAGAAGCAGGGGAGTCTATGAGAAAAGGAAAAGAAAACTGGAAAAAGAGTACCGGAGAATGATGCAGGAGATAGAGGGCAATCTTTTAGGATTGCTTCTTTATTCTGTTATGATCACTCTGTTTTCTGCTGTTCGATCACAGGCATTTGCACAGGATGCGGGCAGGTTCTTTCTGATTATGTGGAGAGGTCTATCATGGCTGGTAGGTGGAATTTTAGGAGTGGGGAGATCGGTGGCAGGGATCAGTATCTATATATCTCATCCTATCGTTTCTAAAATCCTGTATGGAATTCTGGAATGGGGAACCGCAATCCTACTTACCAGTGGAATCACTGCTGTATTGGTCTGGATTTTCTATGAAGGAGTGAAAGCCTATGGAGAATGTTTCGGGGATTGGATCAGTGCAGTGATATGGATCGCCAGTGGTGCGGTATTGGTATTTTTTGGAGACTGGATCAGAAAAGCTGTCCCAGTCAATCTTGTACTGCTCCTGCTGGGAGTGCATGGAATCTATATGGGTCTCCGATGGTATTTGCATAAAAAGACAGAAGGATAAAAACAACCGCTTGAAAAGGTGAAAAAAATCTTTTCAAGCGGTATATTTTTTTGCCTATTTTAATGTTCCATGGTCTTTTTCGTGCTGTGCAATCGCCTGACGTATCAGATAAAGCACTTCGCCGTTTATGGAACGACCATCAAACTCAGCAAGACTTTTCAATTTTGTGTGTGTCTCCGAATCAATTCTCAGACCTAAATGTTTATCCTTTTCCATGTGTATCCCCTTTATCTTAATTTAAGTACAGATCAAGTTCATTATATGAGTACATTTTAAGTTCAAATGATGGTATAATGTTCTAAATGGACTCATTTTAAGTACAAAATATTTTTCCGCAAAGGATGTGAGGAAATGCAGGAAACAGAGAAAAGGAAATCTAAGTATTACAGAATCCCGGTATGGATGTTCTGGAGCATGATTGTTGTATTTGTTCTTTTGATCGGTGCCGTATATTTTGGGGAGGAAATATATGAGAAATGGTTGCATAGCGGAGGAAGGGCTGAGATTTCCTATGTGGGTGCAGAATCCACTCTAAAAGAAAAAGTTGCCTGCTGTTTGTGTGGAAGTAAGGACTGGAGCATGATGAACTATTATCGGCAGTTTGATACCATAGGCTTAATTTCTTTAAATGACTGGTATGTGTTGGATTTTAAAACCGAAGAATATGAAGAAGATCGGCAATATGGACTGGATAACGGTTATACTTGCATTACTACTGGGAATACAGGAGAAATCATTTATCATGCAGAAGAAACGCCGTCCAGAGGGATGGCTTCTATTGAGGTTACACTCCCGGAGAAGTATTCTGTGGATATGGAGTTTCTGCGGGAAAATCTCTGTCAGGAATGTCTGGATAATGTGCTGGAATCTATGGAGATCAGCAAGTGGAAACGGGAAAAGAAAGAACCGATTCCCCTTTGTCTGGTGGACTTTAAAACGTTGGAGATTTATCCCCTGCAAGATTGGTATGCAGGGCTGGCAATACGTGATTATTGGGTAAAAATGACTTATAATAATAGAGACGTTGCTATTGAAGTATATTATCTACCCGAAAAATAGATTAGATGAAATATGGTGGAAGAAGTTGGAGAGGAATAGAATATGGAATTAAATTTTGATGAATTGAGAAAGTATTTGCTGGACTACTATGGGACAGCTATGGCAAATGGGTTTTCGCAGGCTATGGTTGAATTGCAGAAAATTGAACAAGTATCAGATGAGGAGTTAATTGTTTTTGCTAAAAAAGCAGGAATAGAGATAGATGAGGAAGGTTAAAAGGATAGCATGAAAGGTAGATTGGAAATGTGAGTATGTCGAAAATCAACATTTTTTAGTTGAAGATAGTCTTATGCATGATATAATTTATTTGTATAGTTATGATTTATAAGGTTACATTTATGGAAGTGAGGCACAAAAATGGCAGTATGTTATCAAAAATTATGGCATTTACTGTTAGATATGCGTATGAAGAAAAAAGAGCTTGAAGCAAAAGCTCAAATATCAAATTATGCGATGAGAAAACTTGCAAAAGACGAAGATGTATCAACGGAAGTGCTGGGGAAAATTTGTAAAGCGTTAAACTGTTCTTTGGATGATATTGTAGAGTTTATTGATGAAGATAAGTAGGTAATCTATATTTAGAAATTTTCAGAACTGAATACATATGAAGAAATGAGGCAAGGTTATGAAGTCGAAAACTCAAGAACAGATTACATATAACATGAAACAAGTTAAAAATAAAGATTCAAAAATAGAAATTTTGCTACGGAAAGAATTATGGAACCGTGGATTAAGATATAGAAAAAACGT
>JAQXVT010000045.1 GCA_029225065.1 Lachnospiraceae bacterium | reverse complement strand
CGAAATCAACAAATTCCTCAAATAAAGGCTCTACCTTTACCTTAGAAAAATCAATCTTTTCAGATTCAGTTTTTACATTTTTTTCAGGTGCTTCAGAAGCTGTATTATTTACATCATTTTTCTTATTTACACCATCTAAGGACTTCATTGTCGGGAAGAGCAGCACGTCACGGATCGCTTCTGCACCGGTCAGGAGCATACACATACGGTCGATACCGAAGCCGATACCGCCTGTCGGAGGCATACCGATCTCCAGTGCGTTCAGGAAATCTTCGTCGGTATGGTTAGCTTCCTCGTCACCTGCGTCTGCCAGTGCATCCTGCTCTTTGAAACGCTCTCTCTGGTCGATCGGGTCATTCAGCTCGGAGTAAGCGTTTGCCATCTCCCAGCCGTTCATGAAGAACTCGAAACGCTCTACGTACTCCGGATTCTCCGGCTTCTTCTTGGTCAGCGGAGAAATCTCGACCGGGTGGTCCATGATGAAGGTCGGCTGAAGCAGATGCTCCTCAACGTATTTTTCGAAGAACAGGTTCAGGATATCACCCTTCTTATGTCTCTCTTCGAACTCGATGCCGTGCTCTTTTGCAAGTGCTCTTGCCTGCTCCAGATTCTCAACCTCGTTCCAGTCAACGTTACCATATTTCTTAACAGCATCAACCATGGTCAGGCGCTCAAACGGCTTGCCCAGATCCATCTCAATGCCCTTGTATACAATCTTTGTCGTGCCGAGTACTTCCTGTGCCACGTAGCGGTACAGATTCTCGGTCAGATCCATCATTCCATTGTAATCGGTGTATGCCTGATACAGCTCCATCAGCGTGAACTCCGGATTGTGTCTCGTATCAAGTCCCTCATTGCGGAATACACGGCCAATCTCATAGACGCGCTCCAGTCCGCCTACGATCAGACGCTTCAGGTAAAGCTCCAGGGAAATACGAAGCCTCAGGTCTTCATTCAGTGCGTTGAAATGAGTCTCAAATGGACGCGCTGCTGCACCGCCTGCATTTGCCACCAGCATCGGGGTTTCTACTTCCATAAAGCCCTGTCCGTCCAGATATTTGCGGATCGTGCTGATGATGCGGGAACGCTTGATAAATGTATCCTTTACTTCCGGATTCATAATGAGATCCACGTAACGCTGACGGTATCTTGTATCTGTATTCGTAAGGCCGTGGTACTTCTCCGGCAGAATCTGAAGACTCTTGGAGAGCAGGTCTACTTTTGCGGCATGAACGGAAATTTCTCCTGTCTTCGTCTTGAATACTTCTCCCTCGATGCCGATGATATCGCCGATATCCAGCTTTTTGAATCCCTTGTATGCCTCTTCACCGATGCTGTCCCGCGCCACATAGCACTGGATGCCGCCCTGCAGATCCTGCACATTGCAGAAAGATGCCTTGCCCATCACACGTTTGGACATCATACGTCCTGCGATGCGCACGGTCTTTGACTCCAGTTCCTCAAAATTGTCTTTAATCTCTGCGCTGTGATTGGTCACATCGTATTTTGTGATTTCAAACGGATTCTGTCCGTTTGCCTGAAGTTCAGCCAGCTTCTCGCGGCGTACCTTCAAAAGCTGCTTGGTATCTACTGCCTGTTCCTTCTTCTGTTCTGCCACTGTTTTCCACTCCTTCTTTTCTCTTTACAAACTTCTCTCAATTGCGAGCACCTTGTAGGAAATTACGCCCGCCTGTGTCTCTACGTCTACGGTATCGCCGATGCTGCGTCCGATCAGAGCCTTTCCTACCGGTGATTCGTTAGAAATCTTGCCCTGAAGGCTGTTTGCCTCAGAAGAACCTACGATCTTGAACTCCAGCTCTTCTTCGAACTCTTCATCATATACCTTTACAGTACAGCCGACATTGATCTTGTCGACATCTACTTCGTCCTCAACGACTACTTCTGCATTCTTAAGGATCTTCTCAATCTCCTCGATACGGGTTTCGATATCTCTCTGCTCGTCCTTCGCTGCATCGTACTCAGCGTTCTCAGAAAGGTCGCCCTGCTCTCTTGCCTCTTTAATCTTGCCTGCTACTTCTTTTCTGCGGTTTACCTTGAGGTCGTGAAGCTCATCCTCCAGTTTTTTCAGGCCTGCATACGTTAATAAATTTCTCTTTGCTTCCATGATTATCTACACCCTTCCTTATGTTCCGGTTTGGAATCTTCTTTCCTGCAAAAACTGCAATACGGAAGTCCGAATCGCAGTCATCGTATTATGATAGCCGATAAAATACGGTTTGTCAAGGAAATATCAGAACCTTTCGCGCAGCAGCGCTTCCAGTTCCTGATACGTTTCCACGGCGTTGATGGCGTCACGCAGCTTTGCGGAATTCGGGAATCCTGCCGTGTACCAGGCGATGTGTTTCCGCATCTCCCTCATGCCGGTATACTCGCCCTTGAACTCCAGCTGCATCCTTGTATGGCGCAGCATCGTCTCCAGAACTTCTTCTTTTGACGGGCGTTCCGGCACCGGTTTGCCCTCCAGATATGCCACGATCTCCCGAAACAGCCACGGATTGCCGCGCACGGCCCGTCCAACCATCACTCCATCGCATCCAGTCTCATCGAGCATCCGCTTTGCACTTTCCGGCGAATCAACGTCTCCGTTTCCGATCACCGGAACCTTCACTGCCTCTTTTACCTGGCGTATCACATCCCAGTTCGCTCTTCCTGTGTAATACTGCTCCCGTGTCCTGCCATGCACCGCCACCGCCGAGGCGCCCGCCGCTTCTGCAATCTTTGCAATCTCAACCGCATTGATTGTATCTTCGGTAAAGCCGCTGCGAATCTTTACCGTGACCGGCTTTTTGATCCGGCTCACTGTTTTGCGGACAATCGCGTCGACGAGATCCGGCCGCTTCATCAGTGCCGAACCCTCGCCGTTTCCGGCTACCTTCGGCACCGGACAGCCCATATTCAGATCAAGAATGTCAAATGGCCGCTCTTCAATATATGCAGCCATCTCGCTGATAATGTCCGGATCTGACCCAAACAGCTGCAAAGAAACCGGCCGCTCCTCCTCGGATACCGCAAGAAGCGGAATTGTATTCCGATTGTGGTATGCGATGGCCTTTGCACTGACCATCTCAGTGCAGACCAGCCCTGCTCCCTGTTCCTTGCAGAGCAGACGAAATGGCAGGTCGCTCACTCCTGCCATCGGTGCCAGTATCACCTGATTTTTCAGTGTTACGTTTCCTATTTTCATATGTTACTCCAGTCCGTTCGCCATCAGCACCTTATAATACAGCTCCAGCGAACGCAGCAGTTCTTCCTTCGTGCGCTGCAGCTCCTTGATCTTCAGCACACCGCCGATCTCATCGTATGTCGTATCATTCTCGATCGCCTCCGTGCGAAAATGCAGGGAGCCGTCCTCGTCATACTCGACCAGGAAAATGCCGCCGACGTCATTGACGTACATGACGCACATGATCTGCAGTTCGTCCTTGATCTGCTTTGGAAGATTACTGAATTTTGGATTCAGATAATATTTTTCTTCATAAGAATTCGCACCGCAGAGCACGGTGGTCTTCGTTTCTGATGCCATTTATTTTCTCCTTCTGTCTCTCATTTTTTGTCTTATTTTCTCTGTAAATAGTACATGCCTGATACCTGGGGCGATCTCATCCGTTCTTTACCCTTTGCATGTTGCCGTTTAAAGCGGATATTCATAATTCATCTTTTCAATACGTGCTCTTCTTTTATACATACCCATAAATTCCGCGCACCGATACCTCGCCCGCATACACCTGTACAACTGCTCCATCTTCTTTTTCCACGAGCAGCTCTCCTAGCGCATTGATGCCGCGGGAAACTCCGCAGTATTCATGGCCCGGCTCGAGCACGCGCACTTTGCCGCCCGTCCCGGCGAGAAGCTTGTTGTACTCCTCCATCAGAAGCGAAAGATCCTGTGTCTGCAAAAATTTTTCATAATATTCTGCAAAATATTCCATACAGCAGGCAATGAGTCCCGCGCGATCTGTCTGTTTCCCGGTCAGAAGCTTCAGCGAAGTCGCTGTCTTTGACAGCTCCTCCGGAAATTCCATGATGTTCACGTTGATTCCTGTGCCGATCACGAGGTAATTGATATAATCAACCTCGCTGCTCATTTCCGTTAAGGTGCCGCTGAGCTTCTGTCCGTCGCAGACCACATCGTTCGGCCATTTAATTTTCGCATCGATTCCGCAAACCTTCCGGCAGGCCTGTGTCACCGCAAGTCCCATCACAAGCGTCACCATCGACGCATGCTCCGGGGCAATCTTCGGATGCGGCAGCAGCAGGCTCATCGCGATCGCGCTGCCCTGCGGCGTGATCCAGACGCGTCCTCTGCGTCCCTTGCCGCCGCTTTGCTGCTCGGCAATAAAAAGTGCCTTCTGCGTCTCGCCGTTCTCCGCAAACCGCTTCGCCTCGTTGTTGGTTGAATCAATTTCATCGTAATATACGATTTTCCAGTCGGAAAGCTCCTTCGTCATACGGCTTTTTACTTCCTCCGCCGTGATGGAATCCGGATGTGATACCAGACGGTACCCTTTGCGCGGCACCGATTCGATCACGTAGCCTTCTTCTTTCAGCTGATTGATTACCTTCCAGACGGCCGTGCGTGAAACCTCCAGTTCATCGCAGAGCTCCTGCCCTGATACATATCCCTGGGCTTCCCGAAGTGCGGAAAGTATTTTGCTTTTCATGTTCTTCTGTCCTCTCTGTTTCTGACCCGATTTCCATTCATTTGTTACTGTTCACAGCCATGCAAAATTTCATAAAATAGCTGTAAAATGCTTGCATTTTTATACAGGCAGAAACGATATTTTTCTATATACCACAAATTATTACTGTTTGGCACCAGGAAAATTTTTATAAAACAACAGTAAAATATTTCAAACGTTTACAGTAAATTTCCTTTAAAACACCAGAACGTGTTTGAAAAATGCGCTCTGTCAATTGCCAGAATGATTTTTTCAAACACGCTCTAACAGGCAGCCGGACGAATTGGAAAATCCGCCTGGCTGCCCGGATATTTTATCTCCTGTTTCTGTTCCGATCCAGTCAAAGCAGATATCCGCAATCCACTTCGCTGCCTGTTTGCCTCGATTAGCTCTTACCTCATCCCAAACGGTTACAGGTTATAGTAGATCAGGCTCCCGGCGTATGCCAGCATCAGCACCGCGCTTCCGATGCTGAAAATCCATTTTCTCTTCATCAACCCAAGCAAAAGTAAGGAGAGATGAAGCAAAACTGCAAGCGCCTGTATAAAATTAAGGAACCAGTGATTCTGCACCACATTCAGCAGAAAGAGCACGCACAGAACATCCGTGAGTGCCGCTGTCGTGGCACAGAAGATCCATAAAGCGCACAAATCTTTCTCATTTATTTTTTTCTTCATGTTCCAGTCCCATGGTTGCCGCGATTACTGCCTTGATCGTATGCATACGGTTCTCTGCCTCGTCGAACACAACAGACTGTGCGGATTCGAAGACCTCATCCGTCACTTCCATCGCATCCAGTCCGAATTTTTCATGGATCTGCTTTCCAATCTTTGTGTTAAGATCGTGGAACGCCGGCAGGCAGTGCATGAAGATGGCATCCTTCTTTGCGTAGCTCATCGCCTTTGCATTGACCTGATACGGAAGCAGCACGCGGATTCGTTCTGCCCATACCTCATCCGGCTCACCCATGGACACCCATACATCTGTGTAGATCACATCGGCATCCTTTGCTCCTTCTGCGACATCCTCTGTCAGGGTAATCGAGCCGCCGCTTACCTTTGCGTATTCCTCACACTGTGCCACAAGCTCCGGTGCCGGGAAATATTCATGGTTGGTGCAGGCAACGAAGTGAAGTCCGAGCTTTGTGCACGCAATCATCAGGGAATTGCCCATATTGTAGCGCGCATCACCGAAGTATACCAGCTTCTTTCCGGCAAGCGTTCCGAGCTTTTCGCGGATCGTCAGCATATCTGCAAGCATCTGCGTCGGATGGTACTCGTTCGTCAGTCCGTTCCATACCGGTACGCCTGCATATTTTGCAAGCTCCTCCACGATCTCCTGACCAAAGCCGCGGTACTCAATGCCGTCGTACATCCGCCCAAGCACGCGCGCCGTATCGCGGATGCTCTCCTTTTTGCCGATCTGAGAACCCGTCGGATCAAGGTAGGTTGCCTGCATACCCAGATCATGCGCAGCTACCTCAAAAGAACATCTCGTCCGTGTACTGGTTTTTTCAAAAATCAGCGCGATATTTTTTCCGGTACGCACCGGCTCCTGAACGCCTGCTTTTTTGTCCGCCTTGTATTTTGCTGCAAGATCAAGAAGATAGGTGATCTCTTCCGGTGTATAATCCTTCAGTGTCAGAAAATTTCTTCCTTTTAAATTCATAATATACTCCTCTCCTTTGCCTGCTTATCTTTCGTTTCTCAGTCTTTTGCTACCTCTGTGACCGCTTTTACGATGCCTGACAGATTCTGCATATCCGATGGGATGATGATTTTTGTTGCTTTTCCATCCGCCACCTTCGTCATCGCCTCAAAGCTCTTAAGCGCGAGTACCGCCTGGTCAGCTCCTGCCTCGCGGATCAGCCGGATGCTCTCTGCGTTTGCCGTCTGCACCTTGCGGATTGCCTCCGCCTCACCTTCAGCCTCGCGGATCATCTTTTCCTTTTCCGCTTCTGCCTTCAGTATTGCGGCCTGCTTTTCTGCCTCCGCATCCAGAATCGCCGACTGCTTCTTTCCTTCCGCGACAAGGATCAGTGACTTTTTCTCTCCCTCTGCTTTCAGGATGGCCTCTCGTCTCTCACGCTCAGCCTTCATCTGCTTCTCCATGGCATCTACGATCTGTGCCGGCGGCAGAATGTTCTTCAGCTCGACGCGGTTGACCTTGATGCCCCACGGGTCGGTTGCCACATCCAGGGATGCGCGCATCTTCGTATTGATCGTCTCACGGGAGGTCAGCGTCTGATCCAGTTCCATATCTCCGATGATGTTTCGCAGTGTTGTCGCGGTCAGGTTTTCAATCGCCATGATCGGATTCTCCACGCCGTACGTAAACAGCTTCGGATCGGTAATCTGGAAAAACACGACCGTATCGATCTGCATCGTTACATTATCTTTTGTGATAACCGGCTGCGGATCAAAATCTACAACCTGCTCTTTTAAGTTGACCCTTTTTGCAACACGGTCGATAAACGGTGTCTTAAAATGCATTCCTACATCCCAGGTACCCTGATATCCGCCAAGACGCTCCACAATAAACGCCTGAGCCTGCGGTACGATTTTCACACAGGATGCAAGAATCAGAAGCACCAGCACTGCCAGAATTACAATGAGAATTATTCCTTCCATTCTTTTTCCTCCTTCACGATCAGCTTTACTCCGCTGATTTTTTCAATTACTACCCGGGCATCTTTTGTGATCTGCACCTGATCGGATACTGCCCGCGCCGTCCAGTACTGACCCTGTACCTGCACCTGACCCGTTCCGGCCAGGTTATTAATCGGTTCTGTCACCACCGCCGTCTTTCCAACCAGGCTTTCTGCATTGGTACGTATCCGGTCTTTGTTGAGCCATTTCGCCGCGACCGGCCGCATGGAAAACAGCAAAATTGCTGATACCACGAAGAACGCGACAATCTGAACGATCAGATTTGCTCCGGCAAGTGCAAAGAGAAACGCTGCCAGCGCTCCGACCGCAAACCAGATTGTGGTAAGGCCCAGTGTCACAGCCTCCGCTGCCAGCATCACCACCAGCAGAACCAGCCAGGCGACGGCCTGCATATCAAACTCCATACAGTCGTGCCCCCTTTCTTTGCTTTTCTGTATTCTACTATATTTTCCCGGTGCAGGCAAGCCCCGGCGGCTGTTTTATATTCCATGCCGGAGCCAGATAATTTTTAACAAAAGCTGCGCAATTATTACTCCTTGCACACATCCACCCAGTTTGTGCTTCCGGAAAACCGCTCCAGTTCCTCCATGGTCACTTCAATCGCGCTGTTACTGCTGCCGGCCGCCGGAAAGACGGTTGCAAACTGTTTCAGTGATTCATCCAGATACACCTCAACGCCCGGCTTTACCGCAAACGGGCATACACCCCCGACCGCGTGTCCAACCAGCTCAACAACCTGCTCCGGTGTCAGCATTTTTGCTTTCGTATGAAAAACTTCCTTATATTTATGATTGTCCACTCTCCGGTCACCGGCCGTCACGATCAGAATCGGATGATCCCCCACAAGAAAGGAAAGTGTTTTTGCGATCCGTGCCGGTTCACATCCAACTGCCTGTGCTGCAAGTTCCACGGTCGCGCTTGATACCTCAAATTCAAGGATGCGATCCTGTGCATTCCACTGCTTCATATATTCTCTGACTGCCTCGATTGCCATATTGTGCCTCACTTTCCCGCAGAAATCCTGATTTTCCAGTTCCCTCTTCATGAGATCTTTTCCTGGCCTGAAAATAATCCTTCCGTCTGCTGTTGTCTGTATACTCTTTCATAGTTTTCTTTTTCGTGCATATTTTTCTTTTTCATGCATAGTTCCCGCATAATTATGCACATTCGTCATTATATCACAGATCATTTACTTCGCCTATGAATTTTTCACATTTTTCCATCCGAAATCCGGCATGGCCACTGTTCAAAAACAGATAAAATTTTGCAAAGCAAACCTAAAACACCTGCCGTTTTAAACCTGCTTATCAAAACGAATATTCACAGACACTCTCTGAGCATAAAATTACCGCTGTCTAATGACAGCGGCAATTTCCGTTCTTCCCGGACTGCGCGCAGCAATGACAGCAGGCCGGTTCTTTTTTCTTTTTTTCCTCATGCAGTGTTTTTTCTTTCTTCTGTGCGCAGCCCTGACAGCCGCAGCAGCTTCCTCTTCTCTTCCATATGCTGCGCACGGCAAGTACAAACCATATCGCAATCACAGCAAGGACTGCATAATCCAACGGTTTCATTTTCCTGTTTCCTCCATCTGTCAATGCGCATATTCTCGGGCAATCTCATATTCTAATCTCTGTTTTACAGATTATCAGAATCAGCTTATACCATACCTGAATCAAATCGGACACGCACAGAGAATCTGCCTTCCATCTGATCGCTGTCTACAGAAACAGTCCCAGAATGTGATATACCACAAATGCTGCCAGCCATGCAACACCGCACTGCAGAAGCACTACCGCCAGCGCACCTTTTCTTGAGTTCAGTTCCCGCCTTGCTGCGGCGATCGCCGCCACACATGGTGTATAGAGCAGCATGAAAACGAGTGCGCTCGCAGCGGTCAGCGGTGTAAAGACGCTTCCAAGCGCAGATTGCAGATTGCTGCTTGTCGTTCCAAGCAGCACGCTCATCGTGCTGACAACTGCCTCCTTCGCGGTAAAA
Organism: Lachnospiraceae bacterium; assembly: GCA_029225065.1. Classification (GTDB taxonomy): domain Bacteria; phylum Bacillota; class Clostridia; order Lachnospirales; family Lachnospiraceae; genus Choladousia. The sequence goes on along the minus strand of JAQXVT010000045.1, from coordinate 133,461 downwards.
CCAGTGATCAGCGCTGTCGATACCCTCCAGTCCTCAAATCCAAGCGGTCCAAAAATCACAGCCACCCACCGGCCTATCATTGCCAGCAGGCTGTCCGCACTGTCCGTCACAAGGTTCAGTCTCATATCAAAAGTCTGCAGGAACCAGATAATCACGGTCGCTGCAAAAATAATCGTAAACGCTTTCTGAATAAAATCCTTCGCCTTTTCCCACATCAGCATACCTACGCTTTTCGCAGACGGAAAACGATAATTCGGAAGCTCCATGACAAACGGCACCGGATTTCCACGAAACGCCGTTTTTTCCAGAATCAGCGCACAGAGAATTCCGATCAGAATTCCAACTACGTACAGTCCGATCATGATCAGCGCCTGATACTTCGGAAAGAAGGCCGCCGTAAAAACGGTATAGATCGGAATCTTTGCAGAACAGCTGATAAACGGCACCAGAAAAATCGTCATTTTCCGGTCACGTTCTGAAGAAAGTGTCCGTGTCGCCATAATCGCCGGTACGGAACAGCCAAATCCGATCAGCATCGGCACAAAGCTCCGTCCGGAAAGACCGATCTTTCGCAGCAGTTTATCCATAACAAAGGCAACACGTGCCATATATCCGGTATCCTCCAGAATCGACAGGAAGAAAAACAGCACCACAATGATCGGCAGAAAACTCAGTACACTTCCGACTCCTGCAAACACCCCGTCAATCACCAGGCTTTTCACAACCGGATTGATGCCGTAACTGTCAAGCCCGGCCGCAGCGGCATCGGTCACTGCTCCGATGCCAGCTTCCATCAGATCGCTCAGCCGACCGCCGATCACATCGAACGTCAGCCAGAATACCGTCAGCATGATTGCAAGGAAAAGCGGTATTGCCAGATATTTATTTGTCAGCACTGCGTCAATTTTCAGGCTGCGGAGATGTTCTTTACTCTCGTGACATTTTACAACAGACTGTTCGCATACTCTTTCAATAAAATCATAGCGCATATCTGCGAGGGCTGCGTTTCGATCCAGTCCACGTTCCGTCTCCATCTCAATAATGCTGTGCTCCATCATCTCCAGCTCATTCTGATTGAGCTTCAGCCGGTCAGTGATATCTTCATCTCCCTCAATCAGTTTGGTTGCAGCAAAACGTGCAGAAATGCCTGCATTATCAGCATGATCCTCGATCAGATGCGACACCGCATGGATACACCGATGCACCGGTCCGGGCCCGCAGAAATCATATACCTTCGGCGTCTCCTTTTTGCGGGCCGTCTCAACGATCGCATGCGTCAGCTCCGAAATCCCCTCATTTTTCGCCGCACTGATCGGGATAACCGGAATCCCGAGTGCCTCCGCCATTTTCTGAATATCAATCGTACCACCGTTGCCGCGCACCTCATCCATCATATTCAGGGCCAGCACCATCGGTACGCGCATCTCCATCAACTGAAGTGTCAGGTACAGGTTTCGTTCGATGTTCGTCGCATCCACGATATTAATGATACCGTCCGGCTTCTCATTCAGGATAAAATCTCTTGTGACAATCTCTTCGTTTGTATACGGCCGGATTGAATAAATGCCGGGCAGATCGACCACCATACAGCCTTTTTCTGTGCGCAGCTCGCCCATTTTCTGATCCACGGTCACACCCGGAAAATTTCCGACGTGCTGATTGGATCCGGTCAGCTGATTAAACAGCGTCGTCTTGCCACAGTTCTGATTGCCAACCAATGCAAAAATCATCTTGACGCCTCCTCATCCAACGATTCGACTTCGATCTTTTTTGCATCATCCACACGGACTGTCAGCTCATATCCTCGGATGTGCAGCTCGATTGGATCTCCCATCGGCGCCACCTTACGAATCATGACCTTCGTCCCCGGAATCAGCCCCATGTCCAGCAGACGGCAGCGCAGCGCGCCCTCGCCGTTTACTTTCTGGATGACAGCTGTTTTTCCTATTTCCAGTTTATCCAATGTCATAAGTGTCTCCTCTTGCCTTTTTCTTAGCAGAAAGCAGTTTTGCTTCTTCCTCAGAATCCCGGCATTTTCTTTCGTTATCGACTTTTTTTCTCATTTATCCTATCATTTCGTCAGAATCGTGTCAACTGCGGATATACAGCAGAAAATAAAAGAATGATGCCTTATTTCCTGCAACCGCGAACAATTTGGAAATCTTCCCTGTGGGCACGCCAAACGCAAAAAACCTTCCAGGCATCATTCGGTTTTCGAACTGCCCGGAAGGTATTCAGCTAACACGCATAAATCAATTTTTGTTTTCTGATGCGGTCAGTGGGACTCGAACCCACACGGTTGCCCACTGGCACCTAAAACCAGCGCGTCTGCCAATTCCGCCATGACCGCAGATCCGCCGCATCACTGCGGCAGACTAATATTTATCATACAATATGATCCAAACGACTGTCAATCCCTTTGTGCGAGAAATTTTCATCTTTCAGAGCCAGGTAAAATTTTATAAAGCGAACGTAAAACGCTTGCGTTTTTAAGGACACTTTTAAAATTTTATTTGGCTCTGAACAGTTATCTACTCCTGCAGATATGGCGCAGCCACTTTCTCCAGTGCCTCCGGATTCTGTCTATTCCATGTCACAAAGTCAAGACCACTCTCTGCCACTTCTTTTCCAAGTGCCACGAAAAATGCCGGAATCTTTGATTCGAGGATCGTGCCCAGCTCGCGGCCCATACACTCTTTCCCCTGCTCCTCTTTTCCATTTACATAGAGCAGGAATGCACTCTGCATCGCTCCCTGCGCCTTTTTCGATGCACCGCGCAGTCCGATTGCGCCGGTCTGATGCGTACCGCACGAGGACGGACAGCCGGAAATATGGATCTGTGGAAGTGCCCCGTCCGGAATTTCGGCCTCGCGCACCGCTTCCACGCATGCTTTCAAAAGCGCCTGTGAATCGCGAAGGCCAACCTGGCAGACACTTGCGCCAATGCAGGCAACCGAAGTCTCAAACACTGTTTCTGCTCCCTCTGCCGTCACCTCAAGAATTTTCTCTGCTTCCGCTCCGGTCAGATTTACGATATACGCCGTCTCATCCGGCGCAAGATGCATCTCTGCCGCTTCCATCTGGGCAATCGCATCGCTGAGCGCACACAGCTGCTCCGGATTTGGCTGTCCTCCGATCGGATGCCAGATGACCGTATAAAGTCCCGGCTGTTTCTGCGCAATCACACGACGGCCTGAAACGCGGCTTCCGTCTCCTTCTTTTTTCAGGACGGACGGCTCAATGTGAAGCGTAAGCTCTTCTCCTGATGCAAATACTTCTGCAAGCTTTTCCTGATAAGCCGCCGCATACTGCTGCGCTCCGCCCAAAATCTCCTGCATGTAACGCGTACGCGCTTTGCCGCGGTTCTCATAACAGCCATGCGCCCGGAACGTGAGCCACATTGCTTTAATATAGTAAAGAATCTGGTCCGGTTTTACAGCCTCCGCTACTTTTACACCAAAACGCGGATTGTTTCCAAGTCCACCGGCGCTGTAGACATCAAATGTTCCATCCTCCCGCGCCGCGAAACCGAGATCACGGTATGTCGCATGTGTAACATTTTTCGGAGAATCGGAAAAGCAGACCTTCAGCTTTCGCGGCATCTTCTCTGCCTGAATAAAATTCATCAGATACTCACCGGCTGCCTCTGCGTACGGCAGTACATCAAAATATGCATCCGGATCGTTTCCGGTAAGCGGCGGACACATGATGTTGCGTGGGAAATCTCCTCCTCCGCCCATCGTCACAATCCCTGCGTCAAGTGCCGCCTCCATGATCTCACAGACTGCACGGCAGTCAAGATCATGCAGCTGAATCGTCTCACACGTTGTAAAATGTACGCGTTTTACCTGATACTTGCGGATCATTGCTGCCACAAATGCCAGCTTTTCCTTCGTCACACGGCCGGCTGTCATACGCAGACGCAGCATGCTCGCCTGCCCGCCGCGCTGCGCATAGCTTCCGTACAGACCAGAAAACCCCTTGTATTCCGACGGTTTCAAATTTCCGGCATAAAATGCCTCGGTCTGTCTGCGAAATTCCGGCATTTCTTTTTTCCATGACTGTGGATCGATCTTGTTCATGTTTCTCCTCCTTCTTTGTAGAGCGTATTTGAAAAATGCTTTCTGCAAGAGATGCCGCAAATCGAGACGTGTTAATTGCGGGAATAATTTTTCAAACCCCCTCTGGTGCACATACTTTTTTATCTTCTTGCAACACGGACCTCTTGCGTCACATATGCAAAAGCGGATATTCCAAATCCATCGAAAAAAGGTTCTGCAGACATCTACAAAACCTCCTATACAGCAAATCGCCAAGCTGGGCTAGCCGGATTCGAACCGGCGAATGCAGGAGTCAAAGTCCTGTGCCTTACCGCTTGGCGATAGCCCATTAACAAGGGTGGATAAAGGGATTCGAACCCTTGGCCTCCAGAGCCACAATCTGGCGCGCTAACCAGCTGCGCTATACCCACCATAATGGTTACCCATTATTTAATTTTCATTCTCCTCTCGGAGAAACGAGCCTGAAGGGATTCGAACCCCCGACCCACGGCTTAGAAGGCCGTTGCTCTATCCAACTGAGCTACAGACTCGGAAGCAGGTGATGGGAATCGAACCCACGTATTCAGCTTGGAAGGCTGATGTTCTACCATTGAACCACACCTGCATATGTGCAATGCTTGTTTAAAACTCGGGGTGACAGGATTCGAACCTGCGACCTCCTGGTCCCAAACCAGGCGCTCTAGCCAAACTGAGCCACACCCCGTTCTTAAGCTCTCTCGCGAACGCCTTTCGCTTGACGCAAGATGAATTATAGTATAATGTCAGACAAATGTCAACAACTTTTTTCAACTTTTTTTGATTTTTTTCAGAAGGTCGGAAAAACCGCGGAAAATCAGGCTTTTCCGGCCCTTCTTATTTTCTGTCAAAGTGAATATTCGCAATCCGCTTCGCAGCTATTCGGTTAAATTGCTTTTTTATTTTACAATATAGATATAATTCTCTTTTCTCGGCTTTGCCTTCGGCAGTTCTCCGTCACGGTAACCGAGAATGCAGTGGCCGATGCCGACGTAATCACCCTCGATGCCCCACTCTTTCAGCAGTGCTTTGCCTTCCTCGCTCTCAAAGACTTCCTTTGCACGATGGATCCAGCAGGAATCTACGCCAATTGAATAAGCTGCATTCATCAGATTACCCATCACAAGGCTTCCGTCCTCCACACAGGTGCCGCGGCTGCGGTCTGCCAGAACAACAATCACAGTCGGAGCTCCGTAAAACGGATCAGATGTCACTCCCATCACTGATGCGTTCATTTTCGACAGCTTTGCAATCGTCTCCGGATCCTGTACCGCTACCATGAGCGGGGACTGCATTCCCATTCCGGTCGGTGCGTATGTGCCGGCCTCCAGAATCTGCTCCAGCTCAGAATCCTTAATCTGCTCCGGGCGGTATTTCCGGACACTTCTGCGCTCTTTTAAGCATTTCAAAACTTCATTCATGATATATCCTCCTCTGTTTATTATCATACAGACAGTCAAAAAATGTTTTTGTCCTGCCTGCAGCCTTCCTTATATTTTTTATTATTGTACCAAAACGGCAAAGTATTGACCAGCCCCCAAGTACATAAAACTTCTGCTTTTTCAGCCGTATTCTCACTGTGCTTGCAAGATAATTCATATCTTTAAAGTGGATAGTTTCTGTATCGCTTTTAATAAATATGAAACCATTTCACCGCACGTTTGATTACCCGATACTTCGGCGTCTCCAGCTCCCGCACGACTTCTTTTAACTTCTCCCGGATCTGAATTCCCTGGGGGCAATGCCGCTCGCACTTTCCGCAGCCAATGCACTGAGACGCGCTTGTCGTATCTCTTCGCATCGCGGTGGACTGTACATATTCCCACATGCCGGAGTGCTTTCCTTCTGCATAGCGCAGGTTGCAGCAGTGAAATGCCATCGGGATATCCACATGCTGCGGACATGGCATACAGTAACCACAGCCGGTGCAGGGAACCTTCATTTTCTTCTGAATCTCTTCACGAACCTGTGCGACCAACGCCTGCTCCCGCTCACCAAACTGCCCCGGAGCCACCGACTCTGCAATGCGGATATTTTCCTTTACCATGTCCACGGAATTCATTCCGGAGAGCACACACGTCACCTGCGGCTGATCCCAGAGCCACCGAAGTGCCAGTTCTGCCGGAGTACGAAACGTATCGCTTTTTGCAATGCATTCTTTTGCACCCTGCGGCAGATGATTAACCAGCCTGCCGCCGCGAAGCGGTTCCATGATAATGACCGGTATGCCTTTCTTCCCCGCATATTCCAGGCCTTCTCTTCCTGCCTGAGCATGCTCATCCAGATAGTTGTACTGGATCTGACAGAAATCCCAGTCGTATGCGTCGAGCAGCGCCCGGAAATTTTCGGAATTGCCGTGGTAGGAAAACCCGATATTCCGGATTGCTCCGCTCTTCTTTTTCTCCTCGATCCAGTCCCGGATGCCGATCTGCACGAGCTTTTCCCAGGTTCGGCAGTCGTTGAGCATATGCATCAGATAATAATCAATATAATCCGTCTGAAGCCGCTGCAGCTCCTCCTGAAATTTTTTCTCCGCTCCGTTTTTCGTCTTGATCAGATAATGCGGCAGCTTCGTCGCCAGATTGATCTGCTCCCGGCAGTGGTTTTTCGCCAGAATCTTTCCGACAGCCTCCTCATTTCCAGGATAGACGTACGCGGTATCGAGATAATTGATTCCATGACGGATTCCGTACATCAGCTCCTGCTCCGCCTTTTCCAGATCCACCGACGAACCGTTTTTTGTAAAACGCATACAGCCGTACCCGAGAATTGAAAGTGAGTTTCCTTTTTTGTCTTTTCTGTACTGCATATCTAAAAAATCATCTCTCGTGTAATTGACTTCACATCATGCACGCCGCACATCGCCATCGTATCCGCAAGCTCTGCTCCGATCTTCTCAATGTAAAGCTTCACGCCCTCTTCTCCGCCTCCGTAAACTGCGGTCACAAACGGGCGGGCAATTCCTACGGCATCTGCTCCCATCGCAAGCGCCTTAAACACATCGACTCCGCTGCGGATGCCGCCATCTACCAGCACCTTCACACCGCTTCCAGCCAGCGCATCCACGATATCCATCAAAACCTCCGCCGTCGCCGGACACTGATCCAGTACGCGGCCGCCATGATTGCTCACAATGATTGCCGATGCACCTGCCTCTTTTGCTTTTAAGGCACCGCGCACCGTCATGACTCCTTTTACAATAAACGGCACACCTGCCGTCTGCGCGATCTCACGCAGCTCCTCCACCGTCTTGCTGCCCGCAGGCGGGGTCAGATTTTTCAGGAACGGAAGACCTGCCGCATCAATATCCATCGCGACTGCAAAGCTTCCCGCCTCCCTGCAAAGCGTCATCTTTTCGCGGATTGTCTCGATATTCCACGGTTTCACGGTTGGAATTCCTACGCCGCCAACCTTTGCGATTGCCTTTGCAGCGCCCTCCATCACGGCCGGATTGACGCCATCTCCGGTAAATGCTGCAATTCCGGCATCGCTGCAGGCTTTGACCAGCACCTCGTTGTACGTCAGATCATTGTATTTGTCTCCGTAGTGCAGCTGCACCGCACCGACCGGAGATGCGAAAAACGGGAAACGGAATGTTTTCCCAAAAAGTTCCAGAGAGGTATCCACCGGTTTGTTTTCGCAGATCGTATCCATATTGACAAGGATCTCCTGCCATTTTTCATAATTGCGGATTGCCGTGCTTCCCACGCCTTTTGCACCCGGTCCCGGCATCTGATTTTTGCATGCCCTTCCGTTGCACACCGGACATACCTTACAATAAGCTCCAATACATGTTTTTGCTTCCTTCATAACATCCTGATAGTTCATTGTTTTCCCTCTTTTCTTTTTTTTGATGTACTCTCCGAGTCTTTCTCGCACTTGCTTTTGCGGCCGATTTTCTGCCAGGCTCCCACAAATTTAACCGAGTTAAGCTGCGAAGCGGATTGCGAATATCCGCTTTAATACAACGTACACTCCGTGCTTCCGTGGGCTTAGTTCAGATATTCCCTCTTAACTTCGCCTTCGCCAGCGCGAAAATCTCCCGAACCACATAATGCACCTGCATGACAGCATCCGACGGAGCCGGAATACGTGCCACATGCTGATAGCCAAGCTTTTTCGCCATAAGCCCGGCCCGGTAAACATGAAAGTTGTTGGAAAGAACTCCAACCTTTTTGTCTTTGATCTCCCGGATCTGGCTGCAGAACTTCAGATTTTCCTCTGTCGTCGTGGAACGGTCTTCCTGAATCAGACGATCTCCATCCACTCCTGCCTCTGTAAGATACCGATACATTGCTTCTGCTTCCGTGATGTCCTCACCAGACCCCTGACCGCCGGAAAGGAAAAAAATAGTGTCCGGATTTGCCTTCGCATACGCTGCGGCACAGTCAAGTCGTTTTCGCAGAGCACGCGATGGCACCGTTCCCCGAACATGTGCACCAAGTACAATCATATAATCCAGATTCTGCGGTGCTTTTGCAGTCATCGCGCCGATAATCTGCGTGGCAGCTGCCCCTGCTGTTACAAAGCCAGTCACAAGCAGAACCAAAATGATCCGAACCGCCCAGGTCGTGATGGCATTCGGATGCAGCGCACCATAACGGATCAGCAGTCCGTAAAGAAGAAAACCGATGCCTCCCGCCGCCCAAAACCAGGCGAAATCCACGTCAAATCCTGCATATAAAACAATGATAACATAGTAGATCAGGCACAGTGCGCCGAGTACGGCACAGCCCAATTCCAGTTTTCCTGCCATAATTCCCCCTTTAAATAAAGTGAATATTCGCAATCCGCTTCGCTACTTGTAGAATCATAAGGAATCCCAGCTCATAAGGGATCCTCCCGTAAACGGATCCCTCCTTACAAGATTGTTTAAAAAGAGCGGCTCACAGGTCACGTCCTACTAGCCGCTCTTTTCCGTGCTTTCACGCACAATATTCTGTTTTTGCTTATCTTCCGCAGCAGTATTTGTACTTCTTGCCGCTTCCGCACGGACACGGATCGTTTCTGCCGACCTTTTTGCCCTTTACAACGGTATTCATCTTCTTTGCTTCCAGATACAGCTCTCTCTTCTTCTTTGCGTCGAAGATCTTGTTCCATGCCGGAAGCTCATACAGCCAGTCTGCTCTTGCATCTACCATGTTCTTGTAGAGCAGCTCGTTATCAAAATCAAGGCTGACTACGGTATCCTCGGTCATCTCCTCGATCGGATTCGGTTTCTTTAAGCTGTCATTGATGCCGTCCAGAAATCCTACCATCTTCATAAGCGGAATCTCATACTTTTCAGCCAGCTCTTTGACTGTACCGCTTACTGCCTCATCAGGATTTGCAAGCAGCTGCTCGTAGATCCCCTTCTCGGTAAGAAAATAATCTGACCAGAATTTCTGAAGCTGCTTTTTATCTGTCTCCTGAGAGTACGCTACATCGCGCCAATCCTGTAATAATGCCATAATTCAATACCATCCTTTGTTTCGTTTATCGTTCCATATTGGCTTAACACTTTTCCTATTATATAACACTTTGCCGGATGTGGCAAGAAAATAACGACTGAAAATTTATAACCCGTCACAATCTTCCCGCTTTTCAGAACTCTTCTTTTGAATATTCCCGGAATTCTTTTTTTCTATTCCGGCCGCGATCCCTCCTGCGGCAGCCGCCGCACACGCATAGACAACAAAATGCGCTCCCGCTCCGTCACTTACCGTGGAAATTGCTTTTAACACGATCGGAGAGCACGCCGCTCCAAGATTGCATCCAAGCAGGACAACGGAGGTAGCCGTATTCCCAAGCTCCTGCGGCAGCTGATCCGACAGTCCGTTAAAGATACAGGTCAGGGAAATCACATAGAAAAATCCGGCAACAACAGCACCGATGCCAAGCACCACGATATTTCCCGCAAAATTCATGATCAAAAGTCCGGCTCCAAGAAGAAACAGTCCGTACGTGATCAGTCTCTCCCTGCATTTCACGGCCAGTTTTCCGAAGCAGACACCTGCGAAGATTCCGACGACCATCATAATGCTTAAAATAACACTGGCATCTGTCTCTGTCCCGAATTTTCGTTCCAGTACCACCATCGGAATGCGAAGCGAATTCGACGCGTTGATGCAGATTACGATTCCGGCCAGTACCGTATACCATGCCGTAATCATCCGCTCCTTTTTCGTAAAGCTTCTCTTTTTCTGACTGGTATGCTCCTGTCTGGATTTTAAATTTTTTTCCGGTATAAAAATCCAGTACAGGAAAAGAATCACAAGGCCAAACGCATAGACCCAGAACGCATAATTCCATTTAATCAGAAGCAGGCGGCCAACCACCAGCGTCATAACTGCATTGCCCAGTACCTCCGCAGATCCCCGGTACCCAAGAAGAACACTCTTTTCATTTCCTTCATAACGCTCACTTATCATCGTGATTGCCCTGGCATTGATCAGTCCGATTCCAAATCCAAATAAAATTCTTGAAATCAGAACCACTGAATAGTTCTGAAAAAATACCGGTACAATTCCGTTTACCGTCAGCAGGACAAGCCCGGCTGTAATCATTACGCTTTCCTTTATATACCTGGCAAACCATGTATTCATCAGAATCATCACCGTGATGGCCAGCGAAGGAACAGAAATCAGCATTTCCACCTGCTCCTGCCCGTAACCCTGATAGAAACCCAGCATCGCCGGAAGCGCGGTCGACACGGCAAACGTAGAGGTCAGCATCAGGGACAGGGACAGAAGGGTTATTTTTTCCATTGTTTTTTTCATGTCGGTCTCCAAATCCAGCTCATCCTGCCGTTCACTTTTCTGTGCTGTTTATTGATGCCTCGTACTGCTTTTTGTATCCCTCGCCCCAGGCCACCATGGAATTCAGAATCGGCTGAAGGCTTCTGCCCAGATCTGTCAGAGAACACTCCACTCTTGGAGGCACCTCGGCGTAAACCTCACGGTGAACCAGCCCGTTTTCCTCCATATCCCGGAGCTGAGCCGTCAGAACCTTCTGTGACACAGTGCCGATCGATTTTTTCAGTTCCCCGAATCGTTTTGTGCCGGGAATCAGGTCCCGCAGGATAAGCACCTTCCATTTATCCCCGATCAGCGTCAGTGTTGTTTCCACCGAACAAGCCGGAAGTTCTTTTATCTTTCCATTCATCATTTATCGCCTCCACAATAGTTTCTTTTTGTTCCTAATGGTCCAATTGTACTCTGTTGCTCACTGCCTGTCAATCACCGCATAGGTTTCCTCCTGGTAACTACACCACAAAATTGTGCGTACTTGTGCAATCGGGTATTGTCTGTAAAAATAGAATCATTCAGTTACCAAAAATCAAACGGTGGAATATTATGAAGGCGAAAAAATGTCTGCAAATACTCGGGGAAATAAAAGATGTCGCATTCGCTGCGGTTGATAAAAACGGCATGCCCGCAAATCCACATCATCAATGTGATGCCTGTCGAAGACGAAAAAATATACTTCTGCACATCAAGGGGCAAAGATTTTTATGCACAGTTGATGCGAGACGAAAATGTTGCAATCACGGGAATAAACAAAGACTATCAGATGATACGTCTGAACGGAAAAGCGCAGAAATTAGTCGATCAGAAATTGTGGATTGACCATATCTTCAAGGAAAACCCGTCAATGAATTTGTGGAACAGCTTGTATACCGGCAAAGACATCTGTGCCATCTGCCTGAGGACCAATTAAACGACTGTAAATACAGTTATGTCTCAGAACTGAATCAAACACAAAAATAATATAAAATTTATTTTTCACTGCTGTATAATCCCCGTTTTTCCGGACATACTATCATTAATCTCACAGGAAAACATTTTCTTATGAGATTTCGATACCGCCGGCAGCCGAACCCCCTTCGGCTGCCGGAAGAAAAGCATACAAAAGAGAAAAATATACTTATCCTCCCCTTTATAGCCCGGGCCTGCCGTTCATGCGGGTCCGGGTGTTGTAATTCCCCTCTTATACAATTTCTACAAATTTCTCCTCACATTTTCGTATACTTTTAAGTTTAGATTTTTCTAAAATATTATTGTTTTTTCTAAATATACTGTTACAATAAAGCTACCTTATGTGCTCCCGGAATCTTTTTGTGCCTGATTTTGCGAGAAGATCCCGAGCGTACATTCACTAACAGCAGGAGGATTATGTATGAAAAAGAACATCACCCACGCCGCTGCGCTTTTTGCCGCAGCACTGGTACTTGGCAGATTCTCAAATCTGTCGGCAAAGGCAGAGGCCGAGCTTACGGTAAATGCAGACGCATCTGCTCTCACGGACGCTGATGCGATCAGCCCGCTTCTCTACGGCATCTTTCTTGAGGACATCAATTTTGCCGTGGACGGCGGCATGTACGGCGAGCTGATCAAGAACGGCTCCTTCGAGTACGGAATGCTTGCCAAAAACTCCGGAAAGCATAACTATTCTCTGAGTGACAAAGAGTCGGTCTCTTTTGATGTGATTGACGGAAGCGAGGATGGTTCGTGCCTGAACGAAAATAACACGCACTACGCTGTCATCACCAACACGGGCGATGCGATGGAAGGCATCGGAAACAAGGGCTATCTGAAAGGCTTTGCGGTAAATGAGGGCGAGGACTATCGCTTCTCCGCTTTCTTAAAGGAAATGGACGGCTATACCGGAGCTGTCCAGGTCTCAATCGTCGATAAGGAAGACAATGTACTCGCCACAGCAGAAATCCCGGCACTCACGAATGAATGGGTAAAATATGAATGCACCCTGACGCCGTCCGCATCTTCTTCCAACGGACTGCGGCTCTTCGTAAAGATCGGAAATGGCTCCGCCGCTGCGGACTGCATTTCGCTCTTCCCGTCCGACACCTACAAAGGCCGCAAAAACGGCATCCGCCGCGATATCGGCGAATATCTCGAGGCGCTGCATCCGAAATTTCTGCGTTTCCCGGGCGGATGTGCTATTGAGGGAACGATGGACGGCAACCAGTACTGCTGGAAGGATTCGATCGGAAACGGAATCACGACAACAGTCAACGGTGAAGAGGTCGTCGGGGACGTATCCGCAAGACCACTGGGCGTCGATATCTGGAACAACAGCACGACAAATCCATACTACATGACGTACGGTATGGGATTCTATGAATATTTCCTGCTCTGCGAGGATCTTGACTGTCTTCCGGTCCCGGTCGTCAATGCCGGTATGGTATGCCCGATTCAGTCCGGTGACGGTTACACGTATCTCTCTGAGGACAGCGACGAATTCAATGCCTGCATTCAGGATGCGCTTGACCTTGTGGAGTTCTGCCGCGGCGATGAAACTACCACCTGGGGCGCGGTCCGCATCGCCATGGGACACGAGGATCCGTTCCCGCTTCAGTACATCGGCATCGGCAATGAGCAGTGGCAGGAGGAATACTACAGCCACTATGAGCGCTTCAAGGAAGCATTTGAAAACGCCGCACAGGAAATCCCGGAGCTTTACAGCGATATTGAACTGATCGTTGCAAACGGCCCTGCCTCCTCTGACCGCTTCGCCTGGGATCAGATCGCAGCCAAAGGAAGTGATTACGCAGGACTCGTCGACGAGCACTACTATGAAACGCCGGAGTGGTTCCTTGCAAACACTGAGCGTTACGACTCCTACGACCGTGACAGCGTTCCGGTCTTCCTCGGCGAATACGCCGCAAAGGCCAACAATATGGAGGCTGCGCTTGCAGAAGCCGCCTATATGACCGGCCTTGAGCGCAACGGCGATATCGTATCACTTGCCTGCTACGCACCGCTGTTTGGAAACGACAAGTCAAACCAGTGGACACCGGACATGATTTTCTTCTCCAATGATTCCGTCTACGGCACAGTAAACTACTATGTCCAGAAGCTTTTCATGAATCATCAGGGTGCTTACAAGCTTGACAGCACGCTTTCCGGTGAGACTGACGGCGTTTATCAGGTAAGCTCACTTGGCGAGGATGGAAGTATCATTCTGAAGCTGGTCAATGTCTCTGGAACGGACGTTCCGCTCTCCATCACCCTCTCTGACGCTTCTGTCTTTTCCGGAACAGCGACAGTCCTGAAAAGCGATTCTCCGGAGGAGCTGAACACCTTCAAGGATCCGGAGCACATCGTTCCGCAGGAGGAATCGATCGATGTATCCGATAACTTCAGCTATGTACTGCCGAAATATTCGGTAAGTGTACTGGTTCTCCAGTAAAAATGTTCTCGTCAGCCAAAACCGGAAGTCACAAGCCGCTTTGCTGCTCGCAGCATCATAAGGTTTGAAAATGGCTGTTTTGTTTTTCTTGCTTTCCAAATCAGAAACGGATATACTGGTGGATGTCGGGGATTCCCGGCATCCATTTTATTTAACCGAATCAGGCTCCCTGCAAGCCAGCAATTCGGCTATGAACAGACCGCAAAGCGGAACGTGAATCGCCTTTGATTCCGACTGCTCAGAAAGGAGTTTTTATGTCTTACACTATCAACGAAGCAAAAACACTTCTTCATTCAAAACCGCGCTGTGAACTCGGTTTCTTCCCGACTCCTCTGCACCGGCTTGACCGCCTCTCAGAGGATCTCGGCATCGATCTTTATATGAAACGCGACGACTTAACGGGCCGCAGTCTTTTCGGCGGAAACAAGATCCGCAAGCTGGAATATCTGATCGGCGATGCCCTTGCCAAAGGCGCAGAATATGTCTTCACCTACGGTGCAACCCAGTCCAACCACGCAATGCAGACGGCAACTGCCTGCCGCAAGGCCGGACTGAAGCCGATTCTTTATCTGACCGCCGTTGTGCCGGTCAATGAGACTGACGTGCGCTCCAACCTTTTCCTTGACCAGGTGCTCGGCGCAGAGATCCACATCGTTCGCATGCTGGACGGCGAGACGGAGGATGAAGCAGATGAGCGCGCACTGCAGATGGCTGCCATCCGTCGCCAGGAGTTGGAAAAAGAGGGACACATCTGTTACGATGTCCCAATGGGTGGTGCAAACCGTGTCGGTTCTCTTGGATTTGCCGAGGGCTATCTGGAGCTTACACAGCAGATGCAGGAGCTTGGAAAAAAGGCTGATTTTCTGTATCACGCGACCGGAACCGCCGGAACGATGGCAGGACTTGCTGCAGGACGCAAGCTGATCGGCAGTGACACCAGAATCGTTTCCGTCAACGTCAGCAAAAAAGATGATTCCTACCTGAAAAAAGCGGCCGATCTCGCAAACCAGACCCTTGAATATCTCGGTGTGACCGATGTAACTGTCGATCCGGCTGCGGATGTAAAGCGCGAAGGTGAATTTTATCAGCCAGGCTACGAAATGCCGGGAAAAGAATCGACCGAGGCGATCAAATATCTGGCACAGCGCGAGGGACTTTTTGTCGATCCGGTCTACTCCGGAAAAGCACTTGCCGCATTGATCGCGCACGTAAAGAGCGGAAAGATTCCGCAGGGAAGCTGCGTCGTATTCTGGCATACCGGCGGTGCGACCGCACTGTTTGCGGAGCATGAGATCGTCGGCGATCTGTCAAATGCGCTGATCTATGATCGTTAAACGAAGGAATCTTTCCTTCAGACATGCGCAGCACAGACGGTATCGCAGCTGCACACTGAAGGCGTTAATACCTGTCTGCATTCCAAAATATAACCTGAATTAAGCAAGCAGCAAAATGGATTTCGAATATCCGTTTTGACCAATGACGAAAGGAACCAGCCATGAGCAAAACATTTGATAAATTCCAGGCTATCTACCGCCGCATTCTCCGTTTTCAGAAAATCGGCGTGCTGGCAAGCTGGGATCTCTACACCGCCACACCGAAACACGGATATAACGACATGTCCGACACGATGACGTTTGCATCGTCCGAGGCCTTCGCGCTCTCCAATTCCGATGAGTTTTTTGAACTCGTTAAAGCGTTAAATGAACCGGAGGAATTCTCGCAGCTTACTGTCGGCATGCAGTACACGGTACAGAAGTTAAAGGAGGAGCTTGAAAAGAGCCGCCGCATTCCGCAGGCTTTCTTTGAGGAGCTTGTCAGCCTGCAGAATCAGTCCCTGAAAGCATGGACAGAAGCAAAAAGAGCATCCGACTATTCTCTGTTTGCACCGTATCTGGAAAAGCTGATTTCCATGATCACGCAGAAATGTGCTTACACCGATCCCGGAAAGGACACGTATGAGGTCCTCCTGGATCAGTATGAAAAGGGAATGGATTCCGCCACAATCGACCGTGTCTTCGAGGAATTAAAGCAGGGACTGCTTCCGCTGCTTGCAAAAATCCTTGCAGCTCCGCAGCCGGACAGCGCCGCCTTCGATGGATTTTACGATATTCCGGCACAGATGAAGGTGCAGGATCTGCTTTTAAACTACATCGGCTTTTCTCTTGATGCAGGCACAACCGCCGTCAGCGAGCATCCGTTTACGACCGGTTTTTCCAGAAACGACGTCCGCATCACGAATCACTACTATGAAAACAATGTGATTTCTTCCATGTTTTCCGCAATCCATGAGGGCGGCCATGGCATCTTCGAGCAGAACGTTGATCCGGCGCTCCAGAACACGGAAGCCGACGACTGCCGCTATATGGGCGTGCACGAAAGCCAGTCCCGTTTCTTCGAGAACATACTTGGGCGCAATAAAAATTTCTGGATTCCGATCTACGCACAGATCCAGGAGCTGCTTCCGGAGCTCAAAAAACACTCCCTCGATGAGTTCTGCCGCGAGATCAACCACGTGCAGAACAGCATGATCCGCACGGAGGCCGATGAGGTCACCTACTGCCTGCATATCATCCTCCGCTATGAGATGGAGCAGGCTATCTTCCGCGATCACGTGCCGGTAAATGACCTTCCGGCTCTGTGGAATCAGAAAATGCAGGAGTATCTGCAGATCACGCCTTCTAACGACGCAGAGGGCATCCTTCAGGACATGCACTGGTCTGACGGATCATTCGGATACTTCCCATCCTATCTGCTCGGAAGTATCTATGACGGTATGTTCCTTCAAGCACTGGAGCAGGAGCTTGGGAACGTCGATGAAATCCTTGCCTCCGGCCAGATCCACACGATCACAAAATGGCTGAACGAGAAAATCCACTGGTACGGTTCCCTGCGCGAGCCAAAAGAAGTCATTCATGCCGTCTGCGGCAAAGAGATGAGCGCAAAACCGCTGCTTGATTATTTTACAAAGAAATATACGGACGTTTATCATTTGTCCTGAGAACGTTAAAAGAGACATGGCATGCCACGTCTCTTTTTATGTCATTTTATTTTTGTATTTTCACTCATTATTTTAAGCTGTAATCTTGCTCATAAGCTTATATTCCGCACGGTCTCCCGCACCGGCAGCACCATAGGCGGAGATACCGAAAGCTCATCCACGCCCATCCGGACAAACTCTGCAGTCAGTGTCAGATCAGCCGCCAGCTCTCCGCAGATGCCGACCCAGCATCCGCCACGATGCCCGTTCTCCACTGTCATGCGAATCAGCCGCAGCACAGCCGGATGATGCGGGTCAAAAAAATGCTCCAGCTTCGGGTTCTGGCGGTCAACCGCCAGGGTATACTGGCTCAGATCGTTTGTCCCGATGCTGAAAAAATTCACCTCACGGGCCAGTTCATCGCTGATTAATGCTGCAGCCGGCGTCTCAATCATGATTCCGGTCTCGATCTCTTTAAACGGAATCTGCTCCTGTCGAAGTTCTTCTTTTACCGCTTCAATCTGCTTTTTAATTTCCTGTACTTCCTCCACGGAAATAATCATCGGAAACATGACTGCAATCGTCCCATATACGCTTGCGCGGTAGATCGCGCGCAGCTGTGTCCGGAAAATTTCCTGATGATCCAGACAGATTCGGATTGCGCGATAGCCCATTGCCGGATTTTCTTCTTTCTCCAGTCCCAGATAATCTGCCTGCTTGTCTGCACCGATATCCATCGTCCGTATGATGACCCTTTTGCCGTTCATCTTCTCTGCCACCGCCCGGTAGCTCTCAAACTGCTCTTCCTCAGTTGGCAGGGAATTTTTCTCCAGATACAGAAACTCACTGCGGAACAGCCCAATACCCTCCGCATCCTGATACAGTGCTTCCTCCGCATCTGCTACATTTCCAATGTTTGCATAAAGGCGAATTTTTTTACCATATCTCGTTACTGTCTCAAGGCCCTTTAATTTCTGAAGCTCCAGCGCAGCTTTTTTTACTTTCTTTTCATAGCGGCGCATTCGCTCCAGCGTTGGAAGATCCGGATCAACATACAGAACTCCGCTGCCTCCGTCCACAATTCCAAGTCTGCCGTTCCACTCCCGTTTCACGGGCATGGAAGTAAGCGCCGGAATATTCATTGTCCGTGCCAGAATTGCCGCATGAGAATTGACTGACCCTTTCTCCGTCACAAACGCAAGCACCTTTGAACGGTCCATCTGAACCGTCTCACTCGGCACCAGGTCCGGTGCAACAATAATCATCGGCTCCTCCCAGAACACCTTTTCTGCTCTCTGATCAGTCAGGATTCCAACCAGACGCTGTGAAATATCGCGAATATCCGCAGCGCGCGCCCGAAAATATTCGTCATCCATCGCCGTGAATATCTCCGCAAAATGAACACCAGCCTCATGCACCGCATATTCTGCATTTACCATCTGCTCTTCAATCATCCGGTGAATATAAGCATTGTAATCCGCATCTTCCATGAGCAGTGCATGCACATCAAAGATCGCCGCATTCATCTCGCCGACTTCCTCTTCGACTTTCTGCATCAGCTCCTGCAGCTGATTCCTTGCTATACTTCTGGCATCCTCATACCGTTTCCATTCCACTGTCGAATCGCTGATCGTTCTTTTTTCAATCTGGAACTTTTCTTTTTCATAAAACCAGATCCTGCCGATTGCAATATTCGGCGAAACCGATTTTCCTCTGTACCGCTCCATGTCAGAACTCCTTCTTACAAATTTCTGTAAAAAAATTCTCTCAGTACTTCCAGTACCTTCGGGTCATCTGCGGTCACAGTCACCTCGTCGCCTTTTTTTATACCGAGACGCATCAATGACATCACTCCTGCCGCATCCGCCGTCTGACCTTCTTTTTCAACCGTAACTGCACAGTCTGTCTCCTTCACAAGTCGTGCCAGCTGCGCTGCCGGACGTGCATGAAGACCTGCAGTGTCCGTAATCACAT
Organism: Lachnospiraceae bacterium; assembly: GCA_029225065.1. GTDB lineage: Bacteria > Bacillota > Clostridia > Lachnospirales > Lachnospiraceae > Choladousia. Next base: position 114,243 of record JAQXVT010000045.1, on the reverse strand, counting down.
ATTGAAACTCCGCCATGCATTAACTCCTTTTTTCCAGCAGCCCATTTCTTTCGCTGCTCTTTTTCCCTTTTATCATCTGCGGATTTTGAAATTTTATGCGTGACACAGCTCATCCGCAAAATTTTTCATGATATTTCTGATTGAGCCACTTCACCATTGCCTCGATTCCCTCCGCGGAATATTCAAAAAATTGAGATTCTTTCTGATCCTCCGGCGTCGCCTCCCAGCAGTACGGTTCCGGATATACGCTTGCCTTCATTTTTCCGTCATCCATCATCAGCATATAGCGCATCATTCCACACGAACCTGCAAAACGCTCTTTTCGAATCAGTTCCAGTGAAAATATCCCCTTCAGGGAAATTTCCTCCATGCCTTTGCCTCCTGTTCATCTTCCCGGCTGACCAGGCAAAGCAGCGCTTTGCAGTCCGTTCGGTCAGTCAGGTAACTTTCTAGCTAGTATTAGAATACCATACCAGACGCTTATGCTCAAGTATTTGTTGACATCCAAACGAAACTCTGTTATATACTATGTAACTAATTTACAGAACAAATTGATTGGCTGCACATCATCGTGCGAAGCACGATTCCTGATATGCGCAATCTCTGTTATCATGTGGAGATTATTTTTACGCCGCCACTGCGGCAGAATGGAGTTTTGTATGAAAAAGAAAATAGTACGTGTATTTGCCCTGATCGGGGCGATTTTACTTGCCGGTATGTATCTCGTAGTCCTCTATCTCGGTCTGACCGCGAATCCGAATACGCAAAATGTATTGATGGCAGCCATCGGCTGCACCATTGTGATTCCGGTCCTGCTCTACGCGATGATGCTGATCGCACGCGTGCTGGATAACCGGCAGAATCCGGATGAACAGTCCGAAACTAAAAAGAAAAAGTAAAACAAAAAGGCAGGAAGCGTTTTTCTCTTCCCGCCTTTTTTATAGCTTATTTTACATCTCTGTAGATAATATCCTCTCTGCGCCCGCTCCGTTTGACGACTTTGCCCGCGCGTGGAGAGTCAGATAATATTCATGCCAGATCAGACATTGATTTCTGCTTTTACGCCAAGCAGGTCTTTGTATTTCTCAAGAACTGGGGCAACCACGGTATCTACGAACCGCTCCACCTGCTCCTTTGATCTTCCGACATAGCGAATCGGCTGCATGGACTTCTGCAGATCCTCAAGGGAAAGGTTGAACGCCGGGTCAGCTGCGATCAACTCCAGAAGATTGTTGTCCTTTCCTTCCTCCTTGACATTACGTCCGGCCTCCATCGAAAGCTCACGGATCTTCTCATGCAGCTCCTGACGGTCACCTCCTGCTTTTACGGCATCCATCATGATATTCTCGGTCGCCATAAACGGAAGCTCTGCCATCATATGCTTCTCGATCACCTTCGGATAAACCTTCAGGCCGTCGGTTACATTCAAACACAGATCCAGGATTCCGTCGATCGCAAGGAAGCCCTCCGGAACCGAAAGACGCTTGTTTGCAGAATCATCCAGCGTACGCTCAAACCACTGACATGCGGATGTGATCGCCGGGTTTAACGCGTCACAGATCACGTAACGGGAAAGGGATGCGATTCGCTCACTGCGCATCGGGTTGCGCTTGTAGGCCATCGCAGAAGAACCGATCTGTGTTTTTTCAAACGGCTCTTCTACTTCCTTCAGATGCTGCAGCAGACGGATGTCGTTTGACATCTTGTGTGCACTTGCAGCAATGCCTGCGAGCACGTTGAGCACACGGGTATCGGTCTTTCTCGAATACGTCTGGCCGGATACTGCCACGCATGCGGTAAAGCCCATCTTCTCGGCAATCATCGGATCAATCTTATCGATCGTCTCCTGGTCTCCGTCAAACAGCTCCAAAAAGCTTGCCTGTGTACCGGTCGTTCCCTTGGAGCCAAGAAGCTTCATACCGCCAAGCACATACTCCAGATCCTCCAGATCCATCAGAAACTCCTGTGTCCAGAGCGTTGCGCGTTTTCCGACAGTCGTCGGCTGCGCCGGCTGAAAATGAGTAAAGGCAAGTGTCGGCTGTGACTCATATTTTTTTGCGAATGCGGACAGCTGTGCGATCACATTGACCAGCTTCTTGCGGACAATCTTCAGCGCTTCTGTCATAACGATGATATCGGTATTGTCTCCTACGTAGCAGGAGGTCGCGCCGAGGTGGATGATCGGCTTTGCCTTCGGACACTGTACACCGTACGCATAAACGTGTGACATTACGTCATGACGGACTACCTTCTCACGCTCTTTCGCCACCTCATAGTTGATGTCGTCCTGATGCGCTTTCAGCTCCTCAATCTGCTCGTCTGTGATATCCAGTCCCAGCTCTTTTTCCGTCTCTGCAAGCGCGATCCAGAGTCTTCTCCAGGTCCTGAATTTCATATCCGGTGAAAAAACATACTGCATCTCCTTGCTTGCGTACCGCTCTGAAAGCGGACTTACGTATCTGTCTGTACTCATTTGCTTTTCTCCTTTTCAGCGTTTCTCAGCAATGTTTCAGCGTTTTGCTCTTCTAACAGTCAATGCTCATATTCTCCGCGGATGTCTTCCTTTGGCGGATCCAGCGGATACTCTCCGGTAAAACAGCCACGGCAGATCGGCAGGCCGTCAACCAGCTCCGAGAGCCGTTCCAGCCGCAGATAACCCAGAGAATCGGCTCCGATGATCTGACGAATCTCCTCAATCGTGCGGTTGTGCGCAATCAGCTGCTCCCGTTCCGGCACATCCGTTCCAAAGTAGCACGGATGAAGGAATGGCGGCGAGCTTACACGCATATGGACTTCTTTTGCACCTGCCTCGCGCAGCATATGTACGATCCGGTCGCTCGTCGTACCGCGGACAATCGAGTCATCAATCATGATGACACGTTTTCCTGCAACCGCTGTTCTGAGCACGTTTAACTTCACGCGCACACTCGACTCCCGGCTGCTCTGCTTCGGCTTGATGAAAGTACGGCCGACGTAGCCGTTCTTCACAAAGGCGGTTCCGTACGGAATGCCGGACTGCAGGGAATAACCAAGCGCAGCGGCATTTCCGGACTCTGGCACGCCGACGACGATATCGGCATCCACCGGCGAATCAATCGCGAGAAAACGTCCCGCCCGGATTCGTGACTCATAGACGCTGACTCCGTCCATATAGCTGTCCGGTCTTCCGAAATAAATGTACTCAAAAATACATCTTGCACTTTTTTCCGGTCCATCCGGCGGCAGACACATGCTCCGATCGGACTGAATGCCCTTATCCGGTGTGATCGTCACAATCTCACCCGGATCGATGTCACGCACAAACTCCGCACCGATCGTATCAAGCGCACACGTCTCAGATGTAATGATGTACGCATTCCCGCGTTTTCCGATGCAAAGCGGCTTGAAGCCGAACGGATCACGCGCGCCAATCAGTTTTCGCGGCGACATGACAACGAGTGAATAGGCACCCTTTAACTTTTTCATCGCCTCTGCCACAGCGCTCTCTACGTTTGCCGTGCGCACACGCGCTCTTGCGATATGGTATGCAATAACCTCAGAATCGATCGTCGTCTGGAAGATCGCTCCGTCATGTGCAAGCTCCTCACGCAGCTCCGGCGCGTTGATCAGGTTTCCGTTGTGTGCAAGGCCGAGCGTACCCTTAATGTAGTTGAGTACGAGCGGCTGTGCATTTTCGCGCGTACTGCCTCCTGCTGTGGAATAACGCACATGGCCAACTCCAATATCCCCCTGAAGCTCTGACAGATTCTTATCGTCAAAAACCTCGTTGACCAATCCCATTCCCTTGTGTGACAGTACCCTGCCCTTCGGTCCGTTCGTGTCACTGACTGCGATACCGCAGCTCTCCTGACCGCGGTGCTGCAGTGCAAACAGCCCATAATAGATTGTAGAAGCTACATTTTCCCCCGAAAAATCATAAATACCAAAGACTCCGCATTCCTCTCTCAGATCATCTAAGATGTCTTTCTGTTCATGAATTTCGTTATTCATCCGCATTCGCATCCTTCCTTTTTTTCACACGCAATCCAGTATACATGATTCCATATCATTGCGCAAGGTCAGATTTTTGACGATTTTCGGTACTGTTCTTTCCATTCTTCAAGTACCTGCTCACGCGGTCGCTGCAGCATGCGCTCCTTTTCTTCCTGATATTCCTTCTGCATACATACCTTTGCATTGTGCTCCTGAATCTTCTGCACCAGATACGGGTCAGCATCCAGCGCTTTCAGCCTTTCCTGATACTCCTCTCCGGAAAGGAAAAGCGGAAGTGCACTGATATACTTTCGGAATGTTTCCTTTGTCTTTGTAAGGCGGTATGCCTCCAGAAAACACTCAGCCGCCTGCTCAAACTGAAACAGTCCCGCATACGCCACGCCCAGATTGTTCCAGATTGCACCGTAAAACTGTACACCGAGCTTGCCAGGACTTCGCCGCTTTAAAATCTGACGGTATTCCCAGACCGCGCGCGCATACATCTTTTCTTTCGTGAGATAATCCCCGCGCATCTTCTGCTTCATATCCGCTGACTGCACCTCCAGCTTCGCAAGCTCTTCCTGATATTCCCGCATCTGCGCATTCGTTAAATAACCGGCCTCCCGGAAAATCGGAAGGATAAAAAATCCGGCTCCGTCTTTCTTTTCCAGCTGCTCGTACAGCTGTCGGTAAAGTTTCTTCAGTCCGAGTTCATCCCTCAGCCAGTCCAGAAGCCGCTCATTCATCAGCGTCTCGTCGATCAGGCAGGCGTTGTTGTACAGATAAAAGCAGAGCTCTTCCAGCGAATAGACATTTGTACGGATATTTTCGATATAGTATGGTTTCTTTGCCTGCGGAAGCAGACACAGATCGTAGCTCATGTTTTTTCCTCCTGTTTGCTCCGGGTCAGAAATGGATTTCTCTTTTCCAGGTCAGTCCGGAGGTCCGGTAGAGTTCGCCGAATCCAAGATCCTCGATCTCCACCACGCAGCAGTCCGCTGCTGTAAAATAAACGGTCATCCGCAGGCGTGTAGCACGATTTGGCCGCTTTGGAAGCCCGCTGAAACGCAGAATATGCAAAACCGGCTCTCCGCCCGTGATCGGGCGTGAGGTCATACGGATCTCATTCTCACCGTCCGGAATAAACTCACAGGTGTGGTGCGCCTCATACCAGTTGATTCCGGCATTAACCAGCGGATAAAATTCTTCTTTTCCGCGAATGCGCATCTCCATCGCCAGATTGACACGGATCATATCCCGCCCGCCAAATAAAATTCCCCGGTCAGCAATCAGCCCGCAGCGTTCCATCGCCGCATAGCAGGCTCCCTTGGAATACAAATTTTTTCCCTGATATGCATGGCGTTTAAAGCACAGGAATTTTATCGAATTTACCGCCCAGCTCTTATTGAAATAGGAACCGATCAGATAGCTGACCGACACTACTCTGCGCTCAAACAGCTTTTTGAGCAATTCAAAAAACAGCCGGTCCCGTTCCTCGTTCCACGCCTCGTCATCCATCTCACCGCGCACGGACGCGTCCACCTTCTGGCTGACAATAAGCTCTGCCCGCGCTACCGCCGGACGCGTCGAATGATCGATATGGAGAATATACCCCAAAATCGTCTCATCCACACACTCTATCAAAGCCACATCGTGATACCACAGTTCCTTTTTCTGGTTGACTGTATAATAATAGAAGGAAGAGAGATAATCCTGCATAAAGATCTGTTTCCGGTCAATCCCGACTTTTTGCAGTGCACCGGTCAGCACCGTACTCCAGCGCTTCGTCAGATCCCGAACCGTCACCATCACCTTGACTTCCGCATTCTGCGCAAGAAGCTTTAGAAGGCTCATGCATGTACTGATATAGATTGCAAGCAGCTCTTCCGGCTCATAGACCGTCTCTTTGTCTCTTAATTCCGTTCCATTCTCGATTTTTTCATAGATTCCAAAGATGCGAAAGCGATCCGTCGCTTCCTCCTCCGTCTGCACATCCGCATCCCACAGATGCCATTCTCCCGCTGCATCCATGCGAAGCCCCATCGGAAGCAGGTAATCATCCTCTCCCGCGGTACGGCTCACCGTCAGCGGCTCCTTCACCGACTGATGGAAATACGTCATCTGTGCGTAGTCCCGGTTCAGCTCCAGCCCCAGGAACAATTCATTTGATGCCTGTACCATCTTTTCAAACACCATCCTGTTTTTTCTAGTCTGCTGTATTTACTGCAGGGTAAACAATTCTTTTGTGACATAACCCATCTGCAGATAATTTTCCATCTCCTGCTCCATCTGCTGCAGATCCTGTTCTTTTTGAGCACGAATCATGCGGTTGATCAGCTCATACCCGCTTCTGCCATCTGTCTTCGCACCGGAAAGCTTCAGAATGCGCTGATCCGTGCACTTCCGCTCTCCCTGGCACTCTTCTTCCAGATAACACTCGATCTCGTCTCCATAAAACAGCGTAAATTCACGGACAAAAACGCCCTCGAAACAGTTTTTCATCGCTTCTTTGCGGTACGGTCCCTCGCTTCCCGCCTCGCGGAAATGGATCGTCACGGTATGTGACGGATCGCAGACATACTCAACAAAGACATGGCCTTCCATCTGGTACGGCCGCAGCAGTTCCTCATCAAAACGCATCCAGAACGCAAACCGCATTCCCTTCGTGCTGAATTCTTCCAGCAGCTGTGCCGCATAGCCGCGCTGCTTCTTTGAGAGTGCCATCTGTGACGAGTAATACTGCAGCAGCGCAAGGCGGCAGACCTCCTCCTGCTCTGCCAGACGATCATGCTCTTTTAAGTAACCGTAATCCTTCTCCAGATATCGGAAAATGCATTCTGCCGTAGCCATTCCTTTTACAAAATATTCGTATGATTTCAGGTTCAGATAGGCACAGCAGATCTTTCTTCTGCCCATCTTTTTAGCATAAGATTCAAAGACCGGTTCTGAGCCCTGTGTACCGCTTCCTGTGAAGAGAATCATCATTATAATCTTCTCCTCAAGCAGCATGGTATCCAGCTCAAAGCTTCCGGCTGCCTCCCAGAGACGCTTCATCTCATCTACAGAACCCTCATAGTAGAGCAGCAGATAACGCAGCAGCTTATCATCGTATTTTCCGCTCTCAAAGCAGAAATGACACAGGTACAGAAGCATCGTATTTTCTGCAAACTCCAGTTCCAGTACCATCCGGCTGCAGATCCGCACAAGCTGCAGCAGCGGAATGCCCTCAAATCCATAGACATCCAGCAGAGAAAATGCATCCTTGCACATTCCCTCTTCTGCCAGAAGCGTAATCAGTGCCGCCTTGTCGACCTTCACATAATCCAGATAATCAATATTTTCCAGAAAGCCCGGCAGCGATTCGTCTCTTAAATGTTCGGTATAATAATGCAGTACCGCCTCACGCAGTCTGCTTCGATAATCTTCTGAGAATTCCTGCTGTGCACAGCCCTTTACCAGAAACGGAAGTGTCTTTTGGTTGATCAGACCGGCTTCCAGGCTGAGCGCACACACAAACAGGCTCATCCCGGCATGTTCCGAAGACACGCACCACTCCAGCATCTCTTTGCTCTCAAACAGCTTTTTTCTGCTGCAAAACACATCCGCCGGGTAGCGCACGCCATCCTCATCCTCCACGACTACGATGCTGTCCGGATCATAGATCGCAATGCTGCATGTGCCATCTGAAAATACGGCAGAATATTCCTCGGCCAGGCGCTCCGAATGCACGGTCAGACTGCGCAGTCTCGGAGAGCTGACCGTAAAGCAGTACGTAAACAGCAGTCTGGACAGCTGCTCAGTCATATTGCGCGTCATATTTTCTTTGCGGATGAATTTCCGGTAAAGCACAGCCAGATCCTCTGTCATCCGCCCCATTTCCAGCTGATCGACGGCGAATTTTTCCATCGCAGCACGGTAGGTGCGGTACGTCTGTGGATCTTCCTCCTGTTTTTTGACAATCTGCCTGTAAATCGCTGCCCTTCTGCGGTAATCAAGTGTCGTATCATACGCAAAATACATGCGGATGATCTGCGGCATCTCGCCAAGATCCAGCTGCGGTGTCGATTCCATATAATACTCGTACAATCCGGTCAGGCGAAGCTCCTGTGCCACGCCGCGCTCGTACCACGCAAATGCTTTCTCATCACGTCGCTCTCCCTTCATCAGCTGCAGGCAGATCGCCCTCGTCAGCTCAGGAGACGGCTCTTTTGCAAACGCAGCCTCCAGAATCTGCAAAAGCTGCAGCGAATATTTTCCGTAATGAGAAGCAAGCACCGCAAGATGACGGACTATTTCCACAGTCAGCACATCCTCCTTTGCCGCAAAGCGCAGCACCTGCAGCTCAAACAGACTGATATGGCGCATCAGAAACGGATTTTCCATCAGCGCCTGATATGCCTCATAATATAAGATTCTGCTCCGGCAGCCATAACGAAACTGCTCCGCGGCAGCCTCATACCTTGCAGCTCCGTCCCGCAGCAGATTTTCCTGCAGATAAAACAGAATCCACTGCAGCTTCCAGTTTGTCTTGTCCTTATAAAAGAGGGCCTGAATCTCCGCCTCAACCTGGTCAACATACGACGCTTCCTGATAGAAAAATGTCGTCAGATATCGGTAAAATCCATAACAGTCGGGCGTTCTGAGCCGCTCTTTCTGCGATTCCAGTGCCTCAAGCAGCCGCAGTGCACGCTGACGTTTTCCGGATGCAAAGTAAAGCTGCACCAGAAACAGATCCGCATACGGATTCTCCCCGCCTGCTCTGTGATAGCTGCCGATCACATTGATGGACCGCTCCGTCCACGTCTCCAGATCGATTTTTTTCAGCCGGAATCGAATATACAGCTCCTCCAGCTTTTTCTGCAGGCCATTGCACACACGCCTCTGATTCTGATACGGATGCAGCGCCTCCTTCGACGCGCACACACTAACAGCCAGTCTCTGATACGGCGTCTCGAATACGACACGCGCATAATTTTTACCGCCGTGCATTTTTTTCGGATCGATCACAAGCTTCAGATCAAATGTGCTTCCGATAAATTCATCCGTCGTAAGCACCTTTTTCTCCGGTCTTACAAACAGCGCATCGGATTCGATCGTGATCTTCTGAAAGCCCCAGCCGCTTCTGGTCAGCTGCACCGTCTCGGCCGAAGCCTCGGTAAGCTCCGTGACCTCCACCTCCGTCCGGTCAAGGGACAGCTGCACCGTCTCCTTATAGCCAAACCGGCAAAGAAATTCCTCCAGCGTCTGGTAGCTGAATCCGCTCATGCCAAGTGCCTCATACCAGCCATATTTCTCCGGCTCTTTTTTCAGTGCTTCTCCAAATTCCGGGTGCAGAAAACTGCGGTAGGCCTGCTGAAAATCTTCTTTTGCGAGCGCTGCCAGGGCATCTCCTGCATTTCCCTCTGTCAGCATCTCTGCCGCCTTTTCTGATTTTTGCGTCTTTTCTTCTTTTGGCGCATCCGAATCCTCTTTTGGAAGCGTCAGGATATACGGCAGCTTGTATTCTCCGATGTCACTGCAGATTGTAAAAAAACCCTGTTCCTCTCCGCCTTCGGGGAATCCGTTTCCGTCTGCCTGATAATGGATCTCCGCACGGACTCCCTGAAATTCGATCGGTTCGCACCTCATCCGTGGATTTGATGAATAGATAAATCCACGGATTTTTCTTCCGTCACGCCCGGCCAGTGCAAAAGTTCCCCTGACTGCCTTTCCCGGGACCACTTTTACCTCCAGCTCCTCCGGCGCCATCAAAAGCTTCGGCGCTTCATATTCAAATTTTCCGTTCAATAACTGTTCGATTCTTTTTTTCAATCTGACCACCTGATTAATTTAAAAATTTTTTTAATTCATCCATAAAGGTATTGACGTCCTTAAATTCGCGATAGACCGACGCAAAACGAACGTATGCCACAGCGTCCAGCTCTTTTAATTTTTCCATCACGATCTCGCCAATCACCTTGCTCTCTAATTCCTTTTCCTCACGGTTATAAATTTCCCGCTCCACCTCATCGAGCATCTCCCGGATCTTCTGGATTGGCGTCGGCCGCTTGTAGCAGGCGCGCATCACTCCGTCCTCAATCTTTCTCCTGTCATACTGCTCTCTCGTCTGGTCTTTCTTTATCACAACAAGCGGAATCGTCTCCACCTTTTCATAGGTAGTAAACCGTCTGCCGCACGCATCGCACAGGCGGCGTCTGCGGATGGAACTGTTGTCATCAGCCGGTCTGGAATCCACCACTCTTGTATCATCCTGGTTGCAAAACGGACATTTCATCGGTTTTCCTCCTCTTTCTTCTATCACTGAGTATAACCAAAACACGAAACACTGTCAATCAGGAAAAGCCCCCCGCTTCCGGCGATCGTATCTTCTCCTGTATTTCTTCATATATTATCATATAGAAATAGAAAGAATGCGCTGGAGGTTCTTATGGGCGAAAAGGAATGCTGCCGTCCCGGCTGCTGTCCGGATTTAAATCCGCATCCCGTCCGGCTGTGCGCTCTGCGGCAAAAGGAAGTCATCAACATGCGCACCTGCCGTTCCATGGGCTGCATCAGTGACCTCGAGATCGACTGCTGCACCGGCTGTATCCTCGCGCTCGTCGTGCCGGGTCCCGGACGGCTGTGCTGGTTTCTCGGACGGGATTTTGAATTTTTTATTCCATGGCGATGCGTTGTGCAGATCGGCGCTGATATTATTCTGGTCGACGTGGAGGAGGAAAAGTGCAAAAAAAAATGCGGATGAACCATGGTTTTTCTGGTTCACCCACATTTCTTTCACGTCCGCAGATAATTTTTCATGCTTTTCAGAGCATTTTTTTCCAGACGGCTCACCTGTGCCTGCGAAATTCCGATCTCACAGGCCACCTCCATCTGTGTCTTTCCCTCGTAAAACCGAAGCTCGATGATGTGGCGTTCCCGGTCATCCAGCCGCTTCATCGCCTCCCCGAGGGAAATGGATTCCACCCAGTTTTCTTCCCGGTTTTTCCGATCGCTGATCTGATCCATCACGTACAACGTATCCCCGCCCTCAGTATAGACAGGATCATACAGACTCACCGGGCTTTGGATCGCATCCATAGCATACGTAATCTCTTCCTTTGGAATCCCGATCTCCGTCGCGATCTCCTCGATCGTCGGCTCCTTCAAATGTGTCCTCGTATAATTTTCCTTCGCGTAGATCGCCTTGTATGCGGTATCACGCAGGGAGCGACTGACACGAATCGAATTGTTGTCCCGCAGATACCGCCTGATCTCTCCGATAATCATCGGTACTGCATACGTTGAAAATTTTACCTGCAGCCCGGTATCAAAGTTATCCACCGCCTTCATCAGTCCGATACAGCCGATCTGAAACAGGTCGTCCGCGTTTTCGCTGCTGTTCGAAAACCGCTTGATCACGCTGAGCACAAGCCTTAAGTTTCCCTTTATATACAGTTCTCTCGCCTTTTCGTCTCCTGCCTTAATCCGTTCAAACAGGAAGTCCTTCTCCTCTGCCGTCAGAACCGGAAGCTTCGAAGTGTTGACTCCGCATATTTCCACTTTGTTAAGCGCCATGTGAATCATCCTCCTGGAATTTGGTCTTGGCAAAGCGGAATTTTATTGTCTATCCGCTTCGCTGTTCAGTTAAATGATTCACATTTTCACGGCCGCCTATGCACCTGCCGGAAAAATTTCAGAAAGTTTTCGGCCTTGACAGCTCTACTGCACGCGCAGCTCCATCTCGCGGCGCAGCCTTCTTATGATCCGTTTCTCCAGGCGGGAAATGTAGGACTGCGAAATTCCAAGAAGATCCGCCACTTCTTTCTGCGTTTTTTCTTCTCCGTCCCTCGTGTTGATTCCAAAACGCAGCTGTACGATCGTCTGCTCCCGCCTCGAAAGCTTTTTGATTGCCCCCTGCAGCACCTGATACTCTGCCTCCGTCTCCATATCGCGGTAAATCACGTCCTCGTCCGTCCCGAGAATATCAGAGAGCAGCAGCTCGTTTCCGTCCCAGTCCACATTGAGCGGCTCGTCGATCGATACCTCCAGCTTCGTCTTGCTGTTTCGGCGCAGGTACATCAGGATCTCGTTTTCGATACAGCGCGATGCGTACGTTGCGAGCTTGATTTTTTTCTCCGGATTAAAGGTATTGATCGCTTTGATCAGTCCTATTGTTCCGATGGAAATCAGATCCTCCACTCCGACTCCGGTATTATCAAATTTTTTCGCTATGTACACGACCAGCCGCAGATTCCGCTCGATCAGCTGGCTTCTCGCTTTTGCATCCCCTTCTTTTCCGAGCATTGCAAGCAGCTCCTGCTCCTGCGCGGCGGTCAGCGGCGGCGGGAGCACCTCCGTCCCGCCAATATAATGCACCTCGTTCGTCCGATGAAACAGCATATCTCCAAATCCCGCCGCCATCTTCAGCTGAAAACGCTGCGGCACTGCAACTCTCACTATCATACGATCCCCTCCTGTCTGTACGGATTCTGTTCAACCCTGCTCTGCCCCGGCATGCTGCGGATGCAGAATGATCCGGTATCTTCCGTCCCCGCTCAGCTCATTCCCGCTGATCGCGAGGATCGGGCCCCGGATGCTGACCGTACCCTCTGCGGTCACGACCTGCATTTCATCCGCCCGAAATGCACGCATCCATCCCTTTTTCCGCCCGATCGAGCGATACGGAATCAGGTAAAACCCTCTGCGCGTCTCCCACTCATCCGGCAGAAGCTCTCCGGCCGCCTCCTGATCCAGAATACTGACCGGACTTCCGCCAAGCGGTTCCTGCAGACTGTTTCCCGTATCTACGATCCCTTTTACCGTCAGATTTTTCTTTTCCCATGTGATTTTTACTTCCGCTTCCCGGCTCTGGCAAATCCTGCGCTCCATCAGCTTCTTCCATGTGCCCCGCAGAAGAAGAAATGCAGCGCAGCCCCCCGCCGCAGCCGGAACACCCGTCAGCTCCACGGCTGCCTCCAGCACACCGCCGAAGCAACACGTCATAAACAGCAGTACCGCCAGATCGCGCGGTATCTCCCGCCAATTTTTTCCCGCTAGCACTGCGCTTCCCGTCATCAGGGAACTAACGAACGCCAGTGTCAGACTTCCCAAGCAGAGAAAAAGTGTCATCGTCCCGGCCCCGATCATGCTTCCTGCCCCTAACCGGCGAAGAGACAGACGCTTCCCCACTGATTTTGATGCCAGCAGAAGCAAAAGCCCCTGCGTAATTACCTGTTCCAGAAAAAACTGATCTATGTAGAATTCATAATACAAAGAACACCCCCCGCGGCTGCAGCATGGCATTAGTATACTCCGCGAGGGGTGCTCATTTTGTCAAAAACAGGAAGCAAATCCAAAGATTTGTTCTGCAAAATGCGACAAGATATATGGTTGTAAGATTAATACGTTTTCATGTAAACTGTTACATCTGAACTTTTCCAGGTTCATTTCGCTGCTCATCCCACTTGGTTAAATCTGCGCTTGGAACGTCCGGGATAAGAATCTTTTCTATGGTCTGTCTTTCAAACGTCCGGGATAAATTTTCACTGCACTCTGTCCAGCCGCACCAGCTTCACCCCGTGTACCGGGATATCCGCCGTCAGTGCCTGATTCTGTGTGCCTTCTTTTTCTCCGCTCCAAAGGTCGGTTACCTCGTACGTACCTTCCAGACCAAGCTTTGAAAAGCTGACAGAAAATGCATCCGGCCAGCCGACGATATTGAACATGGCCACATACAGCTCGCCCTGTTCTCCTTCCGACTGCCATACGATCAGATCTCCCGTGCGCAGTACCTGATGCGCGCCGTGGCTGTGCTTTGTCAGCCCGAGCACCGCATCGTTTGTCAGAAGGCTCATCGTCCACTCATCGGCATCCGTCAGCTCACAGCCAAGCATCAGCGGGGAACGGAACATGCACCACAGAGAAAACAGAGTGCGCTGCTCCTCCTTCGTCAGTCTCGTCTGGCGCTCGCTGAGGCCGTGCTCACAGCCGCGGATTGAGAGATGTCCGATCGGAATCATATCACAGTCCGGATAGCAGCCCTCTGATACGTACGGACTCCACATATTGCAGCGCGTAAACATCTCCATGATATTATCCCAGGAATCCCAGAGATCATTCGTGATCCGCCACATATTTGCATTTCTGCGCAGATGCTCTGCCTGGTCGATCATCGCCGGTCCCGGAGAAAGGCTCAGCACGATCTCCCTTCCGCTTTTGTCGATAGCGTTTCGGAGCATTTCAATCTCATCACCGCCGTAGGAGATCGCCGACTCGTCGCCCGGCTGCACGTATTTCACACAGATATCGTCAACCTTGATAAAATCAACGCCCCAGGACGCATACAGCTCGATGATCGAATCATAGTAGGCCTGCGCGCCCGGTCTTGCCGCATCCACACCGTACATATCGGTATTCCAGCAGCAAACGGAAGACGGATGCGCCACCTGACGCGCTGTGTAACCGGTTCCCTTTACCGGTGTATTCTGAGAAACGGCCTGACGCGGAATTCCCCGCATGATGTGAATTCCAAATTTCAGTCCTTTACTGTGCATATAGTCTGCAATCGGCCCAAAACCTTTTCCGTCTGCCGCGGATGGAAAACGGTTCACCGCCGGAAGCAGGCGACCGTACTCATCCATGCAAAGGTCTGCAAACTGATGGTAATGGCTGCTGTCCGCCGTCGGCTCATACCACTGTATGTCGCAGACAATGTATTCCCATCCATGCTCTTTTAAATGCGCCGCTACAAAGTCGGCGTTCTGAATCAGTTCTTTTTCCGTCACGGATGCCCCGTAGCAGTCCCAGCTGTTCCACCCCATCGGCGGATACGGCGCAAAAGCGTTTTTATTCGTGCTCATCTCTGGCTCCCTTCATTGGCTATCTTTTTTATATTTTCTGTATTCTTGAGCGCAGAAGCTGCTTTTTCCGGTCCATCTTTCCATGAAAGCCCGCTTCAGCCTAACTTCTATTATATCTGCTTTGACATCCGGTTGCAAAACTTTTTATCCGTAAAGTCAAAAACAGACCCCGTCTCCGCCCTGCCTATAAAGCAGATGTCGGAAACGAGGTCGCTCCTTTAATTTTTATAAACCTGCTGTGTCATAACAGAATTTTCTGTGCCACACTTCTTTAGCTGTCTTCAGGCGTTGTGCAGCAGATTCGATTTTTTCAGTGCCGGTCGAAGTGCAAGGTAAACAGCTGTCGCAACAATCACAGATATCACTGCATTGATAGATGTCGCTGTGATGTTCCATGCAAGTGTTACCTCTGCTGCTGCCTTTCCAAGAATCACTCGCTTATAGAAATATCCGAACAGCGGGTCAAAGATCACATTGAAACCAAGTCCGCAGATGGATGCGATAACAGTCCATTTTGCCACCCTTTTCGTGTCGTTCGTCTCATCAATCTTTCCGATCTTATGTGCTACCAGTCCGGTAATCAGTCCGATACAGAATTTCAGGATAAAGGTCTTTGGGGCATACAGCACATAAACCGGGTCCAGCAGATCGCCGATCGTCATGCCGACCGCTCCTCCAATACCACCCCAGACACCGCCAAGAATCAGTGCGCCCAGTACACAGACTGCATTTCCAAGATGAATCGAAGTCGCATCGCCTCCCGGAAGCGGAATCTTAATCTGCAGAAATGTAAATACGACGTAAGATAATGCCGCAAACATACCTGTCATGACTACTTTTTGCATATTTTTCTTTTCCATAACCATTCCTCCTCTGTTAATTCCTGACTGAGTATACTCTGATGAGTTCACTTTTAATAGTACCAGTTTGGTATTATTTGAGCAGGTCAGATTGATCAGGCCAGAAAGGTCAGATATGTAGTTACTCTTATCAAAGCAGCATCCCAAAATACGACATAAAAACGGAGCACCATGTCTCTTATTCCTTTTTGTCAGGAATATTCAGAACATGTGCTCCGCCTGTTTCTTTTTTAGTTTTGATTGTTTATCAGCTTCTTCTTAAGAAATCCGGAATCTGGATATCCTTCTCCTGGACTTTGCTCGACGGTGTCCGCGTCGTGTTGAGCTGCGGTGCCACACGCTGTGTGGTCGGTGCGGAAACGCTGCTGCGTGACGGTACACTCTGAAAGGTGGACGAGCCTGCCGGCTTTTCCTTTCTGATAAAGCTGTACTCCTGTGTGGAAGAACTTCTTCTCGGTCTCTCCTGCTTCGCGTTTACATCCTCAAGGCCGGTAGCAATAACTGTGATACTTGCTTCATCTGCATATGTATCATCATACATCGCACCAAAAATGATGTTTGCATTGTCACCTGCCATCTCCTGTACGTAGCTTGCCGCGTCGTTTGCATCCATAAGGGAGATATCTCCGGAAATATTGATGATGACGTGGGATGCACCCTCGATCGTCGTCTCGAGCAGCGGGCTGGCAACTGCCTGCTTTACTGCCTCCAGCGCCTTGTCGTCACCCTTGGCCTGTCCGATACCGATATGTGCGATACCCTTGTCCTTCATAACGGTCTGAACATCCGCAAAGTCGAGGTTGATCAGTGCCGGCAGGTTGATCAGGTCTGTAATGCCCTGAACTGCCTGCTGCAGTACCTCGTCAGCCTTCTTCAGTGCCTCCGGCATTGTAGTCCGGCGGTCTACAATCTCAAGCAGCTTGTCGTTCGGAATCACGATCAATGTATCCACGTTCTCTTTGAGGCGCTCGATTCCGGCAAGTGCGTTGTTCATACGCGTACGTGCCTCAAAACGGAACGGCTTTGTCACAACGCCGACCGTCAGGATACCCATCTCTTTTGCAATTCCGGCTACAACCGGAGCACCGCCGGTACCGGTGCCGCCGCCCATACCGCAGGTAACGAATACCATGTCTGCTCCCTGAATTGCCTGGCGAATCTCCTCTGCGCTCTCCTCAGCTGCCTGCTGGCCAACCTCCGGCTTCGCGCCCGCGCCAAGTCCCTTTGTCACTTTTTCACCGATCTGGATCGTGTTCGGTGCCTTGCACATCAGAAGTGCCTGCTTATCGGTGTTGACTCCGATAAACTCCACCCCTGCAATTGTATCTTCAACCATTCGATTTACAGCATTATTTCCGGCTCCGCCGACTCCGATGACAATAATCTTTGCAGCAGATTCCGTCTCGTTTGACATAATCTCTAACACTGTGTTTCCTCCTTTTTGTAGCAGGTCCTCTCCCTCTGCGCCAGATGCCCTGCACTGTTTTCTTTTCATCCAGTTCCTTTATAATCAGACGGCCTGCCGGCTCTGTCTTACCTCTGTCTGGAGCAGAATTCTACGGCATAATTACATACTTTCCCCACTATGACCGTACTAACTCTTATAATATAGTTATTCTTAAAATTAATCAAGTACCATTTTCAAAAAATATCACAAAACTTTCTGGTCATAATTCCTTAATTTGACAGCTCTCCCGTCTTTCCGTCAAACACGTTCATGTAGGCATCAACCACATCTCCGTTTTCATTGACTGAGCATCCGGATACCGGATTTCCGTTCGAATCCACGACGGTTCCGTTCTCTACGTGTACGTTATAAACAAGATTTCCCGAGGAATCAAATACCATCGCAATCACTACGGACGAACTGCTCTCATCTGCCTGGGAACTGTCACCCGCACTGTCTCCGGAGTCTCCCGCTTCATCGCCTGTGGTGCCGCTTGCGGTATCGCCTGTGGTGCCGCTTGCGGTACCTGTTCCGTCCCCGGTGTCAGCGCTTCCATCGCCGGTGCCGT
This sequence comes from Lachnospiraceae bacterium, assembly GCA_029225065.1. Taxonomy (GTDB): domain Bacteria; phylum Bacillota; class Clostridia; order Lachnospirales; family Lachnospiraceae; genus Choladousia. Next base: position 96,558 of record JAQXVT010000045.1, on the reverse strand, counting down.
CTCCCGCATCCGTCTGCAGCTCCGTTTCCGTCTCGGTCTCCTGTGACGGCGTAAAGGTAGTCAGATCGCTCTTTCCGGTAAAGCTCTCCAGATGGAGTGTGCCGTGCTCATCGCCCATTTTGTTCAGAATTGCACTCAGGTTCGCGATCTTCTCCTCCAGATATTCGTCCTGCCCGAGCAGTGCCTCCACTCCTCCGACATATACGGTGATGTCACCGTTCTCGCCAAAGCGGATTTCCTTTGCCTGCAGCTCCTGATACTTCAGAAGCTGCGTGATGCTCAGAATCGTGCGCAGCTGCGCGCTGCTCTGCATCGGAAGCTTCTGATAGAGTACTGGATCATCGACCTCCACGCCGGTGATGACCGGATAATCCGAATCCTCCTTATCGGAAAGCTCCAGAACAACTCCATCCTCGTCGAAATAGACGTACTCTCCCTTGTCCAGATAACCGACCGGTTCTTTTTCAACCACCTGTACCTCAATCTCCGTCGGCGATTTCATCGAAACCTTCAGAGATTTCAGAAACGGCAGCGCATCCGGCACCCTGCCGTTTCTATATTCCCACTGCAGATACAGGGTATTTTTATGCAGAATATTATTCATCAGTCCTTCTTTGATTTCCTCTTCCGTATGACGTGTATTCCCGTATACCGTGACTGTCTTCGCCTGAAACAGGAATACGACTGCCAGAACTGCCAGAAGCAGTATCAGCAGTACGCCTCCCCTGACCAGACGCCTTTTCCTTCGCGTTCTTCTGTTCATCTACGTTCTCCGTTTCTTGCTGTCTTTCTCGTGACTGCCGGTATTTTCACTGCCCAGCGGCAGAGATACCGGCTTTTTTATTTTATTTCTGCTCTTCTTCCCACACATCTGCGCCAAGCATGCGCAGATCGCGCGCAATATCCTCATACCCGCGCTCCACATACTCCATCCCTGTGATCGTGGAAATGCCCTCTGACTGCAGTGCCGCGACCGCAAGTGCTGCTCCGCCCCGCAGATCCGGCGCTTCCACCACACTTCCCACAAGCGTTTCACATCCTGTTATTTTGGCGCAGCTTCCTCTTATCTCGATCTGTGCGCCCATCCTTACAAGCTGCCCCGCTGTCCGAAACCGGTTTTCAAAAAGCGTTTCTTTTATCATGCTCACACCTTCTGCGCCTGCAAGCACTGCCATGAGCGGCGACTGCAGATCCGTCGGAAAGCCCGGATACGGCGCAGTCTCGACAAATGCGCTTGAACGTGCACGGTGCGGCATTGTAAAAGTCAACCGCCCATCCTGCTCCTCTATACTGCCTCCCATTTTCTCAAGCAGAAGCAAAAGCGCATCCAGCTCCTGTGAAAAATTCCGGATCATGACTGTGCCCCGCGATGCGGCAGCCGCCAGAAGGTACGTCCCTGTCACAATGCGATCCGCCTTCATTCGATAGCGCACCGGTCCAAGCGGCGCGCCTCCTCTGATGAAAATTGCATTCTTTTCTCTTTTTATCTTTGCACCGCGCTGGTTTAAAAACTCGCACAGTTGATCGATCTCCGGCTCCTGCGCTGCATGCTCCACAATCGTTTCTCCCGGAAGCATGACTGCCGCCAGAATACTGTTTTCCGTCGCTCCGACGCTCGGAAACCGCAGGCGGATACGCGCACCATGCATATGCGTTCCATCTGCCGTGAGCATCCCGCTTTGCGCTTTTCTCTGCGGATCTGCCTGACTCTGATTTTGCTTCTCTTCCCAGCCATCTTCCTCCTCTTCGATCACCGCACCAAGCTGACGCAGAGATTCCAGATGCAGATCGATCGGACGTGCACCGATCGCACAGCCGCCCGGCTGCGGAAGCACAGCTTTTTTTATTTTACCAAGAAGTGCGCCTAAAAACAAGACGGAAGAGCGGATTCTTGCCGCCTCCTCTTTTTCAATCATAAAACCGTCTGCCGCAGAAGCGTCCACGCGCACGACGTTCCCTTCCTGCCAGACGGCACAGCCCAGTTTTTTCATGATCCGCAGTGTATCTTTTACATCTCCGATCACCGGACAGTTTTCAATTACAACAGGGCCATCCCCAAGCAGTGACGCCGCCAGAATCGGCAGCACAGCATTTTTCGAGCCCTGGATGCAGATTTCTCCCTTAAGCGGTATGCCTCCCTTAATTTTCAGACTTTTCAAGTTCATCCCCCGGCCTTATTGTTTTTCGGCCACCTAACGCCTCAAAACTTCACCCTATGGGATATTTTATGCAGTTTGCTCTGTTTTGTTTCAAAAATTCCGATGTACTCTCGAAATCTTTTTCCCCTATACTTTTTCGCTGTACCGGCTTACTGAGAGTGCAAGCCCAAGCTCTGCCAGAAGAAAAAGCACCGAGGTTCCTCCGTAGCTGATAAACGGAAGCGTGATTCCCGTATTCGGAATCGTGTTCGTCACAACCGCGATGTTTAATACCACCTGAATCGCGATGTGTCCCAGTATTCCGGCCGCGATAAGTGCGCCGAGCAGATCCGCTGCATGCGTCGCAATCACCATCAGCCGCCATAACAGCAGCGCAAACAATATCATCACAATCCATGCACCGATCAGCCCAAGCTCCTCGCAGATCACAGAAAAAATCATATCGTTCTGCGCCTCCGGAACGAAACCGAGCTTCTGAAGTCCGTTTCCAAGCCCACGCCCGAACAGGCCGCCGGAACCAATCGCATACAGCCCCTGCATCGTCTGGTATCCCTTTTCGTACTCCTCCGGGTGACGCCAGATCGCAAGGCGTTCCAGGCGGTAGGACTCCATGCTTAAAAAGATGCCCAGGAAACCGCTGCCCGCAAGGATGATCCAGATAAACGGAAGATATCTTGGATTTGACACAAAAATCAGCAGCACTGCGATTCCAAGGATGATGACGGCCGTGCTTAAATTGTTCGTCCCGACAAGTCCGACGATCGGCAGTACCAGAAGAATGACCACTGCCCCAAGATATCTGCTTTTTTTCTTCTGAAGCCGACAGACAAAGGTCGCCAACAGCAAAATGACGGCCGGCTTTGCAAACTCCGACGGCTGAAACGACAGGGGACCAAGCGAAAGCCAGCGCTTTGATCCGTTGTACGTATCACCAAACAGAAGCACAGCGCCGGAAAGCGCCAGAGATAAAAGATAGCCCGGAACCGCAAACCGTGTCAGGCGGTGGTAATCGACACGGCTCACCGCATACAGCACGATGACACCAAGCACCATCGCAAAAAACTGTTTCTTAAAATAATAGGCAGTGTCGCCATGAAAACGAACCTGCCCATTATATGCACTCGCACTGTAAAGAACCACCAGGCCAAGGCCTGTCAGAACCAGAATCATCAGAAGAAGCATTCCATCCATCCTGCCGGTTCTCTGCTGCAAAAGCGATCAACTCCTATTACAGATTTTAGTTTTATTACAGCTTTCTGACCAGTTCCTTGAAGATCTGTCCTCTCACCTCGTAATTCGGGAACATGCCCCAGCTTGCGCAGGCCGGTGAGAGAAGCACTGCATCGCCGCTCACCGCGTGATCCGCACAGAACTGTACTGCCTCCTCCAGACTCTCTGCAAATACGATATCCGTAAAGCCAAGCGATCTTGCGGTTTCGGCAATCTTCTCCCGCGTCTGTCCGATCAGCACCAGGTATTTTACCTTTCCGTCAAACGCCTGAATCCACTCCTCATAGGAAGAGCCCTTGTCATATCCGCCTCCGATCAGAAGTGTCGGCCGATCCATAGCCTGAATGCCCTTAATTGCCGCATCCGGATTCGTACCCTTGGAATCATTGTAATAAACGACACCGTTTTTCTCTGTGACGTATTCAATACGGTGCTCTACTGCCTTGAACTCTTTTACCACCTTGCGGATTACCTCCACCGGAACACCGTAAGCGAGCGCCATCGCGGAAGCTGCCATCACATTTTCATGATTGTGACGGCCCGGAAGGTTCAGCTCATCGGTCCGGCAGATCTCGGTCACTTCTGCTCCGTCGCTGTAGCAGATCATCTTTCCGTCCAGGTACATTCCCTTTTCCAGTTTATGCAGGCTGCTGAAATAAATAACCTTTGTTTTTAACGTCTCTCCGAACTTCCGCAGAATCTCATCCTCGTAGTTCAGTACGCACGTATCATCCGCTGTCTGATTTTCTGTAATCAGCTCTTTGACACGGATATACTCCTCCATCGTATGATGGCGGTTCAGATGATCCGGTGTGATATTTAAGATTGTGCTCACCTTCGGCGCAAACTTCTCGATCGTCTCAAGCTGGAAGCTGCTGATCTCCGCAACCGTCACCGCGTCCTCCGTCATCTTCGGAGCCGCATCTGTATAAGGATTTCCGATGTTGCCGACTATGTACGCTTCCTTTTTCCATGCCTGCATGATTGCACCAAGCAGACTTGTAGTCGTCGTCTTGCCGTTCGTGCCGGTCACTGCGAGTACATCGCCCTTTCCGCACTCATAAGCCAACTCGACCTCACCCCAGATCCGGATGCCTTTTTCCTTCATCAAAAGCACCTCCGGCAGATCGCACGGCACACCCGGGCTCATCACAACGAGATCCAACGTATCCATCACGGATTCCGGAAGCGCGCCAAGCAAAATCTCAAGTGGTGCATCATCCGCAAACTGTGCTCTGAGTTCCTTTTCGTCTTTTTCCTGATTTCCGTCATACAGAACAACGGATGCTCCCTTTTGAAGAAGCAGTCCTGCTGCTCCGATTCCGCTCTTTCCGGTACCAAATACCAGAACCTTTTTTTTGCTCAATTCCATAAAAACTCCTCTTTTCTATGCTGTAATTGTAAAGCGGACATTCGCAGTCCACTTTCTCTTCTATTTTCGCTTCCTGCTCAGGCAATCCCTACAAGTGCGATTACACACAGAAATGCGGTCACAACTGTAAACACTGTCACAACACGCGTCTCTGACCAGCCGCACAGCTCAAAGTGATGATGGATCGGAGCCATCTTGAAAAAACGCTTTCCGCCGGTCTTTTTAAAATAAGTCACCTGAATCATGACTGAGAGAATCTCAATCCAGTAAATGAGACCGACAATCAGGATAAACATCGGCATCTTCATCGCATAAGCCGCACCGGCCACAAATCCACCGAGCGCCAGAGATCCGGTATCTCCCATGAATACCTTTGCCGGGTATACATTAAACAGAAGAAATCCGAGCAGTGCGCCTGTCACAGCTGCTGTCAGCGGTTCGATTCCGCTCTTTAACGTGATCGATGCCACCGTAAAGAATACTGCAACCATCGTCGTGACTCCAGTCGCAAGTCCATCCAATCCATCCGTAAAATTCACACCGTTTACCGTACCGATGATCGCAGGAAATGCAATGACTGCGGATGCAATCTTGATCGTCTGTCCGCTTAATACCTTTCCGCCGGAAAACGGAATCAGTATTTCAAGGCTTGTCGGATCCATGATCCACAGATATGCAACAAACACAGCCGTCACAATAATCTGCCCAAGCATCTTCTGCTTCGGATAAAGCCCGTCTGAGCGCCGCAGCACTACCTTCAGATAATCATCCAGAAATCCGATGATGCCAAATCCAAGAATCAGAAACAGCACCGGAACAATCTTCGGGTAGCTGCCAATGAAAAACAGTGACGTCACCGTCAGACTGATCAGAATAATCAATCCGCCCATCGTCGGCGTCCCGGCTTTTTTCAGATGCGATTTTACGCCCTCCTCACGCTCTGTCTGCCCAACCTTCAGCCGCTGCAGAAACGGAATCACAAACGGACTGAGTGCTACGCTGATCGCAAATGCCAGAAACAGCGGGATCAACACGTTCTTATCAATCATCTCTTACACCTCTTTATCTCTTTTCTTATTTTGTATCTTCTTAATTCTATAACGTTTTGGCAGGGATGTACAGCAAAAATATCAGGAATTTGCCAAAAAAGTCCCTGTTTCGGGTTCCGCCGCCGCCTTTTCCAGTCCCAGATACGGCAGAATATTCTCAAAAATTTCCTTTACAACCGGTGCCGCGATCGTTCCGCCGTAATACACCCCCTGCGGTTTGTTGATTACGCACAGCGCAAGCACCTGCGGATCGTCCGCCGGCGCAAATCCGATAAACGACGAGATATACTGGTTGGCACTGCGCGGCAGTGTCTCGGACGTAGCCGTCTTCCCGCCGATCCGATAGCCTTCGATATAAGCGTTTTTTCCGCCGCCCCCGTCCACAACCTGCTCCAGAAGATACCGCATTGTCTGCGAGGTCTCCTCCGACAGGATCTGCTTTCCCTTTTCATACGTATAAACGTCTCGCAGCGTGCCGTCCCGCTCTGATGCTTCAAGTGCCAGATGCGGTGTAATCCTCACCCCTCCGTTTATGATGGAGCTGACGGTCGCCGCCAGCTGCAGCGGCGTAATCTGAAACGACTGGCCGAACGAGATCGTCGCCAGCTCTACCTGTCCGACATTTTCCTCCCGGTGCATGATCGTCGCGGCCTCTCCTGGCAGATCAACCCCGGTCTTTTCACTTAAGCCAAACTGACGGAAATACGAGAAATACCGCTCTACGCCAAGCCGCAGTCCCACCTCGATAAACACCGGATTGCACGAATTCTGCGTTGCCTGCACAAACGTCTCCGCTCCGTGACCGCCGACCTTATGGCAGCGGATCCGCCGATCCTCCACGATCTTGAAGCCGGGACACGAAAACGTATCCTGCAGTGTAACAACACCCGATTCCAGACCGGCAGCAGCCGTAACAACCTTAAATGTGGAGCCAGGCTCATACGTGTCATTCAGACAGCCGTTTCTCCACATGCGGTTCAGGGCATCCTGCAGTGCATCGGCATCACCGGTGCCCGTCTTTTCCTTCAGCACATCGGTCAGTTCATACGGATCGTTCAAATCAAATTCCGGAACGTTTGTCATCGCGTAGATCTCACCGTTTTTCGGATTCAGGATAAGGATTGAGACACTCTCCGCCTGCTTCTGATCCATCACCTTATAAGCTGCCTGCTCCGCAAACTTCTGAATATTGCTGTCGATACTGATTTTCAGATCCATTCCCTCTTCCGGCTCCAATCGGCTTTCCCCGGTATTTTCCAACTCAATGCCACGCGCATCGGTCAGGGTGAGGATTTTGCCCGGTGTCCCCTCCAGCACTTTGTCGTACTCCACCTCAAGCCCGATGATTCCCTGATTGTCACCGCCTGTAAAGCCAAGCACCTTGGATGCCATACTTCCAAACGGATAGTATCGCCTATAATCCTCGTCGACCTTCACTCCCGCCAGATCATATTCCCGGATCTTATCACCTACCTCTTTTTCCACATTCTTTGCGATCCGCTCGATCGAACTTACCTTCTCCACCCGCTTTCGCACCGCAGCCTCATCAAGCTTCAGTTCTTTCGTCAGCACCTGAATCACCTGCTCCGGATCTTTGATCTGGCTGTGAATCACGGAAATCGTACATACGGTACGGTTGTCTGCCAGCACGACGCCGTTTCGATCCAGAATTCTTCCCCTCTCGGCCTTGATCGTGCGCTCCCGCTCATGCAGATCCTGTGCAAGCGAGGCGTAATATTCCGAATCCCCGATCATCAGCTTTGTCAGGCGGACTCCGAGCAATACAAGTGCCAGCATCATTCCAAGGAAAACGATCACAATTTTTCTGCGATGAAAAGACTTTGCACGCTCCATTTCTGTGCTCCTCTCTCAGATTCTTTTCCTCTTTTTTCTTCTTAATTTATATTACTGACTCTCTCACTATCTGCGTAATATCTTCTCTGAAATTTTGATTTTCGCTATAGTATATGTTTATCTTCTGTTCTTTAGGCATCAGGCTGTCCTTTTTACGGAAAGTTTTGTCCTGAATAAAGCAGACATTCGCAGCCTGCTTCGTGTACCTGAAGCCGCAGAATACTTATTTGTGTTCAGACAAACAAAAAACACCATGGAAGTCCATGATGCTCTTTGCCTCGCTATTTTTCATGTGATAATATAAATTTCAAAACAGCCTGCGGCTATCCATTTTTATCTTTACCTGCTGTTTTTATTGTGTATTCCCCGCAGAACTGTCATCCCCAAGTGCGGTGCCATCCCATACCGTGGAACTGTCAGCCGCATCATCCGTCGTGGTCGGCGGTGTCGCCATGTCCGGATTGTCCGCCTTCGTCTCATTATCGATCAGATAAGCTGCATCTGTAATCGTAAAGACATCGTTTCCGACCGCATCGATCACGTGGTTTTCCTCGTTGATGTAAGCGCCCTCGATCACATTGCCGTCCCCGTCGACGATCTTTCCTTCCTGAATCCGGGCATCGGTATGGTAATTGCCGTTTGCGTCGATCGCATCAAAGGTCTGCACTGCATTTTCGCCAAGGTCATCTCTTGTCAGACCAAGTGAAGCCAAAAGTTCATCCGTCACTGCTTCGGTCGGATAAATCTTCATATACGGAAGTACCTCGGTTGCAATCTTGCGGAATACTTCCTGTGCATACGTACTGTGTGCCTGATCGGATACGTTCGGCTCATCGACAACGACGTAAATGACGACCTGCGGGTCATCGATCGGCACTGCTCCGATAAAGGAAACCAGATACTTTCCGGCCGCACGAGTACCAGTCGTATAGTCGATCTTCTCGGCTGTACCGGTCTTTCCTCCGATCCGGTAACCCGGCACCTGTGCCTTTGTACCGGTACCTTCCTCTACGGTCAGCTCCAGATAGCTGCGCAGCAGCTCAGAAACGCCGGATGAAATCGTCTGCTTTAACAGAAGTCCGGAATTGCTCTGAATCACCTTTCCATTCTCGTCAAGCACGCGCTCCATCACGTGCGGCTGGTAATAATTGCCGCCGTTGACAACCGAGCAGAATGCTGCGATCTCCTGGATCATCGTGCACGTAAAGCCCTGACCGAACGTACACGTTGCAAGCTCTACCTCGTTCATTCGCTCTTTTGTATACACGGAACCGCCCGCCTCGTTCGGCAGATCGATTCCGGTCAGCTGCCCAAAGTTGAACAGCGACTGATACTCAATGTACTTCGAAACGCCCATCGCCGCACCGATCTGCATCAGTCCGTCGTTGCAGGAGTTCATCAGCACATCGCCAAGTGATTCTTCCCCGTGGGCTCCCGGCCACACATCGCACCGTATATACGTATCAGTGACCTGCTCTCCACCATCACAGTAAAAACTGCTGTTCTCTGTAATCGCACCGCTCTCCAGCGCTGCGGCGATCGTCATCGGTTTGAACGTGGAACCCGGTTCGATACCGTCTGTCACACAGTAGTTTTTCCACAGCGTGTTCAGTGCATCCACATATTCCTCGTCAGTCATGGCTTTCTGCTCCGACTTTGTATACCAGTTGTCCAGATTCTGCGGTTCATTCAGATCATAGCTGTGGTTCGTCGCCATCGCAAGAATCGCTCCGCTGTTCGGGTCCATCGCAATCACGCCGATGTCCTTCGCACCGTGCTTGGCTGTACCGTTGTCCTCATCGGTGCCGTACTCGTCGTCAAACTCCTGAATATACTTTTCCACGATCTCCTGAATGTTCAGGTCAAGCGTCGTCTTGATCGTATAGCCGTTCTGCGGCACAATCGTCTTCTTCTGGTATTCCTGATTTTCATTGAGGTATCCAAAGACTCTTCCGTTTGTACCCTTTAACAGGCTGTCATAATAGGACTCAATTCCGCTGATACCGTCCCCGACATCGTTGGAAAACCCGACAACCGTACTTGCGACACTGCCAAGCGGATACTGCCGTATAAACTTCTCCTCAAAATAAATGCCCTGCACATTCTGAAGCTCTTTTCGCTCTGCCTGTGTAAGGTCACGTTCTTCGTCCACCGATACATACGCTTCGTATGCATCCTTCTGATCCTGAGTAATATTTTCCAGCAGTACCTGATACTGGCTGTCTTTTGTCTTTTCTCCTGTGATTCGATCCCGTATCTCATCACGGTCGAGGTCAAACACTTCATATAACGCTTTGACGGTGGGCTCCAGGAAATTTTTTGCATCCTGATTGACGGCGCTGCAGTCCAATACCAGATTGTACTTTTTCTCACTGTACGCAATCACCCGGCCATTTGTATCCTGAATCTCGCCTCTGCGGCTCACCAGCGTCCTGCTGTCATAATTTTCCTGCGACAGCACCTGTTTTGCATATTTTTTGCCGCTTTTTACATTGATATATGCAATACGCAGCAGCAAAATAACCAGGAATAATAAGATAAATGCAAATATAGCCAGAAGCTTTATTTGCATTGTTTTCGTAAATTTCCGTTGTTTTTTTGTACGTTTTTTATTTACTGTATTTGCCAACTAATCACCTACTCTTCGGGCACGTCCGAATACTGTCTGACATAGTCGCTGTCCTTCAGCTCATATTCCACAATCTGATTTCCGGCCGCGTAAGTCATTCCATACTCGTTCATCGCGATATCCTTGATATGCTCCATATCAACACCCGCCATAATCTGATTGTAATTAGAATCATTCTCAAGCTTTGCCTGATCCAGCTGTGTTTCAAGAGCAGTCACTTGTTTCTGGAGTCTTGTTCCCTTTGCCTGCAGCTGTAAATAATTGACACAGGTAAGTACCGTCACTACCGCTGCCGCTGTCAGAAACAGCACATAACCCACACTCATCTGCAGAGCACGCTCTCTGTTCTGCTTCGTCTCTGCACTGACCTGCGGAGCAGGACGCTTCTGTACTTTCTCCGGAACAGGATCCAGTCTGCGCACTGCCGTTCCGTCTATGTACGCATGTACCTTTCCGTACTCTTCTTTTTTGTACTGGCCGTGCATTGCACCGCCCTTTTTTGTCGTTCCTGCCATTTTCTGCTCTCCCGCTTCCTACTGTATTTCACGTTCGAATACACGAAGTTTCGAACTCTTTGCCCTGCTGTTTTCTTCCAATTCTCCCTGCGAAGGTATCACAGGCTTGCGCGTAATTACTTTCCCTTTTGATTTCTTTCCACATACGCATACAGGAAATTCTTTCGGACAGGTACATGGATTTTCACATTCCCGGAATTTGTTCTTTACGATGCGGTCCTCCAGCGAATGAAATGTGATCACGCAGATCCGTCCGCCATCATTTAAAAGATCGATCATGTCTCCCAGTGAATTCTCCAATACTTCCAGTTCCCTGTTTACCTCTATTCGAATTGCCTGAAACGTCCTTTTGGCCGGGTGTCCTCCAACTGCCCGCACTTTTGCAGGTATTGCCGCTTTTATAACATGAATTAACTCCCCAGTCGTTTCCAATGCTTTTTGATTTCTCGCACTTACAATATGCTTTGCGATATTTTTTGCAAATTTTTCTTCTCCGTAATCACGGATGATATGATACAGCTCCATCTCGCTGTATTCATTTACAACTTCTTTCGCTGACAGTGTCTGCCGCTGATCCATTCGCATGTCCAGCGGAGCATCTTCTCTGTAAGTAAAGCCGCGGCTTGCCTCGTCAAGCTGATAGGAGGAGACCCCCAGATCCAAAATGACTCCATCAACAGATGCGATTCCAAGTCTGCCGAGTTCTTTTTTCATATTGCAGTAATTACTGCGTACGATTGTCACCCGGTCCTTGAATCTCTCCAAGCGCCTCGTAGCTGCCTCGATTGCTGCTTCATCCTGATCGATTCCGATCAATCTTCCTTTATCTGAAAGGTGAGTGCAGATCTCATAGGAATGACCGCCTCCACCGAGTGTCCCATCTACATAAATTCCATCTGGTTTTATCTGCAAAGCGTCAATGCTTTCCTCCAAAAGTACAGATTTGTGTCTGAATTCCATACAAGCCTCCCCAGGTTATATGCCTAAACCTAAATCCGTCATTTGTTCGGCGATATCATCCATATCATCATAAGCATTGTTGTCCGTCCAATTTGCTTTTGACCAGATCTCGACCCGATTCAGGTTTCCTGAAAGCACCACATCTTTCTCAAGCTGTGCAAACTCTCTCAGTGTCTGCGGCAGAAGAATTCTCCCCTGCTTGTCCAGCTCGCATTCCGTGGCACCTGCTACAAAGAAACGCGTGAATTTTCTGGCGCTCTTCTGAGTAAGCGGCAGAGTACGCAGCTTCTGTTCGAAGAGTTCCCATTCATTCATAGGAAACACAAACAGGCATCCATCCAATCCCTTGGTCACAACAAACTCATTTCCGAGCTGCTCGCGAAACTTTGCCGGGATGATCAGTCTGCCTTTGGTATCGATCGTATGATTGTACTCTCCCATAAACATCATGATGCACCTTCTTCTGGCTGCTATCTTGGTGTCCCTCTCGCTGTGCGGCACCTGAAAAAGAACTTTCCCTCCATGTCCTTTCCATTCGTCCCCACAACTCACCACTTTCTACCACTTGCTTATTAATAATAGCTTAATTTATTCAAAAAAACAAGTCCTATTTCAGAATTGTATTCAATTTTTTCCAGACATGCTCCAAAAAAGAAAATGCAGAAAAGGTTTTTTCCTCTTCTGCACTTTTTTTATGCCAGTTCCATATACTGTTCAATCAACCGGTCCAGAAGCAGGCTCTGCGCATATGCCTTTGCGTCTCTTCCCTGTGCAACCAGAAGGTTGAGTTTTTTGCGTTCTTCTTCAATTCTGCATTTCAAAAGTTCTTTCTGGCTCATTTTCCTTCGTCCCTCTCTTCTGATCTGCCACGCTGCGAACCGTATGCTGTCCTGTCACTGTTCCCTTATTTTCTATCCTGCATACCGCTCCTGTCAAAGCGGATATTCGCAATCTTTATTCAGGATTTCGGATGCTTCATCTTCCACCCATTAATAATAAGAAAAAGCAGTGCCAGCACTGCCAGCACTCCGGAGAGCATCTGTGAGACCGGGATCTGTGTCCCCGGCAGAAGCAGCTGATCCGTCCGGAGTCCTTCAATCCAGAAACGCCCGATTCCATACAGCAGCAGATAATTTAAAAATACCATTCCGTCATACTTTCGTTTCACCCGAAATGTCAGAAAAAGCAGGATCAGTAAAACACCGATATTCCACATCGACTCATACAGAAACGTAGGATGCACCTGTATATACTCTGTACCGCCGATGTTTTTTACATTCTCCCACATCTCGGCCGTAATCTCTCCGGAACGCACATCGGATACCGGAAGCTGCATTGCGAGCGGATTGTCTGTGTATCCGCCGAATGCCTCTCTGTTAAAGAAATTTCCCCACCGTCCCAGTGCCTGTCCCCAGACAAGCCCCAGCACAGCGGTATCTGCCGTCTTTAAAAACTTTATCTTTCGTACTTTGCAAAATAACGCAGTTGCAGCCGCGCCGCCAATCACGCCTCCGTAGATCGCAAGTCCGCCCTCACGGATATTGATGATCTCATCTAAATGGCTGCTGTAATAATCCCAGGAAAACACCACATAATAAATGCGGGCACAGATCACCGAAACGACAATCGCAATCATTCCAAGATCAAAATAATCGTCGCCCCTCTGCCCGGTGTGGTCCGCAACCTTCATCACAAGCAGAAGGCCCGTCACCATCGCTGCCGCCAGCACAATCCCGTAACAGGCGATCTCCAGACCTCCAACGGAAAAGGCTTTTGTCACCCGTTCCAGCACAATACCAAGATGTGGAAAGCGGATTGTTCCGTTTTCAGCTGTCACAACGTGAATCAGTCCCATAGATCACTCTCCCGGCGCCTTACTTATTTTCAGACATTGAAACGGAACAGAATCACATCACCATCCTGCACAACGTAATCCTTTCCCTCAAGTCTGACAAGTCCTTTCTCCTTCGCTGCGGAATAAGCGCCGCAGTCCAGAAGATCCTGATAGTTTACTACCTCGGCACGGATAAAGCCACGTTCAAAATCAGAGTGGATCTTTCCTGCTGCCTGCGGTGCCTTCGTTCCTCTGTGGATCGTCCATGCACGCGTCTCGGTTTCTCCAGCAGTGAGGTAGCTTAAAAGTCCGAGCAGGCTATAGCTTGCCTTTATCAGTTTTTCCAGACCGGACTCCTTTAATCCAAGATCCTCAAGGAACATCTGCTTCTCATCGTCCTCAAGTTCGGAGATCTCCTCCTCAATCTGTGCACAGATTACGAATACCTCGCTGTTTGTCTCTTTTGCGTACTCTCTCACGCGGGCTACGTGCTCATTGGAGGCACCGTCATCCGCCAGGTCATCCTCTCCGACATTGGCCGCAAAAATAACCGGCTTCGCTGTCAGCAGGTTGTACTCTGCCAGCCATGCCAGTTCTTCCTCGTCCTCTGTTTTGTAAGTGATTGCAAGCTTTCCATCCTCAAGATGTGCTTTCAGCGCCTGCAGAAGATCCAGCTCCTTTGCAAGCTTTTTGTCATTTCTGGCTCCACGCGCAGTCTTTGCAATGCGGCGCTCCAGAATCTCCAGATCGGAGAAAATCAGCTCCAGATTGATTGTCTCGATATCACGGATCGGATCTACGCTGCCGTCTACATGAATGACATTCGAATCCTCAAAACAGCGAACCACATGAACGATCGCATCCACCTCACGGATGTTTGCAAGGAACTGGTTTCCAAGTCCTTCTCCCTTGGACGCACCCTTTACCAGACCTGCGATGTCCACAAATTCGATGACTGCCGGTGTAATCTTTGCCGAATGGTACAGATCTCCAAGCAGCTTCAGCCTCTCGTCCGGTACCGGAACGACTCCGACGTTCGGATCGATCGTACAGAACGGGTAGTTGGCAGACTCTGCGCCTGCTTTCGTTAAAGAATTAAATAAGGTACTTTTTCCGACATTCGGCAATCCTACGATTCCAAGTTTCATGTTTGCTTCTCTCCATTTCTGCGTCTATTCTCTCGTGCTGCCGCACTTTTCTTTTGTATTTCTCTTTTGTACTTTTCTTTTGTACTCTACGGTTTTTCAACCTTTTTTCCAAACATGTCACAGTTTAGCACATAAACCGACATTTCACAATACTTTCCGTCAGAAACCTGTCGACAGTTTTCGCAGGCATGAGGTGATTTACCAGGTATAGCCGTTCATTACAGTTAAAAGACGAGCCACATTCTCTGCACGGTCACCCTTAAAGACACCGGAACCCGCCACAATCACATCTGCGCCTGCCTCCAGAACCGTGTGGATCGTCGCATCATTGATGCCGCCATCCACCTCGATTTTCAGCGGAAGTTCCATCTCCTGCACTTTTTTTCGCAGCGCACGGATCTTTTCCGTCATCTGAGGAATGTATTTCTGCCCGCCAAAGCCCGGATTCACTGTCATAATAAGTACCATATCCAGATCCTCCAGCACATAGTCCAGGGCGGAAAGCGGTGTCGACGGATTTAAAGCAACCGCCGCTTTCATTCCCTTTGCCTTAATCGTCTGCACTGCCCGGTGCAGATGACGGGTCGCCTCAGCATGGACTGTGATTCCATCCGCACCGCATGCTGCGAACTCGTCAATGTAGCGCTCCGGCCGCTCGATCATCAGATGAACGTCAAAAAAGCAGTCGCGGCCTTTTCGGATCGACGAAATCACCGGCATGCCAAATGAGATGCTCGGCACAAACATGCCGTCCATCACATCGATATGCAGGTATTTTGCTCCGGCTGAGGTGACCGCGTCAATCTCCTCTCCAAGCTGGTTAAAATCTGCTGCAAGAATCGACGGTGCAAGAATGTTTTCCCGCTGCCGGGCCGCTCCTGCTTCCTTTTCATTCTCTATTCTGCCTGCTGTTTCTTTCTCTGTAGTATTCATAATAACTCCCCCATCATTATAGTTAATGCCCCACTCTCATAACCAAACGGTTCTCATGCAGACGGCACTCATTTACTCAGTATTTCTTTGCATGCCGCAGTTCTTCTGCGAGCAATGCATAGTTCTCATACCGCGACCGACTGATCTCACCTTTTTCCAGTGCCTCTTTTACCGCACAGTCCGGCTCGCTCAAATGCAGGCAGCCCTGAAATCTGCAGTACGGTTCATATTTAACAAACTCCGGAAAGTACCGCCACAGATCCTCATAGACGATACCCTGAAGGTACAGCGAGCTAAATCCCGGTGTATCCAGAAAATACGTGTTTTTCCGCAGACAGATCAGCTCTGTGTGTCGCGTCGTATGACGCCCCCGCTCAATCTTCCGGCTCACTTCCCCGACTTCCATCTGAATATGCGGCTGCAGAAGGTTGGTCAGAGACGACTTTCCGACACCGGAAGGCCCGGCAACAACGGTCGTCTTTCCATCTAACAGCGTCTGAATCTCCTCGATCCCGTCTTTTTGGGCTACCGAGAGTATGTGTACCTCACATCCGCTTCCGCGGTACGTCTCCTTCAGCACTGCCAGCTCCTCCTCCGTGCTAAGATCCGCTTTGTTGAAGCAGATCACTACCGGAATGTGCTGCTGTTCCATCGAAATCAGAAAACGGTCCAGCAGATTCAGGTTCGGCTTCGGACTTGCCGCCGCAAAAATGACGAGCGCCTGATCCACATTGGCCACTGCCGGCCGGATCAGCACATTTTTACGCGGCAGAATCGCATCGACGTTGCCCGCTGGCTTTTCCTCGTCCTGCACCACCGACATCTCCACATTATCGCCCGGAAGCGGCTTGATCTTCTCTTTCCGGAAAATCCCCTTTGCCCGGCACTCATACACCTCGCCGTCTTCCGCCTGCACGTAGTAGAAACCTCCGATTCCTCTTATGATTTTTCCTTTCATGCAACCCCCATTTTCTGTCCTTCTGAATATTTATGCAGCACCTGCTCTGCCGCCGGCTGAATCAGAACTGGATTTCACCTATTTGATTCAGCCAGACAGCTTTCACTGCCTGCTTTTATCCTCTGCACCTGGCCTACTGAACCTGGCTGAACTCGATCCCTGCGTACTCGATCTGATTCGTCACATTTCCATTGTCATCGAGCAGATAGACATATGCCGTGCCGGTCGAAACGCCTGACGCTCCCTGTACCTGCAGATGATACGGGAAGGTCGTCGTTCCCTCAAAAATCGTCGCCTCTCCTACTCCGTCCTGCACCAGCGTGATTCTTACCTGCTGTCCGTTATAGCCGTCCGGCGTCTCCAGGCTTGCATCACATTTCCATACTCCGTCAGAACCATTCGTCACGGAAATCGTATCATCCTGCGCATCAGCTGGAGCCGGTCCGTTGCTGATGACCAGTGTCACGGTCGTACCACGCTGTACCGGTTCGTCGGCACCGACACTCTGGCTGATCACCATGCCCTGTGCCACTGTATCGCTGTATTCATACTGATAGTCCGGCTCGAGATCCAGCATCTTGAGTGCCTTCGTCGCCTGCTCCTCCGTGTAGCCTACCACGCTCCACAGGGTCACATAATCGGCCGGATCCTGAGACGGCTCTACGCCCTGACTGATGTAAAGTGTCACCGTATCCCCCGGCTGCAGCGTCGTACCCGCTTCCGGTGAGGTCGAAATCACATGACCTGCATCAATCGTATCACTGTACTGCGTCTCATCCAGACTGTACTGCAGTCCCTTCGTCAGAAGGAATGCCTGCGCCATGCTCTTCTCATAATTTGTCAGATCGTCAAGTACGATGCTCTCATCCTCCTGAACCACCTGGTATGTCACGGTAGCCCCGCGCTCCACAAGCTCGCCCTGAGCCGGATCCTGAGAGCATACCTGACCCGCACTGTACTGAGTGGAAGAAACGGTTCCCGAGGAGACACCCTGCAATCCGAAACTTTCCAGCATTCGTTTCGCATCCGCCTCAGAAAGTCCTGTAATCTGCGGTACCGTCACCTGCTGTACTACCTCTGTCACCGTCTCAGTCACTGCTTCCGTCTGTACTTCTGTACTGACTTCCGTCTCTTTGCTCACCACAGCTTCCGTCTGAGTCTGTGTCTTCTTCGTCTTCGATGACTTCCGACCGAAATTCAGAATACCGAACGCATTGGCAAGGAGTGCCAGAAATACACAGCCAATCACAACCGCCACAATGATTCCGCCGATCGTGACTGCCTTTTCCAGTTTCGGATTCAGGCCGGCATCGCTGTCCCGGTCTCTTTCCCGCAAATTTTTCAGCAGATCCTTATCCTGAAGATGGAAGGATTCGTCCTCGATCTTATAGTCCTGCGGATTGTCGTACGCATCGTAATATGGATCGTAGTTATTCTCCTCGTATGTCTCGTCGTAATCCTGGCTCCATCTGTTCCCGTCATAATCTCCCGGATGGTTCGGATGAATCTCCTGATAACCGCTTTTGTGATAATAGCTTCCCGGCTGATAGGCCCGGCTGCGCTGATTCTGCATATCCTCCTTCGCATGGAGTCCTGCCGCCGCCCCGAGCTCCATATTCTCGTCGTAGACCGGCATCGCCCGCTGCTCTGCATTGATCTGCTCGAGATCATTTTTCGACATGATGATCGTCCGCGAGGTATTGTCCATCACCTGCTGCTCCACGAAATCACCGTCCGGATTGACAAGCGACTCCCGCAGATCCCGGATCACCTCTGTCATATTCGCATACCGACGGTCCGGACTCTTCTGCGTACACTTCAGCACAATCTCATTCGTGCTGCGCGGAATCTCCGGCACTTCCTCTTTCGGACCGTGCAGCTCCTCCTGCAGATGCTTGATTGCTACCGCAACCGCCGTATCCCCGTCAAACGGCACATGGCCGGTCAGCATCTCATACATCGTGATACCGAGGGAATAAATATCGCTCTTCTCATCGCTGTAGCCGCCGCGCGACTGCTCCGGCGAGCTGTAATGAACTGAGCCCATCACACTGGAATTGATCGTGTTGGACGAGGAAGCGCGCGCAATACCGAAATCCGCCACTTTCACCTTTCCGTCCGTCGATATGATGATGTTCTGCGGCTTGATATCCCGGTGGATAATTCCGTTGTTGTGCGCCGCCTCCAGACCCGCGGAAATCTGAAGTGCAATGCTGGTCGCCTCCCGTACGGACAGGCGCCCCTTGTTTTTAATATACTCCTTGAGCGTGATCCCCTCGACCAGCTCCATTACAATATAGTAAATCCCGGCCTCTTCCCCGACATCATAGATGTTTACGATATTTGCGTGCGCAAGGCCCGCTGCGGACTGCGCCTCAACCCGGAATTTGGAGATGAACTGCTTGTCATCCCGGAATTCCTTCTTCATCACCTTTACCGCCACAAAGCGGTTCAGCTTGTGGTCCTTCGCCTTGTAAACATCCGCCATGCCGCCAGAGCCGATCTTGGATATTATTTCATATCTGTTCTGTATAAACATTCCGACTTTCAGCATATTTTATCCTCACTATTCATACTCAGCCAGCACTACGGAAATATTGTCTTTGCCGCCGTTTTTGTTTGCCGTATCGACAAGCGCAGCGGCCGCCTCCTCAATTGAGCTGCTCTTTTTGACAATTTCCAGAATCTCTTCGTCCTCTACCATGTTGGTCAGTCCGTCGGAACAGAGCAGGATAATATCTCCATGCTCCAGTTTTACATCAAAAAAATCCACGCGCACCGGCACCCTAACACCAATTGCGCGGGTAATCACATTTCGATCCGGATAATTTTTTGCATCTTTTCGCTGCAGTTCTCCGATCCGTATCATTTCTTCCACAAGGGAATGGTCATGCGTGATCTGCTCGATCTCGTCGTCGATCAGGTACAGCCTGCTATCCCCGACATTCGCCACGTACAGGTACTCCTCCTGTACCGTCGCAGCCACCAGCGTCGTGCCCATGCCCTCCAGTTCTTTTTCACTCTCTGCTTTCTCCAGCACCTGCTCGTTTGCATGATGGATTGCCATACTCAGAAGCGGCACCGGCCTCTCTTCCTCCGACTCTTTTATGTAAGAAAGCATTTCCTGCACTGTGTAGCGTGACGCAAGATCACCGGCATTGTGTCCTCCCATTCCGTCCGCAACGATTAACAGATTTTTCAGGTTGCCCACCGGCTGATCCGAAGCATAGACATAATCCTGGTTCATGGAGCGCTTTTTTCCAATATCTGTTATACTGTACGCTTTCATCCCTGACCGTCCCTTCCTTTCGCGTCAATGTAGCTTTTCCTGAGCTGACCGCAGGCTCCGCCGATATCGCGGCCCATCTCTCTTCTAATAGTAACATTAATATGATTTTTTTCAAGTTTATTTTTGAACGCCTCAATGACCTCGCGGTACGGCTGCACAAAGCTCCGCTCCTTGATCGGATTGACCGGAATCAGATTCACATGGCAGTTGATATCCCCGATCAGTGCAGCCAGATCCCGCGCATCCTTATCGCTGTCGTTTACCCCGCCGACCAGGCTGTACTCAAACGTGATTCGTCTTCCGGTCTGCGCAAAATAGTAACGGCAGGCATCCAGCACATCATGGATCTCATATTTGAATGCGATCGGCATCAGCTCTTTTCGTTTTTCCTGGCTGGACGCGTGCAGAGACAGCGCCAGCGTGATCTGAAGCTTCTCATCGGCGAGCCTTCTCATATTCTCCACGATTCCGCACGTCGAGACGGTCACGTTTCGCTGGCTGATATGCAGCCCGTGCTCATCGGTGAGCAGCTTCAGAAACTGCAGCAGATTGTCGTAATTGTCAAGCGGCTCTCCTGTGCCCATGAGCACGAGGTTGGACACGCGCTCTCCTGAGATCTTCTGAATCTCATAAATCTGTTCGAGCATCTCAGACGGGCGCAGCTGTCTTGTCAGGCCGCCGAGCGTCGAAGCGCAGAAACGGCAGCCCATCCGGCAGCCGACCTGCGATGAAATACACACGGAGTTGCCGTGATGGTAACGCATCAGCACACTCTCAATCACATTTCCGTCCTCAAGTCCGAACAGGTACTTCTCTGTCCCGTCAATTCCGGAGATCAGCCGGTCCTCCAGCGTCAGCACCGTGTAATCATACTGCTCTTTCAGTTTTTCCCGAAAGTTTTTCGGGAGATTCGTCATCTCGTCAAAACTTCCGGCCAGTTTTTCATGCATCCACTGATACAGCTGCTTCGCGCGGAACGGCTTTTCTCCAAGGAGCGCCACCTCCTGCTGCAGCTGTTCGTAGTCCATCGACCGGATGTCTTTTTTTGTCTGTGTGCGCTCCGGCACTCTTGCTTCTTCCATCAAAATCCCCTTATCATCTGCAGACGCATTGTAAAAGCGTCTGCTCCCGTTTTATTACGCTTGCCGGTTTAGTCCTCTTTCAGCCGTCTCAGCCTTGCGATAAAGAATCCGTCCGATTCATGGACACCCGGCAGTAGCTGAATGTATCCTCCCGCCGTCGTCTTTCCTTTCAGCGCGTCGCAGATATACGGATCGATCCTTTCCAGACGGAACGGATAGTTTTCCAGGAACCATTTCAGATTGTACTGATTCTCATCTGCTCCGATCGTACATGTGCTGTAAATCAGCACGCCGTTCGGCCGCACGTATTCCTGCACTACCGAAAGAATTCTGCGCTGCAGACGGATGATATCCTGCTGTCTCTTCTCCGACATCTTGTATTTGATGTCCTGCTTCTTTCCGATCACGCCAAGGCCGGAGCACGGCACATCTGCAAGCACGATATCGGCCTTTTTTACCGACTCCGGATCACGCACCGTCGCATCCCAGAGGGCTGCGCGGATATTGATCGCTTCCGTGCGCTCGATGTTCTCCTGCATCAGCGCCACCTTCCGCTCGGAAACGTCGCGTGCCTCCACGTAACCGCTTCCCATCAGCTTCTCTGCGATGTGAAGGCTCTTTCCGCCCGGCGCCGCACAGACATCGATGCAGTAGTCGCCCCAGTTCGGAGCAGCCACCTCTGCCACCAGCATGGAGCTGATGTCCTGCACGGTGATCCAGCCCTTCTTAAAGGCTGAGAGTGCTCCGATGTAATTGTAATCGGAAAGAACCAGCGCATAATCGAGATACGGATGCTCCCGCACCGTCGTTCCATCCTTCTTCAGCTCCTCGATGATCTCCTCTTTTGATGCCTTCTGCAGATCGCAGCGCACGACCGTGCCCTTTTCCATGTGGGAATCGCGGCAGATCTTCTCCGTTGTCTCATATCCGAACTGCTGCATCCATTTATCAAGCATCCAGATCGGGAACGAGTAGCGCACAGAAAGGTAATGCAGCGGATCAAGATTTTCGTCCGGATATTTCACCTGACTTAGACGGCGCGCCGTGTTGCGCAGCACTCCGTTGACAAACCCTTTCAGGTTGTAAAAACCTCTTCGCTGTGCAAGCTTTACCGCCTCGTTGCACACCGCGGAATCCGGTACGCTGTCCATGTATTTCAGCTGATAGACCGACATCCGCAGAAGATTGCGGATCAGCGGCTTCATATTATAGACCGGCACATTAGAAAACTGTTCGATAATATAATCCAGCTGGATCATATGCTCCAGCGTTCCCTCCACAACTCTTGAAATAAATGCGCGGTCCCGCTTTTCCAGATACTGATATTTCTCCAGCACCTCGCGCAGCACGATATGGCTGTACGCTTCCTCCTCCGTAATCTCCATCAGAATGCCAAGCGCAATCTCTCTGATATTTACCGGTTTAGTCATCTCGTCTTCTTCCTCCTGACAGAATGATCAGCCGCAGCAGCTGTAAAATCGATGCCGCAAGGCTTGCCACATACGTAAGTGCCGCTGCCTTTAACACCTTTCTTCCTCCGGCTAACTCTGTATCACCCAGCATATGGCTCGATTCCAGAATCTTTAATGCACGTGAGGATGCGTTGAACTCTACCGGCAGGGTGACGAGCTGAAACAGCACCGCAAGTGAAAACAGTACAATTCCGGCTGTGACCAGCGGCCGGATCGAAAAGATCAGTCCTGCGATAAACACCGGCCATGACAGCGAGGAACCAAAATTGGCTGCCGGTACCAGTGTGCTGCGCAGCACAAGCGGTCCGTACTTTTCCTTGTCCTGAATCGCATGGCCGCATTCATGCGCCGCCACGCAGACTGCTGCGATGGAATTAGAGCCGTACGTACTGTCTGATAAACGCAGCGTCTTTGTCCTCGGATCATAGTGATCAGTCAGCTGTCCGCCGATCCGCTGAATCGATACGTCATAGATTCCGGCGCTGTGCAGTACCCGCTCGGCAGCTGCTGCGCCAGTCAGTCCTGACATGCTGCGGATTCTTGCATAATGGTTAAATGTACTCTTTACATTGGAAGAAGCAATCAGGGAAAGTACCAGTCCCGCGATAACAATCAGATACGTCCAGTCAAACATATAGCCATAGCCGTATCCGCCATAAAATGAATTTACACCTGATGCAAGCAGATTCATAAAATCTCTCCTTTCTTCCCGGCTGTTTCTGTTATTCTTCCCGGCCGCCTCCGAAACATTCGCCGCATTCCACCGGATAACCGCGCAGAAATGCATCGACCGCCATCCGTTTCTTTCCCTCCGGCTGTACTTCCTTTAAGGAGAGAAGTCCGCTTCCGGTTTGAATCACAAGCTCGTTCTTTGTCACTCTGACTGCCGTGCCGGGCTGTGCTTTTTCTTCCGAAGCTTCCTTTTCGACCTGCGCATCCCAGATTTTTAAGGTTTTTCCTCGATAATGGGTATAGGCACTCGGCCACGGATTCAGGCCGCGAATCAGGCACTCGATCTTTTTCGCATCCTGATTCCAGTCGATCTCACCCTGCTTTTTCGTCAGCATGGCCGCGTACGGCGTCGGACTTTCTGCCGGCTGTTTTTCCGGTGTCACTGTACCATTTTCCAGTACCTCCAGCGTTTTGATCAGAAGCTGCGCGCCGACATCGCTCAGCCGGTCAAACAGACTTCCGCCGGTTTCCTTTTCGTCCAGAACCACCGTCTCTTTTAAAAGCATATCGCCGGTATCCAGCCCGGCATCCATCTGCATTGTCGTCACGCCGGATTCCTTCTCCCCGTCGATGACCGCCCACTGAATCGGGGCCGCGCCGCGGTACTTCGGCAGCAGGGAAGCGTGCACGTTGATACAGCCGTACTTCGGCAGCTTTAAAATGCTCTCCGGGATGATCTGACCGAAGGCAACCACCACGATCACATCCGGCGCAAGCTCTTCCAGTACGGAAAGCCACTGTGCCTCCCGGATTTTTACCGGCTGATAGACCGGAATACCAGCTTCCACCGCTACTTCCTTTACCGGTGTCATCTGCAGCGCCTTTCCACGTCCCTTTGGCTTGTCCGGCTGAGAAAAGACTGCTGCGACCTCATATTTCGAATCGATCAGCGCCTTTAACGTGCCGACTGCAAAGTCCGGCGTTCCCATAAATACAACTTTTTTTATCATTCCGATCACTCCTCGATTTCTTCTGCCTCTTCACCGGAAACGTCCATCAGCTCACCCTCGACGTAGCGCACGTACATAATACCGTCCAGATGGTCGCACTCATGGCAGACTGCACGCGCCAGAAGCTCGGTGCCCTCAAACTCATACGGCTCACCGTTTTCATCGAGCGCACGCACCTTCACGTAATTCGGACGAGTCACAATGCCTGCCTGTCCCGGAAGACTCAAACAGCCCTCCTGTCCGGTCTGGGAACCGGAGGTCTCCAGAATCTCCGGATTTACCATAACGATCGGTCCCTCTCCGATATCGATAACCACAATCCTCTTGAGCACACCGACCTGCGGAGCTGCAAGTCCGACACCGTTTGCATCGTACATCGTATCGAGCATATCCTGAATCAGCTCGCGGTCACGGTCTGTCACCTGCTTCAGCGGTCTGCAGACCTTCTCCAGTTTTTCGTCTCCCATAATTCTGATCTGTCTTAATGCCATTTTACTTCCTCCTGATTTTAATTCATCTCAAACTGAACCCGGATCTCCCGGAATCCCTCATTCATTTCAATATATTGTTCCACGATATTTTTTACCGCAATCAGCTTCTTTGTATTTTCATGCTTGACGTAAATCGCCTTGCGGTAAATATCGTTGATTTTCGCAATTGACTCATCTGCTGGACCGATCACGGCTGCCTGCACACGGCTCGATGCCTTGCGGATAAACTTTGCAAGGTAGTCAGCCGCTACCACAAGGAGCGCCTCATCTGCCCCTGATACATGCACCGCCATCATACTTCCGGCCGGCGGATAAAGGGAAAGACGGCGGTAGACCATCTCCTGCTCATAGAACGGCTCATATGCCTGATCCGCCGCACACACGATGGCGTAATGCTCCGGATCATACGTCTGAATCACGACCTCGCCCGGCTCTTTTCCGCGTCCGGCTCTTCCGGCCGCCTGAACAAGCAGCTGAAACGTCCGCTCCGCCGCGCGGTAATCGCTCACATGCAGCGACAGATCCGCCGCAAGGATCCCGACCAGCGTCACATTCGGAAAATCATGTCCTTTCACAATCATCTGCGTGCCGATCAGAATATCCGCCTCATGATTTCCAAAGGCCCGCAGGATCTCTGCATGACCGTCCTTTCCACGCGTCGTATCCGCATCCATGCGAAGCGTTCGCACCTGCGGAAACGCTTTTTTTACAATCTCCTCAATCTGCTGCGTGCCTGCCTTGAAGCCTCCGATAAACGGGGAGCCGCAGCTCGGGCAGAGCTTCACCGCCTCCTGCGTGTAGCCGCAGTAATGGCAGACCATCCGGCCGCCGCGATGCAGAGAAAGCGACACATCACAGTGCGGACATTTCAGCACATGGCCGCACGCCCGGCATGACACGAAGCCGGAATACCCTCTCCGGTTCAGAAAAAGCAGAATCTGCTGTTTTTTTTCCAGTGCCTGCCTCATCTTCTCATAGAGAACGCGGCTTAAAATCGAGCGGTTTCCCTCTTTTAATTCCTGCCTCAAATCGACTGTCGTCACCTGCGGAAGCGATCCGCCTGTGGCCCGCTTCGGAAGCTCTAACAGATGATACCATCCGTTTTTGGCTCCATAGTACGCTTCCATCGAAG
Organism: Lachnospiraceae bacterium; assembly: GCA_029225065.1. Classification (GTDB taxonomy): domain Bacteria; phylum Bacillota; class Clostridia; order Lachnospirales; family Lachnospiraceae; genus Choladousia. Next base: position 70,769 of record JAQXVT010000045.1, on the reverse strand, counting down.
GCGTCGCACTGCCGAGCACCAACTGTGCGCCCTCGAGCTGCGCCCGCTTTCGCGCTGTCTCTCTTGCGTGATAGCGCGGCACGGTTTCGCTGCGGTAGGAATCCTCATGCTCCTCATCAATAATAATGATTCCGAGATTCGGAAACGGGGTAAAAAGTGCGGACCGCGGACCGATCATCACATCGATCTCCCCGTTTCTGGCACGCTCAAACTGATCGTACCGCTCCGCCTGAGAAAGCCTGGAGTGCAGGATGGAAATCCGGTCACTGAACCGCCGGTAAAAACGCAGCACATTCTGGTAGGTCAACGAAATCTCCGGAATCAGCAGGATCGCCTGCTGCCCCCGCTCAAGCGCATGCGCAATCAATTCGATATAAACCGCTGTCTTCCCGCTTCCGGTCACGCCGTGAATCAGCCAGCCATCCGGATGCTCCCAGCTGCCACAGATCACATCGACGATATGCTGCTGCTGCTCATTCAACTTCACCGCGCTTCCATCCGGCAGTGCTTCATCCACTCCGCCGCCCCGCGTTTTCAGCTCTTCCAGTACCGCCGGTGTCCGGTAGATCTGCTCCGTCTCACACGTGATAATCCCGGCTTCTTCCAGCGGACGGATCACAGACTGTGTGATTCGAAGACTTCCGGTCACGATTTCCATCGGAAGCACCTGCTGCTGAATCAGTGCCTCCAGAAGCCTTGCCCGCGCGCTCTGATGTTTTCTGCGGAATTCCTCCAGAAGTGCTTCCGCCTGCTGCGCCGGAATTGCTCTCACAATCCGCTTCTTCTTTTTCGGCGCCGCCTTTTCCCGGAACGGAAGCACCGTGCGCAGCGCCTGCACCGTGGAGGAACCGTAATAATCGCGAATCCAGAGTGCCAGTGCCGTCAGCTTCGATTCTGCACCCGCAAGATTCGTCTCGATGCGCCCGATGCTCTTGAGCTTTTCCGGCGGGCAGGCCGGATGCTCCGTGATCTGCAGCACATATCCCTTTTTCGGATGGTCGCCGCGCCCGAACGGGACTTCCACTACATTCCCGGGTTCCAGTATGCCTTCCAGTTCTTCCGGTACTTTATACTGAAACATCTGGTCCAGACGACTGTGTGAGATATCGATGATGATATCCGCATATAACATCCCGTCCCTGCTCCTCCTTTTTCTCTGATTTTTTCGCTCAAAGCAACTACTCACAGGCAATCTCATAATCAATTGCTTTGCCACTTATTGCCAGATCATGCCTGATCGAATCCTTTCTGCGACACATCTCCTAACAGTCTGCGCCCTCTGTCTTCTTCCGGTCCTCCTCAAGAATCTCCTGAATCAGCACGCGCTCATCCATCGGATATTTTTTGCCCTCGATCTCCTGATAAACCTCATGACCTTTTCCGGCCAGAATAATGATATCTCCCGGCTCACCGTGGTGGATCGCATAGGCTATCGCCTCTTTTCGGTTCGTGATGGTCACATATTTTCCGTCGGTCTTTTTGATGCCGGTCACGATATCCTCAATGATCTCCTCCGGCTTTTCATAGCGCGGATTGTCTGATGTGATAATCGTGAAATCCGCCAGTTTTCCGGACACTTCCCCCATCTCATAGCGGCGCAGCTTCGAGCGGTTGCCACCGCATCCAAACAGGCACACCAGCCGCTTCGGATGGTATTCCTTTAAGGTGGTCAGCAGGCTTTCCAGCGCCATCGCGTTGTGCGCGTAATCAATCATCAGGGTAAAATCGTCAGAAACCTTCACCTTCTCGACGCGTCCCTTGACCTTTGCCTTTTTCAGCGCCTCTACGATCAGCTCCGGCTCCACTTTGAAATGACGGCAGATCGCGATCGCAGTCAGGGAATTGTACACGCTGAATTTGCCCGGGATATCCACCTCAACATCAAAATGCATCTTGCCGGTCACAGTATAGCGGATGCCAAGGTAGCCCGGACGGCCGACCAGCTCCAGATTTTCCGCACGCAGATCCGCCTTTTCCGAGAGGCCGAACGTCTCAACCTCGCACGTATGGCCCTTTAAAATATCCGCAAGATGCGGATCATCCGCATTCATAATGCCAACCTTGCACTGGCGGAACAGAAGGCTTTTGCACGCCATATAATCCTCAAAGCTTGCATGCTCGGCCGGTCCGATGTGATCCGGCTCGATATTTGTAAAAATGCCAAGTTCAAACGGTATGCCCGCGGTGCGGTTCAGCATCAGTCCCTGTGAGGAAACCTCCATCACAACAATCTGGCAGCCATTATCTGCCATCTGACGGAAATATTTCTGGATCATCATGGACTCCGGCGTCGTGTTGTTTGCCGGAATCACCTCGTCCCCGATGATCGCCTCGATCGTACCGATCAGTCCGACCTTATAGCCTGCGGACTCCAGAATCGATTTCACCATGTATGTGGTCGTCGTCTTTCCCTTTGTGCCGGTCACGCCGATGATCTTCATCTCTTCCGCCGGATAACCGTAGTATGCAGCTGAGATCAGTGCCATCGCATAGCGAGAATCCTTCACCTGAATCACGGTCACATCCTCCGGCACCTCCACCGGATCCTCCACAACCAACGCCTTTGCGCCTGCGGATACCACCTGAGAGGCATATTTATGGCCGTCGGTCACGGCTCCTTTTATACAGAAAAAAAGGGAACCCTCCCCCGCTTTTCTTGAATCATTATTAATATCTCTGACTTCGATATCCGTCTCGCCCTGAAGGCAGCGGTATTCCAGTCTTTCCAATAACTTTGTCAGTTTCATTCGGATTATCCCTCCTTATGAGATTATTCGCTGATCTTCTCAGCCTGACATCTTTTTTATACCTGACGCAAGCTCATAAGGTATCTTCCCGCAAGCGGGTCCCTCCTTATGAGATTCCTTCTATTCTAACATGGATACAGACGCACCACAAGAAAAAATCAAATATTTACCGGGCCTTTTTCGCACACTTCTCCAGGAAGAACCGGATCACACGGCTTCCGTCCACGGTGTCATCCCTGCGGTTTGCAAAGCACATCCGCTCCGGGTGCCACTGAACGGAGTAAACCGGAAGCGACGTATGTACCAGCGCTTCCACTACACCGTCTTCTGACAGGGATACCGTTTTCAGTCCCGTTCCAACAGTTCCGACCGCCTGATGGTGCGCGCTGTTCGTCGGATACTCCGTGCCGTACAGCTCCTCCAGCCATGTGCCCGGCTTCGTGATGCTTCTGTGGACCTTATCCTGATCTCCGGTCCGTCTGTGGCACGCATTCTTTTCGCCGAGATCCTGAATCAGGTCCCCACCGAAGTAAATATTGATGACCTGATGGCCCCTGCAAATGCCAAGCACCGGCTTTCCTGCCTTCACAAAGCGGTCAAGCACCTCAAACTGCAGTGCATCCAGTTCAAGACTGATTCCAAGGCTTCCGTTCATCTCCTGCCCGAAACGTGCCGGATCCACATCATCGCCGCCCGGCAGCAGTAATCCATCGTATTCCTGCGGATCACAGACCTCTTTGATGACAACCGGCTGTGCGCCAAGCTCTCTTAATGCATTTTCATAGTTCGTCGTTACCATATCCAGTACCGGAATGGCTATTTTCAACTGATTTTCTTCTGATTTTGTTTCTGATTTAATTTCCATCTTTTTTTCTGCCTCCATTTTTGCAGTCACTTCGTCTTCTTCTGACTTTTTCATTACTGTTCAGAGCCAACCGTAAAGCGCACATTCGCAATCCGCTTCACATTTCGCCGGGTGGCGTATCTCGAACCGCTTCCTTATTATAAGGAATTTTTCCTGCGTATGCAACACCTAGTACATCGTTTCGTAAATAACTATACTAATCGCGCTGGATGCAGATTCGAGTGTGCAGATGAAAAAACGCAGGCGTAGTGGGCTACGCCGAGGCTTTTTCATCTGTGCAATCGGATTCGCATACAAGTGAGTGGTATGGTTATTTCGATAATGATGTACTAGTTCTTGTTCCTGTTACGCCTGCCAGACAGCTGTTTCGTACCGCCTGTTTTTCTGCGCAAAAAGATCCGGAGAAAAATCCCCCGGATCCTTTCCTGTACTTTACAGATTCGTATAGCCCATTAGATATTTGTCGACTTCCTTTGCCGCCTCACGGCCCTCACGGATCGCCCATACTACAAGAGACTGTCCGCGGTGCATATCGCCTGCTGTAAATACCTTCGGAACGCTCGTTGCAAATGCGCCCGGCTTCGTCAGGACATTCGTTCTGCCGTCCAGGTCGACCTTAAATGCATCGGTCACATATTTCTGTGAGCCGAGAAATCCTGCCGCAATCAGCACAATGTCTGCTTTTACGGTCTGCTCGCTGCCCTCAATCGGCACCATCATCATTCTTCCGGTCTTCTCGTCGCGTTTTCCTTCCAGCTTCTGCAGTACTACCTTGCACAGCTCGCCTTTTTTATTCATGACAAATTCTTTTACTGTCGTTGTATACAGACGCGGATCGTGGCCGAATACCGCAATCGCCTCCTGCTGGCCGTAATCCGTCTTGCAGACTCTCGGCCACTGCGGCCACGGATTGGAGGCCGTGCGCGTATCCGGCGCCTTCGGCATCATTTCCAGCTGTGTCACCGAAGCCGCTCCAAGACGAATCGACGTACCGACACAGTCATTTCCGGTGTCTCCGCCGCCAATGACAATCACATGCTTTCCTTTCGCCGAAATAAATTTCTTATCTGCGAAATTCGAATCGAGCAGACTCTTCGTCGTCGCCTTCAGGAAATCCACTGCAAAATAAATGCCCTTCGCCTCACGTCCCGGCGCCTTGATATCACGCGGATTGGATGCTCCGCAGGCAAGCACGACCGCATCATACTGCTTCAGCAGTTCTTCCGCTTTCACATTCTCACCGATGTTTGCATTTGTCACAAACTCGATGCCTTCCGCCTCCATGATCGCAAGACGGCGGTCGATGACCTTTTTATCAAGCTTCATGTTCGGGATTCCGTAGCGCAGAAGACCGCCGATCCGGTCATTGCGCTCATACACGGTCACTTTGTGGCCGCGCTTGTTCAGCTGCATTGCGGCAGCCAGTCCGGACGGGCCGCTTCCAACGACCGCCACCTTTTTCCCGGTACGCACCTCCGGCGGGCACGGCTTTACCAGCCCCACCTCGTAAGCATGCTCAATAATTGCCCTCTCGTTCGCCTTTGTCGCGACCGGCTGCGTATCCAGATTGCAGGTACAGGCCGCCTCGCACAGCGCCGGGCAGACACGCGAGGTAAATTCCGGGAAGCAGTGCGTCTTCGTCAGTCTCCGGTACGCTTCCTCCCAGTTTCCATGATAAACAAGATCGTTGCACTCCGGGACCAGGTTGTTGAGCGGGCAGCCGGAGGCCATGCCTCCGATCATCATACCCGCCTGGCAGAACGGCACGCCGCACGCCATACATCTCGCTCCCTGCACCTGCTGTTTTTCCAGAGAAAGCGGAACATGAAATTCCTCAAAATTCCGAATTCGTTCCAGCGGTGCGATTTCCAGATCGTTCTCTCTTTTATATTCCATAAATCCGGTTGGTTTTCCCATTTTTCACACCTCCTACTCAGCCTTCTCGTTCATGTGTGCATAAAATGCTTCAATCTGTGCCTGCTCACTGCTCAGGCCCTTTTCTTCCATCTGCACAATTGCCATCTGCATTTCCTTGTACTCATGCGGAATAATCTTCTTGAATTTTGGCAGGTAATCACTGAAATGCTCCAGAATCTCCTTGCCCTTTTCCGAATTTGTATATTTTACGTGGTCGTTGATGATATCCTTGAGTTCAAGCACGTCGTACTTGGATGTCATTTTCTCAATCTCAACCATCTTCTTGTTGACCTTTGTATAAAGATCGGAATCCTCATCAAGCACGTAAACGATACCGCCGCTCATACCTGCTGCAAAGTTTTTGCCGACTTTTCCCAGGATTACGGCACGGCCGCCGGTCATATACTCGCATCCGTGATCGCCAACGCCCTCAACGACTGCGACTGCTCCGGAATTGCGGACACAGAAACGCTCACCTGCGACACCGTTGATATAGGCGCTTCCGCTCGTCGCACCATACAGTGCCACGTTTCCGATGATGATATTTTCATCATGCGCATACTTTACGCTCTGCGGCGGATAAACGATCAGCTTTCCTCCGGAAAGTCCCTTTCCAAAATAATCGTTGCTGTCGCCTACCAGCTCCAGCGTCAGTCCCTTCGGGATAAACGCACCGAAGCTCTGACCTCCTGCGCCGTGGCATTTTACCGTGTACGTATCTTCTTCCAGTCCCTCCGGATACTTTCTCGTGATCTCTGATCCAAAGATCGTACCGAATGCACGGTCTGTATTCTTGACATCGATCTCGATGCTGCGCTTTGCGCCGGTCTCGAGTGCCGGACCAAGCTTTGCCAGAAGCACCTTCATATCCGGAGTCTTCTCCAGTCCGAAATCGTAGACCTTTTCCGGCTCGAACGTTACCTTTTCGCCCTTTCCTGCGTACGGATTGTTCAGAATATTGCTCAGATCCAGGCTGTAGCCCTTCTCATTCTCGCAGACCTCTTTCTTTTTCAGAAGATCGCTTCTTCCGACCATCTCATCTACCGTGCGGAATCCAAGCTTTGCCATGTACTCCCGCAGGTTCTGTGCGATGAAACGCATAAAGTTTACGACGTATTCCGGCTTGCCGCGGAACCGTTTTCTCAGTTCCGGATTCTGAGTGGCAACGCCGACCGGGCACGTATCCAGGTTGCAGACACGCATCATGACGCATCCCATCGTAACCAGTGGCCCTGTCGCAAAGCCAAATTCCTCCGCACCGAGCAGTGCTGCGATTGCGACGTCTCTTCCGCTCATCAGCTTACCGTCTGTCTCAATCCGCACCTTGTTGCGCAGTCCGTTCATGATCAGCGTCTGATGAGTCTCTGCAAGTCCAAGTTCCCACGGAAGTCCTGCGTTATGGATGGAGCTCTTCGGAGCTGCTCCGGTACCTCCGTCGTAGCCTGAGATCAGGATAACCTGTGCACCTGCCTTTGCAACACCGGCTGCAACCGTTCCGACACCGGCTTCTGATACCAGTTTTACAGAAATATCTGCCTGGCGGTTTGCATTTTTCAGATCATAGATCAGCTGTGCCAGATCCTCGATCGAGTAGATATCATGGTGTGGCGGCGGAGAAATCAGGCTCACACCAGGTGTGGAAAGTCTCGTCTTCGCGATCCACGGATATACTTTCTTGCCCGGAAGATGACCACCTTCACCCGGCTTTGCACCCTGTGCCATCTTAATCTGAATTTCCTTTGCACTTACAAGATATCTTGAAGTAACGCCAAACCGGCCCGACGCAACCTGTTTGATTGCAGAGCAGCGATTCTTTCCGTCCGGTCCAATCACCAGACGGTCGAGGCTCTCGCCTCCCTCACCGGTATTGGACTTACCGTGCAGCATATTCATCGCGATCGCCAGTGTCTCATGCGCTTCCTGTGAAATGGAACCGTAGGACATTGCTCCGGTCTTGAAACGACGCACGATAGAATCCACGCTCTCTACCTCGTCAAGAGGCACACCGTGCTCCGGATAATTGAAGTCCATAATGCTGCGGATATATCCGGTCTCCTCCTGGTTGACCAGCTCCGTATACTGTTTGAACATCTCATAGTTTCCGGTCCAGGTCGACTGCTGCAGCAGGTGAATCGTCTGCGGATTGTAGCGGTGATGTTCTCCGGCACTTCTTGACTTATGCCAGCCCTCACTGTCCAGTGTAAGATCCTCTTTCAGTCCAAGCGGGTCAAACGCTTTCGTATGACGCGCATCCACATCTGTCTCGATATCCTTTAAGGAAATGCCGCCGACACGACTCACAGTATTCGTAAAGTATTTGTCAATGACCTCTTTGCTGATACCAATCGCCTCAAAAATCTGAGAACCCTGGTAGGACTGGATCGTCGAAATTCCCATCTTGGAGGCGATCTTTACGATACCGTCGATGATTGCCTTGTTGTAATCGTTCACTGCCGCATAGTAATCCTTTTCCAGCATACCGGTATCGATCAGCTGATGGATCGTATCCAGCGCCAGGTACGGATTGACTGCACTTGCGCCGTAGCCGAGCAATGTTGCAAAGTGATGTACCTCTCTCGGCTCGCCGGACTCCAGAATCAGTGCAAGAGATGTTCTCCTCTTCGTCCGCACCAGATACTGATGTACGGCTGAAACAGCCAGCAGAGACGGAATCGGCATCCGGATCTCATCGACGCCGCGGTCAGTCAGGATCAGGATATTGGCTCCATCCCGGCTCGCACGGTCCACCTCAAGATACAGATGGTCGATTGCTTTTTCCAGTCCGGTATTTTTATAGAAGGTGATCGGGATCTCGGCTACCTTGAAGCCCTTTACCTTCATATTTTTAATCTTCATCATGTCGGTGTTCGTCAGGATCGGATTTTCGATCTTGAGCACCTGACAGTTCTCCGGCTTCTCCTCCAGCAGGTTGCCCTCCACACCGGCGTAGATCGTCTTTGAGGTCACAATTTCCTCACGGATTGCATCGATTGGCGGATTCGTTACCTGTGCAAACAGCTGCTTGAAGTAGTTGAACAGCGGCTGATGACGCTTTGAAAGCACTGCCAGCGGAATATCCACGCCCATCGCGCTTGTACCCTCGCCGCCGTTTGCTGCCATATTCAGAATCGAAGTCCGGTAGTCTTCATAGCTGTAACCAAACGCTTTCATCAGGCGCATCCGCATCTCATCCGAATACGTCTCAACCCGCTTATTCGGAATCTTCAGATCCTTCAGGTTTACCAGATACTGATCCAGCCACTCACCGTATGGCTGACGGCTCGCATAGCGGTTTTTCAGTTCTTCGTCATCGATCACGCGGCCTTCCACGGTATCGACCAGAAGCATTTTGCCCGGATGGAGACGTTCCTTCAGTACGATCTTCGCTGGATCAATGTCAAGTACGCCGACCTCGGACGAAAGGATCACATAACCGTCATCCGTGATATAATATCTCGACGGACGCAGACCGTTACGGTCAAGCACCGCACCCATAATATCACCATCAGAAAACAGAATCGATGCCGGTCCGTCCCACGGCTCCATCATCGTCGCATAGTACTGATAGAAGTCGTGTTTTTTCTGGCTCATTGTCTTGTTGTTCGCCCACGGCTCCGGAATCATAATCATAACTGCAAGCGGCAGATCCATTCCGTTCATCGTCAGGAACTCCACGGTGTTGTCCAGCATCGCCGAGTCAGAACCCTTTGCATTGATGACCGGAAGCACCTTGTGCATATCCTCTTCCATGTATTCCGATGCCATGCTCTCCTCGCGCGCTGTCATCTTATCTGCATTGCCGCGGATCGTATTGATCTCGCCGTTGTGTACGATATAGCGGTAAGGATGTGCACGCTCCCAGCTCGGGTTTGTGTTCGTACTGAATCTGGAGTGTACAATCGCGATCGCTGACTCATAGTCCGGATCCTGCAGATCGGTAAAGAAAGTCCGCAGCTGTCCTACAAGGAACATACCTTTGTAGATGATCGTACGGCTTGAGCAGGAAACGACGTAGGTCGTATCATTGGACTGTTCAAAGGTCCGGCGCACAATGTACAGGCGACGGTCAAAGGCAAGGCCTTTCTCCACACCCTTCGGGCGCTCCACAAATGCCTGCTCGATACATGGCATTTTTTCCAGTGCTTTGTGTCCAAGCACGCCCGGCACAGTCGGAACCTGACGCCAGCCAAGGAAGTTCATACCTTCCTTGCGCACAATGCTCTCGAACATTTTCTTCGCCTGATTGCGTTTGAGCACATCCTGCGGGAAGAAAAACATACCGATTCCGTAATCTCTCTCTTCACCTAAAAAGATGCCGAGATCTAAACAGGTCTTATGGAAGAATCTATGCGAAATCTGCAGCATGATTCCAACTCCATCACCTGTTTTTCCCTCGGCATCTTTGCCAGCTCTATGTTCCAAATTTTCAACTATACTTAATGCGTTTTCTACCGTCTGATGTGTCTTTACGCCTTTGATATTTACGACCGCTCCGATACCGCAGTTGTCATGTTCAAACTCCGGCCGGTACAGTCCAGGCGCTGTACAGACGGTACGCGAATCTCTTCTCGTATCCATCGCAGTTCCTCCTGTGTTTCCTTTTGAATGATGACACTATACACCCTATCCGTCGATTTGTAAATAAAAACTTTTTCTGCTATTGTCAGATAATTTGAATATTTCGAATTATATCCCTGTTTTATCTGTCTTCCATAGTTGTTTTTTCTTTAATATTCTATTTTAAAAACAATTCAGGTTTGTGAGTGAAGAAGATTAATACATCCGATAAAACGTGCAAAAATGCAAACAAAAATCCCACTGCTCATTACTCTGTGTGACCCTGCAGTGGGATTTCTTAAGCTGCAGGCATGCAAATCTACACACTCCGCCTGGCTGCCTGATTTTTTCATTCCATTTTGCCTGAGTGCGCATCAAAGCGGATATTTGCTACTCGTTTTGCCACCTGCTCACAAATTTTTTTCTGTGTTCAAACGTGCGTCAACACTACCGTCGTCAGATTCACTCCCATGTGAAAAAGAATCGGGCAGCCCACCCATTTTCCCTTTTCATACAGAAGAGTCAGGATAAGCGCCATCGGAAACGCAAACAGAATCTGAATCATATTTCCATGGTACAGTGCAAAAATCGCCGAGGCTATCAGAACACTCGCCCATACTGGAAGCATCCGCCGAATCCTTCCATACACAAGTCCGCGAAAAATCAACTCCTCTGCAATCGGCACCAGGATTCCAAGTCCTATGATCTGCACAGCAAACTGCGAGGCCAGCAGCTGCTCCTGCGTCTGGTTTGAAAAATAGTCCTGCACCCGCAGCCCCAAAAGCACCTGACTCCAGACACGGTCCAGAATGCCGCCTGATACGAAGCAGACAATTCCTATAGAGATACGGTATGCCATCCCTTTTTCAGACAATATTTTTTTTGATGCTTTATCTTTCTCTCTGACCTTTGCATATTTTCTTTGCGAATTTCCCTGCGTCCTGTTTTGTCCCGAACCATTTTCGTCCGCGACTCGGATATCAGAACTCTGGCAGTCTTTCAGGTACATCCACAGTGCAGGCGGAATCACAAGAATTGCCGCAAGTGTGGTACACAGCGCAGAATCCGGTGTCCGACCGGTCGCTAAAGTCAGAACGATCACAGAAACATCCGATAAAATCATATGCAGTGCCACCGGCCAGATAACAGAAAACAGATACGCAGCCATTATCCCTCCTCCGGGATGACCGGCATCTCAAATGCCGCGATATGCCATGCATCACCATAATAGGACATCGTCAGCTTTGCCGTTGCATCCCCAGCGGTACTGACCGTCTCTGTCTGCTGTACCGGTGTCCCGTCCTCCTGAAGCTCCTCTGTATCAACCGTGACGTCCTCCTGAATTGCATAGTGATAAGAGAAGGTCATTTCCGTCTGAATCGCTCCATTTGAATCGTCTGTGAATACCGGATCACTGAACTGTGCGACAAAATTTGAAATTCCAACGCTGTGAAAAGCGGCGTCTTCCGGATGAAAGCCCGGCTCCTGATTTTTAATCAGAGTTTCTGCGTCTTTTAAGACATCCGTCAAAACCTTTTCTGCGTCTTCCGTCTTTTCTTTTACCGCAGACGTATAAACTGCCTTCAAAAATTTCGCCCCAAGCTCTTTACACTCTGACTGTGCAGACTCCTTCAGTGCCATCTTATCTGTGTAATCCGCACTTCCTGCCTCAGTATCCAGTGTTCCGTTTACCGATTCCAGTTCCGGATGACGGATCACCAGGCTGGTGCTTCCCGGAATCAAAGTCGGGATATCATAGCTGTCGCAGGATGCTTTTGCTGTCTCTCGGTCAATCCAGCTCTCATCTGCCAGCTGACCACCAATGTACACCTCGCAACCAGTCGGCACAGTCAGGATAAAGTCCTTTACCATGCAGTGTGTGGAGAGCACTTTCCACTGATCAAACAGACCATAGATCTGTTCTGTTTGCTTCTTTACCGTAAAATCCTCTTCTGCTTTTACTTCGTCTGCTGCATTTTTAAACTGTGCATGATAATCAACATATTCATTTCCGCTGCTGTCACGTCTTTTTTCTGACTGTGTAACCTCATACGAGGAATACAGACTGTATTTTTTAGCGTCAAGTGCCTTTTCGTACGTATCCACTGTCATCTTCTCTGCTTCTGGCTGATCCAGACACGCATACGCTTTTGCCTGGCTGTTATCAATCAGAAGTGTGAGATAATGATTCACTGCGTACTCTGCACTGCTCTGACGATAAGCCTGATAGGAAGCGGCTGCTCCGCCGCCCACTGCAATCACAGCTGCCAGAATCACCGTCTTAATCAGAATTCGTTTCAATACCTTCATGTCTGTTCCTCCCTAATTTTCGGCCAAAGCCGCTTCATAATTCAGAATCACCTGCAGATTCGCCGCTTCATAATCATTCAGGTAATCAAACATGTGGGCATCAAACTCATCCGGATCATACTTCGGCACATACCATGATTTCTGGCTGAAATAATCAGCAAGATCCTGCGACTTAAAGATCCGTCCGTGCAGTGCAAAAATCTCATTTCGGATCAGACGCAGCTGTCCGGCGTCATAATTGTACAGTTCACTCTCATCAATATACCGGCTGCTGATTCCGGAAATGATTACATCGTCCGGTGTCTCATAACCGCCGTTATCTTCTCCGTCATCATAACCGCCGTTGTCTCCTCCGTCGTCATAACCGCCGTTATCTCCTCCGTCATCATAACCGCCGTTGTCTCCTCCGTCGTCATAACCGCCGTTGTCTCCTCCGTCGTCATAACCGCCATTATCGTTCCAGCTGCCGTCATCTCCTCCATTGTCGTTCCAACTGCCGTCATCTCCTCCATTGTCGTTCCAGCTGCCGTCATCTCCTCCATTGTCATTCCAGCTGCCGTCATCTCCTCCATTGTCATTCCAGCTGCCGTCATCTTCTCCGGCATCATAATAATCACTGCCATCCGTTGTTGTTTCCTCCGGCGAATTGTCTGCATCCGTTTCTGATGTAAGCACATTCCCATTTTCATTCGTCTCCGGCGTAACAGCGTTGCCATTTTCATCCGTCTCCGGCGTAACAACGTTTCCGTTTTCATCCGTCTGATTCTGCTGCGTTTCTTTTTCAGGAGCTTCTGTATCCACTCCCTTTATAACTGTTCCTGAAGCAGTAATAATAAACGCATCCGTCTCATACGTGCGGCTTGTATTAGGTTCCTCCGGCACAGTCTCCTGTGTCTCGGACACATCCGTCATTGCCTCTGACTGCGACCTCTGCAGCAGTTTCTGATCCGACGTAAGTATATCGGCCGTAAAAAAAGATGCTCCTGCAGCAAGCACACATCCCACGATAAAACCGCTGTTTCTCTTTAGCATATTTTTCTTCTTACCCATTCTTTCTTCATTCACCCCTTTAAGGGGCATGATATCATAGTTGTCAAAAAAAGTCTATGGCAAACCTACTTTTTCCGCCTTCCAACAGGCAATATACAAACAAGAAAAGTAACCACAAAGAGGATTGTCCCAAAGATCAAAAGAAGCCGTCCACGGCGAATGCGCTCCATCCGCTCAAGCAGCGAACCATCGCCTGCATACTTTTTCTTCCTATCCGCCGAGTTCTCTCCTACAACTCCTTTTTCCGACTCTGCCGCCTCTTCTCTGTCCTTTTTTTCCTTGCTGGAATCTGCAGCATTTTGATCTTTACCACCTCCATATCCAGCTTTTCTTCGAATCAGCTCCTCTTCTTTTTCCTGTGCGCTTTTTCTTGTCTTCTCATATGGCAGAACCCCCTCCGTTTTGTCACTGACGAAAACCGGAATTTCAGGACTCCAGAATTCATTTCCCGCAAAATCCTGCACATAGACCTGCAATGTCTGCCATTCCTGCTTTTCATCCAGCTTTAACTTCACAGGAGTATCATTTCTTTCTACCGTCTGCATCAACTCGCTGTTATAATAGATCTTCGCCACCTGAATTCCCAGATTATCCTTTGGCTGTACACACGCTGTCTGATGCGTTCCCTGATAAACCCCAAGTGGTTCCACTCCGGTAATCAGGCATTCCGGTGCCGTCCAGTCAAGAGCAAATGTCACCTGTTTTCCCTGCAGTCCGGTATCGCTCTCATTTTCAGCACGATCCTTTGAAGAGAGCAGCAGTTCATACACACCTTCTTTTTCGAAATAAGATGCCGGTATCGTATAACGATACTGCTTCCACGAATCACTGCTGCCCTGCAGCGCTACTGTATAATCGCTTCCACGGTTCAGTTTTTTCAATTCCCCGTTTTCTCTGCAGAAAATTTCTGATTCACCAACATAATCAATATTCATTTCCAGAAAGACAATATCCGTCGCTTCGGTGAGATAATACGATTTCAGAGCTTCTTTTGTCTCTCCTGAAAGATCATAGACCGATCCAAAACGATTGATCGAAAAATCCAGTGTTTTTTGTGTAACATTTCCGGCCAAATCTTCCGCCCGCACCTCCAGACGATACGCATCATCGTACGTCTGCTCCTTTGGAAAATCAAAAAACTCTGTACTTGCCGACTTCTCTTTTTCCTCAGATGATTTTATTTTCGGCACCTTTCCGTTATTCGCCCCGACAATTTTTACAGCGAGCGAACCTCTCCGGTAAAAGGAATCACTGCAGCTGACCCGAATCGGAACACTTCCAGAATTTGCTGTCTCCCCCTGCACTCCCTCAATTTCAATTTGAGGAGGTGTACAATCCACGCAGATCGGTGCACTGGAGGAAAATGCCAGATTTCCAACCCGATCTTCCGTCCGTACATACACCCGATAGATTCCTTCCTCCGAAATAGTCAGCTGTTCACCGCCTCTGCAGTCCGTCCATGTTTCACTCTCAGAAGAACTGTCACTGTTCTCTCCTGCTTCATTGCCGATGCGGTAGGATACCCGCTTCAGCCCGCTCTTTCCATCCGGCGGAACCGTCACCGTCACGGCCGACGACTGTGCTGCATAAATCACACCGTCTTCCGGATTCCCGGACGGCTCAATTCTAGCTTCCGGCGCTTCGCCATCCACAAAATATGCTTCCTGCTGAAGTCTCGATACGCCAATCACAATTCCCCTTTCATCCGTCTTTTTCAGTTGAAAGGTAAGCATCCCATCCTGCTGTACATCCGTGACGCTGCCGCCCTGTGTGTATCCCTGCTGCTTCGCCGGGTCCACATAGACGCTGCTTCCCTTTCGCACCCACAACCGCCCTGTCTCATCCCGATACCAGGCATTCTCATCTCCTCGTATCTCATACTGCTCTCCACGATACACAGAAACCGGTTCCGGAAAAGAAGGAGTGGTTTCCGGCTCCGCTTCTGTTACACTTTCTGTCATTTTTTCTGTTTCGCTTTCCTGGGCACGCTCCTTCTCCTCCTTTTCATCCGCTGCCGGTTCTTCTTTGCCTCCCTCCGTTCCTTTTTCCGTCGCCACCTCTGTTTCTGTTTTTGGCTCTTTTTCTGTGTCCCTTTCTTCTTTTTCCTCACTCTCTTTCTCATTGGATGCTTCCTCTGTGTGTCTCTCTGTTTCTCTCTCCATTCCTTCTTCTGTCATTATCTCTGTTTGAGTTTCCGGCTCTCCCTCGGTGCCTCTTTCCTCTTCTTCCTCACTTTCCTTCTCGGTTGATGTTTCCTCTGTTCCCTTCTCTGTTTCTTCTGTCGTCATCTCTGATTCTCCTTCCGACCCCTCTTCGGAATTTCTTGTGCTCTCCTCCTCTGTGTCTGCTTCTTTATCCGTCTGCGGTTCTGTTTCCGGATACGTTTCCGATTGTGTCTCTGTCTCTCCATCTGTTTTTTCTAATTCCGCAGCAGTTTTCATCTCTGATTCCACACTTGACTCTGTGTCTATTTCTGACTCTGTCTCACTTCCTAACTCCGTGTCTGTTTCTGACTCTGTCTCACTTTGCAACTCACTTTGCATACTTTGTCTAATGGCATCGCTTCCATTTTTCTGTGGGTTCTTTTCCACTTTCTCCTCAGAAACGAGCACTCCAACAGATGCATCCTCCCCTTTCGCTTTTTGAAATGCCATATACCCATTCACATTCGTGTAACCTCTCTCATTTCCAGAAAATGCATACGCAGAAAACAAAAGTGTCCCCACACCAAGCGATATTGCAGCATACAATCTGGACTTTTCTTTCCGTTTTTCCTGAGATTCCTGACGCTCTTTTTTCTGCTCTGTCTCCCGATTCTTTCGGCTTTTCACGCACTTAGTTTGTTCTGTCTGTCTTATTTCCCGTCTCTCTTTGTTGTCCTTCCCTGATTCTTTTTTCATCCTTTTTCACTTTTCTCTTCCCCAAAATTATCCTTCTGCACTTGCATACTCATTTTTATCCTGCATGTTTTCTATGTGATGCAGATTTTCTGTTCCACTTTGTATCACGTATTATGTTTCCCAGAGCGTGTTTTCTGCTTTCCTTTTTAACCAAATAGCGAAGCGGATTGCGAATATCCGCTTTGATTACCCTCAAATCAATGCGCAAATGCTGTATTGGCACGCTGCCACGCCGTCTGCGCTCCTTCCAGCTGTACCTGAAACGCTTCTTTTTTCTCCGAATCTTTCACTTCTTTTTCAACAAAATCTTCCATTGCAGTAAGCATCTCACCAACCTCCTCTTTACTTTCATACAACTCGGCTGCTCCCATTACCACACAGGCCAGAAGCTCTTCTGCCGCTTCCGTGCGCACCTGCACCGTTTCCTCTGTAAGTCCTGGCAAATTCCAGAGCTGTATCAGTTTCTTCCATAACGATGGATAAACAGAGGTCCTCTCCTCTCGTTTTCCAAGGCTGTCATAATACGCAGACAATTCCACATAAATACGGGCACTTTCCAGCCAGTCTGCTTCTTCTGTGCTCTTTTCACCAAAGCCGGCTGCCCTCTGAAACCAGAACGCTCCGGCACTTCGTCCTCCGCTGCCTTCATAAAAATACCAGTATGCCAGCCCAAGACGATAGAAAAATATACCTGCCTGCTGCGGATTCTCTTCCAGCTTTTCCTGCATCGTTTCTTCCATCTGCTGCGGTATCATCAGCAATAGCTCCTGCAGATTTTTTTCCTCATCCACAGTAAACCGAAAATCATCGAGAATCCGATCCAGCGCCTGAAATAATACCTGTGTATGCTCCGGCTTCAGCTGCAGAACTTCTCTGTACTTTTCACATGCAGCCTCCAAGCCAAGTCCTTTTGCGTCCTCCATCAGTATTTCCGCTGTTGCTTCCCTCTCTGTGCTATTTTTTTGTTCCTCCCGCAGCCACATCACTCCGCCAAAACACGTCAGAAACACCAGCAATGTAAGTGCTCCGCCGAGCGGCAGCAGTTTTTTCCGCCGTTTCCACCTCCTTTTCGCTCTCCGCAGCTCTTCCAGCAGGATGCTGCAGTCTGTATAACGCTTTTTTGCCTCGCATTCAAGGCACGTCGCCACTACGCGATACGACTCCCGTCTCCAAAATGGAGATCGTTCAGTTACCTCCCATTTTCCAAAAGAGATCCACCCACTGACCCGCCGCTTTCCAAAATTCCTATCCTCTAAATGTTCCTGTGATACATAACAGCTTCCGCTCAGCAGATAAAAAAGCACTGCTCCGATCCCATATACATCTGTCTTTACATCCAGTCTGGCATTGCTTTGATATTGCTCCGGAGCCGCAAAACCGGGTGTTCCACGGCACTCCTCCGAAGTCTTTGTCTGCCCTGCATGAACCGCAGCTCCAAAATCAATCAGCACAATCCGCCCGTTTTTTCGGACAAGGATATTGGATGGTTTGATATCCAGATGCAGAATCGGATACGCACGACTGTGGAGATAACCAACCACCTCCGCCAGCTGCTCCGCGAACGAAAAAAAAGTCTCCGGCGTCAGTGTTTTCCCGGCATAATTTTGAATCGCCTCCCCTCTCACATACTCAAGAATCAGCCATACTCCGTCTTCTTCCTCCAGCACATCAATCACTTCCGGAAGGGAAGAATGATGCAGCCGCTTCATCATCTGCAGCTCATGATATCCATTTTTTCCGGTTCGAATCTGCTTCGCAGCACGAAGCTGCTCTGTCACAATGTGCTTCACAAGATATACCGTTCCGTCTCCTCCGCTCCCGAGCTTTTTTAAAATCAGATAGCACTCCAAAAAGCGGCCGTGCCCTCCCGCTCCCTCCAGATCAATCACCTCTTTTCTTTTTTCGCTGTCTTCCTGTTACATCTGATATTTTTCGCTTTTTCTTCTCATATCTTTTTATCATACTTATATATTTTATGTTGACTATATAATATTCTTATTTATATCTATTGTCAATATGTTGTTTTATTTTTCTTTATTAAACTTCGATATTCAGCTCAAAGTAGATATTCACAATCCGCTTCGCGACTTGCTCATAACCGAGCTAAACAAGTCCCTCACTGCTTATTACTCTTCACACCCCTCACAAGGGACTTGCTTGGCTCGGTTAAAAAAAGAAAGACACAAGCCGTTCCATGACTCATCTCTTTCTTTTCTCTGTTAACCTATGTGTTTACGCCAAATCACTCAAGCAGAGACGCAGATTGCAAATCCCCAATTTGTCTCCTCTGCTTTTTCTTATCCTCACGATTCGCTTTTCTGTCCCTTCTTTACAAAATAATCATCGATTCCGTCTGCAATCCCCTCTGCCATCAGCGTCTGCACGGAAGCATCCGCCATTCGGAGGTCATCTGACTGATTCGTCATAAATCCCATCTCCAGGATCATGACCGGCAGTTTGCTCCAGTTGATTCCAGTCATATTGTCATAATATTGTACCCCCAGTGAAGAAAAGGATGCCTTCTCACAGTATGCATTTAAAATGCTTTCCCCAAGCAGATACGAATCCGCCGCCAGATCTCCGACGTACGGATTGGACGGTGACGGCACCATCGCCAGCGCACCGCTCACACTGGAATCATCGGAACCGTTCGCATGAATCCGCACGTAAATATCGCCGCCCTCCTCGTACGCAAGCAGCGCGCGCTCGGCATTGCTGATCGCCGTGTCGTTATCCTCTCTTGTGAGAACAACGCGGTACCCACGCTTCTCCAGTTCGTCTCTAAGCAGCAGTGAAATTTCCAGATTCAGCTCATACTCGGCCTTTCCGCTGTAGGAGCCCTGCGTGCCAGTCGTCGCTTTCGCCTTCATTTCAGAGGAGCCCGGCGCGCTCGGTTCTTTTTCTGACATATCCACCCAGCTGCCCTGATGTCCCGGATCGATCGCAACGGTCAGCGGAGGCTCCGTCTCAGATTCGCTTTCGGTCTCGGATTCACTTTCGGTCTCGGACTGTGTTTCTGCTGTTTCAGACTCTCCATTCACTGTCTGCTCCGATTTTTCAGTTTTTAAACTGTTTTCTTTTTTGCTTTCGGAAGTATCCTCCGCCTCCGCCTTTTCAGATGATGTCTCCGCCTCAGAATCCTCCGTCTCAAAATCTTCCGTTCTTCCTTTTTCAGATATTTCCGTCTCTCTTCCCGCCTGCAGTGTTTCCCGCTGCACTTCTTTCTGCTCCTTTTCCATACGTTCCTGACTTCTCAGGCCGTAAATCATCCCAATTAGAATTGCAAGCAAAATTACCACAACTGCAACTAGAATCCCGGTAATTGGAAGTTCTTTCTTTCCTCTTTTTTTCGGAGTCCGCTTTTTTTGATTGTCTTTTTTATTTAATTTCTGTTCCATACGGCAACCGCCTTTCTGTTCTTAATTAGCTGCTGTTCTGAGCCAGACAAAGCTTTGCAAAGCGGATAGTTTTCACTTTACAGCTGACTCTAAACAGCAACTTTTCTTTTATACATTGCATGATTGCCAGAAGCAATAACCAACAGGTCACGCTCTCGCCACCTTCACTATAATTCATCCACCGTATGAAACGCAAGAAAAATATTTTAACCGGATTGCGAATATCCCCTCACTGCATCGGTTCCGTATACACAACATATACATCCGGCTGATCCATCAGTGCGAGAACCGTTTCTTTGTCCATCACAGCCGCAAACCCATAAATCTCAAGTCCATTCTGATCGACATAATCTGCTGCTTCCCGCAAAGCTGCTCCCGTCTCGCTTCCGGTTGCATCTGCAGAGAGCCCGTTTCCGTTCCAGGACATCATGTTCAAAAATATGTTATGATCCGCCATGTAACGCAGAAGGCTTGTAAAATGTGTTTTCATATACGCTTCTGTTTTCTGCTGCTCCTGATCATCGTATCGAAGCTCTTCGTCCGATGAGAATCCCTCCGTGATGGCATCACTTGTTTCTAATTGATCCCCTGAATTTTCCTCATCAGGAATATTCCAGGTAATCAGATTCGGGTATTTTTCTTCATCCCACGAAAAGGAAGACGACTGGGAAACGTCATACAAAAAACCGATATTTTCCGCACGAAACATCTGTCCTGAATCTTCCCATGATGTATACGGCTCCGTCTTCACCGCACACCACAGCTCCCCAAGTGAAAGATCTGTATCCTTCGTCCACTGGATAAAATCTTCATAATCCTTCATCTGCTCCAGCGATACATACCCGATATATTTTCTGTTTTCATCCAGCTCTTCTGCAAACGTTTTTGCTTCCTCCGGCGTACCGGCTGCACTGAACAGAGCGTTTCCCTCCTCGGTGTTCATCTCTTTTTCCAACTCAGAAAGGGATTTTGTGAGATCCCCGTATACCTGTCCCCAGGCAAAGCAGTTTCCGGTCGGCTGCTTCAGCAGATCCTCATTGTAAAGGCGCAGGTGATTTCGTGTGATTTCTCCGGACACGGTCGTAAACATCCCGGTATAGCTCACATTTTGTGTGATATCCACATCATATTTTCCATAGCCTTTCGCAGCTGTCGTCACATTTGTTCTCCTCTTGCCCGGAAGAAAAAGCTCCGAATAGACCGCCATATCAAGGCTCATCTGATTTTTTTCACCTCCAATATCCTTTCCCGGATCGTAATAAAAAGAAGAAACGGCACGCGGCAGCACAAACTGTACAAGCAACACCACCACAAGGACCGATGCAAGCACCGTCGCACCCATCTTCAGAAATGCCCTGCGAATGGACCGGTTTACCAGCTCCGCAAACGACTCACCTTCCTTTTCCTTCGGCTGCTCTGTCTCCTCTAAAAGCGCCTGCAGTTCCGGTATTTCTTCCTCTTTTGTGTATAGATACTCACTGATTGCCTCGTGCTTTTCGATATCTCCCTCTACCTGTTCTCTTGTCTTATCGTCCAGTAAATTTTTCTCGTACTGTTCGAGTAATTCCCGGTATTTCATACTTCCACCTCCAAAATTTCCAACAGTCATGGCGCAATATTTTTCCTCCTCCGACTGCGTTTTTCTGTCTTTTCTGTCAAAACGGCTATTCGCAGGCAATCACCGTTACCATAAAATTTTATTGCTCCGCAAATCCTTGCAAAAAACTTGCCTGACTTGATTAAAACAGTGTATCTCCCTGCTCTTCCAGCAGCTTTCGCAGCTTCTTCTTCGCCCGGAAGCTCTGCACCCGCACATTTTCCGGTGTCAGATGCAAAAGCGCTGCGATCTCTTTTTGCTGAAAGCCGGAAAAATACTGCAGCGTCAATATCTCTTTTCCCGGGCTGTCCAGCGACAAAAGCGCCTTCCAAAGACTGCGCTTCTCTTCGTTTCCAATTATTTTTCCCAACGGATCCCCGCTGCTTTTCCAGTTATTTTTCTGCTTCTGCTCCGGATTTTCCATCGGTTCCATTCTGTCTTCTTTTTTCATGGCATTAAAACACAGGTTCCTGGCAACCAGATAGAGCCATGCACGCATATTTGTGTGAGAATCCTTCAGCGCCGTAAATGCCTTCAAAAACGTTTCCTGAAGAATATCTTCCGTCAGCGCCTTCTGTCCACACATTGCATAAACATACACATACAGTTCCCGGTAATGCCGCAGATACAGGGTCTCCAACAATTTCCGTTCCAGATTCTCACCTCCCTCTGACAGCAAACATTTGCAATTCCTCTCTACAAAATTTTCTTTTTCCGGCCGGACTATCATCCGCATTCTGTCTTCCTGAAAAGCTTTTCACTTATATAACAATCGTTCTCCAAAAATGTTACACTATTTTTTCGAATTTTTCATCAAAATATTCCAAGATCGTGTTTGAAAAATGAGACACAAAAAACCGGTCAGTTCCTTTTCTTGAAACCGACCGGCACATATTATTTTATATTTTCTTTTCAAATCAAAGCGGATATTCGGTTATGAAATCTTATTGTTCTGCTGCCATCGCCTCATTGATCTGCGCCTCACAGGAACGCATCGCAAGAATCGTCCGCTCCATCAAGGTCTCAAGCTCCCAGCCAAGCTGCTCCGCACCTCTTTTGATTACGTCTCTGGAACATCCGGCCGCAAATTTTTTATCCTTAAACTTTTTCTTTACGCTGGAAACCTCCATATCCATGACACTTTTTGACGGGCGCATTTTTGCCGCCGCCCAGATCAGTCCGGTCAGCTCGTCCGCTGCAAACAGCACCTTTTCCATCTCGTGCACCGGCTCAACATCACAGCAGATTCCATAGCCGTGGCTGCAGATCGCATGAATCATCTCTTCATTGACACCGCCCTCGCGCAGAAGCTCCGGCGCTTTGATGCAGTGCTGCTCCGGGTACTGCTCAAAATCAATATCGTGAAGAAGTCCCGTAAGTCCCCAGAACTCCTCCTCATCGCCATATCCAAGCTCTTTTGCATACCATCTCATCACCCCTTCTACGGTCAGCGCATGCTGAATATGAAACGGTTCCTGGTTGTATTTTTTCAGAAGCGCCAGCGCTTCCTCTCTCGTAATTGAACTTTGCATTGCTGTCTTCCTCTTTTCCGGTATTTTTGACTCATTTGCATCAGTATACCCCCTGCTCCTAAAAACGGCAAGCCTTTTTCCCATATTTCCTATCTGTATTCCTGATAACCGGTTATCTCTTCTAACGGGGTCAGGTAAGTCTTTCTCTTTTATTCTGCAAAATTCTGAGCCGAATCTGCTTTGCTGCTTGTGAGCTTTCTCAGCCCCGATTACTTTTAAATTCTTCAATGACTGGCACTATACCTTGTCTGATAGGCTGATATCAAAAAGACCGCCTGGCCTGTTTCCTGCCATGACGGTCTCTTTCATATCCCTTTCTTCTCTATTTATATTTTACCAGAATGAATCTTTGCAGGATCAAAACGAATATTTACCATCTGCTTCGCTGCCTGCTCATAGCCGGCGTACATTTTTTAGAAGAAATCCTCACCCTGCAGTGCGTCAAAGCCTTCCTCACCGGTTCGCACCTTGATGACGTTCTGTACATTGTAAACAAAGATCTTTCCATCTCCAATATGACCGGTGTACAGTGCCTTCTTTGCCGCCCTGATTACCTTTTCCGGTGCTACCTTGCTGACAACCACATCGACCTGAATCTTTGGCAGCAGGTTCATATCCATCTGAACGCCACGGTAATATTCCGCTTTTCCTTTCTGGATGCCGCAGCCAAGTACATTTGTAACAGTCATACCGGTTACTCCGATATCATTGAGTGCACTCTTTAATGCATCAAATTTGCTTTGCTTTGCAACGATCGTGATCTTTGTCAGATGCGTATCGCTTGCAACCGCAGCCGCCTCCGTCCGAAGCTGTACCGGCACTGCCTCATCCTCCGAAACCGCTTTTTTAGACGGCGCTGCCGGAACAGCAAGTGCTTCTGCACTCAGGGCACTGCCGCTGAAGTTGTTGATGCTGGAGATTAATGCAAAATCTGCATAAGCAGATGCCAGGCCATGCTCATGAATGTCAAGTCCCTCGACCTCCTCTGTCACAGACGCTCTCAGACCGATGGTCTTTTTCAACACTGTAAAGATGATGGTCATTGTAACAGCAACCCACGCGATAACGGATATCACTCCAAGTACCTGCGTTCCGAAAAATTTGAATCCGCCGCCATAAAGAACCCCAAGCTTTTCTCCTGAACCAAAATCATAGTAAGCAAACAGTCCGGTCAGCAGAGTACCAAATGCTCCGCAAATTCCGTGTACGCCAACCGCTCCGACCGGGTCGTCGACCTTCAGCTTCTGATCTACAAACTCAATACCAAATACAACCGCGAAGCCTGCAAGAAATCCAATCAATGCCGCGCCAACCGGCGTTACGGTGTCGCAGCCTGCCGTGATTGCGACAAGACCTGCAAGAGAACCATTCAGTGTCATCGAAACATCCGGTTTCTTATAGCGTACCCAGGTAATAATCAAAACTGTGACAGTTGCTACCGCTGCCGCAAGGTTTGTGGTATAGAAAATTCTTGCCGCATTTGTTGCTCCGTCTCCTGAAAGTGCTACGGTTGAACATCCGTTGAAGCCAAACCAGCAGAACCAGAGAATGAAGACGCCGAGCGCTGCGAGTGTCATGCTGTGACCAAGAATCGCATTCGGCTTTCCGTCTTTATCGTACTTTCCAATACGCGGGCCAAGAATTGCTGCGCCGATGAAGGCTGCCACACCGCCGACCATATGTACTGCGGTCGAACCTGCGAAATCATGAAATCCCATGGACTGCAGCCAGCCGCCGCCCCATACCCAGTGTCCGGAAATCGGATAGACAAACAAACTGATTAATGCACTGTAAATGCAGTAGGAAGAGAATTTTGTCCGCTCTGCCATTGCTCCGGAAACGATCGTCGCGGAAGTTGCACAGAATACGGTCTGGAAAATCATTGTCGCATAATCATCCTGCTTCAGACAGAAGAGATCGATTCCGCCAAACAATGCGCCGGTACCACCGAACATGATCCCGAATCCGATAAACCAGTAAATTGGAGTACCGATACAGAAATCCATCAGGTTCTTCATTACAATGTTTCCTGCGTTTTTCGCTCTCGTCAGTCCCGTCTCTACCATCGCAAATCCGGCCTGCATAAAGAATACAAGTGCTGCA
The DNA here is from genome assembly GCA_029225065.1 of Lachnospiraceae bacterium. Taxonomy (GTDB): domain Bacteria; phylum Bacillota; class Clostridia; order Lachnospirales; family Lachnospiraceae; genus Choladousia. The sequence goes on along the minus strand of JAQXVT010000045.1, from coordinate 45,793 downwards.
CCAAGTAAGATCCAGCCAATATCAACACTGGTTGCCAATGCTTTTAATTCTTCCATAATGTCTTCCTCCTCTTCTGAGCATCCCTTTTGGTCTGTCAGTCCCTCTATCCCGGGTACGAAAGACGCAGCCGCTGCGAAAAGCTCTAACGCGAAAAGGCGCTGCGGATATTCTCCACAGCGCCTTCGCTTGATGTCGGTATTCTACCTCAGCAATTCTTACATGTCAATAAACTTTCTTAAAAAAATCTAAATTTGTATGATTTGCAGAAATTTAGCGTTATTTTAATCTCTTTTTCTCATTTTTTCCCAAACGCACTCCAACTTTCTTTCCTTCCAACATGCCTCTGATTCTTTCATAATTTTTACTTCAGTCAGCATACTGTGGATCATTCTGCAGCTTTCCTGCACTTCCGTCATTTCTGCAGAAAAGCTTTCACCTCATTCACATTCGCCGCAATCCACTCTGGATCTGCACCGTGCTCCAGCAGAAACTCCCGCGAACGGAATCCCCAGCTGACTGCAATGCCATCCATGCCGCTATTACGTGCTGTCTCGACATCCACATCCGAATCTCCGATGTAAACCGCATGCGCCGCATCCGCTCTAAGCTCCTTTAATGCCTGAAAAACCGTATCCGGAGCCGGTTTCTTCCGGATGCCTTCCCGCTCGCCGATTGCTACCCGGATCAGGCTTCCAAAATAAACCTGATTGAGCTTCTTCACCGCAAAATCTGCTTTATTGGAGACAATCGCCACCTGATAGCCTTCTTTTTTCAACCAGTCCAATAAAGCAATAATACCCGGATACGGCTCCGTCTTTTCCATACAATGCGCGCCGTAATACTCCGTAAACGCATGGTAAATTTCCTCATACTGCAGATTTGCGCAGCCCTGCGGGACTGCTCGCTCGATCAGCTTTCGGATGCCGTTTCCTACAAATCTGCGCACCTCATCGGTCGTGTGCTCCGGAATCTGATACTGCCGCATCACCGCATTAACGCTGTCCGTCAGATCAGCAAGCGTGTCAAGCAGCGTACCGTCCAGGTCAAAAACGACCGTGTTATATTTTCTTTTCTGTGTCTCTTCCATTTTAAAAACCCTCTCTTCTGTATCCTTCATCTGAATACCGCAGATTTTCATTTAACCGAATAGCAAAAAGGATTACGAATATCCGCTTTGATCTGTCAAACAGCACTTTGCATTTACTTCAGCTAACTCACATCCCGCAGTCCGCGCTTCGTGCGCGAAAAAGCAACTACTTTTCTGCGAACTTTCTCAACGCAATCGGCATCTGCAGAAATCTCCCGGGATTCGCCCATTAGTATACACGCATTTTCCTGAAATGAACAGCCATTTTCCAGCTGCAGCTGCAAAGAAATCGCTTCTGCCTCCCGCGCCAGTCTATACGCTCGGAGCATGCGTCCTGCTTTTATCCAAAAATTCTCTGTCTCTTCAAGCAGCGCAGCAGCCAGAATTGAAAGGCAGATGCCAAGCATCACAAGCGCCGGGATCCATTCAAGTCCTCGCGGAAATGAAAAACAATGATCCAGATACAGTTCCACGACCATGCCAGAAACCACACTGCATATAGCTTTTCCGGCTGTCTCTGCCTTTGCGCGGCAAATCTGGAAGTCACCAGCATTTCTTTCATCTTCTCCTTTTACCGGTGCCTGTTTCCATGCCTTAGTGCCGCTTTTCACTGCTTTCGAACTATTTTCTTTCCTCTGCTTTGCATTTCCCACCCGTTTTTCTCTCATCACGCCGCCTCCATAACAAACATTCGTTCTCGTCTTTTCGTATTGTATCACAAGAACAAATGTTTTGCAAGAGGTTTTTCGAACATATTTTCTTTTTATTCTCCATTGAAAATTTGCGCGATCGGAGAATCTGCCGAAAGAATAACAGTCTTATCTCCGCCTGTCATCGAATTCTTCAGGGCATCAAGGCTGCGGACAAAGGAATAGAAATCCTGTCGGTCTTCTTCGCCGTACGCTTCTGCCAGAATCTTCATATATTCCTGCTCACCTTCCGCTTCAAGGATCTCGGCCTGCTTCTTCGCATCAGAAATCTGAATCGCCACCTCTTTATCCGTTGTGTTGCGGATCACTTTCGCCTCGGAGCTTCCTTCCGCCTTGTACGTCGCCGCGATATTGTCACGCTCGGAAATCATCCGCTCGTACACGGCCTCCTTGTTGTCATCCGGCAGATCCAGCTGCTTCGTCTCAAATTTAATCAGCTCAATTCCGTACTGATCCATGTTCGTACCGATTGCATTCAGCACCATCTTGGACAGCTCACCGTCGCGGCTCGTAATCACCTGGTCCTGTGTCAGGGAACTGATCGCGTTTTTTGTCGCGTTATAAACCGCTGTATTAATACGGCTCTCGCCGCCCTCGATCGAGGAATTTAAGGTCTGCGCAAATTTCAGCGGGTCACTGATGCGCCATAGTACGTAGCTGTCGCTGATCATCGTCTTCTTATCCTTTGTGATGACGTCGGATGCCGCCAGATCGTAGAGCAGTGTCTCTTTTGGCAGGCTCTGTGTCGTTTCCAGAAATGGGATCCGAAAGCTGATGCCCGGTGCATCGATGACCCGGTCTACTTTTCCGAACTGCCGGATCAGTTTATATTCATTCTGCGCCGTCACTGTCACCGATGCCATTGCACCGACCAGAAGAGCCACAGCTGCCACCGGCACGATAATTCTTGACTTTTTATTTCTTTTCTTCTCTGAACTCATATATGTTCCTCCATTTTTTTGCATCTCCCCCTGTATCGAACGCTGTTTTTCACGATACTGTTACTATCTAAATAAATTTCTTTGCATACATCTTTTCGTTCTACAGGGTATTGCTCTGTGTTATACGCTCTTATTTACTTCTGTATCTGACACTGTACCAGGTACACAAACCACTTTCATCATGATTCCTTCCTCAATGCATCTGCATCCCTTCTGACATCTGCGTTATTGTGCACTTCTGGATGCCGCTGTATCGCTGCCGGCATCTCCGCTTGTATTACTGCCTGTCCCTGCCCCGTCAAAGGAATCGAGCGGCAGGATTTTCTGTACACCGTCTCCACTGTCGATCACAAGCTTCATACCCGGCAGTACATTTTCCATCGTCTCATAGAACATACGCTTTTTTGTGATCTCCGGATTTTTGCTGTATTCCTCATACATCGCATTGAAACGTGCCACCTCGGCCTCCGCTTCATTGATGCGCACCTGCTTCTGCGCCTCTGCGTCCTGAATGATCTGGTCGGCTTCGGCTTCCGCCTCCGGAAGCTTTTCGTTGCGGTACTTGTTCGCATTGTTCAGTGCCGTTTCCTTGCCCTGCTTTGCTGTCTCCACCGCCTTGAATGCCTTCATAACCTCCTGTGTCGGCGGCTCGGAATCCTGGATCGTAATATTGACCAACTGGATGCCGAGATCCTGTTCTTCCGTCTGCTTCAGAATCATTTCCCTGATTTTACTCTGAATTTCGCTCTTTCCGGTCGTCAGCACATCGTCGACATTGTAGCTTGCGATCACAGTACGGATACAGCTCTGCGCGATGCTCTTTAAAATCTCCTCCGGCTGATCCGATGTGTAAAGATATTTCACCGGTTCTGCGATCCGGTACTCCACGAAGAAATCGACATCGATAAAATTGTAATCGGCCGTAATCATGATTCCTTCATTTTCTACCGTCGCATTATCATCCAGCGTATAACCGATAGGAAATGCCTGAATCGTCGTGTTTACTTTCTGTACCTGCTGGATAAACGGAATCTTAAAATGAAGTCCCGTCTCAGAAACCGCCTTTGGTACACCGAACGTGGTCAGCACCGCCTGCTCCTGTTCCTGAATCTGATACGTTGCATCGCTGGCGAGTACGACAACAACGACTGCTGCCGCTGCCCCAATCACAATGCGTTTTACATGCTTTCCCAGCTTTGGCATGGTCGGCTTCCCGGAAAACGGGACCTTTCCTGAACTGAAATTAAACTGTCTCATACTTTTTCCTCCATTTGCTTTTTGTATTTCCTGTTTCTGACCAAACTGCTGCTCTGCAGCTTATCTGGTCAAAGTATTACTGTGTTCGCGCATCTCTTCTGAGCCAGTCGCAGCCGCTTTTGATCTTTATCCGGCTCCCGGGATGTAATTTGAACGCAGGTCGCAAAACGATTTCGTTCAAATTTTCCAAAGAAAAGAAAAAGACTTTCATTTCGGACATATCTCCCTATGTCTAAAATAAAAGTCTTGCTGATTATATCACGATGCGAGTATTTTCTCTACTGTATTGACGCATCCATGTACCACCCGGATTACATTGATTTGACTAAAAAGCACTGACCGTCGTCCCTGCTTCTTCCGTGTGGCCGCTACTCCCTTTTCTTTAGCGGAATCATAGCACAGGTATCTGGAAATTGCAAGAGAAATCTAAGAGTTTTGAAAAAGTTTAGATTTGACTCTGAACAGTAACTTGGATTTTACCAGACAACAAAAAACCGGAACTCACTGATTTCTCAATGCTTCCGGCTTTTCTTCAGCGTGCGTTAGAGGATTCGAACCCCCGACCTTTTGGTCCGTAGCCAAACGCTCTATCCAGCTGAGCTAAACGCACATCTTTTATTTTGTTTTGTTGAGTTTGTTTCGTTTGCCTCTCAACAATGAGTATTATATAGCGGTGCCCTCTTTTTGTCAACACTTATTTTTAATTTTTTTCAATTTTTTTAATTGCATCTTTTTTTGTGTTTTTTGCGACGATTCAAACTCCATCATAAGTAAGGCAAGCCTACTTATGATGGAGCTTATGAAATATCACAAGGAGGGACCCGTTTACGGAATCTCGTAAGGAGGAAGCCGTTTACGGGAGGATCCCTTACGAGCCGGGATTCCTTATGATTCCAGAAATAGCGACGCGAATTGCGAATATCCGCTTTGCCTCACAGCCCGAACCTTTCTGCACTCACTTGTAGAGGATGACCGCCATCCGCTCTTCCATATTGTCGTAAATCGTCTTTGCTGCCGCAGGCGGAAGGTTGACGCAACCGTGCGATCCATTCGTCTGGTAGATCGTACCGCCGAACGCATTTCTCCACCATGCGTCGTGCAGTCCCTGTCCATCATGGAACGGCATCCAGTACTGAACATCCGTATTCCATGCACCGTTTCCCTGGCCGCCGCTTAATACAGACGGGCTTTCTTTATACGGGATGGAAAATACGCCGGTCGTCGTCTCACGGCCATCTTTCGGAAGACCGGTAACTACGTCCGTCTCTACTACAAGCTTGCCGTCTTTATAAAACCACAAATGCTGAGATGTCAGATCAACCTCCACGTAGTTGCCGCAGAGATCATCTCTTCCATCCCGCTTGTATCCTTTCACCGCATAGACCGGCTCACGTTCCACTTCGGTGTTGGAGCGGATATCTGCAAGAAGCTGCTCTGCCTCCGCGTCCTTATCGATCTGATAGCCGTAATCACTGCTGTCAAAGGTAATTGTCTTTCCGCTGTGCGTCGTGAATTTCCTCTCATAATATAAAGTATCATACTTTGCTGCAAGATCGTAAACGTAATTGTATACCGCTTCCTCATCGATCACACCCTCGCCGTCCTCTATGGTCAGCCAGTCCCTGATCGTTGTCCAGTCGATCTCCTCATATTCATCACCAAAGGTCAGCTTGATATCCGCCTTGCAGAAGGAATTGTAAATATCCATCGTCGTATTCATCTCGCTGTCATTCTGTGTCACAGCCGGGACAAAATAGAGCGCAGACGGAAATTCCACTGTCACGTCCTTCTGCGGACGATCCGCTGCCACAAGCTTGTCCGCCGTGTCCTTGATCATAACCTGAAGATCGGCATCGTCAAACTCCGTACCGTACGTTTCCGGTTCAATGTAATACTCTTTGCCATTATATTCCATTGTCGCATCAGTGCTTGCCACACGCGGCTTTGCAAATTTGGCTGCGCAGACATTCGCCTTAAATGTCGCTTCATCATAATCGAACGGAACCTCCACCTCAAAGGTGTTGCCGTCCATCAGACTGAACAGCAGGCTGACATTCTGCTGGCGCATGCATTCCTGAATGTTCGAGAGAAGCTTTTTCTCATTGATTGTGTAGCCCATATCCGCCAATGTAAGCGTCTCTGCCGTCTCACCGTCCTCCGTCACTGTGATTTTCGGTGCGCTGTAGTCCTGCTCCAGCATCAGAAGCACTTCCTTGCACGTTTTATCAGAGACATCGTAACCGTTGATCTTCGTCTCTTTGAAAAACAATCCGCTGTTTACCTGCTGGTACAGGTAGTATGCCGTGCCTGCGCCCACCGCCAGAATCACCAGCAGGATGATACTGATTGCTATTTTCAGTCCTTTTCTCTTTTTTTTCGCCACTTCTTTATCCCTTGCCCTTCTATATCGCCGTCTGCCGCCCGGCTCCCCACAGCGTCCGCGGCTCATATTTATTCTTCCCATATATTGCACCATTATCCAACAATAGTCAAGAAAAGGAATCTTAAGTTTTATCAAAAAAAGGAGCCGCCGCTCCACAGAAGATTCCTCTCCTATTTTGCGTCAGCTTCTTTTTTCTCTGAACCTTCCCCTGAAAATACGACCGACACCTCGGTACCGACTCCAACCTGACTGCGCAGCTGCAGCTTTGCATGATGCTGCGCCACGATATGCTTCACGATTGCAAGTCCAAGTCCCGTGCCTCCGGTCTGTTTGGAACGGCTCTTATCGACACGGTAAAAACGCTCAAAGACGCGCTCCTGGCTCTCTTCCGGGATTCCGATTCCCGTATCCTTCACGATCAGTACCGGATAACTGTTTTCATATCCGACAATTACCTGCACTTTTCCTCCAAGCCGGTTGTAGCGGATCGCATTGTCACTTAAATTGTACAGCAGCTCCTCCAGCATTTCTTTATTTCCGTAAACGGTGCACGGCATGCCGCTGCACTCGATATGAATGCCGTGATTTTCTGCATTCAGCCGAAGTGATTCCACACACGCTCCGGCCAGATCATACAGATCCACGTCGGAAAAAGCAACCTCCATATTGTCGGCATCCAGCTCGGAAAGCCGGATAATATCATTGATCAGCGTCAGCAGCCGCTTCGCATTTCGGTGAATCTCGGCCGCGAACCGCTGAACATTATCCTCACCGGCAAGCCCCGTCTCGATCAGCTCCGCGTAACCGGAAATCGAAGTCAGCGGGGTTTTCAGTTCATGTGAGACATTTGCGGTAAATTCCTGACGCATTTTTGCGCTCTTTAAAATATCCTCATGCTGCTTCTGGATTGTCGTGATAAACGGCACCAGTTCTTCGTACGTCTGGATTCCGTCCACGTTGTCGATATCGCTCGCCAGCTTCTCAATCGGCCGTACCAGACTGTTCGTGATATATCGTGACAGCAGCATGCACAGAAGAAACATTCCAATTCCGATTGCAACAATCGGCCGAAGTGTGGTTTCAAACACACTCCAGATATTTTTTTCTTCCTTACTCAGGCGCAGGACATCTCCGTTTTCCAGCTGAACTGCATAATAATACATATCACGGTTCAGCGTATCGGAATGGCGCACTGCATATCCCTCGCCCGTTTCCTCCGCCTCTTTTACTTCCGGTCGGTCAGCATGATTGTCAAGCGCCTCATTTCCTGCCTGACTGTCATACACCACATTGCCGTCAGCACTGATTGCCGTAATTCTGATATCGGAATCAGGACTGCGGTAATTATCCCGCAATTCTTCCCCGGACGACACCATCCCGCTTAAGATTTCGCCGTACGTCTTCATATCTCCGATGATCTGTTCCCGATACATATGATGGAAGACCGCAATCGCCATTAAAAGGGTCGTGCTGAGAGATAAAAATACAGTCAGCAGCAGATATCTGTTTATCTTCTTTTTCATTGTCTTTCCGCTCGCCTTTTCTTATTTCTTTTTATTTCCCAAGAACGCTGTGTTCCTTTGCCGTTTTACCGCTCTTTGCAAACGCTGCTCTGCTTACTGTTTTACCTTTTCCTTCTGTCAGCTCCGCTCTCCCGTCAGCATATATCCTACATTGCGCACGGTACGGATCATCGTGCCGGCGCTTCCGAGTTTCTGCCGCAGGGTCTTGATGTGCATGTCGAGTGTGCGGGATTCCCCTTCAAAATCCGTGCCCCACACCCGGTCGAGAATCATATCCCGTGATGCCACGATTCCGGCGTTTAAAAGCAGAAGCTTCAGCAGTTCATACTCCTTGTACGTCAGTTCACACGGCTCATCATCGACAAACACCGCACGCTTTTCGTCGTCCATAAAGATCGGCCCGAGGCGGATCATCCGCTCCTCTTCCATTCCACGGCTGCGGCGCATCAGTGCTTTTACACGGGAAATCAGCTCCATGACACCAAACGGCTTCGTAATGTAGTCATCCGCTCCGATATCAAGCCCTTTTACTTTATCAATCTCTGTAGTCTTAGCCGTTGCCATGATGATCGGCAGTTTCCGCGTCTCGGCGGCATGGCGAAGCTTCTTTACAATCGTCAGTCCGTCCTCATCCGGGAGCATGATGTCAAGCAATACAAGCGCCGGCACTTTTTCTTTCAGCCGTGCATAAAATGCGGCAGCGCATTCAAATCCCTGCACTTCATATCCTGCATTTTTCAGCGCAAACATCTCGATCTCACGGATGTTCTCATCGTCTTCCACTATGTAAATCATTGCCATCGTTTTTCATTCTCCTTTTTTGACAAACTCATGACGTATTTATAAAGCAAAGCGGATATTTTAAGTCCGCTTTGTTACTTACTTATTTTTGCTGATTTTTTAACTGTCTGTGCCGCGTTTTCTCTTTCTCACGGCCTCATTTTACCGCAATGCCCAATTCCATGCAAGATATCCTACACGATTTTACTCACTCATCTGACTTCCATATATACCAAATAAGCTGCTTCGCATACTCTCTTCAGATCTTATCTGCGGGGCATTTTACTGCTTTGCGGCCTGCATCCGCTTTCTCATATCCACCTTCGGTGTACCCTTTATGCGCACCGGAAGCGCATATATTTTTGAATATTCCTCAAATTTCTCACGGAATGATTTATTTTCTTCATCCTTCAGTGAATTAAGGTAGGCATGTCTGCCATACTCATCATTCTCCGCCTGAATCAGGCACACTGCAATGTTAGAACAGTGATCTGCAACTCGCTTGTAACTCGTTGTCAGATCCGAAAGAATAAACCCGAGTTCAATCGTACAGCGGCCTTCACGAAGCCGGTCGATATGGCGCTTTTTCATTTCGTCACTGAGATCGTCGATGACCTCTTCCAGCGGTTCTACCTTTCCTGCCATAGCAAGGTCTTCCTCCTGCATCGCTTTCATTGCAATCTGCACAATCTTTCGCACTGCAGAAGAATATACCTCAAGTTCGGCTGCTGCCGCCTCAGAAAATGCCAGGTTTTTGTCATAGATCTCTTTTGCCGCATTTGCGATAATGACAGCGTGGTCGGAAATTCGCTCAATATCACCGATGCTGTGCAGCAGAACGGAAAGCGTATGACTGTCTTTCGTCTGCATCTCATTTTTCGTCACCTGCACAAGATAAGTGCCCAGCCGATCTTCATACCGGTCTACAATGCTCTCATCCTCATGTACCAGCTCTGCTTTTTCCTCATCATATCCATCCAGGAGCGACATTGCCGTATCGAGCGCTTCGATCGTAACTTTCGCCATATGTGCGCAGGCTACGCGGCACTGATCCATTGCAAGTGCCGGATTTTCAAGGAAACGGTCATCCAGGGCAGACAGTCCCTCCAGGGCACCCTCCGTACGCTCCTCTTCTTTTCCGTCTCGCACCGTAAGCATGGCCAGTTTCTCCAGAAGCCTGTGAAACGGCATCCACAAAAGCGTTGCAAATACGTTGAATGCGGTATGAACCACTGCGATTCCAGGTGCATTTGCCGCATCTCCAAGAAACGCGAAATGCACAAAGCTGTTGACTGTATAAAACAGAATCATAAACACGATTGTGCCAATCAGATTAAAGTAAAGGTGTACAAACGCTGTTCTCTTTGCATTTTTCTTTGCTCCGATGGCAGAGATCAGAGCGGTCACACACGTACCGATATTCTGTCCCATGATAATCGGGATTGCTGCTCCATAGGAAACGGCTCCTGTCACACACAGTGCCTGCAGGATACCAACGGATGCTGATGAACTCTGAATGATTGCAGTCAGTGCCGCACCTGCCAGCATACCAAGCACCGGATTCTTAAACATCAGAAGAATATTGGTAAATTCCGGCACGTTTGCCAGCGGCTTCACTGCCCCGCTCATTGTCTCCATACCAAACATCAGAACCGCAAATCCAACCATGATCGAACCGGCATCCTTTTTCTTATCCTTCTTGGAAAAAAGAAGGAAACAGACTCCGATGATCGCAAGGATCGGAGAAAATGAGGTCGGTTTAAACATTTTAATGATAAAACTGTCGCCCTCAAGACCAGAAAGGCTCAGAATCCAGGATGTGATTGTCGTACCGATATTCGCACCCATGATAATTCCAACTGCCCGCTGCAGCGTCATAATTCCCGAGTTTACAAATCCGACTACCATAACCGTTGTAGCCGACGATGACTGAATAACTGCCGTTACCGCTGCGCCGAGCAATACGCCTTTCCATGTACTCGAGGTCAGCTTTTCCAGAATCTTCTCGAGGCGTCCGCCTGATGCTCTTGTCAGACCGTCTCCCATGACATTCATTCCATAAAGAAACAGGGCAAGCCCGCCGATCATTGTCAAAACACTGAAAATATCCATACACTTTCTCCTTTGCGCCACCCGCGCTTTTACATGTTTTTTACTTTAGTGACATGTTCGAAAGCGATTATATCTGTTAAAAGTAAAATCAAACGTCATCAAATGTAAAATCCATGTAAAATATTGAGATGCTTTATCATTTCAGCATTTTATCCAATTTTCGTGCAGAACCTGCCCGTATTACTGATAAATCCGCATATTTTTCTGCGATACTTCCCAATCTGTTTCTTTCTTATTTTGTATCGAGTCCTGCAAACACATCATTGACTACTTTTCCGCTCCGATGCTTTCCTGTCAGAGAAAATTCTACCCATTCTGCCACATTCGTCGCGTGGTCGCCGATTCGTTCATAATATTTTGAGATCATCAGCATATCAAGCGCCTGATCATTCGTATAAAGGCCCTCGATTGAACAGCGGTTAATTTCCTGGCGCACCTCCGAAAAAAGATTGTCCAGTGCATCGTCACTGTCGATTACCTCTTTTGCCATCGAAAGGTCTCTCTGCACGTACGATTCCACGCTTTTATTGACCATGTTCATCGTGTATTCCGCCATTTCCGTCAGACGCACTCCTTTTATCGGAACAACTACATTTCCGGTCTGCATGATTTCTGCAATGTCTGTCGCCTGGTCGCCAATCCGCTCCAGATCCGTAATCAGCTTGAGCGCAGCTGTAATCCGCCGAAGATCTGATGCCACCGGCTGCTGCTGCAGAAAGAGCTGCATGCAGATGCTCTCAATCATTCGTTCCTTTGCATCGATTTCCCGCTCCAGCGTATCAATCCGCGTCACCAGCCCTTGTCGTTCTTCTTCCGTACACAAAAGCCTGTACGTTTTCATGATTGCCTTTTCGCACAAAAGTCCCATTTCCAGTAATTCTTTGTGGAGCTGCTCCAGTTTTTCAAGATACCGCTCTCTCATTCTTCTATTCCTCCCACGTTTCTCATTTCTCAAAGCCAGCTATCATCATTTAACCGAGTCGAGCAAATAGCGAAGCGGATTGCGAATATCCGCTTTGCCTCTGCCTCGGTACGCGCTTTCTCAAGGCGCTATTTGGTTCCGGTCTCATAAACGAACGGCCGCTTCTTCGTTTATCAGAGACGTCTGGTCCCTCTTCCAATACCATCAGCCAAATCTTCCGGTGATGTATTCTTCTGTCTTTTTATTCTTCGGCATGGAGAACAAAGTCAGGGTATCGCCGTATTCTATCACCTCTCCGAGCAGAAAGAAAGCCGTCTTGTCGGAAATACGTGCCGCCTGCTGCATATTGTGCGTGACCATCACAATCGTGTATTTCTTTTTCAGTTCCACTGCCAGATCTTCGATTCTGGACGTGGAGATCGGATCAAGTGCAGAAGTCGGCTCATCCATCAGAAGCACCTCCGGCTCTACTGCCAATGCACGTGCGATACACAGTCTCTGCTGCTGTCCGCCCGACATGCCAAGCGCACTCTTTTTCAGACGGTCTTTTACCTCGTCCCAGATCGCGGCATCCCGCAGCGCTTTCTCCACGATCTCATCCAACTTTGCCCTGGAACGAATACCATGAGTACGCGGTCCATAAGCAATGTTGTCATAAATGCTCATCGGAAACGGATTTGGCTTCTGAAATACCATGCCGACACGCTTCCGAAGCAGGTTGATATCCATCGGACCGTAAATGTCCTCTCCATCCAGAAGAAGCTCACCTGTGATACGGCAGCCTTCCACCAGATCATTCATCCGGTTTAATGATTTTAATAAGGTAGATTTTCCACAGCCGCTCGGTCCGATAAATGCAGTGATCTGATTTGCCGGAATATCCAGATTGATATTCTTCAGTGCGTGAAAATCACCATAGTACAAATCTGTATTTTTAATCTCAATCTTTCCCATTTTTTACCTCTTTTATCTGCTTTCTTCTGCTCTTTATCTGTTTTCCTTTCCAGTCAGCCCTTTTGCAAGCAATCCGGAAAGTCCGTTCAGTACCAGTACCAATGCGAGAAGCACAACTGCTGTCGCATACGATTCATCCATATGAAGTCCTTCGCTTGAAAGAACATACATATGCACCGCCAGTGTTCGCCCCGAGCCCATCAGATCCGGGATCTTCGCAACGGTACCTGCCGTATAAAGGAGCGCTGCTGTCTCTCCGACAATACGTCCGGTAGCCAGCACCACACCTGAAAGAATTCCCGGTACTGCGGACGGAAGTACAATCCGAAAGATCGTGCGCAGTTTTCCGGCACCAAGACCAAAAGAAGCCTCACGGTAGGAATCCGGAACTGAAAGAAGCGCCTCCTCTGAGGTTCGGATAATCAACGGCAGAATCATAATTACAAGTGTCAGACAGCCGGACAGCAGGCTCAGTCCCCAGTGCAGTGCTGTACTGAAAAACAGAAGACCGAACAAGCCGTAAATAATCGAAGGAATACCAGAAAGGGTCTCTGCCGTAATACGGATCAGATTCACCAGACGGCTTCCTTTTTTGGCATATTCTACCAGGTAGATCGCGGCAAATACGCCAAACGGAATCGCGATTACCAGGGACAGCGCCGTTACGATAAGCGTATTCACAAGCGCCGGCATCAGCGAAACATTATCTGAATTATACGTGAGTGAAAACAGCGACGGGGTCAGATGAGGCAGTCCACGAATCACGATGAATGCGACAAGATAAACCATAATTGCAAGCGTCACAAATCCGGAAAGCCATACCAGCGCCTCAACCACTGCCGAAAAAGGATGATTTCTGCATTTCTGCAGCCATCTCTCGATTCCGCTGTCTGTATTTTTTTTCTTTTTTTCCATCATTCCGTGCTCCTTCCTATTCGCTCATAGCTCTGTGCTTCAGAGCTGACACACAAAGATTGATGAGCAGAATAAATACAAACAGCACTACGCCGGTCGCGATCAGCGCCTCCCTGTGCAGATCCGCCGCATATCCCATCTCCATAACGATGTTCGTCGTCATAGTACGTACTCCTTTTAACAGTCCCTGCGGCATCCAGGTCTGATTTCCTGCTACCATAATGACTGCCATCGTCTCTCCGATCGAACGTCCGATTCCAAGTACGATTCCTGCCATGATTCCGGACTTTGCAGCCGGAAATACGGTGGCAAATACACTTCTCTCATGTGTCGCTCCAAGTGCAAGCGCACCTTCGTAGTAACTATTCGGTACACTGCGCAGCGCGGATTCCGTGACACCGGTTACCGTCGGCAGTATCATAATGCCGAGCAGGATCGAAGCAGTCAGCATTGTACTGCCATCTTTTCCGGTAAGTTCCCGCATCAGCGGAACGACCATCACAAGGCCGAAAAAGCCATAGACAACAGACGGGATGCCTGCCATCAGGTTTACCATTGTTTTTAATATCGGATACAAACGCTTCGGGCAGTAAAACGCCAGAAAAACAGAAAGCAGAAGTGCCAGTGGTACGCCTATTGCAATCGAACCTGCAGTCACATAGATACTGCCCAGTATAAATGGAAGAATACCATACAGATTATTGGAAGGTTTCCATTTCTGGCCAAGCAGAAAATCCGGAATACCAATCTTTACAATCGCCGGGACTCCATTTGCAAACAAAAAAATGCAGATCAGCGCAACGGCAAGTACGGAGGTACATGCTGCAATAAAAAATACTACGTGCATCAGTAGCTCGGATATCTTTCCTTTCATATATTAAATGGCTCCTTTTCGTAAAGCAGATTTTTCGAAAAATGCTCTGTGCCTTCTGATACAGAGACACAGAGCAGCTTTCTTTTTTGATCTGAATGAGATTTCCTGATGATATATCTGTTACTGAAGCTCTTCCCAGGTTGTGATATTGCCTGTGTAGATATCTTTTACCTGCTCGCTGGTAAGCTCTGCAACTCCGGCATCATTATTTACAATAATTGCGATACCATCCTGAGCAATTACCGTTGCGGTCAGGCCTGCTTCCAGTTCGCTGTCCTTCAGCTCACGGGATGCCATTCCAATGTCGCACAGACCATCGATTGCAGACTGAATACCGGTAGTAGAGTCGCTCTGCTGTACCTCAATGGTTACTTTATCGTTGACTGCCTGATAAGACTCTGCCAGCTTCTCCATAACCGGTGTGACTGAGGAAGAACCTGCAACGACTACCTTACCCTCTGCGTCGGTTGCTGCATACGCCTCCACATCCTTTACCGGAATGTATCCGTTGTCTGCAACAACTGCCTGTCCCTCTGTGCTCATGATGTAAGAAATGAAATCTGCTGCCGCATCGCTTACTTCTGCAGTTGTTACGATATTAAACGGACGAACTACTTTATAGCTTCCATCTTCAATTGCCTCTGCAGTTGCTTCTGCTCCATCGATTTTTACTGCAGTTACCGTGTCATTTAATGATCCAAGAGAAATATAACCGATCGCATTGACATCCTCTGCTACTGTGCTGAGCATAACCGCTGTGCTGTTTGTGATTTTTGCTGCCTCTGTCGTATTGTCCACTTTATTTCCATCTGCGTCTTTTTCCTCTACGCCCATCAGCTCAATGAATGCACCTCTTGTACCGGAACCGTCCTCTCTGGAAACTACGGTGATATCTCCGGATGCTGCTGCCATCGCTGTCATTCCTGCGCTTGCTGCCATAAGTACTGCCATCACTGCTGCTGCTGATTTTCTCATAAATATTCTCCTTTTCTGTGGGGCGCTCTCTGATTTTTTTGCGCCGCACCCGGCCCGTCTGCCGGTGTTTTTCTTTTTTGTTCCGTGTTCATGTTACGAGCAGTATTGTAAGGGAGCGATGTAAAATGTAAAACGTGGGATATGTAAAATGACGGTAAATTCAAAGTAAGGAAGCATCCAATTTTTCAAACACGTCCGGGTGCAAAAAACAGAGAACTTTTTCGAAATGCCAACAGATATACTTTTTCTGCCGGCTGTCTTGTACACAAAAAACGCAGATGGAATAAAGTACTACTTTTCCATCTGCGTTCTTTTAGGTTATACCAAAGTAGATATTCGCAATCCACTTCGCTCCAGCCTGACCCGGTTAAATTTTTATGTACTCTGCCTGTTATCGTCCGACTGCTTCCGCGAGTGCCCGAATATACTCCGGCGTCGTGCCGCAGCAGCCGCCGATCACACTGGCTCCCGCATAGACCAGCTTTTTCATTGACGCCGCAAACTGCTCCGGCGTCATATCGTAATGGGCAAAGCCCATCTTATCCATCACCGGCATTCCGGCGTTCGGCTTTGCAAGCACCGGAATTTCGGCTACTGCTTTCATCGAGAGCACCACTGCCTCCAGCTGATTCGGTCCAACTGAACAGTTCAGGCCGACTGCGGATGCTCCCATCGCCTGCAGCGTCTCCATTGCCTCCACGGCATCTCCGCCGTAAAGCGCCCTGCCGTCCGCCTCAAAGGTCAGGGAACACATCACCGGCAGATCACAGACCGCCTGCACCGCATCCAGCAGCACCGTCGTCTCGTCCACGCTCAGCATCGTCTCTGCAATAATCAGGTCTGCGCCCGCATTTGCCAGAACGGTTGCCTGCTCTTTGTAAACATCCAGCAGCTCTTCGTAGGAAATATCCCCCGCCGGCTCCAGCATTCTTCCAGTCGTCGTCATATCACCGGCCACGTATGCTCTGCCTCCTGCGATCTCCTTTGAAAGTTTTACAATGTTCGTATTGATCTCCTCAAGACGATCGGTCAGTCCGTGCATTTCCAGTCCGAGCCGGTTTGCAGAAAACGTTGGTGCATAAATGATCTGGCTTCCTGCCTCAATGTATCCGTTCTGAAGCGTCCTCACTATGTCCGGGTGCTCCAGTGCCCACAGTTCTGTGCTCACACCGACCGGCATTCCCGCTTTCCGAAAATTAGAACCGGTTGCTCCGTCCAGCAAAACGATGTTTGATGCTGTAAGTTCCTGAAATTCTTTTTTTGTCATATCCTTTTCCTCGTCTTTCTGATACGCGCGCGCCGCAATCGCTGTGCTGTAATCATTTCATTTTCTTTCTTTTGTATAAATCAACTGCCTTGTATTGGTACAATTCCGCAGAACATCCGCCACCTTTTATCGCCGCAATCCGATTTGTTATTTTACAATTCCCATTGCGCTGCGAATTGCGCCGAGCAATTCCTCATATGTCTCATATGCAGGAATCTCCGGATACTCCGACTTAATCTTCTCGTTGCTGCGGAATAAAAATCCCGCTTTGCTCGCCTGAATCATACCGATATCATTGTAAGAATCTCCGCTCGCAATCGTCTCAAATCCGATTGTCTGCAGCGCTTTTACCGTTGTCAGCTTAGACGGAACCACTCGCATTTTATAACCGGTGATTGCTCCATTCTCTGCTACCTCAAGAGAATTGCAGAACAGCGTCGGTCTGCCGAGCTTTTCCATCAGCGGCATTGCAAACTCTATAAACGTATCACTGAGCAGAATTACCTGTGAGAAGCTGCGCAGCTCATCCAGAAATTCCTTTGCGCCCGGAAGCGGTTCGATTCTGGAAATCGTCTCCTGAATTTCTTTCAGTCCAAGACCATGCTCCTTTAAAATCTCAAGTCTCCATTTCATCAGTTTGTCGTAATCCGGCTCTTCCTGCGTTGTTCTTGTCAGCTCCGGGATTCCGCTTTCTTTCGCAAACGCAACCCAGATTTCCGGTACCAGAACTCCCTCTACATCAAGACATGTGATAAACATTTTCATTCTCCTTTTCTAAACACACACTGTGCGTATTATTTCGCCTTTGACGGCAGATCATTTTCTGTAAAGCGGATCTTCGCAATCCGCTACTTCGTTCATCTTAACACACGGCAATTGCTCCTGCAATCGCTATTTTGTCACTTACTTCCAGCTATTTGTGCCCTTCCACGCAGACCCACGTCGTTCCTTCTTTTTCGTGGACGCGGATGTCCGCAAAGCCTGCACGTTCAAACAGCTCCCGGAACTCCTCCAGCGTCGGATTGAACAGATGGAACCGCTCAATATTTTCCACAACCTCCGGCGGCAGATCCTCTCTTCCGTAAACATCTGCCACAAGAAGAAACGTTCCGCCTGTTTTCAATACGCGAAGCACTTCTTTTAAATTCTCCTGAGGATCAGGCCAGAAATAAAAGCTCTCCACTGTAATGATTTTGTCAAAGGTCTCCGCCGAAAACGGCAGGTTCGCAACGGAGCCTTCCAGAATTTCCATTTTGCCCGCTGCAACTGCCTCATGGTTGACCTCTTTTGATGTCTCAACCGAAACGGCTGAATAATCCACACCGTTCAGATGCCCGGTTGTCACCTTCTCGCTCATCCGTTTCAGCGTCGCTCCACCGCCACAGCCGATATCAAGAATCTGCTCGTCTCCTCTGATCTGCCAGTGCTCCAGTCCCCATCCGGTCACCGCATAATGGCTGTCATTCATCCGCAGCAGCATCGCGTTTCCGTCTTCCCCCTGAGGCCTTCCCGGATTACCTGATCGTGTGATTTCTGCCTGAGTGCGCTCTGTCTGCGCTGTGTTTTCTATATGTACGGCATTTTCCGCTGTTTCGGACTGCTTCGTATCCATTCCTTTTCTCTCTGTCAGATCCATTCAAAATCACCTCCGGTCACAGCGAGACTCAGAAGCGCATCCATTTTCTCCACTTCCTCTTCGCCCTCAATTTTCTGCTTCAGATCTGCGGTCTCAAGCAGATCCTCCAAAGATTCATCCGGACCGATCTCGTAATCAATCTCTGCCTCACACTCCGGGCAGGCAACCCGTTCCTTTATCTCCAATGACAGAAAGCGGTTGCCGCATTTTCTGCACTCATAATATCCGCACTGTTTTGTGCCGTCTGGTACGTAGTACATCCCTTTGCCTCCTGTTTTGTTTTCCCTGTCTATGGCAGTACCTTATTTTTTATTGCCATCATCTCTCGCCTGATCGTTTTCTCTGTCAGCCGCATCTGACTTGCTACTGTGGCCCCGCATGTTCTCCAAGTATAATCCGGATCAGCTGCTGATCCAGCATCAGCGTCCGGTTCCATGGATTGAAAATCACACCGTTTATCCCCTCTGCCTTTCCTGCCTCATGAAACAGCTGTCCCATATCTGCCAGGAACGTTGACATAACGCTGCCGCTTCCTTTTACCTCTTCCTCAAAGCTTGTAAATACCATCCACCATTTTTTTCCATCTGACGTCTGAATTGCCTGAATCTGAAGCGGTCCATCGCCCGCCTGCGGTTCTACAGCCACGATCACCTGACCATTTTCCCTCATACGCCGCCGCACTACCGTCAGCGCATGTGCCAGCAGCTCCTGTGTCGATTCCTGCTGCAGCGCTGCAATTGCCTTTTCGATCTTTTCGTTTCCGATAAGACCCTCTTCCTTTATTTTCAATTTTTCTTTCATGCTTTCTTTTTCAGCGCGCCTGCGCGCTTCATACCTCATTTCATTTCTTGTCAAAACAGATATTCGCAATCCGCTCCGCTGTTTGCAGGATCATAAGGCATCCATTCTCATAAGGTTCCTCCTTATGAGATTCCATGAACGCAGTCACCTCGCGGCACGACTCGTCTATTATACCATTTTTTTACAGACATGCAAATACGACTATTATAAAATAAATCCGTTGGCGGCTATAATCGAAAACTATTGCGAATAATAGAAAAAGAGGCCTTGTACAAGCAGGGCAGCCGCACAATGAATTTACTCTCGCTTTGCAGCTGCCCCGACTTTTCGTACATTTTTACAATACTACTTATTCTTTTCTACGCCATCCCGTTTGCGGTCTTGTATTTGTACAACATTTCCGCGTGATTCTGCTCTTCCACCTGGATATCAGCGAGCAGTTTCCGTACACCGCTGTCCCCAAATACAAATACGTCCGTATTATACTCGCCCGATACGAGCTTCTCTGTCGCAATGCAGTCTGTTGCCAGAAACGCATCATTCTGTTTTTCCTCTGACCAGCTCATTGCATCATACGATGCCTTCGGCATATAATTTTTTCCGTCTGCGTCATTGCAGTCACACTGCGGAACTGTGCCGGAAAGCACCTGTCCAAGTGAATCGTAATGTTTCTGCTCTTTTCCCTGCAGTGTCTCAAACAGACTTTTCAGCTCCGGATCCTTTGCCTGCTGTGCATATTTTCCATACTTCTCCACACAGCTTTTCTCCTGTGTCTGCAGATCCATGATCGCTGCCCGTTCTTTTTCGTTTAAAATCATTGCTGCCACTCCTTTCCTGTACTGCGTCAATATCATTTGCATAGAAGTAGTATGGGCAGCAGTGATCATTTTTATTCTTTATTTATTCTTTATTTATTCTTTTTTATTTTCGGATATTTCCCTTTGCAATATTCTCCTGAATCAGCTGATCAGTCACCTCATACAGCTTCGCAGAGCCTTCTGCAGTGTGGTGCTGTCTTCCATAGACCTGCTCTGCCTTCACCTGATGCTCTCTCCAGTCGCCTCCGTCATTGCTGTTGTTCAGAAGCAGCGGCTGCAGATTATCAAGCGCCCGCGCAAATCTGGCCTCCGGTGTTTTTCTTTCTTCAAATTCATCAAAAAGTGCCTGCAGCTCCTGCTTCTGGTCATCCGGCAGCAGTGAGTAAATTCGTTCCTTTGCAGCCTCTTCGCGCGCTTTCTGTGTCTTCAGCCCTTCCTCGTCATAAGCATACGTGTCTCCCGCGTCGATCTCCACCACATCGTGAATCAGACACATAATCATCACCTTTGCAATATCCACCGGCTCATTGGAATATTCCTTCAGCAGATATGCCATGATTGCCATATGCCACGCATGCTCCGCATCATTTTCCCTCCTGCCGTGACCAGACAGATGCGTCTGCCGCAGAATATTTTTTTCTTTGTCGATCTCAAGGATGAAATCAAGCTGTTTTTTCAATCGTTCGTCCATATGTAATCCTCCATACTTCTATGTAAAGCTGACATTTTAACCAGGCCAGGCAACCTCCCGGCAACTGCTCCTCACACCACACGCAAGAATATCCTGATTCACCTGTTTACTGAATTTCCTTTACATTGCATATTCTGTTCCCTCGCGTTTTCTTCCCATATACCATTAGATATACCCTGTTCTCAATACCATCCTCTGCCGCCGCAAACCGTTCTTCCCGCACGACCTCCGCTGTAATTTTTTCTTTTTCAAGCGCAGCCTTCTGCTGCTCGGACATTTTCAAAAGTCCGGCAAGCCTTGCGTCTTCCTGCGGTCCAAAGGAACGTCTCGGATAACGCCGGCTTTCCTCTTTCAGCCTTACGCAGATCGTATCCACGACTCCTGCATGCGCCCATTTTCGCAGCATCCCTGCAATCCATTTTCGAATCAAAACGGAGTGCGGTCTTTTTCGATACAGCCAAAGTGCCCGAAGTAACGTTGCATCACCGGCTCCTTCTGCCAGCTCAGTCATTACCTCAAGCGCCTCTGGCGACGCGCCCTCCGCCTCTTCTCTTCGCACCAGATAACGCTCCGGCACAGCCGGGTAACTGCAGTAATTCAGCGGCGGAAAATCAGCCAGCGCAGCCAGCTTTTGCTCCTCCCCGGAGCAGTACGGCTCACCTAGATAGTCACATTTGTCCCGCACAATCGCGATGAGATATTCCAGACGACGCAGGTATTCCCAGCCCTTCACCCAGAAATGCCCCGTCTCCCCATAATCATAACAATGCACTTCCAGCGCAAGTTCTTCAAAGAATATCGTGAATACCGAATCGCCCTGCCAGACAGACAGCACATATTCTTCCCCGCTGCGGCTTAAAGTTGCATCCAGTTCGCCTTCATAGTCCTTCCGGTAGCTGCCGGTCGTCCGTACCTTCTGAAATACAAGAAAGCTCTCCACTGCATCATTCATCAGATAGACAAGCCGCAGGTTCTCCGGCTTTTCCTCTTCTGAAAAAAGCAATTCAAACTGATCCTGTGCAAGCAGCTCCTGCAGCATGGCAAATGTATCTGTCATCTTCTTTCCTCTTTCTATGTTTCCATCCTCTTCCACATTCTCGCAAAGCCTGACGCTCCAAATATTCATGACTATAAATCAAAGTGGAGATTCGCAATCAAAGCAGGAAACTTGCCTGACTCGCTTAAAACAGACAGTTCAAGTCCACTTTGATCTCAGTCAAAAAAATTTTACCAACTGAACGGTTTCATTTATAGAATGCTATTTCCTATAATTTGAAAATCCACCAGGAAACGAGGTTTCCCGCATCTCCTGATGGACCATTATTTCCCTCTGAAACGTGTTCATAAATGTTTATTTGCAGTAAAACAGACATTCGGAAGCACTTTCACCCCGCAGAATCATAAGACATCCCACTATGAGCGGTTTCACCTTACGTTTTTCGACCACGTTTTAATACCGGATCACAGAAAAGCTCTTCGCCGGAAGCATCACACCTCCGTCGATTCTGACCGTGCTCTCCGTCACTTTCGACGGCTCCGGCATATTTTCCGGCTTTTCACCGGCACGCTCCAGCGTCCAGATTTTTCCGTCTGCCTCTGTCTTTGCTCCCTGCTCATCGGTAAGCGCAAGTACATATGGCTGATCGTTTGTATTCACTGCCTTTACAATCACCTCACCGGCGTTCGTCCGTGTGACAGAAACATAAATGCCGTCCGCGCGAAGCTCTTTTTCCTGTCCCTCCATCTCTACGGTGTAATCTCCGAGATGGTTTGCAAACAGCTTCTGCACGTAGTAATTCGGTGTCAGATATACATTCTCTGCATCAAACCAGATCATATCCGGCTTCCACTGGCTGTGGCCGATACGATTGAACAGCGGCGCATAGGAAGCAAGCTTCACGACACCCGCATTTTTCTCAATGCCGGTCAGAAGTGCCGCCTCTGCCAGTGCGCTCTCCAGTGTATTTTCCTTATCTTCAGTATGTGCCGCATACTCCCCGGCAAATACCGCAACTTCTCTTGGGTAACTGTCATACAGATCAACGTGATCATACATCCACTGCGGAGATACGTAATAATGCTCATCCACCGCATAGCAGAAATCCGGATTGGTCTTCTGACCCTTCCGGTAGAAGTCCCACGCAAGGCCGGTCAGCGGTGCGTCAAGGATCGGTCCTGCCGTTCCAAGCAGCCGCATATCCGGGTATACCTCATGAATTGCCTTCTCAAACAGTTCATGGCGTTTAAACAGATCGAGGTACTCCGTCTCCCACTGCTCGTTTCCAACTGCAATCATATCGAGTCCAAACGGCTGCGGATGTCCCATCCGTGCACGGAGGCTTCCCCACTTGCTCGTGACATCTCCATTTGCAAACTCGATCAGATCCAGTGCATCCTGGATGTACTCCTGAAATGCCGGATCTTCCACTCCTACCATCTGCGTCGTACGGAACTGGCATGCCGCTCCAAGATTCAGTACCGGAAGCGGCTTCGCTCCAAGCAGCTCACACAGCAGAAAATACTCATAAAATCCGATGCCGTAGGACTGCCCGTAATGTGCATCCGGGCGCTGTACATCCAGTCCCTCCTTGCTTCTATCATCGTCAAAAGCCCAGAGATTCGGAATATAGGTACGATCTTTCAATTCGCCGACCGTCTGTTTCCAGCGATAACGGTTCGCAAGACTGATGCCCTCCACGATACAGCCGCCCGGGAAACGGATAAAGCCCGGAGTCGTCGCCTTCAGCGCTTCAAACAGATCTTTGCGGAATACACCCGCCACTGCATCGCCCGGAATCATCGAAATCAGATCGAACTCGACTACGCCAGCCTCCTCAAGCGCAATCACAAACTGTGCATGCTTTGCATCTTCTGTGGCATGCAGCACCGTCTCATAGGCTACCCAGTCGTTGCAGCGCGATCTTCCGTTTTTATCCATCTCGTGAATCTTATTGATCGCCTCATCAAACTGTCCCGTTTTCATCTCAATTGTAAGATCTGAAAACGGAAGATACGGGATCGGCTTTACCGCTTTTACCTCTGCACCGGCACAGACACCATCTGCGCTGCGCACTTCAACGCGGAAATTTTCTCCCTCGTACTGCACACATCTTGCATAAAAGGTTACTTTATAATCCATGCCTTTTTTCAGGAAAATTCCGTCATACGCCTTATTTGCAAAACCCTGTCCTGCCTCTGTCGCCGTAAAACGCAGATAGTGCGGATTTACCTCAGATACCGGATCTCCGGTCACAAACTGCAGGCGCGGCTCTTTTCCGTCTGCTCCCTTTACTGCCGACCAGCCATACCCGCAATCATCCACCGCGTAAAAATTGCCCGGCGTACCGAACGCTTCCTTCGCTTCAAACGAACGGTTCTCAATCATCTCTGCATAAAGACCTCCGTCCGCCGCAAAATTGATATCCTCAAAAAACAGTCCGATCATATCGGGTGAAACGGTTTCTTTTTTTCTTCCTGTTATTTTCATGTTTTTCCTCCCATGTTTATCCCTGATAATATCAAAAATACTACCATACGGAACATAAAAAAGCAAGCTGCCTGCACGGTTCCCGCTCTTTCTTTACTCGTTCCAGTTGATTGTGTTTCCCATCTCTCCGAGCAGATTCGTGCTCATGACCTGGCGCACTTTTTTCGGGTCCTCATACTGTCCGAGCGTCCACATCAGCTTTGCGACTGCCGCCTCCGACGTCATGTTGCCTGTCTCGATCACACCGTGCGCAAGTACCTGACGGCCGACCTCATACACCGTAAAATCACTTCCCTCGTACAGACACTGGCTTCCAACCGCGATCACCATGCCATCCGCCACAGCTCTTCCGATCGCCTCCGACAGATTTCTGCCCTCAAACGGCAGTCCGCCGATGCCGAATGCCTCCACATAGACGCCGCGGATTCCCATTTCCTTCAGCCTTTGAAAAATATCCGGCGACATGCCCGGAAAGATTTTCAAAAGAAAAATATCCGTACAGAATCGGTTTTGCAGCACACATTTTCCCGCCCGACGCCGAAGCGCGGGATTAATCAGCAATCCTCCGCTGTTGATGCGCGCCGCATACGGATAATCAATGCTCTCAAATGCATCAAAACTGCGTGTGCGCACCTTGCTTGCCCGCGTTCCCTGAATAATTTTGCGGTTGAAGGCCACGTAGACACCCGGACAGTGACTCGCCGCCATGTGAAGCGCCGCGCGGCAGTTCTCCGTCGCATCTGCAATCGGATTTTCGATCGACACCTGGCTGCCTGTAAGCACCACCGGAATCTCAATTCCCTGCAGTGCAAACGAGAGCGCACTTGCCGTGTAGGCCAGGGTATCTGTACCATGGATCACGACAATTCCGTCATACTCTGTTCTCCGCTTGTAAATGCGCGCCGCGATCACGCTCCAGTCTTCCGGCTGCATGTTGGAGCTGTCAAGCATGAACAGTTCTTCCTCCTCCACCGTAAAGCCCTCCGTCAGACCGGAAATGCGGTCCAGAATCTCCCCGCCATGAAGTCCCGGTGCAAGGCCGTTTGCGCTGTGGGAGGATGCAAGTGTGCCGCCAGTGCTCAGCATCAGTATTCGGTTCATATGAAATAAGTTCCTTTCGAGTTTCTTTTCTTCCTGTTCCCGGCTGAATGTCCCTTTTGCAGCTTATCTGGCTGTATCACCATAATAACGCAGTGCCTTTTCCCTGAATTTTTCAAGCAGAGAATAGTATGCCTCAATAATATCATGAAATTTCTCCACTGCCAGACTCCCGTCATAATCGTGTGCAAGCCGATTTCTGGTTCTGAGCATCTCCAGCCACCGGTCATCATCTATGATTCCATTTGTGAACGCCTGCTCCAGTGTTTCTCTTGGGGACTCCGTCGCAAAATCGAGTATTTCCATTTTTTTCACTAGGATATCTTTCATAACCTTCCAGGCGATATCAAATGTAAGCGCAAAATTCATTACGGTTCCTTCTGCAACAAAGTCTGCTTTCGGATTTGCCCTGCGGCTTTTCTCCAGCTTTTTTAAACTATTACAAAATGTATGATAGCGGTTAATATATTTGTCTTCCATATTTTCTGATATCCTCCAGCAAATATTCATTCTGAATCTCATCAAAGTCGAAGATATCTATTTTTCGAAGTGTCTCGATCTCTTCCAGATCCTTTTCCAGCTTGTCGATATCCTTGCAGCCATACACAACAAAATCAATGTCACTTGTCGGAAGCGCCGTCCCCGTCGCAAACGAGCCAAACAAATCCAGTCGTTTCACTTTATTTTTTTTACAAATTTCCGTCACTCTCTCAATCAGCTCCGGAACTGGCATAACGTTCATTTTATCACACTCCGTTTTCTGTCTCAAACCGCTTCCCGCTTTTACTTCTTTCTTCCGTTATATATGTCGTAATCTAAGAAACATCATCTTTTCTTCCGTTGAAACACGAAGCACCCGCGCCATAAGCGGATGCCTCCATGCTGTTTTTATTCTCTTATGCTGATTTTGTCTTTGTCGTCTTTTTCTTTGTTGTTGTCTTCCCGGTTGTTGCAAATTTTGTCTTCTTTTTTGTTGTTGTCTTTCCCGTTGCCGCATATTTCGCCGTTTTCTTTTTCGTTGTCGTTTTTCCCTTCTGCGCATAGGTGCTCACAGCTTTCGAAGTACTGCCCTTTTCCAGCTTCACCGAAGTAATCTACTGCGGAACCGCTGCGGTAGATACCGCTGCCGGGGAAAGAGATGCTGCGGACACTGCCGCTGCCATGAGTACCGGAATGAATCTTTTTCTTGCTTTCATACGTTTTTCGCAGAAATTTTCTGCATCCTCCTTTTTTTATTTTTACCGGACAGATCTCTGACCTTCAAGTCATCAGGATTACAAATCCGGCAGAATTTCTATTGCATCAGACACGACTCTTTTACAAAAAGTATAAAGGAAACAGTGGTAAAAGTCAATTAGTGGATTACAGCCTGAAAATCTATATAAGAAACTACAAATTCACCTTCCCGCTATCAGCCCTGTTTGATTCACATACACGCCGCGAACTGCAGCATTCGCAGCACCAGTTTTTGCACCCGTCTTGTAAAAAACATCATTTTATGATATCCTTTTTTCAACATACAAAAAATACAGGACATAATTATGAATACATTACCAGAATTTGTCGGAACCACTGTGCTTGACACGATCGGAGTTGTCATTGCCAATGTGGATCCCGCTCTTCGTGAAAAAATGAAAATGGAAGCGCCTTACCGCAGCATCGGAATCATCAGCTCCAGAATCGGCGCCACAGGACAGATCATCGCGGTGGACGACGCGGTGAAGGAAACGAATACAAAGGTACTTTCCATCATGCTGCCGCGCGACACCAAAGGCGCGGGCGGTCATGGAAACTATATCGTGATCGGTGCCGAGACCGTCGCGGATGCCCGGAAGGCAGTGGAGCTTGCACTTGAAAGGACAAAACGAAATGCCGGCGAAATCTACGTCAGCAGCGCCGGACATCTGGAAATGGCATTTTCCCCGAGAGCCGATCAGGCGCTTGAATTAGCCTTTGGGATTCCGCGCGGAAAAGCGTTCGGATTTGTCTGCGGCTGTCCGGCCGCAATCGGTATGGTGATGGCGGATCTTGCCGTGAAATCAGCCGACGTGGAAATTGCAAAATATATGACCCCAAATGAAGGTACCAGCCACACGAATGAGGTGATCGTTGCCCTATCCGGCGAAACCAGTGCCGTAAAGACTGCCGTTCTCACTGCGCGGGAAGCAGGTCTTACGCTTCTTGGTTCGATGGAAGGGGAAGTAAAAAGTCTGGGAGAGCCTTATATTCTCCCGTGAATCTCCGCTTTGCCCTGTCTCAGGCAGTTTCTCACTCCTGGCTCTTCAGCATCTCAAGCAGCGTATTTTCTTTTATGATTGCAATTCCCTGGCTCTCATCTCCCAGAAGGATCAGGTTATCTCCGGGATGAATATCAAATATCTTTCTCGCCTTGGCCGGGATGACAATCTGCCCTTTTTCTCCGACCTTTGTCATTCCGAAAACGTGCTTTCCTTTCGGCGGAACGCCCAGTCCGAGATTGCTGCTGTCTTCCTTGTCGTAATTCACAAGATCGTCGATACTGACATCCAATGCATTTGCCAGCAGCCTGCATTTTTCAATATCCGGCAGTGACTCTCCTGTCTCATACTTGGATAACGTCTGTCGGCTCACCCCAATCCGGTCGGCCAGTTCATCCTGTGAATAGCCATGCATTTTCCGCATGGAAACAAGATTATCCTTAAACATGTTTTTTCTCCTTTCTCAGTCCAAGCACACACCAGCGCACAACCGGTATTCTGCTGATGATCTCATTTAAAAGCAGTGCCCCGCCAAACGTGCTGACTGCCACGGCCAGATATACGGCAGCTGCCGGAAGCTCCGGTGCAAATTTTTTCAGGTAATAAGCGGTAACTGCAAGCGGCAGATAATGAAACACATAAATGCCCCATGCTTTTGCGGCCATCCATCTTCCCATTTTGCTTTCCCTGTCACCATATTTTTTCATGAAAGCAAGGATGGCAAGGATTGCAAACCAGCAGTAGATGCAGGCCGCCGGGTTATTAATCACCGGTTCCACCGCATAATTTTCTCCAAAATAGCGTATTGCATAAAACACCCCGGTTCCTGCAGCCACGATCAGAAGAAATACCCACCATCTGCTCAACCGCTTCACCACCTCATCATGAGAAAACAGGAAATAGCCGGTGAAAAAGCAGAAGCCATAGATGCCAAACCGGTAAACCGTCACGACCGGAGTATTCAATATCTGCGCAGCTCCATATACCCCTCCGGTCAGAAGAATCAGAAACCATACCGGCGTTTTTGCTCCGAGCGTCCAGAGACGATCCTTCTCGGCGCTTCTTACCAGAAGCAAAAGCATGGAAAAAATCCAGAGTACCTGTATGTACCACAGCACGCCGATCCCGGATACTGCCATAATCACATACCGGACAATCCCGGGAACCCCACGAAGGCTTTCGAGTCCTCCGCCGATTTTCATATTATAATAGCCCAGAATCCACTGAAAAGCAAAGAGTCCGACCGTCGAGGGAACCAGCAGTTTCCGCGTCTTATCCCGGATAAATTCTCCCGTGTTATGATTTTCCAGATAATATCTGGCTGTCATGCCGGATACTGTGAACAACAGCGCCATAAACCATGGATATACCAGATACTGGAAAGCATCCTGCAGCTGATATTCTTTAAACGGTCCGATTACGCCAAATCGCTGAACGCCATTGAACATATAGATCACATGATAAATCACCACAATGCAGACCGTAATCCAGCGGATCTGATCCAGATAAATTCGCCTTGTACTATTCATGATTTTTCCCACCTTTGCAACTGTTTTTAACATATTTTACCATAAAAGAAGCGATGCTGCGACCAACTCTTTTTTACATTCTAACTCGTTTTCTGTTAAAAATCATTGCATTTTGCAGCAGGTGTCATTCAGAGCACAAAACTCAGCCCTCTACCGGAAGATACCCCTTACACGTCCGATTCAGAAATTCGTAATCATGTGTCACAACTAACAGAATATAGTTCTCTTCTGCCAGCTGCTTCATCATTTTCTCCACCTGGCACATGTGCCGGAAATCCAGACCGCTGGTGGGCTCATCGAAAATAAGGAGCTTCTTGCCGCCCATCACCGCCTGACAGATCGCAAGCCTCTGTCTCTGCCCTCCGGACAGCGTCATGGGATGGCTATCTGCATACGCTTCCAGATCAAATTTTTCCAGAAGTTCCCGGATTTCTGCATCGGAAGCATTTTCATTTGCCAGCAGACATTCATTCTTTACGCTATCCGAAAACAGCTGGTGATTCACTTCCTGCATGACCATGCCAAACAGTCTCGTTCTGGCTCTTTCTGACAGCTTCTTTCCTTTGTATACAATCTCCCCTTCTTTTACTTTCAGCAGACCGCACAGGCAGTTACAAAGCGTCGATTTTCCCGCACCGTTTCTTCCTGTGATGCCTATAATATCGCCCGCCCTGGCCGCGAAACTGATATTGGAGAAAATTACCTGCTTTCGTATCTGTTCCATCCCTTCACGGAACTGTGAATTCGAAGCGCCTGCTTTCTTTTTTCTCTGGCAGGAAAGATTTCTAACTTCAAGATCTGCATTTTCCAGCCTTCCGGAAAGCTCTGGAATCTGTATCTGCTCCGGCACGATATTCCGAAGCCCCATCTGTTCCCTCTGTTCATCCGACAGCACCCGGAATTCCGATGGCGTGAACTCCCTTTCTATTCTCCCTTCTTTCATATAGATAATCCGGTCTGCAAATTTCTGAAGATAAGCCAGCCGGTGCTCGGCCACAACCACCGTATGGCCTTTTTCCTTAATCCTCCTCAGCCGTTCACACAGCCGGTCAATGCTCTCCACATCCAGATTTGCCGATGGCTCATCCAGCACATAAATCTGCGGATTCATCGTGTATACTGACGCAAAGGCAAGGAGCTGCTTTTCCCCGCCGGACATGGTAAATACGTTTCGGTCTGCAAGATGAGCGATCTCCAGTTCCGAGATTGTATCTTCGATTCTTTTTCTGATCTGTTCCGGTTCCACGCCCCGGTTCTCCAGTCCAAAAGCCAGCTCCGCATTGGAATTCGTATGGAAGAACTGTGTCTTTGGATTCTGAAAAACAGATCCCACAAGTTCTGCAATCTCGTACATGGGCGTCTGCGCGATGTTTTTTCCCGCTACGGTTACTCTCCCCTCTACCTCTGCCTCTCTCACAAAATGAGGAACCAGACCGTTGATCAGCTTTGTCATCGTGGTCTTTCCGCATCCGCTTTCCCCGCAGATCAGCACAAACTCTCCGCCCTGTATTTCCAGATTCACATCCGACAGAATCCTTTTTCCCTGTATGGTTACATTTACCTGTTCTAATCTAATCATCC
Source organism: Lachnospiraceae bacterium (assembly GCA_029225065.1). Taxonomy (GTDB): domain Bacteria; phylum Bacillota; class Clostridia; order Lachnospirales; family Lachnospiraceae; genus Choladousia. The sequence continues at coordinate 15,215 of JAQXVT010000045.1, read as the reverse complement.
TCTTATCCCGCCATTATTATAATTCCCGTTCCAACTGTTGCCGCCAGCATCACCAGAAAGTCTGATGCAGACATACGAAGCGTAATCACACTCGTCTTTTTTCCCGGATTCTCGATTCCTCGCGCCACCGCTGCCGCCGCTATCTCATCCGAGATACCCACCGCGGACATCATCAGTTGGACGATGATACATTCCAGTCTGGAGGACCATGGAATATTCTGCAGCTTCATGGCCGCTCTTATGTGCAAAAACTCCTCTTTGATGGCAGGAAAATAGCGGAGCGTCGTGGACATGGCAATGATAAATCCCTGTGGAAGATGCAAAGTCCGCATCGCTGCTATCATTTTCTGCATGGATGAGGTACGAAGAAGCAACAGTCCCGCCAGAATGCACGGCAGCATACGCAGAGTATAATTGATCAGGACCGGAAATACCATATTCATCCACCCCGGGCACCACGGAAATACGTACTGCAGCAAAAATCGGAATCCCAGAAGCAAAAGCACTCCCCTGCCTGCCGCCCGATACTGTTCATACACCAACAGAAGCAGGAGAAATATGCCCGAAAGCATATTCCCCTGCTCTGTATTTTTTTCACAGAACATTCCAATATTTGCCATCAAAAGCAGCCAAAGCCCGGCTCTTGGGTCAAGATGGTCTATGACAGATCTCTTCATTACACAATTCCTGCTTTCTTAAAATGCTTCCGGAACAATCCCTTTGCAATCACCGCTCCGATCACGCCTCCGATAATCGGAGAAATACACAGTGCAATCAGCATCGGCGTGGAAATCAGTCCGGATAAGGACTGGACATATTCGGCAGACATTCCGTTTTTCTGGATCTGCTCCAGAAAGCTGTCCTTATATACCCAGATCGCAAGCGGAGACCCAAGCATTCCATAGCAGAAGATCACAAAGGAAATCATCATATGTATAAAGCTGCTGTCATACTTTGTAACAGCCCGGTACAATTCTGACAAAATACATGCAATGGCAAACGTAATCAGAAGCAGCACAGTAAACTGACCCGTCACGAAATAAAGCAGCGCCGTAATTGCTCCCATAATAAGTACTGCGCCTGGCTTTCTCACTTTGGATGTCATCAAAAGAAACGGAATCCCCGTCACAATTCCCGTCACCCCCGGTAACAGCAGCCACAGTACCGGCACAAATCCGGTAATCATTGCCGCCAGATTCAGCACAAAATAGATGGCAGAAAAAATTCCGATCGTAATCAAATCCCTGCCTGATAATTTTTTTGACTCTCCCATATCTTTTCTTCCTCCTGCTTGTGGTTCTGTTCAGTACCTCGCAAAACCGTGGGTTCTGAACATTTCTCTTTATGATATCTTCCAGCCCTCCGACTGGCTTCTGATGTCTACGAAATCCTTATATTTTCCAGGAACAGCCACAAGCTCCCTGTGGGTTCCGCGCTGCACGATCTGTCCGTCGTCCACCACCAGAATTTGGTCTGCCTGTTCGATCGTGGCCAGTCGGTGTGCAATCGTCACGATGGTTTTTCCCTTCGTCAGCTCCGATATGGCCGCCTGAATCAGATGCTCATTTTCCGGATCCACACTGGCAGTCGCTTCATCTAATATAATGATCGGCGCATCCTTCAGAATCGCTCTTGCGATCGAAATACGCTGTTTTTCTCCTCCGGACAGACTTCCGCCGCCCTCTCCGATTACCGTATCATATCCGTTTGGCAGTGCCATAATAAACTCATGACAGCAGGCCTTCTTTGCTGCTTCGACCATCTCCGCTTCCGTTGCATCCGTTTTTCCAAAACAGATATTGTTTCTTACGGTGTCATGAAACAGGTATACATTCTGAAATACCATGGAGATGTTTGACAGCAGGCTGTCGCAGGTGAATTCCTTCACATCATGCCCTCCAACACGGACACTTCCACTGTCCACATCGTAAAACCTCGCAATCAGGCTGCAGATCGTCGATTTTCCGCTTCCGGATGGCCCCACAATGGCAGTGACCGTATTTTCCGGAATTTTCAGATTCACATGATGAAGTACCTGTCTTTTTTCCTGCCCTTCGCCGTAGGAAAAATCCACATCCCGGAATTCGATATCGTAGTGGTCGATGGCGATCTGTCTGCCGTCCGCATCAATAAAGGATTCTCCTGTCAGTACATCCAGATGATCCAGCGCATCATCGATTACCGCCAGCACATGGGCGCAGTCCGCGATCGGCTCCAGTGAGCCAAACACATGAAAGGACAGCAGCACAATAATGACCATGTAGGTAAAATCCAGCTGGTTAGCTACGCCCAGATAAAACGCTGCGATGACGATGCACACGCTTGCTGTTTTTAATGCCAGCAGATGCAGCGCATTGTAGGGAATGTAGCCCCATTCGATCTTCAGGTTAATATCACGGCTGTCCCGGCATGCCTTTTTCATGGCCTCCATGGAAGCCCCTGCTTTTCCGAAGGATTTTACAACCGAAAGTCCTCTGGCATATTCCAGGGTCGCTCCGGTCAGATCCCGGTTGGCCGCTGCAAGAACCGGTGCATTTCTCGTGCTGTATTTTGATATGATCAGCAAAAATACCAGGGACAGAGCAGCTCCTGCCACTGCAATCACTCCCACTCTCCAGTTCAGATAAGTCAGCCACAGAAGAATGCAGATAAAGTTCAGATAGCCTCCGACAAAATTATCAATCATTCGGATTCCCATGCCTTCCAGGGTATGAAGTCCTGTGGTGATCGAATTCAGAATTGTACCGGTGTTCCTGTTCTGGAAATATCCCAGGGATACACGCTTCAGTGCATCTCCTACCGCAAGCCGGTCTCTCGCAATCAGTTCATAGCTGATGGTCTCCTGAAATCTTGCTCTCAGATAATCAAACAGGAAACGAAGAAAAATAAACAGCAGCAGAATTCCTATGCTCTTTCCAATCCAGTCCGACGTGATCGCTTTTCCCTGATCTGCGCATTCTACCAGTTTTCCGATCAGATAGGCCGCCCAGATCACTGGCATTGCCGCAAACCAGCCGGAAAAGAAGGAAAATACAAAGCCGATATACAGATTCTTTTTAAAGCTGTCGCACCAGTCGATGATTCTTTTTACGGTACCAAACATGATTCTTCCCCCTCTTTCCGGCCTCCCACTGCCCAGTGTCTTGCCCCTACATGAGCCTGCCACATTCGTTCATAGAGCGGGCAGCTTCCCAGCAGTTCTTTCTGCGTGCCTTTCGCTTCTATACAGCCATCCTTTAAAACCACGATCTGATCTGCAGCGGTAATCGTAGACAGCCTGTGCGCGATCACCAGCAGAGTCTTGCCTTTTGTCAGCTCTTCAATGCTTCTTTGCAGCTTGTTCTCATTCTCCGGATCGGTAAAAGCTGTCGCCTCGTCCAAAATGACAATCGGCGCATTTTTTAACATCATTCTCGCGATGGCAATTCTCTGCTTTTCTCCGCCGGACAGCCGTTTTCCGGCTTCGCCTGCCGGTGTGTCATAGCCCTGCGGCAATTTCTCTATAAACTCCTCGCAGCACGCCTTTCTTGCTGCCTCCCGGACCTGTTCATCGGATGCAGCCGGATTGCCGAGACGGATATTCTCCAGGATCGAGCAGCGGAACAGGAAATTATCCTGCGTCACAAAGCTGACCATTTCAGAAAGCTGTTCCAGAGGCATGTCCTTGATATTCACGCCGCCGATGGTAATGCTTCCCTCCGTCACATCCCAGAATCTGGAAATCAATCTTGCTACCGTCGATTTGCCGCTGCCGCTTGGCCCTACCAGGGCGGTAAAACTTCCCGCCGGAAGCGTCAGGTCAATACCGTGCAGCACTTCATCTTTTTCTTCTCCGGTATAGGAAAAATGCACATTTTCAAGCTTCACATCGTGGCTTACGATATTTGCACGGGTGGATGGCTGCGGCAGTTCCCGCATCGTAAGAAAATCCTGAATACTCTCTATGTTGTACTGCATTTCCCGAAGATTCTCTGAAAATACCTCAATCTTGGCAAACGATGTCACCATGGACATCGACAGCATCACCGCCAGAACAAGCTGTGAGATGGTCATCTCACCATGCATCGTCAGATACAGCCCCACCGGCAGCGTTCCAAGAAGTGTCGATGGAAACAGGGCAAACGTCATTTTCATCGTAATCCAGTTGGATGACAGCCATTTCACCACAAATTTTTTATAATCCAGGATTGCTTTGGCATATTTCTCATAAGAAGTCCCCGCCCGGCCAAATGCCTTGATGACCTCAATTCCCTCTATGTATTCCACAATCGTACTGTTCATATGGGCATTAGACTGATCGTACTGAGTGAAGCTTTTTCCGCTGATCACCATGGTGAGTGTCATAAATACCAGCGACAGCGGAACGGTGACCAGGGATACCAGTGCGATTCGCCAGTCCAGCGTCAGCAGTGCAAGAACACTGATTACCGGGAGCAGGATATGTCCGCTTCCCTCCGGAATCATGTGGGCAATCGGCGGCTCCATATTTTCAATCTTTTCCACCATAATGCTTTTAATTTCCCCAATGCTGTGATTTTCTACATCGCCAAGCGGTGCCTTCAGAAACCGGTCGGTCAGACGCAGACGCAGACCCTCCAGAATGTGATAGGCAGCGATATGGGAAATCCAGGTGGATGCCGAGAAGCACAGGATCTTGATCACATAAAAAAGTAATGCATACAGACACCACCGCAATATCTCCTGCATGGGCACCTGGTTCAGATTCCTGATATACAGATCTATGCCGCAATAAATGCAGTAATAGGGCATCAGTCCACTGACTATACTGATGACAGAGAGGACGACCGATGTTCCAAGCCGCCGGCCGCTTCCTTCCGTATAGCTGAGCAATACCTTCAGCCAGCTGTCTTTTTTCGCTGCTTTTTTGTTTTCCATTAGATAATCCCTTCTTTCCTGTATCGGTACTCCGCCGGAGATACCCCCATCACGCTTCGAAACGCGGCGGAAAACTTTCCCGGATTTTCGTATCCAAGACTGGCTGCTATTTCCTGTATCTCCCTGTTCTTATCCTGCAGCAGCAGATTCGCCGCCAGATTCATCCGATATCTCTTCTGATAAGAGTAAATCGAATCCCCGTAAACGTCCTTGAAGCATTTTTTCATCGTTGTCAGCGGAATCTCATACATGGCCGACAGTTCCTCGATGGTAAAGCGTGTCTGAAGATCTCCGGTAATCTGTGCATGAATCGCTTTGATTTTCTCCATCTGCGTTTTGTAATAATACGGTCTGGCCTCTTTTTTATTTTCCACTGTCATCATGTTCAGATAAAGCAGCAGCTCCACAACCTTGATCTGATAATACTCTTTTGCTTCCGCCAGTTCAGGACATCTCATATTTTTGTGATAAAAACCGGAAAGGATCGCCCCAAGCGCTTCATCACCGCGGATCACATAGGGCTTTTCTTCCGTGCAGTACCTGTTCCGAAGCGCCTCAATCGATACCGAAAAGCCATGAAACATCTCATCAAGTGTCTTCTGCACTTCGCAGACCTCCATAAAGACACTGACTCCATGATAATGCTTCAGCGGATAATAAGTCATCCCTTTGTGATTCTCTCTGTTATCCAGCCGCAGTTCATTCTCCTGCATAATGCTGAACACGCCGGGCTTCACTTCCATCTCGATTCTTCCCTCCCGGCAGTGATCGATACAGAACACCTTTTTATCATTTTTCAGTTCAAATTCCGAAGCACATCGTTCCATATGCATATCTGAAAAACAGATCATTACACCGGGCATCACCCGGTAAATCGTCATCACGCCCTCACCAGTCGCATCATTCAGCATAAGAACCGAACAATTCTCATTCTGGATCATCGTCTTCACATTGCTTCCAAGACTTGCAATCTCATTTACATTCAAATCCCTCATTTGCTCTCTCCATACTAATTTTCATTAGTCTTGCCTAACGTCTTTATTATCATACCATGCCGCTTCCTCTTTATCCATACCTGAACGGACATCGGTAATCCATTTGGACATTATTGTTGGCAGGCAGCAAAAAAGGTCTTACCAAATTGACTTGCTCAATTCAGTAAGACCTCAAAATCAAAAGATGTTTTCCTGTTCCATCTTTTCTCCATGTTCTTTCATATAGTTCAGCACCGGCCATACCGTCTCATATTCCTTATTCTCCGGTAAAGCTTCCAGCCTTCTCCTGTCATTCACAGTCAGCGCCTTCGTAACGATAAACTTCTTCTGCCTGATCTGATCGGCTTCCAGCCGAAATCGTTCATCAACTTAGGAATATCCCAGCTTATCATACAGATCAATCAACTCGGATTTTCTGATGCCCTGAATTTCAGCCGCACGACCATGAGATATCGTCTGATTCAGTATATATGGATACAGCAACAGTACATTTCTGGTAAGCTCTGTTTCCGGATTCATAGTTACCAGATTGACATTCCTGCCGGAACTTTGATAGTCACAGATTCTGTTGTTACCATTAAGTTGCAATTCCTGCGTATTGCGTCATATACAATTCATAATATCTTCCCTGCCTTGCCAAAAGCTCCTTATGGTTGCCCTGTTCTACGATTCTGCCGTGATCCATGACCACAATCAAATCGGAATCCCGGATAGTGGACAGGCGATGCGCAATAACGATACTGGTGCGGTTTTCCATTACCTTCTGCATGGCGGATTGGATCGCCTTTTCTGTGCGGGTGTCCACGTTGGAAGTGGCTTCGTCCAGAATCAGAATCTTTGGATCTGCCACAAATGCACGGGCGATGGCCAAAAGCTGCCTCTGTCCCTGACTGATGTTGGAGCCAGCTCCCGTCAGTACCGTATCATAGCCCTGCTGCAAATGATAGATCATGTCAGCGCATCGGCTCATTTCCACAGCCGTTTCCAGCTGCTCCTCCGTCGCATCCGCCGCACCGTAGGTCAGATTTTCCCGGACGGTGTTGGAAAACAGAACAGTATCCTGCAGTACAATGGCTACCTCTTTTCGCAGACTGCTTCGGGAAATATCCTGAATATTCTGACCGTTGATGGAGATTTTACCGCTGTCAATATCGTAAAACCGCATAAGCAGGTTGACAATCGTCGTTTTGCCGCTGCCTGTAGCGCCCACCAGCGCGACTTTCTTCCCTGTAGGCACAGTCAGTGAAAAATCCTGAATCACCGGTTTTTTGGAATCATAGGAGAAACATACATCGTCAAAGGTCACAGTTGCCGCGTCCACATTTTTAATCTCATCGCCAGATGGATCCTCGTTCTTTTCATCCAACACTGCAAAGACTCGCTCGGCTCCGGCAATGGCTGTCTGAAGCTGACCGTAAATCTGGGCGATTTCGTTAATGGGGCGGCTGAACTGCTTGGCATAAACAATGAACGCCGAAATCACTCCCACGGAAATCAGTCCGTTGATGGAAAAGTAACCGCCGAAAGCCGCAATAATCACAAAACCGATGTTACCGATACAGTTCATGATGGGGCCCATAATGCCGCTGAAAATGTCGGTCCTGATACCTGCTTTGTTCAGACTGTCTGCCGTCGAACAAAAATCCTCTGTCGTGATTTTCTGATGGTTGTAGGCTACTACAGTCGGATATCCGGAAATCATTTCCTCCACCATGCCGTTGAGCTGCCCCAGAAGCTGCTGCCGTCTGCGGGAAAATTTCCGCACCCGACCGGACAGAATCCTGGTCGCTAAAACCGTAAGCAATACCGTCACCAGACTGAGCAATGCCAGCTGCCAGCAATACCACAGCATGATTGCCACAGTGCCGATAATGGTAAGAGTTCCAGAGAACAGGGAAGGCAGAGATTGGGATACTGTTGTGGAGATGTTCTCGATATCGTTAGTCATACGGCTCATCACATCCCCATGGGAGTGCGTGTCCAGATACCGGATAGGTAAATCCACCAGCTTACCAAACAGCTCCTCGCGCATCCTCTTGACAACCTTCTGACTTAGCTTAGCGCTGAGAACGCCTTGCAGCAGATTGCTGAAGCTGTACAACAGATACAGTGCCAGCATAAAAAAGATTGTTTTGGAAAGTCCAGCCTGCTGTTCTCCCGCAATGATGTCGATGGCTTTACTCTGCTGACTGGGCGCGAAAATTCCGCACAGAGTACCGAAGACGACTACTGCCAGCATGGACAGCACAGTTGTTTTTTCTCTGACAAAATAGGTGATGATCCGCCTCAGCGTTGCGCCGATATGCTCGGCGTGTTCAGCCTCCGCGAATCGCTGCTGATGTCCGCTGCCGGGAAGATTCTGGGGCATCAGCTTTTCGTTCTGCGCCATTCAAGCTCCTCCTTTCCAATTTGGGATTCATAAATATCCTGATAGCTCGGGCAGGATTTTAGCAGTTCCTCGTGCGTTCCGCAGGCAGAAATTGTTCCGTTTTCCAGAAGCAGAATCCTGTCTGCCCGACGAACCGAAGCGATCCTCTGCGCAATGATTATCTTGGTGCTTTCAGGGCAGGAATCAGAAAGCGCATTGTAGAGGTTCGCCTCCGTTTTCAAATCCAGCGCGCTGCTGGAATCGTCAAAAATCAAAATCTCCGCCGGCTTCAATACGGCTCTTGCGATGGAAAGCCGCTGCTTCTGCCCACCGGAAAGGCTCATGCCCCGCTCGGCAACGACAGTATCATAGCCATTTGCGGTGGCTGAAATGAAGCTGTCCGCTTGTGCTGTCATTGCGGCGTTCTTTATCTCATCCTCCGATGAATCCGGATCTCCCCAGCGGATATTGTCGGAAATGGAGGCGGAAAACAGCTCGCTCTTTTGCAGGGCAATGGCGATCTTATCCCGCAGGGCTTTCTGTCTGTACTGCCGGACATCCACACCGTCCACCAGAATTGCTCCCCTGGTAACATCATAAAACCGCGGGATCAGATTCACTAAAGTGGTCTTTCCGCAGCCTGTAGCACCCATAATGGCAACAGTCTCGCCCCTGTGTACAGTAAAATCAATATGGGACAGCACCGGCTTTTCGCTGCCTGGATAGGTAAAGGAAACATCCCTAAATTCAATTTCACCCTGCTTGTCTGTGTTTCCGTCAAAAATACCGTCCGCTAAATCAGGCTGGCTGTTCAATACTTCTTTGACACGCTTCCAGGATGCCAGGCCCCTCGAAATGTTCTGGAACAGCATAACCATCCCCAGAATTCCGTTTAACAACTGAGTCGTATAGGTGATTGCAGCCATGATATTTCCGGGAGTTGTATTGCCGATCCCCACTTCATACGAACCGGTGGCTAAAATCACCGCAACCGCCAGATACATAATGGCGTTAACCGTAGGATTCATAAAGGCGAATATCAACAGGGTACGGAGCTGTGTTTTGATAAGCGCGTCGTTTGCCTTTCCGAACCGGAGCTTCTCATATACCTCCCGCACGCAGGCTTTGATAATGCGGATACCGGAAACGTCCTCCTGCATGATAGCGTTGATTCCGTCAAGCTCCGACTGCAATTTGGAAAACAGAGGATTCGCTTTCCAAAGGCATACGGCAAGCGTACCTACGAGAAACGGAAAAGCACAAAGTATGATCTGACCAAAACGGATATTCAGCTGAAACATACAGAACATACTGCCAAAGGTAAGCATAGACGTGCGGATCATACTCCGAACAAACTGCGACACAAAATTCTGAACCTGAGTAATATCGTTGGTGACTCTGGTAACCAGTGAACCAGTGCCGAAACCGTTCATCTGTGGGAAAGAAAATGACATTATTTTACGGAAACTGTCTTTTCGCATTTCGTTGCCGATGTTCTGACCGAACATATGCACAAACACATTGTTCAGCGAACCACACAGACCTCCGAACAGCACCAGACAGATCATCTGAATGCCCAGTCTCCATATCAGGTTAAGATCCCCGACATTATTATTGTTCAGCCCCAGTACGCCGTCATCCACGATCCGGCTCATAATGCCCGGCTGAAGCAGATCCATGGAGACTTCACCAATCATAAATATCCCTGCTATAACAGCATAGGGTAAATACCTTCGGATATACTTCCACATACGGTTATTCCTCCGATTTATTATTGCGATGTCTTTCTCCTGAAATCTCAAACCGGGTCTCCCAATCCGCCAGTAATTTTTCAAGAAGGGAAAACAGCGTGTCCTGTTCTTCCGGAGTCAGGCAGACAAATATTTTATCATACAGCGCCTTCCGCTGCTCCCTGGCTTCTAACGCAAGAGAATTCCCCTTCTCCGTCAGGAAAATATCCATCGTCCTCTGGTCCGATTGATTCGGCGTTCTCGTAATCAGACCAGACTGCTCCATTTTCGTAAGAATCTCACTGGCCGATCCTGGTCGAACGTGCAGATGATCCGTCAGTTCTCTCTGAGTCATGCTTCCATGCTCCCGCAGAACGATAAGAATCCTGCTCTGGCTGGACTTACCGTCATGTAGCAGCCGCATTTTATGATGTACGTCCCACAGACTGTGTACCAGCTTTTCATTCCTGTCAATAAGCATTTCCATATCCTCCATGTTTGTTAGGTACCTTATCGTATCATGTTTTTCACTTTTTATCAAGGTACCTAACAAAATATTTAAAATAAATCGCCCGCAAATTTGAATGCGAGCGATTTATTTACTCTTCATGCTCTGCGTTTTCTCTTGATGTATAAGTAACCTGTCGACAGCATAAAACATCTGTTAGTTGTTACTGATTTATCAATAGATACCGCACCGCTGATATGAGATCATTATAATTTCGTCTGTTTAGATTAATTCCAACAGCTGCTGAATATTCTTTTTTCCAAAGGATATTTTATCCTGATTAATTACCAGGCATGGAACACTCATAACGTTATATTTTTCTTTTAACTCCGGAAAATGAGCAATATCATATACTTCTGCTGTCACAAGTGGATTCAGGGAAGCTATCCGCTGAGCCGCCACTACAAGATCCGGGCACATGGTGCAGGAAAGTGATACCAGGATCTGCATTTGAACTTTATGATCGATCGCCAGTATTTTTTCTCTGATTTCAGGATCGATCGGCTGTCCCGGTCCTGCTGCATTATATAATCCAAGAATAAAAGATGTAAATTCATGCCCACCCGGTACACCGTGAAAAGCTAATCCGGTTTTACCGCCTGTTTCAGTCAGTACTTCCACAAACGGAAGTAACGCTGCTGAATCTGTAGCTGAGGTACTCTCATGCACAGTTAACTTGTTTGTATATTTTCCCAGTTCCGCCATATAACTTTTTAACTCCCGGCTTACGGGGCGGGAATCCAGATGCAGGTTAAGCTGCATCTTTCTTTCTATTTTGGAAAATACTATATTTAACTGGTTTACGATATTCTGGGAGAAAATACCGCCCGAGGTTTTTGCCTCTGTTTCAGCTGTTTTTTTAACCGGCTTTTCTGGATGAATCCCCGTTTTCTCCTGCATATATGCTGCATATTTTTCCAGTTCTGTAGCGGCGGCTGCGCCATCGCCCACAGCAGTTACTACCTGTCTGAGGTTCTTCTGGCACACGTCTCCCGCTGCATAGATTCCCCGGCAGCTGGTCTGCTGGCTCCTGTCGGTTTCTACATATCCATGAGAGTCCAGCTTTACCAGTTCTTTTATCAGCTCAGTGTTTAGCGAATAGCCTGCAAATACAAACACTCCGAACGTGTCATTTGCAGAATCATAGATGGTTTCTTCTCCGGTAATTTTATTTCTGTAACAAATTCTGCGCAGTAAATGATCACCTTCAACGGAAACAACCTCAGTATTTGTCAGAACTGTAATCATAGGATGATTTTTAGCTGCCTCTGCAACAGCCTCCGCACAGGAAAAGTCATTTCCACGGATCAGAATTGTCACATGGCTTGCATATTTGGTCAGAAATACACTCTCCTCTGCAGCTGCAAAACCACCGCCCACAACAAAGATTTCTTTGCCACGGAAAAATTCTCCGTCACAGGTTGCACAATAAGCAACTCCGTGGCCGCGGAATTCTGCTTCACCCGGAAAACCGATCATTCTCGGGTGTGCTCCTGTTGCAATGAGAACTCCAAAGCTCTGATATCTGCCCTTATCTGTAGTTGTTTCCCAGATTTCTGTGCCAGATGTAATTTCTGCTTTCCTCAGATCGGAAACATCCCCAAGCAAAAATTCAGCTCCAAAATTTTCAGCCTGTCTGCGCATAGTTTCTGTCAGTTCTTTTCCACTGGTTTTTTCAACACCCGGATAATTTACGACTTCATCAGTAATTGTAATCTGACCGCCAAATTTTTCTTTCTCAATTACAAGAACGCGATAGCAGGCACGTGCCAGATATAATGCAGCTGTCAGTCCGGCAGGCCCTCCTCCGATCACTACTACATCGTAGAAATTCTCTTTCTTCATTAAAGCATACCTACCAGATCAAGACTTGGCTTCAGAGTTTCCTCTCCCGGATGCCATTTTGCAGGGCACACCTGATCTCCGTGTTCTGCTACGAACTGGCTTGCCTGCAGGCGGCGGAAAAGCTCATCCGCATTGCGTCCCACATTACCCGCATTTACTTCGTAAACTACAATCTTACCTTCCGGATTTACGATAAAGCTTCCTCTTTCAGCCATTGCGTCAGATTCGATCAGTACTTCGAAATCTTTGCAAAGAGCGTGTGTAGGGTCGGCAAGCATAGGATACGTGATCTTGCCGATTCTATCAGAGGAATCATGCCACGCTTTATGCACAAAATGAGAATCTGTAGATACAGAATAAATTTCGCAGCCTGCAGCCTGAAAATCAGAATATTTATTCTGCAGATCTTACAGTTCTGTAGGGCACACAAAGGTAAAATCTGCCGGATAGAAGAAAAATACGCTCCATTTTCCCATAATATCCTTTTTGGTTACTGTTTTAAATTCTCCATTCTGATAAGCCTGAACAGAAAAATCACTTACTTCTTTATTGATCATTGACATCTTAAAAGTCCTCCTTTTTTATAAGCATTCCCATTGTCAACTTGGTTTATTCTCATAGTTAGTTATAACTAACTATGAGAATATTATAGCACTCCTGTTTCGTACTGTCAATAGAAAAACATACAATGCTGCCGTCGGGTGAACCCCCAGCGTATAGTACCTTATATCATTTTATGATAATTTTTTCTGTCAAACAAAAAGGAGACCGAATATTAATTAAGCTTCTGAAAACTGATCTTTTCCAACAAGACATAATGGGCATTCAAAATCTTCCGGAACATCTTCCCATTTTGTACCTGGTGCAATACCACCTTCCGGATAACCTTTCTCCTCATCATATTCCCATCCACAAACATCGCATACGTATTTCATTATCATTTCCTCCTCGTAAGATGTATTAATATACAGTATTTTTACTGTTATATTCTTATAATTTATAATATTGATATGTATAAATTAATTTTAGCATTTCCATAATCCATGCAAATTGCAATATGCATACACTTCTTCTACCTGCTCTCCATCACAAAGGCAGAAATCAGCAGCCGGTTTCTGTCCCGGTGTAAGATGTTTTCTGTAAATTCCCTGAGAAGTATTTAACGTAATCCATTCAATGAAATGCTCTTCCAGCATTGGATGGATTGTCTCACCAACAACAACATGCACATGATTCCCTTCAACTGTGTATACCGGTACATGTTTTTCAACAGCGGCACCTGTTGCTCCAGCTTTAAGCTCCTGCATAGCCTCTCCGCAGCACAGTACAGGAACGCCTTTGTCCTTTACCTTTTCAATAATATTTCCACAATGTTTACATACATAATATTTTACTTTCATCTTTTTATCTCCTTTCATATGTATCACGAACTCTTTTCAGTAAGTCCGGTATTTCTTCTGTTAATTATTTGTCTTTCTTTATTAGTATTTGTTCTTTATTAGGAGTATATACTATTAGTTTAAGAATGTCAATATAAAAATAATAATAATTACTATTCTTTTTAAAAAACAGAGATACTTCTGCAAGTATCTCTGTCCATAATTCTAATTTGTGAATTTTCGTTCAAAAATATATACCGACTCTGATGACAAATCTCCTCTAAAAGTATATCCAAGTCTGTCAAACTTTTGTATATCTTCCGGATTTTCAATTTCTCTTTCTGCCATATATCTGACCATTTCACCACGGGCCATCTTAGCATATGTACCTTTTGTTACCAGCTTATTCCCTGATTGTTCACAGAATGTAATCGTAATATATTTATCTTTATCTGATAAATATTTTTCTATACATTTCGAGTATTCTTTTGATGCAAGATTAATGATAACCCTGCTGTCATCAATTACTGAATGATATAATTTGTCACCCCAATAATCATATAGACTTTTTTTATCTTCTATTTCAGCTTTCGCCTGCATCTCCAAGCGATAAGGCGCCACACCATCCATCGGCTTTAAAACACCATAAAATGCAGACAATATCCTCAAATGATTTTGTATATAGTCAAACTGTCGGCTTTCAAACACAGATGGTGCCATATACTGAAATGCAATTCCCTCATATGATAAAACGGCCGGTGTAAGCATGCCATAAAGATTCATATTTTCTAATCTGTTGAAATTTTGTTCTGCAATCTTGTCATTACATTTCCAGATAGCTTTCAGTTCCTCTTTTGATTTGCTCTTCATCCAGTTCAGTATCTCCACTGTCTTATCAATAAAATCCGGCAATCCAACTGGTGCTATACTATCTGTATCGGCAATCATCTTTTTTGCAGGTGATAATATAATCTTCATCACGCCAATTCCTTAAGCATATTTTCAGGATCATCGGCCGCTTTGACCTTATCATTTGCTTTTATAATGATTCCCTGCTCATCAATAAGATATGTTGTTCTTACTACTCCCATAGAAACTTTTCCATAATTTTTCTTTTCTTTCCATACGTCATAGGCTTCAATAACCTTACGCTCCGGATCTGATAATAACGTAAATGCAAGTCCATATTTTTCTTCAAATCTCTTGTGAGATGCTACTGAGTCCTTACTGACTCCAAGAATGACTGCACCCTTTTCTGTGAATTGAGGGTATCTTTCCGAAAACCCACATGCCTGCTTTGTACATCCTGCCGTATTATCCTTTGGATAGAAATATAAAATCACTTTCTTTCCCGCATAATCGGATAATCTATGGATTTTTCCATTCTGATCTGGTAACTCAAAATCTGGTGCCTTTATTCCTACTTCAAGCATTCTTTACTCCTCCGTCTTTGCCGCTTTCTCTTTATTAACCTTTGCTTTCCTATTTCCGGAA
>JAQXVT010000044.1 GCA_029225065.1 Lachnospiraceae bacterium | reverse complement strand
TCTGTGAAAGTATTCCACAAGGTGACTTTTCTATACCTGATACTTGCCAGTTCATAAGGCTTAGTAAGCTTTTGCAGCTTAGAATTTCGGGATAGCTTCGTGAATTTCCCAGCTTAGAATTCCGGGATAGCTTCGTAAGTTTTTCCATCTATAGTGAGGCTCACTGCACATAATGCAATGCAGCCCCGCTTTATATGTCCATTATTAACACTTTCAGCTGCTGTCACAGCCCGTTCACCACCATACTTTGCATCACCTACAACTGGCATATTTCTTGACGCAAGCTGTACTCTTATCTGGTGATGCCTTCCAGTTATCAGGTGTATATCAAGCCTTGATATATTGGTCTGCTCATCATATGATATAAGACGATATCTGAGTCTGGCTGCTTTTGCTTGAGCTGTTCCCTCTGGCACAACCTTAGATTCATTCTTCTTTCCATCTTTAAGAAGATTATCCACAAGCTCACCCTTATCTGCTTCCGGTTTTCCACATACAAGCACCTGATAATGTTTGCAAAACGATTCCTTCTGCATAAGTGCTGAAAGTCTGGCTGCTTCTTTTTTATTCTTAGCCATAAGCACAAGTCCTGCTACAGGACGGTCAAGTCTGTTAATAATAGCTGCATAGGTTTCCTCGCCCTTACTTTTTCTATATGTAAGCACCTCGCTTACAAGATCTGTCTCAAAGGATTTTCCACTCTGGGAAAGCTGTCCTGCCGGCTTATTTAATATAATCTTGTCCTTATCTTCATATATGATATCTAGCATCTGTCAACTCATGCACAATCACTTATGCATTATCCTTTCTTTCATACGCAATTACTTATGCATTGTCATCTCTTTCATGTGCAGGCGCTTATGTGACACTTACTTTAAAGCTTAAAGCGGTACCCCACACCCCAGATCGTCTCGATATACTGCGGCTTTGAGGACTGCTTCTCGATCTTCTCACGAATCTTTTTGATATGCACGGTGACAGTCGCAATATCGCCGACCGACTCCATATCCCAGATCTCGCGAAACAGCTCTTCCTTCGTGAATACGTGATTCGGATTCTGTGCAAGGAAGGTGAGCAGATCAAACTCCTTCGTCGTAAACGCCCGCTCCTCGCCATCGACCCAGACGCGGCGCGCCGTCTTATCAATCTTGATGCCGCGCACCTCAATGATGTCATTCTCCTGCACATTGCTGTTTACCAGGCGCTCATACCGTGCCAGGTGTGCTTTCACACGCGCTACCAGCTCACTCGGGCTGAATGGCTTCGTCATGTAATCATCCGCTCCAAGTCCGAGTCCACGGATCTTGTCAATGTCATCCTTCTTTGCAGACACCATAATGACCGGTGTATTTTTCCGCATTCTGATCTGACGGCAGATTTCAAAACCGTCGACCCCCGGAAGCATCAGATCAAGAATGATCAGATTAAAATCTTCCTCCAGGGAACGCTTCAGCCCGTTCTCCCCGTCATTTTCAATCTCCACTGCAAATCCGGAAAGCTCCAGATAATCTTTCTCCAGATCGGCAATCGCCACTTCATCCTCTACGATCAAAATTTTACTCATTCACAGGTACCTCCTGATATTTTCTGATAACAAAACTCATGGTTGTTCCCTCGCCAAGCTTGCTGTTCGCCCAGATCCGTCCTCCATGATCCTCAATAATCTTTTTCACGATCGACAATCCGATCCCGCTTCCGCCCTGCGCAGAATTTCGCGATGTATCCGTCCGGTAGAACCGGTCAAAAATCGATACCAGCTCTCTTGTAGGAATACCTTTTCCGTTGTCCTCGATCTCCACCTGAATAAAATCGCCGGCATCCTTTACGCGCAGCTCCACCTTCTTCTTCGATTTGTCCATATATTTGACGGAATTGCCGATGATGTTGTTGATGACGCGCGTCAGCTGCTCCGCATCCGCAATGATCATCGTATCCGGATCGATCGTATTGATGTACGTAAACGTGATCTGGCGTTCCCGCAGGTCAAGCCCCACATCGTCTGCACAGTCATCAAAATATTCCGTCACATTCAGCTGGTTAAAATGATACGGAATGCGGTTCGTATCAATCTTCGAGTAAAACGTCAGCTCGTTGATGAGGCGATCCATATCGTTTGCCTTGACGTAGATTGTCCGGATATACCGATCCATTTTCTCCGGCGTGTCTGCCACGCCGTCCATGATTCCCTCCACGTATCCTTTCACCGCCGTGATCGGCGTCTTCAGATCGTGGGAAATATTGCTGATCAGCTCCTTGCTCTGCCGGTCGAACGCCTCTTTTTCCTCCGCCTGATTTTTCAGCCGAATGCGCATCTTGTCAAAATCACGGCACAGCTCGCTGATCTCATCCTTCCCAGTCTCATTTAATTCAAAATCGAAATCCTCATTCTTGATCCGCTCCGTCGCCTCAGAGAGCTTTTTCAGCGGCGTGTTGATTCCTGTATAGATCCAGAGCGTCAGAAGCGCAGCCGTAAAAAACAGGATCACTACAATTGAAATCACAAGGTCTATCAGCAAATGCTTCGTCTGTGTCACAATATTCTTTGTTGAGGAAATGATGAAGACGCTTCCCTCACTCCCATCCGAAAATTCCACGTCCAGCTGCTTGACAAATGCCTTGACATCCTTTCCGATATAGGAGCCGCCATCTGAGGAGCTGCTGAATTCCCGAAAGGCCGGAAGCTCCGAAAACAGCTTTGAGACGTTTTCCCCGGAGCCATTATAATAAAGCGTATCTCCCTTGCGCACAAGCAGATACGCCGGCTTCTCCTTCAGTTCAAGATTGATCTGTCCAAGATATGCTTCATCCAGAAACTGATCCGGATTTTTATCCGCCTGCGTTTTCAGTTCCTTAAATACCGTCTCTGTCGATTTTCCGATCACCTGCATCGTATCCGACATCGTATCCCACGATACCGGCACACCGTAGCTCTGCTCGATTGCCTGCATCTGATACTTTGAAAATCCGAAAAACGCAATTCCAAACATCAGAAATGGCACAAACAGAATCACAAAAAATGCGATGATCAGCCTTGTCTTTAATTTCATCTCACATTTCCTTCCGTTCCCATCATCTTATCCTTTTGAGTATAACACACTCGAAACGCCATTTCCTCTAAACAATCAATATATTTATAAAAATTTTGTAAACCGGTTCAGATCTTCAGGTAAAGACAGCTGTGCTGCGGCCTGCTCTGAATATCCGGGAACCAGAAAAGACGGCATCCGCAGATGCCGCCCCTCCCATTTCTATATTACGATTTCAGTTCTTACAGATACTTCTTCAGATCGTCCACCTTATCCAGCTTCTCCCACGGAAGATCCAGATCATGACGGCCGAAATGTCCGTATGCTGCCGTCTGCTTGTAGATCGGACGGCGCAGGTCCAGCATCTTGATGATGCCTGCCGGACGCAGATCGAAGTGATCACGAACGATCTCTGTCAGCTTCTCGTCCGATACCTTTCCGGTACCGAATGTATCTGCCATGACAGAAGTCGGTCTTGCCACACCGATTGCATAGGAAAGCTGAATCTCACACTTGTCAGCCAGTCCTGCTGCAACAATGTTCTTTGCCACATAGCGCGCTGCATACGCTGCGGAACGGTCTACCTTTGTGCAGTCCTTTCCGGAGAATGCTCCGCCGCCGTGTCTTCCGTATCCGCCGTAGGTGTCTACGATGATCTTACGTCCGGTCAGTCCGCTGTCTCCGTGCGGTCCGCCGATGACGAAACGTCCGGTCGGGTTTACAAAGAACTTTGTGTTCTCATCTACCATATCCTGCGGAAGGATCTCATCAAATACATACTTCTTAATGTCTGCGTGGATCTGCTCCTGTGTCACTTCCGGATCATGCTGTGTGGAAAGAACAACTGCATCCAGTCTTGCCGGCTTGCCGTTCTCATCGTACTCGACTGTAACCTGTGTCTTTCCGTCCGGACGCAGGTAGGTCAGTGTACCATCCTTGCGCACCTTGGTCAGCTGAAGTGCCAGCTTCTGGGCCAGTGCGATCGGATACGGCATGTACTCCTCAGTCTCGTTTGTCGCATAGCCGAACATCATACCCTGATCTCCGGCACCGATTGCCTCGATCTCCTCGTCATTCATCTGATTCTCTTTTGCTTCAAGAGCCTTGTCAACGCCCATCGCGATATCCGTAGACTGCTCGTCGATTGCTGTGATGACTGCACAGGTATCTGCGTCAAATCCATATTTTCCTCTTGTGTAGCCGATCTCACGGATTGTATCGCGGACGATCTTCTGAATGTCCACATATGCCTTCGTCGTGATCTCGCCCATAACCAGTACCAGGCCGGTCGTCGTTGCTGTCTCGCAGGCTACACGGCTCATCGGGTCCTGCTCCATCAGTGCGTCCAGAATCGCATCAGAAATCTGGTCGCACATTTTATCCGGATGTCCTTCTGTTACGGATTCGGATGTAAATAATCTCTTGTCCATACGTCTATTCCTTTCTTTGTCCTGTGGTATGCTTTTTCCCTGAAAAAAGTCCGCCTCAAAAAGGCGGACTCAATAATCACTCATCAAATCCCCTTATTGTTCGAGTTTACTCGCTCAGGTTGGCACCTTCCATAAACGGGGTTGCCGTGGCTTCGCAGGTCCTATGTACCTCCACCACTCTGAATAAGAGAAAAGCATTTATCTTGTTTGGTTCCTGACTTCAATTAAGCTTCTGTTAATCAGTTCTGATATAACCTACAGCGTTTCTTCCTGTTTGTCAAGTAGTTTATCATGACATTTTTATAAAAACGTCAAATATTCTCAACTTTGCTGCAGTATCATCCACTTCGCTGCTTTCCTGTATCAGTTGCCCTGACAGCTTCAGCGTTTCCGCCCCTCTGATCCGGATACAAACCGATCCACGATATACCGATTAGCCTCCAGCTCCTGCGCATCATCAAGCGGTGCAAGCTCGTTCACGCCGTACTTTCGCTCCAGTGCATTTGACAGGAGCAGGTCGCAGACGTGCGGATTCTTTGGCAGGAGCGGCCCGTGCAGATACGTACCGATCACATTTTTATAAAGCACACCCTCTGCCTTATCCTGTTCATTATTGCCATAGCCATAGAGTACCCGGCCCAGCGGCTGATTGTCATTGATGTACGTCCTGCCTCCATGATTCTCAAACCCGACAATCGGAAGCTCCAGAGCCTCATTTTGAATCACGATGTTTGAGATGAGACGCGGACTTCCCTGCTCCGTATAAAGATCCACAAGCGAAAGTCCCTCGATCCGCCCGTCATCTGTATCGTAATAATGGCCTAGCAGCTGATAGCCACCGCAGACCGCAATCACACTTCCGCCGTCCTCCACGTAATCCCGAAAGCTCTTCTTTATCCCGCGCAGCTTTTCGCAGACCAGCATCTGCTCCCGGTCTGAACCGCCGCCGAGCAGCACAATATCAAGCGAAGAAAAATCCACCGGATCGTCGAGCTCAAATTCCTGTACCTCCGCCTCGATTCCGCGCCACTCACACCGCTTCTTCATGCACTGGATATTCCCCCGGTCTCCGTACAGATTCAGCAGATCCGGATACAAATGTCCAATCTTCAGTTTCATGATGCTTCCTCCTGAATTTCCATTTACATCTTTGCCAGTATCGCTCTTGTCGAAAACAGCGCTGTATAATTGACCAGCACATAGAGCGAACCGCAGCCGTCCTGTACCCGTTTCCGGATTGCCGTCTCGACGTCCGCTTCCAGCTGACATGGAATATCCACGTACTTCATGCGAAGCCGCATATCCTGGCATCTTATGCCGCTGACCGTGATCGAGCGGATCGACGGATCCGAAAACCGGTCAAAATCTACATCCCAGAGCCACGAAATATCCGTGCCGTCCTGCGCGTTGTCATTGATTACGATGATGATGTCCTTATCCTTTTCATCCTCCATCACCGCTGAGATATTCTGATTGAAGCCCGCCGGGTTCTTTGCAAGATTCAGCACAACCTCGGTATTTTTGATCGTAAAATGCTCCATCCGGCCGTTCTGCGGATTGAATTCCTGCAGCACTTTTTCAAAATGAGCGAGCTCAAGTCCGCCGGTGCGCGCCGCGCTGTACGCCGCCAGAATATTGTAAATGTTGTAAAATCCCTGATAATTAACTTCGATCGGAGCGACTCTTCCGTCTTTTTCCCGGACCTCAAATTTCAGTCCGTGCGTCATGTCGATCGCTTCCGCCGCAAAATCAGCCTCCGGCCTTGCAAAGCCGCATTTCGGGCAGTGATAGCTGCCCAGCTGGCTGTAATGATAAAAGTCATAGGAAAGCCGTTCTCCGCACCGCTTGCAGAACCGTCCCTCACGAATCTCCCCCGTCTCCTTCTGCTCAAATACCTTACCTGGGATACCGTAGGTCACATACGCATTTCCGCTCTCCATCGCAAGATAGGCGGAAAGTGCATCGTCCCCGTTCACGATCACCTTCATCTTTGGCGCCATCTTTATCGCCCGGTCTAAAAGTTTCATCGTGATGTCGATCTCGCCGTAGCGGTCGAGCTGATCGCGGAACAGGTTCGTCAGCACCATGTAATCCGGCTTAAAATGCGGGAACACGCGCACCGTCGATGCCTCGTCGATCTCAATGCTCGCGTAATCCGCATCCAGCTTTCCGTTATTCTTTGCCGCGAGGACAAAAGCCGCCGCCACACCATCCAGCATGTTGGAGCCGGTATGATTGCAGACCAGCTTTTTCCCCTCTGACTCGATCGCAGAGCACAGCAGATTGTTTGTAGTTGTCTTTCCGTTTGTGCCGCAGACCACAAAAATCTTTTCGCGCACCTGTCCGGCAAGGTCGTGCAGTATGTTCGGATCAATCTTCAATGCGATCTTTCCCGCCAGTGTCACGCCCTGCTTTCCGGCCAGCTTACAGCCAGTGCTCACAAGCTTTGCAGTCCATATGGCAAGCAGCCTTCGTACCCTCATGTCTTATGATTCCTCTTTCTTCAGTTCCTCTTCGAGTGATTTCAGTGTATCCTCTTCCGTCTTCTTCGCGGAATCCTTCACACGTGCGATGCTCGCCACCTTCACATCCTTCTCCGGATCAAGGCTCATCAGTTTCACTCCGCTCGTCACACGGCCGAGCACCGAAATATCCTCACACGCCATCTGAATAATGATGCCCTCTGTGCTGATCATCATAATATCATTGTCCATATGCACGGCCTTGGCTCCGACCACATTTCCGGTCTTCTCAAGGATCTTATAGCATTTAATACCCTTGCCGCCGCGGTTCTGCGCCGTAAACTCCGACATTTCCGTCAGCTTGCCCATGCCGTACTCCGATGCGATCAGCAGGTACTCTCCCTGCGTATCCATCTGCATTGCAACGACCTCGTCGCCGTCGGAAAGGTTCATTCCGATGACACCCATCGACGAACGGCCGGTCTTGCGCACATCCGTCTCGTGGAAGCGGATGCACTGTCCGTATTTCGTCACAAGCAGGATGTCCTTTTTATTGTTTGTAAATTTAACCTCGATCAATTCATCGTCATCACGGAGAGTAATGGCAGCCAGACCAGTTTTTCTCACATTTGCGAAATCCGTGATCGGCGTTTTCTTTACCAGTCCCTTCTTTGTTGCCATAAACAGGAAACGGCCTTCCTTGTACTCCCGGATCGGGATCAGCGCCGTGATCTTCTCGCCCGGCATCAGCTGGAGCAGGTTGATGATCGCGGTACCGCGCGCCGTACGGCTCGCCTCCGGAATCTCATAGCCCTTCAGACGGTACACTCTTCCCTGATTCGTAAAGAACATCAGATAATGGTGCGTGCTCGTCATCAGCAGTTCTTCTATGTAGTCATCCTCCAGCGTCTGCATGCCCTTGATGCCCTTGCCGCCGCGGTTCTGGCTCTTGAAGTTGTCCGGTGTCATGCGCTTGATGTAGCCGAGCTTCGTCATCGTGATGACCACGTTCTCATCCGGGATCAGATCCTCGGTCGTTAAATCAAACACGTCGCGCTCGATGCTCGTGCGGCGGTCATCGCCGTACTTGTCGCTGATAATCTGGATCTCTTTTTTGATGACACCAAGCAGCAGGTTCTCATCTGCAAGAATTGCACGGTACTCTTCGATTTTCTTTAACAGCTCCTGATACTCTGCCTCCAGCTTCTCGCGTTCCAGACCGGTCAGTGTACGCAGTCTCATGTCCACGATTGCCTGAGCCTGCGCATCGCTTAAACCGAAGCGCTCAATCAGTCCCGCCTTTGCAGCCGGCGTGTTCTCCGACCCGCGGATGATCTTGATGACTTCGTCGATATTGTCAAGCGCAATCAGCAGTCCCTGCAGGATGTGAGCACGCTCCTCTGCCTTGTTCAGCTCGTATTTCGTTCTTCTGGTGACAACATCTTCCTGGTGACGGATGTAGTACGTCAGCATTTCCTTGAGGTTCAGCGTCTTCGGCTCGTTGTTGACAAGCGCGAGCATGATCACACCGAACGTATCCTGCAGCTGCGTATGCTTGTAGAGCTGATTGAGCACTACGTTTGCATTTGCATCTCTGCGCAGCTCAATGTTGATCCGCATACCCTCACGGTTCGACTCGTCCGTGATCGCCGTGATACCGTCAATCTTTTTATCTCTTACCAGCTCCGCCATTTTTTCGATCAGGCGCGCCTTATTTACCATATACGGAATCTCAGTCACGATGATGCGGCTCTTGCCGTTCGGCATGGACTCGATATTCGTCACAGCGCGCACCCGGATTTTTCCCTTTCCGGTGCGGTACGCTTCCTCAATGCCGCGTCTTCCGAGAATCTGTGCACTCGTCGGGAAATCCGGTCCCTTGATGATCTCCAGGATTTCCTCCATATCCGTCTCTCTGCCCTCTTCGATGCGGTTGTCGATCATTTTGATGACTGCTCCGATGACCTCGCGCAGATTGTGCGGCGGAATATTCGTCGCCATACCGACAGCGATTCCGTTCGTTCCGTTTACCAGAAGGTTCGGAAAACGCGCAGGAAGCACGGTCGGCTCCTTCTCAGTCTCGTCAAAGTTCGGTACAAAGTCCACGGTATCTTTTCCGATATCCGCCAGCATCTCCATCGAAATTTTGCTCAGTCTCGCCTCGGTATAACGCATCGCAGCCGCACCGTCTCCGTCGACAGAACCGAAGTTGCCGTGTCCGTCGACAAGCGGATAACGCGTCGACCATTCCTGCGCCATATTTACGAGTGCACCGTAAATGGAACTGTCGCCGTGCGGATGATATTTACCCATCGTATCACCGACAATACGCGCACATTTTCTGTGCGGCTTGTCCGGCCCGTTGTTCAGCTCGATCATGGAATAAAGCACACGGCGCTGTACCGGCTTCAGTCCGTCTCTTACATCCGGAAGCGCACGCTGTGAAATAACGCTCATCGCATAGTCGATGTACGACTCTTCCATCGTTTTTTTCAGGTCAACCTCATGGACCTGGTCAAATATTGTATCTTCCACGGATTTACCTCCTGTCTCGTGAACTTATACATCCAGATTCTTTACATTCTTCGCGTTCTCTTCGATAAACTCGCGCCGCGGCTCCACCTGGTCACCCATCAGCGTAGTAAACGTCAGATCGATCTCCGAGGACTGTGCCTCATCCATCGTCACCTTGCGCAGGATACGCTTCGCCGGATCCATGGTCGTCTCCCAGAGCTGCTCCGCATCCATCTCTCCAAGTCCTTTGTAACGCTGAATCTTGTTATTCTGGTCTCTTCCGACCTCATCAAGGATCTGCTGCAGCTGCTCGTCGCTGTATGCATACCATACCTTCTTGTTTTTCTCCAGCTTGAAAAGCGGCGGCTGCGCCAGATAAACGTAGCCCTGCTTGATCAGCTCCGGCATAAACCGGTATAAAAACGTCAGAAGCAGCGTCGCAATGTGTGCACCGTCGACGTCGGCATCGGTCATGATGATGATCTTGTGGTAGCGCAGCTTCGAAATATCAAAATCCTCATGGATACCTGTACCAAATGCTGTGATCATCGCCTTGATCTCCGCGTTGCCGTAGATACGGTCCAGTCTTGCCTTCTCCACATTCAGAATCTTTCCGCGCAGCGGAAGGATTGCCTGTGTCGCACGGCTTCTCGCCGTCTTTGCAGAACCGCCCGCAGAGTCTCCCTCTACGATGTAGATTTCACATTTTGACGGATCTTTATCCGAGCAGTCTGCCAACTTGCCAGGTAATGACAGACCGTCAAGCGCTGATTTTCTTCTCGTCAGCTCACGCGCCTTGCGCGCTGCCTCTCTTGCACGCTGTGACATAACTGATTTTTCCACGATGATCTTTGCCACCTGTGGATGCTGCTCCAGAAATACGGTCAGCTGCTCCGTCACAACGCTCTCCACCGCGCCTCTTGCCTCGCTGTTGCCCAGCTTCTGCTTCGTCTGGCCCTCAAACTGCGGCTCCTCGATCTTGATGCTCACGATCGCCGTCAGACCCTCACGGATATCGTCTCCGGTCAGGTTCTGGTCCGAGTCCTTCACAAGCTTGTTTGCCCGCGCATAATCATTAAACGTCTTCGTCAGCGCATTCTTAAAACCGGTCAGATGCGTACCGCCCTCCGGTGTCGTGATGTTGTTGACGAAGCTGTAGCTTCCCTCCGTATAGGAATCATTGTGCTGCATTGCCACCTCGACGTAAACTCCATCTCTTGTGCCCTCGCAGTAAATGATGTCATCGTAAAGCGGTGTCTTTCCCTTGTTCAGGTAAGTGACAAACTCCTTGATACCGCCCTCGTAATGGAAAATTTTCTCTCTTACGTTTTCCTCGTCCCGCTCATCCCGCAGCACGATCCGGATATTTTTCGTCAGGAATGCCATCTCGCGCAGCCGCTGCTTGAGCACGTCGAAATCATAAACGGTGTCCTCAAAGATCTCCGGGTCCGGCTGGAACGTTACCTTCGTTCCGGTCTTTTCCGGGTCACACTCGCCGATCACCGTCAGCTTTTCCATCACCTTGCCGCGCTCATAGCGCTGCTGATAAATTTTTCCCTCGTTGCAGATCTCGACCTCCAGCCACGTAGAAAGTGCGTTTACAACCGACGCACCAACGCCGTGCAGTCCGCCGGATACCTTGTATCCCCCGCCGCCGAATTTTCCGCCCGCATGCAGCACGGTAAAGACGACCTCGACTGCCGGAAGACCTGCTTTTTTATTGATTCCGACCGGAATACCGCGGCCGTCATCCACGACGGTCACGGAATCTCCCTTGTTGATCGTGACGAGGATGTTGTGGCAGAAGCCTGCCAGCGCCTCATCCACTGCGTTATCTACTATCTCATAAACCAGGTGATGGAGACCTCTCGACGAGGTGCTTCCAATGTACATACCAGGCCTTTTTCTAACTGCCTCAAGTCCTTCCAGTATCTGGATCTGATCTGCACCGTACTCTGCGCTCATGAAAAACCTCCTGTTAATTCTTCTGACTGACCGTTCCGTCTGTTACCTGGAACAGCCTGTTTATTTTAAAGTTATTTTCTACAAAATCGTCGATGCCGGTACCTGTAATCATCGTCTGGATGTCGTGAATGCTCTCCAGAAGATACCGCTGCCGTCTGCTGTCAAGCTCGGAAAGCACATCGTCAAGAAGCAGCACCGGCGTATCCTTCACGCTCTGCTTTACGATCTCAATCTCCGCAAGCTTTAACGACAGCGCCGCCGTCCTCTGCTGTCCCTGGGAACCGAACCGCCGGATATCCACCTCGCGGATCGCAAAACAGAGGTCGTCGCGGTGCGGCCCGCAGTTCGTCATCTTTGAACGGATGTCCCGCTCCCGGTTCTGCTTCAGTCTCGCGGCAAGCTGCGATGGCTCTGTATCCTTCTCGTACGTCACCTCGAGCACCTCGCGGTTGCCCGAAAGATTTCCGTGAATCCTTCCGATGATCCCGCCAAGCTCCCGGACAAACCGCTCCCGCGACTCGATGATCACCGTTCCGTACTGCGTGAGCTGTTCATCCATGATATCCAGCATCGCATCTGCCTCCGGATATCCCGCATAATCCTTCAGAAGCCGGTTGCGCTGTACTAAAAGCTTGTTATAATTTGACAGCTGATATAAATAAATGCGGTCCAGCTGGCACAGCTCCATATCGAGAAACCGCCTCCGCTCCGCCGGTCCGTTCTTGATGATATTCAGATCCTCCGGAGAGAAAAAGACAAAATTTCCAAGCCCCACCAGCTCACTCGCCTTGCGCACCGGTGAACCGTTGATTGCAATTCCCTTCGAACGGTTCTTCTTCAGATGCATATCGATGCGGTACGGGATGTCTCCCTTCCGGATGCGCATACAGATGTGGGCTTCGTCCTGGCCAAACCGGATCATCTCTCGGTCCTTGCCTGCCCGGTGGGATCTTGTCGTCCCGCACAGATACACCGCCTCCAGGACATTCGTTTTGCCCTGCGCGTTGTCCCCATAAAACAGATTTGTTCCGCTGTCAAACTCCAGCTCCAGCGATTCATAATTCCGGAACTGATCCAGCTTTACCGACTCAACAATCATGTGCTCTCTCTACTCATTCTACGATATTGCAAGCGTTTTACGTTCGCTTTCTAAAATTTTACTTGGCTCTGTACAGTATCTATTCTACAACTTTTACGGTAACATTTCCACATACGACTACATCTCCGGCAAAAAGTTTTTTCCCGCGCTGCAGTTCCGTCTGTCCGTTCACCTGTACCGTGCCGTCCTGAATCCGATATTTGGCATCCACGCCGGACTCGGCGATTCCGGCCGCCTTGAGTGCCTGTCCCAGTTTAATATACTCGTCTCTGAGTTTGATTTCTACTGTTTCCATTTTTTCTCCTGTCCTTCTGACTGTATCAGTTTTCATTTTCTGCAATCTGCCTTGTCGTTTCTTTGAACACAGATAGATATTCCCCCGCTTCAGGTGCACAGCCGATTTTTCTATATTGCATTTCAGAATCATCCTGCAGCGGGAGCAGCCTGAATAGCCGAATTTGTCCTGATATTCTTCTGTATTTTGTATATTAAATGAATAATTATGCATTCTCTTTCGAACTATTCAGCATTCAAAAAAACCCCGGCGATGCCTGCTCTGTCCTGCGATATCTGCAGATTACGTCTTCTGTCCGTGTACTGCGAACTTATTTATAAGTGATATGTTCCTTATTATAATGGATTTTTCATGCCTTTTTCAGGCGGACATCCTCATTTTTCAACTCTTCAGATGCTGTCCGCCATGAACTGCATAAACCGGCCAAATCATAAGGAATTATTTTATATCAGTCATTATCAATAAAGTTTACCGGCAGAATCAGGTAAATATAGCTCTGCTCCTCATCGCGGATAAAGCACGGCGCTTTCGGATTCATATAATAAATATCAATCTTTTCATCATCAATGACACGAAGTGCATCAATCAGAAGCTTCGGATTGAAGCCGATCTTAATATTTTTGCCCTCCAGTTCGATATCGATCAATTCATCCATCGATCCGATCTGGGAAGAAATTTTCAGCTCCATCACATCTTCCGCAATATTCAGAATAATCGGGCGCTTGTCTCCTTCTTTTACCATCAAAGTTGCACGGTCAATACAGTCAAGAAATTCCTTTTTATTGATCGTGACCTTTGTCTCATAATCATTTGTCAGCATCTGATCCACGCGGAAATAATTTCCCTCGATCAGTCTGGAAACAACAACCGTAGTTTCAAACTCAAACAAGATATGGTTGTTTGTAAAGTAGATATCTACAATATCTTCGGTTCCGCCGGTCAGAATCTTGGAAATTTCGGTCAGGGTTTTGCCCGGAACAATCACCTTTTTCGGCTCATATTCGGACTTCAGAAGGATTTTTCGAATGGAAATTCGGTGGCCGTCCAGAGATACGACGCGCATTTCACCGCCGTTGATATCAAATAATTCGCCGGTCATGATTTTGTTGCTGTCATTTGCTGCGATCGAAAAGATCGTCTGGCGGATCACTTCTTTTAACGTAAACTGTGAAAGGGTAATCTGATAATCTTTTTCCACATAAGGCAGGTACGGAAAATCCTCTCCGCTCTGGCCCATGATCGAAAATTTTGCTTTTTCACAGGTGATCTGGGTGCTGTTGTTTGCATCAGAGGTAATAATAACATCATTTTCCGGAAGTTTTCGAACAATTTCAGAAAAAAGCTTTGCATCGAGAGCAACCATACCTTTTTCCTGAATCGTTCCTTCCACAACAGTGTCGATGCCAAGTTCCATATCGTTGGCAGTAAAATGAATTTCAGCTGCAGATGCATTGATCAGGATTGTTTCAAGAATCGGCATTGTTGTTTTTGAGGACACTGCTTTCGATACTATGCTGATGCTTTTCTGCAGATCTGATTTTTTACAGATGATTTTCATAATTAAGAACTCCTTTCCGGAAGCTGATCAGTTGGCGTGTTTCATAGTTGTTGTTTAATTGATAAACAGCGAAGCGGATTGCAAATGTCCGCTTTGATGAGGGATCCAAAAGCTGACGGTGACAATCCACCGTGGAGATTTGAGATCCGAATAGATAGATATAAAAAGAAAAAAAATCCGCAGTATCCGCCTTAGGGGGTGTGGATATGTGCAAAACTCCAAAAAGGGTTGATTTTACGCATAAATTCAAATGGAATAACTGTGTGTATGCCGCCGTGATACCGGAAGAATAACGTCACAGTTATGCACATCCCCGCAGCGAAACCCGCAGTTGGCCTGAAAAAAAACAGAAAAGTTGTGAACAGACGTAAACAGTCTGTCCACAGCGTTTACTATTAGATATCCTGTGGATAAGTGGATAACTTTGTGGATAACTTTCAGCTCGGATTGATCTTTTTCTGGAGAATTTCGATCGTTTTCCTCATGTCATCCGAAGTTTTCAACTCATCGGAGATCTTTTTGGAACCGTGCAGGACAGTGGAGTGATCGCGTCCGCCAATTTCGCTGCCGATTTTTTTGAGTCCGACACTGGTCATCGTGTTGCACAGATACATTGCGATCTGGCGCGGCACGACGATTTCGTTGTTTCGTTTGTTGCTGCGGATGTCATCTACGCTCACATGGAAGTGTTCAGCTACTGTATTTACAATCAGTGCAGGCGTGACTTCCTTTTTTTCATCCGGAGAGACGATGTCCTTTAATGCTTCTTCTGCCAGCTCGACGGTAATTTCCCGTTTTTCCAGGTTGCTGAGAGCGACCAGTTTGTTGAGGGCCCCTTCGAGCTCACGGATGTTGGATTTGATATGCATGGCGATGTATTTGATGACTTCATTATCAATATTGTAGCCATCAGTTTCTTCCTTTTTATGAAGAATCGCCATTCTGGTCTCAAAATCCGGAGAGGAAATGTCTGCAATCAGACCCCATTCGAAACGGGAACGAAGTCTGGCTTCCAGTGTTACGATATCTTTCGGCGGTTTATCGGAGGAGATGATGATCTGCTTTTTATTGCCATGGAGATCATTAAAGGTATGGAAAAATTCTTCCTGGGTTGCCTCTTTTCCTATAATAAATTGAATATCGTCGATAAGAAGAACGTCGACACTACGGTATTTTTCACGGAATTTCGTCATAGCGGTGTTGTTTCCGTTTCGAATCGCGTCAATCAGCTCGTTTGTAAAGGTCTCACTTGTGACGTAGAGTACCTTTTTTTCCGGATTCTGGTTGAGTACAAAATGCGCGATGGAGTGCATCAGGTGCGTTTTTCCAAGTCCGGCGCCTCCGTGGATGAACAGCGGATTGTACATTTTTCCCGGAGATTCCGCTACTGCCAGGGAGGCAGCATGCGCAAATTTGTTGTTGTTTCCGACGACAAAGGTATCAAACGTGTATTTCGGATTCAGTCCGGCGCGCTCGGCAAGAACGCTGTTGTCCACAGTGTGGACAGCAGCGACTTTTTTTTTCGCTTCGAGCTGCGCGGCAGCCTGCTCCGGAAGGATAAATTCGATGTTGTATTCCTTTCCGGTGCACTCGGCAATGGCAACTTTGAGCGGAAACGTATATTTTTTGCTGATATAATCGATCGCCATCTGCTCGTTCGGGACGAGAATCGTGACGGTGGTGTCGGTAATCTCATGCAGCTGCAGAGGCTGAAGCCAGGTTTTGAACGAAATGTCGGATAATTCGTGTTCAACCTTGACGGTCTGCAGGATCTGATCCCATTTTTCTTTTAGTATGTCCATAGTATAATCTCCAAAAAACCATTTTTTCCTACGGTAATATTAACCCAAAAAGAGAATTTTCGCAATGGAAACTTTTGAATAAGATGTGCAAAACCGGTCGAATTCTGTGGATAAAAAATTAAAAATGATCAGGCAGATGTGGATAAGCGTCTGAGAGGTTGACATAAAATAGAATGGTGGAGCAGGATATGCGCAGGCTGTGGATAACTTCATCCAAACTGTACACAGAGGCAAAAACGGGATGAAATAAAGCAAAAATAAAAGTCGAAAAAAAGCATATAAACAGAAAAAGAAAATTTTGTCCACATGTTATCAACAAATTGTGGATAAATTACGTCAACCGGATAAGTTATCCACTGCTGTTGATAACTTTGTGGATAAAAAGAAAGGCGATTATCCACAGGGCTGTGCAGAAAATTGCCGCCGCAGTGGAAAAAATCCGAAATGCAAAAAATTTAAGGAATTGCTTGACGAATCGTGGTTTTTTGAATATAATTGAAGCGATGTTTTCAAATATATACATGATTGACAACTACAAAGATACCAACTGAAATAGATTTGGTTCAGTAAAAAGGAGGTGCCGGAAATATGAAGATGACATTTCAGCCGAAAAAGAGATCCAGATCCAAGGTTCACGGATTCCGGGCAAGAATGAGCACAGCAGGCGGAAGAAAAGTTTTAGCTGCCAGAAGAGCAAAAGGAAGAAAAGTATTGTCAGCATAGGCCGCAGATATGTGGCCTTTTTTGTAACTGTCCGGAATTTTCCGGGCAGTTACACTTTTCTGCAACTTTTCTGAATTTTTCTGAAAAGGAAGAATGTATGATTTTTTCAGAATCTCTAAAAAAATACGGGGATTTCCAGCGGGTGTACAGACGGGGCAGATCGTATGCCAACAAATATCTGATCATGTATATAAGGAAGCAGGACACCACAGGAAACCGTATCGGAATTTCAGTCAGTAAAAAAGTCGGAAACAGTGTAATCAGACACAGAATTACAAGGCTGATCCGGGAAAGTTATCGATTGAATGAACATTTATTTGTGAGAGGCCTTGACATCGTAGTCGTAGCAAGGCCAGGCGCGAAAGGGCGAAGCTTCTTTGAAATTGAGAGCGCGCTGCTTCATCTTGGAAAGCTCCATGGTATTTTGGAAAATGGAGAGAAAAAGAAAGAAGTGAATGTCGAAGATGAAAAAGATACTGATCTTTCTGATTAGATGCTATCAGAAGTATCTCTCGCCGTTGAAAAGTACAAGGTGTCCTTATTTTCCGACCTGCAGTCAGTACGGGCTGGAGGCAGTCCAGAAATATGGAGCAGTAAAAGGAAGCATTCTGGCTGCATGGAGGATCCTGCGATGCAATCCCTTTTCGAAAGGCGGATACGATCCCGTTCCATGAGGAGGAAATTAAAAAATGCTTTTGACCAAGACCTCAACATTCATTATCGGACCGGTAGCTACACTGCTTGGCTACATTATGAATGCGATTTTCTGGGTCCAGTCACAGATCGGAATTGAGAGCATCGGTCTGTGTATTATTTTATTTACGATTGTAATCTACATGCTGCTGCTCCCGCTCACAATCAAGCAGCAGAAATTTTCCAGGCTGCAGAGCAAGATGAATCCTGAACTTCAGGCGATTCAGAAAAAGTATAAGGGTAAGAACCAGGATCAGGCAGCCATGATGAAAATGAACGAAGAGACACAGGCTGTCTATCAGAAATACGGTGTAAACCCGATGGGAAGCTGTCTGCAGATGATTATTCAGATGCCGATCCTGTTTGCACTGTACCGCGTAATCTGGAACATTCCGGCTTACGTCACATCCGTAAAGAATTATTTTGTCCCGCTGGCAGACGCGCTGCTTACGACAAGCGGAGCGCAGGATTTTATGGCGGGTATCGCAAAATCGAACGCAGTCACGTTCAATGACATGACGCAGCTGACGCTGATTGACGTACTTTACAAATTCAAACCGGACAACTGGGCCGCACTTTTAGAGCAATTTCCGGATCTGTCCTCTCTGATCACAAGTACGCAGAAGGAAGTAGACCGCATGAATTACTTCCTCGGACTGAACATCGCTGATTCACCGGCATCCATTTTCCAGAGTGCAATCGCAGCCGGTTCCATTGCGCTGGTTATTGCGGCAATTCTTGTACCGCTTCTCTCGGCACTGACCCAGTGGCTGAACACAAAGCTGATGTCCACACAGAATGACAGTGCGACAAGCGGAAACGCACAGGCAGATACGATGGCGAGCACGATGAAGACGATGAACGTCATGATGCCGCTGATGTCCGCAGTATTCTGCTTCACACTGCCGGTAGGTATGGGTATCTACTGGATTGCAGGTGCGGTGGTACGTTCCATCCAGCAGCTGATCGTCAACAAGCAGATTGACAAGATGGATCTCGATGAGATCATGAAAAAGAACATTGAAAAAGCCAACAAAAAGCGTGAGAAGCAGGGCCTTCCGCCTCAGAAGATCACGAATACGGCAAAGCTGAACACCCGGGCAATCGAAAAGCCTGCAAAGGCGGAGCTGACGCAGGAGGAAAAGGATCAGAAGATTCAGAGTGCGACAGAGTACTACAAGAGCACAACGAAGGCAAAACCGGGAAGCCTCGCTTCCAAAGCCCAGATGGTACAGCAGTACAATGAAAAGCATGCGAAGAAGAAATAGGGGGATTACAGGGTTATGGATTCTATTCGTGTAGAAGCAAAAACGGTTGCTGATGCAGTCACAGAAGCCTCCATCCAGCTCGGAACGAGCAGCGACAACATCGAATATACCGTCATCAGCGAGGGATCACGCGGATTTTTCGGAATCGGCGGAAAAAAAGCCGTGATCGAAGCAAAGAAAAAATTTACAGATGACGATCTGATGAAGGAAGTTTTCGGCAGCAGCGACAAGCCGGAAAAGGCAAAGAGAGAGCCGAAAAAAGAGGTTCACAGAGAAAGCCACAAAGACGAATTCAGAAAAGAAGAAGTCAGAAAAGAAACAAAGAACGACTTTAAGAAAGATTTCAAAAAGGAGTTCAAGAAGGAAGTTAAGGCGGAAGTTCCGCAGCAGGAGAAAAAAGAAGCTGCACCTGAGACGGCAGCTGAGCCAAAGAGAGAAGAGCGCAGGGAGCCGAAGAAGGAATTTACAAGAGAAAAACGTGAGTTGCGGGAAAACTTAAAAGAGAAGAAAACGGAAGCAGCGCCGGAAAACGCTTCCGCAGCAGAGCAGGCAGAGACTGAGCCGAAGACATCGCGTGTGCCGGCTGATCCGGAAGAGGCAAAGCGCAGAGCAGTCGATTTCCTGAAGGAAATGTTCCGCGTGATGGAGATGAACGTTGAGATCCGCGCAGAGTTCGCAGAGGATACGCTTTCGGTTGAGATCGAGGGCGAGGATATGGGACTTCTGATCGGCAAGAGAGGACAGACACTTGACTCCCTTCAGTATCTGACCAGCCTTATTGTAAACAAGGGCAAAGCTTCTTACGTGCGTGTCAAGCTTGACACCGAGGATTACCGCAGCCGCAGAAAAGCGACGCTGGAAAATCTCGCAAGAAACATTGCGATGAAGGTAAAGAAGACGAGAAGACCGGTATTCCTGGAGCCGATGAATCCGTATGAGAGACGCATCATCCACTCTGCACTTCAGAATGATCCGTACGTTACGACTCATTCTGAGGGCGACGAGCCGAACCGCCGCGTTGTAGTGACCCCGAAGAAGGGTGCCCGCAGCGAGGGAAGACCGCAGGAGCGCAGCGGATACCGCTCAAGAAGACCTCGTCCGGAAGGTGGCTACCGCACAAGAAGAGAGCATGAAGCATTCCCGCAGCAGCAGGAAGCAGCTTCGGCTCCGGCAGAAACTCAGGCAGAGGCACCGCAGGAGTAAGCATTATAAGTTGACAATGTAAGAGAGAGTGTTGCATAATTGAATGGATTGTGCAGCACTCTTTTTTAATCGAATTAAGTCTGAAAAAATTGGAGAAAACAACATGGAAAATGATACAATAGCGGCGATCTCAACGGCGGTATCAAGTGCCGGGATCGGGATCATCCGGATCAGCGGAGAGGATGCAGTAGCAGTGGCAGACCGTGTTTACCGTTCCAAAGGAGGCAGAGCGCATCTGAAGGATCAGGCATCACATACAATCCATTACGGGTATATCGTGGATGACGGTGAGGTGGTTGATGAGGTGCTCGTGATGCTGATGCGGGGGCCGAGGAGCTTCACTGCGGAGGATACCGTGGAGATCAACTGTCACGGCGGCGTTTATGCCGTGCGCCGCGTGCTGGAGACGGTTCTGAAAAACGGCGCGCGCCCGGCAGAGCCGGGCGAATTTACAAAGCGTGCATTCTTAAACGGACGGATCGATCTGTCTCAGGCGGAGGCGGTAATCGATGTGATCCAGGCAAAAAATGAGTATGCATTAAAAAGTTCCGTCAGCCAGTTAAAGGGAGCGGTGCAGGAGGCGGTGCAAAAGATTCGGGAGCGGATTCTTTACCAGATCGCGTTTATCGAGTCGGCGCTCGACGATCCGGAGCATATTTCACTGGAGGGCTACCCGGAGCGTCTGGAAAAAGAAGCGCGGGAGCTGGAGCGTGAGATCAGCCATCTGATCGATTCGGCAGACAACGGACGCATTATGAAAGAGGGAATCCAGACCGTCATTCTTGGCAGGCCGAACGCCGGAAAATCCTCGCTTTTAAACGCAATGCTTGGCGAGGAGCGTGCAATCGTCACGGAGGTGGCAGGCACGACGCGTGATGTGCTTGAGGAGAGCATTTCATTAAACGGCCTTACCTTAAATATGATCGATACGGCAGGAATCCGGGATACCGAGGATGTCGTGGAAAAAATCGGCGTGGAGCGCGCGAAGGAAAAAGCGCAGCAGGCAGATCTGATTCTGTACGTGGCGGATTCTTCGCAGGCACTGGACGAAAATGACCGGGAGATCCTGCGGTCACTTTGCGGCAAAAAGGCAGTTCTGATTCTGAATAAGTCTGATCTTCCGCCTGCAGTGACGGCAGAAGATTTAAAAGAGATGACAGGGGAGCTGTATCCGGTGATTGCGGTATCGGCGCGGGAAGGAAACGGGATTGATCTTCTGGAGCAGACGATCCGGGATCTGTTTTACCGCGGTGAGATTTCCTTTAATGATGAAGTCTATATTACGAATGCCAGACAGAAGGCAGACCTTGTGAATGCCCGTGAGAGCGTTTTAAAGGTGCTTGAGAGCATTTCTCTTGGGCTGCCCGAGGATTTCTACTCAATTGATTTAATGAGCGCGTATGAGGCGCTGGGCGCGATTCTGGGCGAATCCGTCGGCGAGGATCTGGTGAATGAGATTTTCAGCCGGTTCTGTATGGGAAAATAAGAGCGCAGATAAGTGTTCCCGGTTTTAAGGCGCGGGTATGGAGATAGGATGCTTATGTCTGCTGTATATGCTCTGGAAGAAGAAAGAGGAGTTAAAAAGAAAGAAATGAGTAAAGTAGAAGAATTTGTGGATGTCGTGGTGGTCGGAGCCGGACATGCCGGCTGCGAGGCAGCGCTTGCGTGCGCAAGGCTTGGAATGCAGACCGCATTGTTTACGGTGAGCGTCGACAGCATTGCGCTTATGCCGTGCAATCCGAACATCGGCGGCAGTTCAAAAGGCCACCTGGTGCGTGAAATCGACGCACTGGGCGGCGAGATGGGAAAAAACATCGACCGGACGTTTATCCAGTCAAAGATGCTGAATAAATCAAAGGGACCGGCGGTCCATTCCCTGCGTGCGCAGGCGGATAAATCCGATTATTCACGGAGCATGCGTCAGGTGCTGGAGCGGACTGACAATCTGATGATCCGGCAGATGGAAGTGACGGAGCTGATCGTGGAGGACGGCGTTTTAACCGGCGTCAGAACGTACTCAGGCGCCGTATACCACTGCAAAGCAGCAATCCTCTGTACCGGTACGTATTTAAAGGCAAGATGCATCTACGGGGACGTGAGCGTGCACACAGGGCCAAACGGGCTGCAGGCGGCAAATTATCTTACGGATTCCTTAAAGGCAAACAAGGTGGAGCTGCGGCGTTTTAAGACCGGTACACCGGCGCGCATCGCGAAAAAGTCGATCGATTTTTCCAAGATGGAGGAGCAGAAGGGGGATGAGCGGATCGTACCGTTCTCATTTACAACCGACCCGGAGAGTATCCAGAAAGAGCAGGTTTCCTGCTGGCTGACCTACACAAATCCGAAGACACATGAGATTATCCGCAGCAATCTGGACCGTTCTCCGCTGTATTCCGGAATGATCGAGGGTACCGGCCCGCGTTATTGCCCATCAATCGAGGATAAGGTTGTTCGGTTTGCAGATAAGGAGCGGCATCAGGTATTTATCGAGCCGGAAGGCATTCATACCGATGAGATGTACATCGGGGGCATGTCGAGCTCGCTTCCGGAGGATGTGCAGATCGCGATGTACCGCTCCGTACCGGGACTGGAGCATGCACAGATAGTGAGAAACGCATACGCGATCGAATACGACTGCATCGATGCAAGAGCGCTGTCTCTTTCACTGGAGTTTAAGAATATCTCCGGGCTGTTCAGCGCCGGTCAGTTTAACGGAAGCTCCGGCTATGAGGAAGCAGCAGCGCAGGGACTGATTGCCGGAATCAATGCGGTGCGGAAGATTCAGGGAAAGGAACCGCTGATTCTGGATCGTTCCGAGGCGTACATTGGCGTGCTGATCGATGATCTGGTGACGAAGGAAAACAGGGAGCCATACCGGATGATGACATCCCGCGCGGAATACCGTCTGCTGCTGCGTCAGGACAATGCAGACATGCGGCTGACAAAAAAAGGGTATGAGGTTGGACTGATCGATGAAGATCGATACCAGAAACTGCTGAAAAAAGAGCGGGAGATTGAGGAGGAAATACAGCGTGTGGAGCAGGTGCACATTGGAGCCAATGAAGCAGTACAGCACTGCCTGGAAGCACACGGAAGCGCCGTATTAAAAACCTCGGCAACGCTGGCGGAACTGATCCGCAGACCGGAGCTGACGTATGAGATGCTCGCAGAGATCGATCCACAGCGCCCCAAACTTACCGCAGACGTGGGAGAAGAGGTCAATATCAATATCAAGTACCGCGGGTATCTGGAGCGTCAGGAAAAGCAGGTAGAGCAGTTTAAGAAGATGGAGCGGAAAAAGCTCCCGGCAGATATGGATTATGATGCAGTGCCGAGCCTTCGAACGGAGGCCAGACAGAAGCTGAAACAGTACCGTCCGGAGTCGATCGGGCAGGCATCCAGACTGGCAGGCGTTTCCCCTGCGGATGTCTCCGTACTGCTTGTGTATCTGACGGGAGGCATGCACAGAAAACAGGGAGAAAACAATGAGTAATCAAATGAGTACGGGAGAGGAACTGCTGGAGCGTTACGATGTGTCGCTTCTGGAGCAGAGATTCCTTGATCTTGGCATCACGCTGACACAGGAGCAGAAGATTCAGTTTCTGCTGTATTATGAGTATCTCCTGGAGAAGAATCAGGTGATGAATCTGACTGCAATTACCGAGTACGAGGAGGTTGTGGAAAAGCATTTTGCGGACAGCCTGGCGGCGGCAGCCGTGTACGAGCTTGGGAAAGCGGACAGTGTGATCGATGTCGGAACGGGAGCAGGTTTTCCGGGAATCCCGCTGAAGATCGTGTATCCACATCTGAAGATCGTTCTGCTTGATTCACTGAATAAACGGGTGCAGTTTTTAAATGAGGTGATCTCGCTTCTGCATCTGGAGGATGCGCAGGCCGTTCATGGAAGGGCAGAGGATTACGCGAAAAAAGAGGAATACCGGGAACAGTTTGATCTCTGTGTGTCGAGAGCAGTTGCTAACTTATCGACACTTTCCGAATATTGCATCCCATTTATAAAAATCGATGGATTATTTATTTCATACAAATCGACAAAAATAGATGAAGAAGTAAAAAAAGCAGGCACGGCAATTTCACTTCTGGGAGGCAGAATTGAGGAAAAAAAGGCGCTGATTTTGCCGGGAAGCGACATCCCGAGAAGCTTTATTCTGATCCGAAAAGAGCGCCCGACCCCGGCAAAATTTCCGCGAAAGGCAGGACTGCCGTCGAAGGAGCCACTGTCCGAAAAGACGAAGCCGGATGGAAAAAAGGGGAAGAAAGAGAAGGCGTAAAGAGAGAAAGCCGGTTTCCGCCAGACAAGTTAAGTCACTTGCAAAGCTGTGGGAGAAAGAAAAGGCGGAGGATGAGTAAAGGGGAAGCTGCGAAAAATAAAAAGGCCGTAATTAATTAAGATAAATAAGGGTAGAAAAAAGTAAGAAAAGGGTAAGAGAAAACTCCTGCGACAGGGCGCACGAAGAAAAGATGTGGCTCTGGTGCAGGAGTTTTTGTGTGTAATCGTGCAATATAGAAAAAGCAAGAAAATAAAAACTGGAAAGAGAGGAGAGAAAAGGGATTAAAAAATTTTTCAAACAGGTTTTAAAACGTGGAGAGGAGCTCCAGCATCTCGCCCTCATTTTCAAGCTGAGGGAGAAGTTTGGCTTCGTCGATCGGCTCAATTACAAGATGTGGCTGAAGAGCCCTGTACTCACGGATCAGAGCGTCTGCCTTTTTATTTTGGGTGCCGGTGACAAGGACAATCCGGTTGTCAGCGGCCTTTAAGGCACGTGAAACATCCGCGTACAGATAATTTCCAAACTGGCTTGCGAGCAGATATTTTCCGTTGCCGTTTCCGGCGTGTGCAGCGTCATAATAAGCCTTTACAACGGAAGGTTCCATGTGAAACGAATCGAAGAAGCAGGTTTCGGTCAGATAGTATTCCGTGTTCATATGGCTGGTAAACGCATAATACAATGCCTTTCCGATGATCGGAAGCTCAAAGGCGCGGACGATAAAATGGGAACGGTCATCCGGAGTCTTTTTTAAGATAGTCAGATCGGTCGGACTTACCATCATGATTTCATCAAACAGATCATGATTCATCGCATTGGCGAGCAGGACAAAGGAGTTGGAAAGGCCGGTTGCGGCAACGTTTGTTTTCTGACCAATTACATCGGTTACAAAATCTGTGATCATCTGAACGTAAAAATAATTGGTATAAGTAATTCCGGGCTTGTCCGATTTCCCACAGCCAATCAAATCAATAGTATAGATTCGATAGGTGTCGGTAAGCTTTTTTGCAAGCTGGTGCCATTCATAACTGGAGGAACCAACCGTCAAATCGTGGATGAGAAGAAGCGGTTTATTTCCTTTTTCACCGTATACATGATAGTAGATATCGCCGTGTTTCCAGTGGTAATATTTTCCTCCGGTTCGTGTATTTGTATTTACGATGGAGGAGGAGTCAATCATTTTATTAAAAACCTCAAGAACACCGAGCACGAGCACGGAGGTCTTTAATAAAGATTTGCGTTTCTTTTTCATAATAAATCAGTCCTTTCTGTAACAGTGGCATAAAAACCCGCCAAACAGATGCTGTTTTTCTTTTTAGTATAAACCATTCCCTGAAATGTTACAATAAAAAATCTTTCCTTTTCAGTGCAAGTGGGGTATGATTATAAAAGAAATAGAAAGCACTCGGAAAGAGGGGAAGTGATACGATGCTGAAAGAATATATTATAAACCTGATGGATTCCAATCAGGAAGAAATAGGACGTTATGTGGAAAAACTGAAAAAGCTGCAGCAGGAATATCAGACCGGGCAGGAATGGATTGAAAACCTGCAGAAAGAAAATGATCTGGAGCAAAATATCTTTTCGCCGAGAATTGCAGCGGCGGGCGGCCTGGAAAAGTTGGCGCAGGCACAGGAAAAGCAGCAGGCGGCAGAAAAGCAGATGGAAGAAGTAAAAAAACATCTGGGCGAACTGAAAAAGAAAGAGGAAGAATACAATGGACTGCTGAGGGAAGCGGACGCGCAGGCGATGGCTCAGACGGAAGAAGTGGCAAAGTCAGAAACAGAAAATGAACTGCCCACAGATCAGGCACAAATAAAAAACGGGGAAGAGACAGCAGATAAAGCGAAGGTAAAAGACCGGGAACAGACGGTAGATGAAGCAGAGCTAGAAGACAAGAAACAGATAGTAAATGAGATACAGACAGAGGATAAGCACCAGGAAGACCTGAGAGAAACGCCGTCAGAACTTGTTTTGGACAACAAAAAAGAAACGAAAAGCCCAGAAAAAGATGTGTCTGAGGAGAAGGTTGATGTTACAAAGGGGACTTTGGGGAAGAATGAAGAGACGAATGAAGGTCTGGAAAATTCAAATGCACAAAGTTCAGGTACAGAAGCAGAAGACGCGGCTGTAAAGGATGAAGTAAATGCATTGGACGAAAAAGAAACAGCTGCAGAAGTGGAAATGAGTGCTGAATCTGTAAAAATAGAGAGTGAAGAAATAAAAGAGCCAGAAGTAATAGATGCGAATAAGGAAGAACGTCTGGCGGAGGAGACTTACAAGTCCGGAATCTGGATAGAGGAAGCATCAAATCCGGACGAGGATACTGCAAAAATATGTGATACAAAAATAGAAATTCAGGAAGCAGAGAAAATCAGTGAAGATGCGGACGAGGAGAAAAATGTAGCAGAAGAAACAAAGAAAGAAGAAACAAAAAAAGAAGAAAATCAGGATGATCGTATAGATACTCGCGATAATGAAAATAAAAGCGGAGAAGAAAAATCGGAAGAAAACGCAGAAAAATCGGCACCAACTTTGCCGGAAGAAGATGCAGTAAGCGAAAATACTATGGCTGAGCAGATTCAGAGAGGGAAAGATACTGCTGAAGCAACAGTAACAGAAGAACAGCCTGAATCTGCGGAAACAAATGCACCGGTTGACCTGGCAGCTAAAATCAGAGAAGCGCTGGAACGAAAAAATCGACTGTTGCAGGCAGATCAGGAAAACGAAAGTCTTCATAAGCAGATCTCACAGTTCCATACGATGCTCGCAAATCTGTACAGACAGACAGAACTTTGCATGGCACTGATGAATGCAGATCGCAAAAAGTGCAAGAGCGAGATGGATAAAATGAAAAAGATGATAAAGAAGTATGAGGATATGTTGAAATGAAGGACCAGGTGAGCCGGTACAGTAAGAAAATAGTTAAAACAAAAGAAACGTAATGTGGATTATGAATTTCCGCGTTGAATTGAAAACAGGCATGATGTGTTTCACGTGAAACATTTATGCCTGTTTTTCAGTGCATGGAAATATGTTTTTTTGATGCAAAGAAGAGGCGCTAAAACAGAAAATTTAATTTCATAACATAGATAACCGGAAGACTTATAAAACAGACAGCAAGTTTGAATGAATAAAGAAACTGAGTTAAAGTAAATGAAAAATTAATTTGCGTTATTTACTTGAAAGTTAATGATACAGAAGGCAGGGATTAAAGCGGATTTTTTTAAAATGGTTTGCTGCATGTAGAATTATAAGAAAGTCTGAAATTATAAAGGATCCACCTGCCCGTAG
Source organism: Lachnospiraceae bacterium (assembly GCA_029225065.1). Taxonomy (GTDB): domain Bacteria; phylum Bacillota; class Clostridia; order Lachnospirales; family Lachnospiraceae; genus Choladousia. Next base: position 8,413 of record JAQXVT010000044.1, on the reverse strand, counting down.
ACAGTAGCCCCTCCTGGAGTCCGTTTGAAAAAAACATTGCCGCAATCTAACGAACTCATAAGGAATCTTCCCGTAAACGGGCCCCTCCTGGAGACTGTTTGAAAAAACATTGTCGTAATCTAACGAACTCATAAGGAATCCTCCCGTAAACGGGTCCCTCCTGGAGACTGTTTGAAAAAACATTGTCGTAATCTAACGAACTCATAAGGAATCCTCCCGTAAACGGGTCCCTCCTTATGAGATTGCATGCCCCTGCTTTGCGGTATATTTTGCCTTCGTTTGGTTGACGTAACCTGCTACACTGCCCTCATTCAGACGAAATCTCCCGCAAATTGTGGCATACATCTTGCAGAAATCATTTTTCAAACGCACGCTAGGATATTTCATGAGGCAGATATTTCATGAGGCACTCGATACATTTCTACTTCATTTAGTAGTGAGCGATTTCAGTATATTGCCTCTTACCTGGATGAAATTTTACATAGAATATAATACGAATTCTGTGAAAAATATTCAAAGTACATTCTAAAAATAAAAACATCGAAAAACATCGATATAATAAAGGCGAAGACATGAAAATACAAAATAGAATAAAAACAGAAGTACAGGAAGTAGAAAAAACGTTAAAATATTCAATAAAAGCGTAAAAAGCGAGCGAATAAAATGGAAAAAGTGATTTGATATGAGCCAAGCAAGTCACGTGCTTCGATTGCACTGGGAAATAAGCCGCGGATAGCAAATTGCTTGTATCATAGATAAATTTACTCATGATAAAGATTATGAGCAAGTAGCGAAGTAGATTGTAAATATTCGCTTTGGTAAATCTCCTGAATTATAATTGGACGGATTGATTTATGCTAGCTTTTGTTTTTGACTATTGCCACAAAAAAGTCTGACTTATACGTGATAAAAAGTTCTGTATGCAGCAGCTTTTTTGCAGAATGGAAAAATGGAATAATTCTGGTTAAAGAGAGATTATTCATAAGTTATTCACCTGCTTGCTTAGTTTATCCAAGACGAGAGATGTTTCACGTGAAACGTGGAACGCGAATTGCTTGATAAAAAATAAATGGATATACTTCTTTTGAAAACATAGATGTTTGAGTGTAATCAAGAAAAAATACTTTCAAATAATATAAGGTGGAATCTATTTGCAAAATTTCATAAGAAAGAATCTACTTGCGGAATTTCATAAGAAAGGACCTGCTTGTGAAATTCCACAAGGGGTTCGCTTGAAGGAGGCACCTTATGAGCCGGGATCCCTTATGATTATTTAAATAGTGAAAACGAATTGCGAATATCTGCTTTGGCTGGAAGTAAAAAATCACTATAAAGATTATTACAGCTTTCTGAAATACAATGAATGATTGACTATTAAAACTCACGTTTCACGTGAAACATGAGTGAACTGATCAATGGAAAATTAGACAATAATAGAACATAGAATAATAAAACTTATTGGAAATTCAGTTAAAAAGAGTAAGAAAAAATAAGAGCTAAAAATGGATAGAACATCTCGTAATGCTGGATAACAGGAAGCCACAATCTGGTGCTTTAAAGTAATTAAAATAGATAAAGGCAAAAACTTATACAGAAAAATCCCAACTAACAGAACGCAAGTGATCTTGCAAAGTCTGAAATGAAGGAATTGCTTCTTTTACCTGATTGGTGAAATATGGCTATTTTATAAAAACTAAAGTTGTATTACATAAAAGTACTTGAAAAATTATTACTGGTTAGCAAATGAAAATGAGAGGAGATTAAAACAGATACCGTTGATTTACAAAGAAATGCAATTAACTAAATCAAGTGGGAGAGCCGTTTCAAACATGAGAAGTAATAAGCGGTGGATGAAAAACTGCTTACATCAGGGAGCGCAAAACTGCTCAAATAGAAGCCGCGAAGCTGAGTATGAAAATACCATAATGAATGGAATAAAAGAATGCTTTGCGAACTGTCCGCTTACAAAAAACTTCTTATAATTCCACAAACAACAAACTGGACTGCAAATATCCGGCTTTAACTGGAAAAATAATTTGGATTGTGTCTGGAATAAGTGGTCACAGCGATAAATATAAAAACAATTGTATTGATGAATATTGACATATATGGAAAGTATTCTCACGTGAAACATAGAAAAAATTGACAATATATGCAGCACAGAGAAAATAAAATAGAAAACGAAAAATAGGGGTATAAATGCGATAAATATGAATGGTTTACATGATTTTAAAAACGACAAAATAAATCGAAAAACATAGAATAAAAGAACTAAATATATCGATATATAACAAAATATAACGAAAAATATCAATATAATACAGGCAAAACTAAAAAATAGAAAATATTGACCAAACTAATAAAAATCTAACACAGCAATACGAACCAATCTTCGAAATTCGTCTGAAAGAGTAGAATTTACAGGGAAAATATAAAAGAGCACAACTTTGTTTAAATAAATCGAGCAAGTCCCCATAGGGGTGCAAGGAATACTAGACAGAAGGGGGGTGACTGTATCAGAAAGAACTCCCCTTTTTTAAAAAAATTTGCAGAAATATCTAATCAATTATGAAATCTCAGATGGAATTTTGCGGAAAAGGCCCCATGTCAATGGAAGGATGCCTTATAATAAATTACACAACACCGACAAGTGCAATTATTATAGAAAGCAGAGCGCTGCTAAATGCTCAATTGCATAGGACAAAGATCCGCCAAAAAAGAGAAATGCCATAGCATTTCTACCTATATAATAAGGAAGCGTTTATGAAATACTATAAAAGAAATTCTAGAAGAGGCCTACGCCAACGAGGAAAAGCCTTATGAGTCTGTTAAACAATAAAAACGAAGTGTAACTCACCACTCTATACCCTTATTTTATGTTTCACGTGAAACATTTCCAGAATTCGCCTAAATTCACCTGGTTTTTCTTATAAAATAAGCCGGAAATCTTTGACGGGAACAAATGAAAATGGTAATATAAGAAAAGCAGCAAAACGGACAAGTATCCGTTGATGAGATAATATAAAAATGTTTCACGTGAAACATTGTAAAAGCAAGCAGCAAAGTAGATTGTAGAAGTCTGCTTTACACGAATGAAGGGAGTTATACGGATAAATGGGAAGAACTATTGTTGTTGCAAACCAAAAGGGCGGTGTCGGAAAGACTACGACATCGATTAATCTGTCTGCTTCTCTTGCAAGTCTTGGCCAAAAGGTGCTTGTAATTGATATGGACCCACAGGGAAATACTACAAGTGGACTTGGCGTTGAAAAAGATGAAGTGGAAAATACGGTGTATGAATTGCTCCTCGGTGAGAAAACAATCCAGGAATGTTTGCAACCGGAAATTTTCGAGAATCTTTCGATTCTTCCATCAAATGTCAATCTGGCCGGAGCGGAAATTGAACTGGTTGGAGTAGAGGGAAAGGAATATCTTCTGAAAAATGCGTTGGATGAAATCAAAGAAGATTATGACTTTGTGATTATCGACTGCCCGCCGTCATTAAATACGCTGACAATCAACTCCATGTGCGCCGGTGATACGGTCCTCGTTCCAATTCAATGTGAATATTACGCTCTGGAAGGTCTGAGCCAGCTGATGCACACGATTGATCTGGTAAAAGATCGTTTGAATCCAAATCTTGAGATTGAAGGCGTTGTGTTTACCATGTACGATGCCCGGACGAATCTGTCTTTGCAAGTGGTTGAAAATGTAAAGAATAACCTGAATCAGCGCATTTATAAGACCATCATTCCAAGAAATGTAAGGTTGGCTGAGGCACCAAGCTATGGAATGCCGATCACAAAGTATGATCCGAGATCTACGGGCGCAGAAGGTTATCGTCTGCTGGCAGAGGAAGTAATACATAGAGGTGAAGAAGAATGACGATAAAAAAATCGGGTTTGGGGAAGGGCCTGGATTCTCTCATTCCAAAGCAGAGTGCAGAGAAAAAAGCAGCGCCGGCAAAACCGGAGACGGTTGTGAAAACTGTAGTGAAAAAAGAAGAGATGAAACTGCGTATCAGTGAGGTTGAACCAAACCGTGAACAGCCGCGTAAAAAATTTGACGAGGATGCACTGCTGGAGCTGTCTGAATCGATCAAACAGTACGGTGTATTGCAGCCGCTTCTGGTGCAAAAACGGGATGGCTACTACGAAATTATTGCAGGTGAGCGCAGATGGCGTGCTGCAAAGATGGCTGGGCTGAAAGAAGTGCCGGTCGTGATCAAGGATTTCACCGATCAGCAGATTGTTGAGATTTCTCTGATTGAAAATATTCAGCGGGAGGACTTAAATCCGATCGAAGAAGCGTTGGCTTACAAGAGACTTTTGACGGAATTTAAGCTGAAACAGGATGAAGTGGCAGAGCGTGTTTCCAAGAGCCGTACGGCGGTGACAAACTCGGTCCGACTGCTGAAGCTCGATCCAAGAGTACAGCAGATGGTAATTGACGAGATGATCACGACAGGCCATGCGAGAGCGCTGCTGTCAATCGAGGATAAGGAACAGCAGTATAAAATTGCAATGCAGGTATTTGATCAGAAGCTGAGTGTGCGAGATGTCGAGAAACTGATGAAGTCAATGCAGAATGCGGAAAATAAAAAAGAAAAGCCGCAGCCGGAAAATGCGTTTATCTATGAAAATCTGGAAGAGAAGATGAAAGCATTATTCGGCACCAAAGTATCAATCAACCACAAGGCGAATCATAAAGGAAAAATCGTAATTGATTATTATTCGGATGATGAGTTGGAGCGTTTGATGGAGCTGTTTCAGTCAATACCGAGAGAAGAAAGTACAGCGCAGTAGAAAATGTTTCACGTGAAACATAGCTTGAACGCAGGACGTGAAGCGACTAGGCTCATAAAATATTATAAGGGAATCATTTACGGGTAAATTCCTTATGATATTCCAAGTGGTAAAGCGGATTGCTTACCGAACATTGCAGAAAGGGATCAGAAATGGAAAGCAACATTTTGAATTCGCTCGGAATCGATCCGGGCATCATCGTCATTGCGATGATGGGAATTATGATATTCGTACTTCTTTATATGGTGCGGGTATCGATGAAAATGACACGCTTTCTGAAACGTTATCGTATTTTTATGCGAGGAAAGGATGCCGTTTCGCTGGAAAAGGCATTTGCACAGCGCTTTCAGGAAGTGGACAAGCTGTCGGAACTGACAAAGATTAATACGGATGAGATTCGAAGAATCAAGGAAATTCAGGGCCGTACGGCAAACAAGATCGGTATCGTAAAATACGATGCCTTTCCGGACGTAGGAGGCAGACTGAGCTTTGCACTGGCAATGCTTGACGAGAACAATTCCGGATTCGTACTCAATGCGATTCACGGAAGAGAAGGCTGCTATACCTACATAAAGGAAATTGTAAAGGGAGAATCATACATTGTGCTTGGTCAGGAGGAGAAAGAAGCACTCCGTCAGGCGGTGAATTATTTCAGCGACATGGGCTGAAGTCCTTTACTTGAAAGATGAAATGGTATATGATAAAGAAAGTTTTGAAAACTGAGGAAAGAAAAAATTAATCTGGAGGCAAAAGAAATGTTAGACATTAAATTTGTGAGAGAAAACCCGGAAATCGTAAAGCAGAATATCCGAAATAAATTTCAGGATAAGAAGCTTGTGCTGGTGGACGAGGTTCTGAAATATGATCAGGAAAACAGAGACATCAAAAAAGAGGTAGAGGCACTTCGTGCAAACCGAAATAAAATTTCCAAGCAGATCGGTGCACTGATGGCACAGGGCAAAAAAGAAGAGGCTGAGGCTGTAAAGAAGGAAGTAACGCAGAATTCCGAGCGTATGGCAGAGTTGGATGCCCGCGAGAAGGAAGTAGAGGAAGAGATCCGCAAGAGAATGATGGTTATTCCGAATATCATCGATCCGTCCGTTCCGATCGGAAAAGACGACAGCGAGAATGTAGAGGTGAAACGCTACGGTGAGCCGGTTGTTCCGGATTTTGAGATTCCGTATCACACAGAGATCATGGAGAAGCTTCATGGCATTGATATGGATGCAGCAGGAAGAGTAGCCGGAAACGGTTTCTATTACCTGATGGGCAATATTGCAAGACTTCATTCCGCAGTGCTTTCCTATGCACGAGATTTCATGATCGGCAGAGGATTTACGTACTGCATTCCGCCGTATATGATCCGCAGCAATGTGGTAACTGGCGTTATGAGCTTTGCAGAGATGGATGCCATGATGTACAAGATCGAGGGCGAGGATCTGTACCTGATCGGTACAAGTGAGCATTCGATGATCGGAAAATTTATTGATACACTGATTCCGGAGGAAGAGCTTCCGAAGACACTGACCAGCTATTCTCCGTGCTTCCGTAAGGAAAAAGGTGCGCATGGTATCGAGGAGAGAGGTGTATATCGTATCCACCAGTTTGAAAAGCAGGAAATGATCGTTGTCTGCAAACCGGAGGACAGCATGATGTGGTTTGACAAGCTGTGGCAGAATACTGTAGATTTCTTCCGCACACTGGATATTCCAGTACGTACGCTTGAGTGCTGTTCTGGTGATCTGGCAGATCTGAAGGTGAAATCTCTTGACGTAGAGGCATGGTCACCGAGACAGAAAAAATATTTTGAAGTAGGAAGCTGCTCCAATTTGGGAGATGCGCAGGCAAGACGTCTGAAAATCCGTGTAAAGGGTGCGGACGGAAAGAAGTATCTTGCGCATACACTGAATAATACAGTAGTTGCACCGCCGAGAATGCTGATTGCATTCCTTGAAAACAACCTCAATGAGGATGGAAGCGTTCGGATTCCGGAAGCTTTAAGACCGTATATGGGCGGACAGGAAGTAATCAGATAAGACCGGCTTTAAAGGGGAGATAAGATGCATTCTTATTTAAGAGCAATCGGTTTTGCGAACATTACAAAAGAATCGGAAGTAGAAGAGCTGCTTGCGGACGTATACCAGAAATTTGACCATCGGGAAGCGGTGCGGGAGGACGATACCGCGTTCATTGAGATGGAAAAAGAATTTGCACCGGATATGGGCATCAAGCTCTGCGGAGACATTGACGGCGACGGATTTCACAGACAGTACTACTTTCCTTATTATAAAGGAAGAAGTGTTACGACCTCGGAGGAGGTCAGTGTGGAACGGCGTGTAAACGGTGATTCATTTGCAGGAATCTGTGACGATGGCCGTGTTGGTGTATCACTGATCTTTTATCTGCAGAATGCGGCGCGGTATCGCCAGGAACAGATCTTAAGTCAGCTAAAGGGAGCGGTCACAACAACCTTTACCGGTCTGTCATCCGGCGGACGGATCCTGTTTCCGGTGGCAAAGCGTTCATCTGAGGAGATCGGCGATTTCGAAAAGAAATCTGTCGCAAGGCGCAGTCAGCTGATGAGCGCTGCAAAAAACGGAGATCCGGAAGCAATCGAGAGTCTGACAATCGAGGATATGGATCTGTATTCAATGGTGTCGCGGCGAGTTTATAAGGAGGATGTATTTTCTATTGTGGATACGTTTTTCATGCCGTATGGAATGGAATGTGACCAGTATCAGATTCTTGGAAATATCGAGTACTGTCAGCGCGTACAGAATATGGTCACCGATGAATACGTTTATCAGATGACGCTCGAATGCAACGACATGTATTTTGATGTGTGTGTAAATGCAAAAGATCTCCTTGGCGTGCCGGAAATCGGCCGCCGCTTCAAGGGCAATATCTGGCTGCAGGGTCAGCTGAATTTTGACTTGTAATTTATCTGGAAATATAGTATGATAATGCTGTTCTGAGCGAATAGGCGCGCAGAACAGCATTATTTTGTCTCCTTAGTTAAATGGATATAACGGGGTCCTCCTAAGCGGCAGATGGTTCGATTCCTTCGAGCCTTGAAAATTGCATAAAACTTATAAATGTCTCAGTAGCTCAGCTGGATAGAGCACACGCCTCCTAAGTCTTGACAACGCTTATCGCTTTTACTACTATTAAAAAATGAGTAGCAGTTCGATTTGAACAGGAGACGCATAAAATTGACAACATAGTCATCGCCAAATAGGCGATAACAACATCGTCAATCAAAGTGAAATAACAGCGGGTTACGGTCATAAAAACAGACCTTAATCATATATAAGAGAAGTCGGTGAAATGGCAAAAAACCTTGATTTTAAGCCAAAAAACCGATGCTTGTTCCTTTAGTTAAATGGATATAACAAGTGCCTCCTAAGCACTAGTTGTGGGTTCGATTCCCGCAGGGAACGCTAGATTGAAGCGGAAAAACGATTAGCTAGCTAAGCAGATCGGGATCCGCTTCTTTTATTTTGGGAAGATCCTGAGGATGAGAAGAATAACAATCTCAGCTAAGAGAAATGAAAAATCAATTAGCTGTCAGCTAAGCAAAATCGGTTTCAGCTAAGCGGTGAAAATAT
>JAQXVT010000043.1 GCA_029225065.1 Lachnospiraceae bacterium | reverse complement strand
GCGGGCATTGCTGGTCCGCAAAGACGGGGCGGCGCAGAAAAATATACCGGAGTCAGCGCGGTGGCAGATGGAACACCGGCCATATCAGGTAGGAGGAAAAGATAATGTGGATGGAAGGCACAGTAGTGATACCGGTTCGGTGGAGGACGGAAGACCGGAAGCAGTTGAGAAAGAAATATAAGCCTGGGCAGAAGCTTATGATTGCCAGAACAGAAATCGAACCAGTAAGTTTTGGACAGAAACGGAAAAAAGTAATAAATACCCAGGAATACGAAGTAATCGATACATACGAGCACAATGTGCTTTGCAAGAACGAAAAAGGGACACGAGAGTGTTTCAAATATTTCGAACTGGAGCAGATCGCAGTGCAGGAAGAGCGGCCGGTAGGACGGCGGATGTGGTGGAACAAGGGGTGATGCGGATGGAGCAGGTAGTCAGAACAGAAAACGAGCGGAAGAAAGCGTATCTGCGCAGATATCTTGAGGCAAAGCGGGCGCAGGAAGTGCTTGAGCATGAGATCGACGAGCTGCGGCTTGATATGATACCAGGCAGCCCGGCGCAGGACGGAATGCCGCATGGATCCGGAGGGGGAGACCTCTCCGGATATGTTGCACGACTAGATGATCTAGTTCAAAAACTGCGCACGCAGATGTACAAAAAGATTCAGATCCGTGCTGAAATCACAGAAAGGATCGACGCTATGGAGAATGAGACGGAAAGCCTGCTCCTGCGGCTCAGGTATATTCACGACCTGAAATGGGAGGAAGTGGCAGTGACGATGGACTACAGCTGTCGGGCAGTACATAAGATCCATTCAAAAGCACTGGAGCACTTTAAAATTTAAAGAGTGCATAGAAATGCACACTGCCTCTGTGATATATTGTATGCACAGAAAGATGCAGATACGACATTTCTTCTTTCCTCCTTTTATGTGATGCCGCAGTCGGCAGCTGCGGCGATTTCAGAACGTCTCTCCGGGCGGGAGAGAGCATGAGCCGAATTTAAATCGAGCCGCCGGTTCGAATCCGGACGTTCTGATTGTCATTACAATATACCTCTTTTGATGCGCTCCGTAGAAATACGGGGCGTTTTTCAATACTTGACAAAAAGATGATTTGTGATATGATAAACACCTAATATTTTTGAGGGAGCAACATCCAGGCGCAGTGCTCGATTGGCCATTGCATTGATCCTAATTGACAGTACGATGTATTTTATTTGTCCGTCGCTGATTTTTGGCGACATTTTGACTTCACTTAAGGAGGCGATGCCGATGGCGGTCAATAGCGTATTTATAACAACCCATGCAGTAATTGCAGGTATCGCGGCCAGTCTGCTGCTGCCTCAAGAATATTAGATTATCAGGCAGTCCTTCGGGGCTGCCTTTTGCATGCTTAAAAACGACGAATCGAGGTGATGAAGACATGGCCAGGGCGCCAGATAAAAGAATAGAACAGGCAAAGGCTATGTACTTGAAAGGCATGAAATTGGTTGAGATTGCAAGTCAACTGAATCTGCCGGAAGGAACGGTTCGCCGTTGGAAATCTACTCACAGATGGGATAACGAGCGCTCGGATAAAAAAAGCGAACGTTCGGATAAGAAAAAAAGAGGCGGGCAACCGGGAAATCAAAATGCAACCGGCCCTCCGGAAAATAAGAATGCTTTGAAAACAGGAGAGTTCGAAACTCTCTTTTTTGATTGCTTAGATCCAGAAGAAAAACGCCTGACCGAGATGGTAGTACCTGATAAGGGACAGCTGCTTCTGCAGGAGATTCAACTCCTGACTGTCAGAGAACGGCGGATGCTGAAAAGAATTGAAATGCTGAAAAACGTAGAGCAACCTTTTGCCCCGGAAGATGATCAAGAAAATGGGGGGCTTGAAAAAGCGCCTCCCGGAATGTCTGTTACAAAATATAAAGCCGGTATGGAAAAAGGAAAGCCAACGCTCTTGAGGGAATACGAAGGAATCCTTGGTCAGATCCAGTCCGTTGAGGATGCACTGACCAGAGTTCAGGCCAGACGCCAACGAGCAATTGAAACGCTGCATAAATTCGGCTATGATGATGCACGCCTTGAACTTGCAAGCATGCAGCTTGAATTAGAGCTTCTGAAGCAGGACGGCCAAAATGAGGATAATACAGATGACGGTTTCCTGGAAGCAATGAATGCAACAGCGGCGGATGTCTGGGGTGATGAGGATGTATGAGAAGATAAGCAGCCTCAAGAAACATCTACAGCAGATGAAGCAGAATCGGATAACCAAGCAAAATGGACAGACTTTTCACTTTTTTCCATTTTCAAAGAAGCAGCAAAAGGTACTAACCTGGTGGTGCAAAGAATCCCCGGTTCATGATAAAGATGGGATCATAGCAGACGGAGCTATCAGGTCAGGGAAAACCGTCAGTATGTCATTGTCTTTTGTCATGTGGGCGATGAGCAGCTTTGCAGGTCAGAACTTTGCAATGTGTGGAAAGACGATCGGCTCCTTTCGGCGAAATGTTTTATTCTGGTTGAAGCTTATGCTCCGGTCAAGGGGGTACTCCATCACGGATCACCGCGCAGACAATCTGGTAGTTGTGCGGAAGAATGGCATTGAGAACTATTTTTACATTTTTGGTGGCAAGGACGAACGTTCCCAGGATCTGATACAGGGTATTACACTGGCTGGCGTTTTCTTCGATGAGGTTGCACTGATGCCAGAATCATTCGTAAACCAGGCAACAGGACGTTGTTCTGTGAAAGGCTCCAAGTTCTGGATGAACTGTAACCCGGACGGACCGTATCATTGGTTCAAGGTTAACTGGATTGATAAGTCCACCGGTTACCTGGGAAAAGAACAGGTAAAAAGAGTTCGCCAGAAAGCAAAATCAGAGGGCAAGGACCCTGGTCTGAAAGAATTGCTGTACCTGCATTTCACCATGGATGACAACCTGTCATTGGATGAAGAGGTAAAAGCCAGATACCGCAGCATGTACATTGGTGTATTCTTCAAGCGTTACATCCTGGGATTATGGGCAGCAGCCGAGGGAATCATCTACGACATGTTTGATGAAGAACGGCATGTGCAAGATATAAAAGATTTCTTTCAGCTTCTCATCAATGGAAACAGATATGTTTCCTGCGACTATGGTACACAGAATGCCACGGTATTCTTACTCTGGAACAAGGGAAAAGACGGTAAATGGTACTGCATCCGTGAGTACTACTATTCCGGAAGAGATAAAGGAAAACAGAAAACGGATTCTGAGTATGCGGATGACTTAATGAAGTGGCTGGATGGTACAAAGATCAGAGCAATGATCGTGGATCCATCGGCTGCTTCTTTTATTGCAGAATTGCGCAAGCGAGGAATCAAAGTATTGAAAGCAAACAATGATGTACTGGACGGTATCCGTCTGGTAGGAATGCTTTTGAATTTGGAGAAGATTGCCTTTGCTTCTTCCTGCAAAGAAACCGTAAAAGAATTTGCTTCTTATATCTGGGATGAAAAAGCCCTTGAACATGGGGAGGATAAGCCGGTTAAGCAACACGATCACAGTTGTGACGCTGTACGTTACTTTGTAAGTACTGTGCTTGGCAGCAAAGTAGCAAGATTTCGAGAAATAAGCAGGTGAGGACAATGTATATATTTTTTACAATTCCGAGAGAAAAATTTGATGAGCGGGTACCGGATAAAAGAATCATACGTCAGCTGATCAGCAAACATATCAGCATGGTTGGCGATTTAAAAAGAAATATGGCGTATTACCAGGGGAAGCATAAGATCCTAGAGGACGCAAAGCGTGAGAACAAGCTTGTATGTAATCATGCAAAGGATATTTCGGACACTGCCTCATCTTATTTCATCGGAAATCCCATAACATATAAGTCTGATCATCAGGATATCAAACCACTGACCGATGCCTTGGAAGATGCCGGTGCAGATGAAGCAGATGGTGATAACGGTCTGGATCTTTCAATTTACGGCGTAACTTACGAATATGTGTACATGAAGGAGAGTGAAACGAATCTGTTGATTAAAAACTTATCTCCGGAAAGTACATTCATGGTAAAAGATGACAGCATAGAGGAAAACGAGCTCTTTGCTGTCTATTATTATGTTCGAAAAGATGATTCGGATACTGAACCAGAGCATTATATTGCAACCATACTGACGCGGAATTATAAGTATGAGCTGGACATCCAAAATAATGATTCCCCGCAGCTGACAACCGAATTGCCAGTTCCTCATTATCTTGGAGAAATCCCTGTTGTCGAGTACTTGAATAATAAGCTTGCGATTGGCGATTTTGAACTGCAGATTCCTTTAATCGACGCATACAACGCACTGATGAGTGACCGAATCACGGACAAGGAGCAGTTTATTGATGCAATTCTGGCTATCTATGGAACACTTCTCTCTGACGAGGATGAGCCAGGAGCAGAAGAAGACCAGAACATCAAAAAAGCAAAAGAGCGGTTGAAAAAGTATAAAGTGCTTGAAATGCCTGATACAGCCAAGGCTGAATATTTGACCAGGACTTTTGATGAATCGGGTGTTGAGATTCTGAAAAAAGCCGTTGAGCAGGATATCCACAAATTTTCCCATGTCCCATGTATGTCTGATGAAAGCTTCGGAGGAAACGTGTCAGGCGTAGCCATGGAGTTTAAGCTTCTGGGCTTGGAGAACATTACAAAGATAAAGACAAGATACTATCGCAAAGGGCTGCGGAAGCGCCTTCGAATCTTCTGCAATTACCTTGCAATTCGCGGCAAAAGCGTAAATCCATCAGGAATTACAATGATATTCACGAGGGCGCTTCCCAAAAACTTGCTGGAGATTTCGCAAATTGTGGCAAATCTTTGGGGGAAGGTCAGTAAAAAGACGCTTCTGTCACAGATTCCGTTTGTGGAAGATGTAGACGAAGAGCTTGCGGCAGTGGAGCAGGAGGAGCAGGAAACGCTGAAACAGCAGGCGGAGCTGTTCGGTAGCCATGCGAATGAGCCGCCCGATGATGTACCGCCCGAGAAGAAAGATGATGTAGATGAATGAATCATACTGGAAGCGCCGAGCGGCGCAGCGGATGTTTGAATGCATGCAGAGCGTGGAAGAGACGAGCCAACTGATCGCGGAGATCTATTATCGTGCTTCTCGGTATCTGAGCAAAGAAGCGCTGGAGGTATTTGAAAAATACATGAGCCGTCACAACCTGACAGAAGAAGAGGCACGGCAGCTACTGAACACGCTGCAGGATCCGGCATCCATCCAGGAGCTGCTTGAAAAGCTTCAGGGCGGCGTGATTCCGGCTGAAAAAGCAGAAATCTTACGCGTCCTTGAATCACAGGCGTACCGGGCGCGGATTGAACGGTTCGAACGACTGCAAGAGCAGATTGATCTCGTGATGCAGCAGGTGTACCGGCAGGAGAAGCAGCTGCATGAGCAGCATTACATTGACCTTGCACGCGAAGCATATTACAAATCTGTGTTTGATATCCAACAGCGGGCAGGTGTGGGATTTTCGTTTTCTCACATTGATCAGAAACAGATCAATCGCGTGACCAACACGAAATGGTCAGGAAAGAATTATTCCGCCCGCATCTGGAAGAATACACAGGGACTCGCGCAGGATCTGAAAGAAGAAATGCTTCTCGGTCTGCTGACCGGAAAAACCGAACGAGAAATGTCGCTTGAAATTTCAAAGAAGTACGCACAGGGCGCTTTCAGGTCACGCAGGCTTGTTCGGACAGAAAGCAGCTACCTGACGAATCAAATGGAGATGAAGTCCTATCAGGAATGTGGGGTAGACAGATACATCTACCTTGCGACGCTCGATCTGCGAACCTGTAATAAATGCTGTGTCCCGCTCGACGGGAAGATCTTCGCGGTTGCCGATCAGGAGCCTGGCAAGAATTGCCCACCGATGCACCCGTGGTGCCGATGTACAACGATTGCATACATTTCGGCTGAGGCGCTGGCGGGAATGAAGCGGCGTGCCCGTGATCCGGTGACTGGGCATACATATCTTGTGCCGGGGTCGATGACGTACGGGGAGTGGTACGGAAAATATGTTGAGGGGAATCCGGAAGCCGAAGCAAAGGTGAAAGCATCCAGGAATGCCTCAGAGGATCGGAAACAGTTTGAAGAGTATAAAAAACTGATTGGAAAAGATATGCCGAAAAGTTTTGCGGATTTCCAGAATTTGAAGTATAATGAGCCTGAGAAGTTGGAATTGCTCGGAACTTATGCACGTTCTGTGGATAAAGGGATGATATCTCCACTATCTGGATTTAAGAATTATCAAAAGATTTATGATGAAATCAATGAAAAGGTTGTTGGTATAAAAACTTCTGAGGGAACAGCAGTAACCAGACAGAGCAAACATTTTATGGAGAGAGTAATTGGAACCATGAAAGACCCTAAAACTGGACGACCACGATCGGGAGTATCGGTGGAAGGAATAAAGGATGCGCTGGAGAAACCGGCGAAGGTATTTCCTGTGAGAACGGATCCTGGTGGAGAAAAAAGTCAGAAATATATGGGCAGAAACGGAACAGTTTCAGTAGATCCAGATACGGGAGTTCTGATTCAATGTAATCCAACAGATTCAGATTATGTGAGGAGAATAAGAAATGGAAATGCGAAGATTTGAACTGACGAATGAACAAATTGAATTTCTTAAAGAAATGTATCCTGACA
>JAQXVT010000042.1 GCA_029225065.1 Lachnospiraceae bacterium | reverse complement strand
ACAGTCCGCACTGCTCCAGACGGTCGCTGATAATCCGCTTCAGGTCCTGCTCCACAATCGCCGGAACGCGAACCCGCGCGGCAAGCTCCTCTTTCGTATAAATTACTCTTTTTTCTTCATTCAATCTATTACACCACCAATATTCATATCGAATACCACATGCAATCTACGTTTCCAGCATTCCATCCTGCATAAAAAGTAACGATCGCCTCAAGAAAATCTTTTTTACGCAGTCTGCCTTGTCTTTTTCAGCATATGGAACTTCGTTAAAACAATCATACCAGATTTTTATAAAATAAAAAAGAGTTCTTTTTCTGATTCGCAAAAATCCCTCCTGCACTAAAAAAGCCCGGGCGCTTTTTTGCGCTCCGGGCTGGAATATTGAATACAGTCGCTTTGCAGCCTGCGTTCAAACACTCTCTAAGAAGATTTCTTTATTTTTCCAGCACTTCTGCCTTCGCATAAAAACCTCTGGTCTTTCCGTCAATCACTCTGGTCTGTGTGATTGTAAACTGGTCTTCCAGACGGATATCCGCAGACGATGCTCCGACCTTTACAGTCATTGTGCCTTTTTCCACCGTCCACTCCATAGCTTCATTCAAAAATGCAAACTGTGTTACTTTCATAATAAAATGAACCTTTTTGCTCTTCCCTTTCGGAATAAAGACGCGGGCAAAGCCTGCCAACTCCATTGTCGGCCGCACCATCGATGCTACATCATCTGACACGTAAACCTGAACAACTTCCTCACCATCGTATTCGCCTGTATTTGTTACCTTCACAGTTACTTCTAATTCATCCTTTGGAGAAAGTTCTTTTCGGACGATTTCCAGATCAGAGTATGAAAAGCTTGTGTATGAAAGGCCATGGCCAAAATAATACAGAGGAAATGCACTGTCATTAATATAACCGTTTTTATTGCGAATCATACCAGTATGACCTGCTGCCACGTAGCCTGATCCGCGCGGAAGTGCATAGTAAACTGGGAGCTGCCCTACTGAGCGGGCTGCAGTCACCGGAAGCCGTCCCGCCGGATTGTAATCACCGAACAGCACCTTGCACAGCGCCTGCCCGCCCATCATGCCCGGCTGCCATACCTCCAGAATTGCATCAAAGTGAGAAGCTACAAATGCATTAGATAGCGGTCTGCCGTCAAAATGCAATACAACCGTCTTTTTATGCAGCGCATAAACGGCGCGTGCAAACTCTTCCTGACGGCCCGGCAGATCGATATTAGTTGAATCAACGCCTTCGCCGACCGTCGAGGTGATCCCCCAGCCATTCTTGCCTCCAATTGTAAAAATTACGGCATCTGCCTGCGCCGCCACATTCAGTGCCTCTTCCATACCGCTGACGTCTGATCCTGCCGTATTGATTCCTTTTGCATAAGTAATTTCTGCATCTGGAAGATATTCTTTCAGCGCCTGGTATAAGGTGCGGCATTTCGTAAACTCCGTCTGAAGTCTGCGCTCCAGCCGTGGACTGCAATCCCGGATCTGTCCCGGATAATTCTGCTCAATATCATAAATAATCAGCCCAGGTTCCTCAAAGACCTGCCCATCTTCCTCCCGTGCCATTGTCATATCGAGCGCGGCCGGATAAGAGAACGTACCGAAATAGCTTCGAAGCACGTTCGCGTGCGGTCCAATCACTGCAATTTTTTTTGTCTTCTTCGAAAGAGGAAGCATCTTATTTTCATTTTTCAGAAGCGTAAAGCTCTCAAGCGCTATCTTCTCATTCAGTTCATCAGTTGACTTCTGATGCAGAATTTCCTTTAACTTTTCCAAATGTGGATATGGATCTTCAAACAGGCCCAGCTTTATTTTCTGTGTCAGTACACGTTCTACCGCTTGGTCGATCTCTTTCATGGAGAGTCTTCCATCTTCCACCGCCGCTTTCATCCGATAGCTGAATCCTTTCGGACGTGGATACTCCACGTCAAGTCCTGCTTTCAGGCTGCGAATTCCTGCTTCTGTAAAGTCTGCAGCCACATGGAATGGATCCACAAGCCGATCGACTGCAATATAGTCTGATACCACAATCCCCTGAAAACCCATTTCATCACGCAGCAGATCTGTCAGCAACTTTTTTGAACCCGAAACTGGTTCCCCGTTCATACTGCAATACGAACTCATGACGCTTCCAAGTCCTGCTTCTGTGATCGCCGCCTGAAACGGCTTCGCATGTACCTCGCGCAGTTCGCGTTCCGTCACCAGATTTCGCCCCATATTCAGTCCGCCCTCGGTAATTCCGTGTCCCACGTAATGCTTTTCAGTGCACAGAAGCCCGTTTTTCAAGTCATCCGTCTGCAGTCCTTTTACAAAGGCTACGCTCATTTCCGCGGTCAGCGTCGGATCCTCCCCGTACGTCTCTGTCGTCCGCCCCCAACGAGGATCTCTTGCAATATCCACAACAGGAGAGAGCGCCTGCCGAAATCCGACTTCATACATCTGCGCACGGATCACCTCCGCCATCTTTGCTACAATGCCCGAATCGAACGTTGATGACTGTGCAATTGCACTCGGAAAAACATCTGCCTCAGTAAACTGCGCACCCGCACTTGCCTCGCAGTGGATGAGAGCCGGAATTCCAAGCTCCGTTTCCTCCGTCAGATAATGCTGAAGCGTATTGGCATACTCCACGATTTTTTCCACATTTTCCGCCGTGGTAAACGCACCTACATGACCAATTCCGCCTGGAATATAATCTCTAAAATTCGGAATGTCTGGAGTGATCGTCACCAGACACGTAATCTGATCGATCTTCTGCTCAAATGACATCCGCTCCATCAGATCTCGGACCCGTTCCTCTACAGGAAGGGAAGGATCTTTATATTTCTTCATGTCTCTCATCCTCTGCTTCGATATTATTTACTCTGTCGCTGCCTCAGTTGCAACCTCTCCGCCAAGATACTCAGCCACATTGTCCTTCGTCACAATTTGGAACGGGATATAAACATCTTCAATGTCCTTCGGATCAGTACCATCGCGCAGATCAGCAAAGATCTTTGCTCCTGCCTCTGCCTGTCCCTTTGCATCCTGCAATGCGGTCATGGAAAGTTCTCCCTTCTCAATGGAAGCTAACGCATCGTCACTTCCATCTACCCCAAGTACCAGTATGTCGTCCAAACGATCCGCGGACTTCAGCGCCTGCACAACCCCAAGTGCCGCATCATCATTTTGGCATACGATCGCATCAAAATCATCGTAGGACATCAAACAGTCCTCTGTTGTGCTCATACCAAGATCCTTTGAATTTTTTACATTGTACTCATCGAGAATCTCAATGTCGTCTCTTGCTGCAAGCGCATCATTTAATCCCTGCTTGCGGTCAATGTACTGCTGGTCGTTCGGCTCACCAGTAAAATAAAGGAGCTTTGCATTCTCCGGAAGTACATCTACCAGATACTCACCCTGTGCCTTTCCTGCATCTACATTCGGAGAACCTACATAAATGTATCCATCGTAATCATCTCCGCCGCTTACGGAAGTAAGAAATGAAATGTACGGAATGCCTGCATCCTCTGCCGCTTTCAGTGCCGGAACGGAACCATCAAGGTCATTGCTGATTGCCGATACGGCGTTCGCATTCTGCACGATAAAATCATCAATCTGGCCGTTCTGCACATTGGTGTCTCCACCTGCGTCGGTTACCATAATCTCAATTCCTTCTGCTTCCGTTGCCTCTTTTAAATAAGTACGGAATTTTGCACAGTAATTGTATGTATCTGAGTTGTTTGCAAATCCTACGAGATAGGAATCTGCCGCCATTGCACTCATTCCCATTGACGCTGCCAGAATTGCCGCCATTACAAGTCCTGTACCTTTTCTTTTCATGTTAAAATCCTCCTTTTATTTGATTGTTTTATGCTGTTATCTGCCCCGGCAGATTACTTCTCATTTACATTCCTTTTTTGTCTTCCTTTGTCATCGTATCGATGATTACGGCCCCTGCAATCAATACGCCCTTTACAATCAGCTGATACTGCGTCGATACGTGAAGCAGATTCAAGATATTGTTGATTAGTCCTACGATAATGGAACCAATCAGCGCACCAGTCACACTTCCAATTCCACCAAGAAAGCTTGTACCACCGACAACAACTGCCGTAATCGCATCAAATTCATATCCCTCGCCTACCGACGGCATACCCGCAACCAGTCGTCCCAGCAGAACAACTCCTGCAAGTCCGGTCAGAAGACTCGATAAGGTAAAAATAATTCGCTTTGTCCGGTTTGTATTGATACCAGATGCGATCGTCGCCTTCTCGTTTCCTCCGATCGAGTAAATCAGAAGCCCAAGGCTTGTGTGCTTCATCAGGATTGCAATCACTACCACGCTCGCTAACATGATTACAACTGGAAGCGGAATCGCTCCTGCTACTTTATAATGTCCCAACCATTCAATCTTGTCGACACCGCTGATTGCCTGGCCGTTTGTGTATAGCTGTACGGCACCTTTGACTATGTTCGTCATTGCCAGCGTCGCAATAAATGCTTGCAGTTTAAAATAAGTAACAAGAAATCCGTTGATCCAGCCGCACAGTGCACCAAAGCCAAGTCCCGTCAGAATTGCAAGCAGAACAGATCCTGTATTCACCAAGACACCAGCTGCAAAACACATGGAACCAGTACAGATCAATCCGGCCGAAAGATCAATCAGTCCAGATACGATCAGCATTTCTTCGCCGCATGCAATAATTGTGACTACAGATATCTGTGTCAGAATGTTAATCAGGTTGCGCGGTTTTAAAAAGTTATGGTTGACCAGGGCCGATGCCACAAACAAAATTACCAGAATCAAGGCAATTCCGTATTTCCGATAAAACACCGCTGCGCTTCTTTTATTTTCCTTCATTTTAATTTGCCTCCACGATCATTTTCATCACTTTGTCCTGCGTTGCCTCTTCGTGTGAAAGAATTCCCGCAATTTTTCCTCTTGCTACTACCGCAATCCGATGGCTCATAGACAGCACTTCCGGCATATCTGATGAGATCAGAAGAATTGCAATTCCCTGCTTTGAAAGTTCTGTGATCAGGTTGTAAATTTCCTGCTTCGCACCCACGTCAATGCCGCGTGTCGGCTCATCCAAAATCAACAGCCGCACATTTCGCACCAGCCACTTTGCGAGTACAACCTTCTGCTGGTTGCCGCCGGAAAGTGTGCCGACCGCCGTCTCGATACCAGGCGCTTTGATCCGCAGCTTATCAAAAATATCTTTTGATCTCTTTTCAATCTCTTCATGCCTTAGCCAGCCGTTCGTTACCAGAAAATCAAGATTTGGAAGTGCAATGTTGTCCTCGATTGACCGCACACCGACAAATCCATATGCGCCGCGATCCTCGGTAATCATCGCCACACTGCCGCGAATCGCATCGCGAATCGAATGAAACTTCTTTTCCTGCCCATCGATGAAAATTTTTCCTGTGTCATACGAATCCATTCCAAAAATGCTGCGTGCCACCTCTGAACGTCCTGCGCCCATCATCCCGGCAAATCCGAAAATTTCTCCCGCATGGATTTCAAAAGAAATATCTTCAAATACCCCTGCACTTGACAGATTCTCCACTGCAAATACCGTCTGATCTGTATGTGGCGGAAGCGGCGGATAAATGTCCTCAATCGCGCGTCCTACCATCATCGAGATCAAATGATCCTGATCCGTATCTTTGATTGCACCTGATGCGATCCATTTTCCATCCCGTAGCACTGTATATTCATCACAGATTTCAAACAGCTCATTTAAGCGGTGCGAAATAAAAACGAACGCAATGCCTTTCTGTTTCAGTTCTTTAATCTTCCGAAACAGGATCTCCGCCTCCTTGCTTGTGAGTGCCGAGGTTGGCTCATCCATGATAATGACTCTCGCATTTCTTGAAAGAGACTTCAAAATTTCTATCATCTGGCGCTGCGCTACGCTTAAATGACCCATTTTTTCATTCGGGTTATAGTCCAGCCCCATCATATCCAGCAGAGCCTGGCAGTCCTTCAGGCGCTTTTTCACATCAACAAAATACTTTCCCTTTTTCGGTTCACGTCCAATATACATGTTTTCCGCAATCGTCAGTTCTGCCACATAATTCAGTTCCTGCGCTACGATCGAGATCCCATTTGCAAATGCCTCTTTCTCGCTTTTCATATGGACTGTCTTTCCATCAATCAGCACTTCTCCGCCATAATTCGTGTACGTTCCGGAAAGAATCTTCATCAGGGTCGATTTTCCGGCTCCATTCTCTCCAGCCAGCGCGTGTACACTTCCCTCACGAATCTTCATATTGACTTGATCGAGTGCCACCACACCTGGGAATTCTTTTCGGATCTCTTTCAGTTCTACTATTACTTTTCCATTCAAACTAATTCCTCCGTTCAAGTTAAACGCTTAACTTAGTGTTTTCTTCCTTTCTTTTTGTTGTTTTCATTTCCGCTTGCTTTTCATTCTTCTTACTGTCTATAATATACGTCGTTTTGTTGACATAGTCAATACTTTTAGTCATAATTTACAAGTTTTGTATAATTTTCAGAAAACAAGTATGAAATTAAGCGTTTAACTTTATCTGGAAATTGTAACATTTTACGAAAAAAGATACGGAACATTTTAAAACGCCATCTATCATCCTTCTCTTTTCGTTGACAACAGATTCCTACAGGCAACGCGAATATTCAAAATATCTTTATGCGAAAAAAACGGACCGACTGCCGAAGTTTCGACATATCGATCCTCTTTTTCGTAATCTGCATTTAAAACCTTTCTACTCCACAATTCTCCGCACACTTCCGCGCACATAAAGATCCGGCTGATAGTAAATCGTCTTTCGTGTTCCCACCGTATTTTTCATTTCTTCCGGCTGCTCTTCAACCGCCCGACAGAGTTGCTCTCCGATGAATCGTCCCATCTCATCAGCCGGGACACCAACTGTCGTCAGCGGTACCTCCAATACGTCATCAAATGGTACGTTATCGCACCCGACAACCGAGAGATCTTCCGGGATACGAATTCCGTAGCTGCGTGCACTGCGGTAAACTCCAAATGCCATCTCGTCGTTCATTGCAAAAATCGCAGTCACGTGCTGACCGAGCAGATATGACAACGCCTGACTTCCACTGTCCAGCGTATAATCGCCGCCAGCTACCAGCTTTTCCTCCCAAGGAATCCCAGCCTCCTCCAGTGCCCTCCGATATCCTGCAAGTCGATCCCGAGTCACACGGTATTCCGGATTTCCCGCAATACAACCGATCCGCTTATGGCCGCAACCTAAAAGATAACTCGTAGCTTCATAGCCTGCTTTTTCATAATCAAAACAGATGTTCAAGCCGTCGCTTCGAAACTCATAGCCATCCATTGTGATTACCGGAATTCCAAGAGAATCCACCGTCTGATAAAGCAATTCGTTCTCTTCCATTTTTTCAGGTTCCAGCGACTTTGCCCATACAAGCGCACATAGATTTTCAGATGCGATCCGGCGGATCAATTCATCCAATTTTCCCTCATTTTTATCATTGAAAATGTGATTGACAACGGAATAACCTCTTTCCTGCAACACCTCACTGATTGCCATATCGACCGCCGCAATGTGCGAATTTCGGATATCGTTCATGACCACTCCGATTGCCTGGCTCCGGCCTCTGGCCAGATTGGAAGCACTGCTGTTTGGAAAATAATTAAGCCGCCTTGCTGTCTGTCGAATCTCCTCCAGCCTGCTCTCCGAAATCCGGCCTTTCTTTACGCTGCCTGAAAGCGCGATCGACACCGTCGCTACCGAGACATTGCACGCCTTCGCGATATCCTTCATTGTTGTTCTCATCTGCTCTCACTGCCTCCAAACTAAAAAAATCCTCTATAAATTCATTTTTCTTATTATAGGAGATGCATTATTTTTTGTAAAGGTAACAGTGTAAAGAACAACTATATTTCAGATGAGCCTTCCGGCCAGACTCGCAATCCATCTGCTGAGCGCTGCAAGCAAAAGCGTCGACACTAATATGATTCAATGAGCGAAAGTTTATACATTGTAAATCCTGTTTCATCATGCTATTATCAATAATATCATCACCTGTTTGAGGAGTTTTTTTCCTATGAAGGTTGTCATAGCAATTGATTCGCTAAAAGGAAGTTTAAGTTCCATGGAAGCCGGAATGGCGATCAAAAACGGTGCTACTTATGTGTATGGACCGCAAAAGGGTGTAACTGAAAATATGAAAAAACAATTAGATGAAGATATGGCACATTTTGCCAGGGTCACATCAGAAACTCTGGGAAATGATTATCGTGATACTCCGGGTACAGGGGCCGCCGGTGGCCTTGGATTCGCATTTCTCTCCTATATCGGCGCAGTTCTGACACCCGGCATTGAACTGATTATAAGCGCCATCGGACTGGAACAGGAGCTCACCGATTCAGACATTGTAGTTACCGGAGAAGGGCGACTCGATTTCCAGACTGCCATGGGAAAAGCCCCTGTCGGCGTTGCAAAGCTTGCAAAGAAATACCACGCAAAAGTGATTGCATTTGCCGAAGGTGTTACAAAAGAGGCAAATGCCTGCAATAAAGAGGGAATTGATGCATTCTTTCCCATCTTGCGAAACGTCTGCACGCTTTGGGAAGCTATGAA
Organism: Lachnospiraceae bacterium; assembly: GCA_029225065.1. Lineage (GTDB taxonomy): Bacteria > Bacillota > Clostridia > Lachnospirales > Lachnospiraceae > Choladousia. The sequence goes on along the minus strand of JAQXVT010000042.1, from coordinate 1,060 downwards.
TCCAGACAATGCAAGGGAAAATATGACTGCAGCCACAGAGCAGGTATTCTGCCTGCTTTAAGTTGAAAGGGACCCGTCCGATTCCAAATCCTTGTTAAAACAGATCCAGCATATTGTCCAGATATATGCTCTCTCTGACGTGAATCTGATACTCAGGTCTCGTCATGTAATATAGTAGAAATTCCAGCACCATAGCACTTCCAAGCCCGCGGCCTTCGATCTTGAAATTGGAAAATCCCATTGGAAGGTAAACTTTCTGGATATCTGCAACACTGATAAAGCCAGGATTCGTCATTGCTTTGGAAAAACGGTAGCCTTTCTCGGATTCAGGTGCATTACATCGATGCTCCGGGCAGTTTTCTCCAAGATTCTTTCGGCTGACAGTTTCATAGCAGCTCTTTCTGTCTTTACAGCCAAACCAGCAGCATTCATTGCACAGAAATTCCACCTTTGCTTTCTGCCCGGCATTCATTTGATTTAATTGTTCAAACCTCTTATTCAGGCGAAAATCCGGTACCACATACCGGAATTTCTCCCTGTTCACTTCATTCAGAAGCTCTCCAAAGTCCGCCAGGACTTTCGTTGTCGAAGAGATCAGATAAAGGTTTGGATATTGCTTTTGTAAATAATTCAGCAATAAATCCGAGTGTATAATCACCCCATTCTCCGTCCCTGTATGCCTCTCAAACAAGGCACAGAGCGTATTGCACTTTCTATCGGTCAAATGTTCTTCTCTCAGTAATGAATTGCTGAATGTCAGCCGGGCAGAGATCTCATACTCCTGCATCAGTTCCAATACGTCTTCCGCTCTGGCATCTCCGAAGGATGTTCGGCCGCCTCCCCAGATGCAGTCATCCGGCGCACCATATATGGAGCCAATTTCACACCATTCATAAAAATATTCTCTATGCTCCCGGAACAGCGGCAGAAATACCCGATAAAATTCATAAAACTCAAACAAGCCCGGAAGATGATAATATGCTTTTTTATTCATTTTGTTATTCATTTTGTCATTCATATGCTTCTCCATTATTTTTCATATCACAGGCTCAGCCGGCCT
>JAQXVT010000041.1 GCA_029225065.1 Lachnospiraceae bacterium | reverse complement strand
CGGCTCATGGAAGAAAGATTTGCCGCGGATGTCATGGAGGTTCCGAAGCTGATCGTCAGGATAGACTGCAGACCGAAAAACAGACCTGCCAGTGTAAATGCTACGACCTTGTATTTCGCAACGTTTACACCCATATTTTTCGCAACGACCTCGTTGCTTCCGATCGCATATGTATACGTTCCTACCTTTGTGTACTTCAGGATAAACGCACACAACAGGTAAGCGAGCAACGCCAGAATCAGGTTTGCCGGGTAATCGCCGAACGCACGATAATTAATGTCGAGAATGACGTTCTTTCCATTTGTCGCATAAACGCTGAGTGCCTCATAGATCAGAGACAGGGCAACGGTAACGATCAGGGACGAAATGTGCAGTTTTATGTAGACCAGTCCGTTGATCAGTCCGATTAAGGTGCCGCACAGAATCGGTGCAATGATCAGTCCCGCATAGCCAAAGCGGACACTCGCATTGCAGGCGATGATTGACGAGAGCACGATATTCGCTCCGACACTCATGTCGAACGGTCCCATAACACAGATAAAATACAGTCCGCAGCCGCCAACCGCATAGATCAGCGCTGATTTCATATACGTTGCCAGTTTATCCGGGGAACCGAAGGTTGCCGGTGCAAGAATTTTAAACACAGCCCAGAAGGCCACAAGCAGAACCAGCAGAATCGCAATTCCGTAATACTGGCTTTGTTTCAGTTTTTTCATACCCTATCTCCTTCCTGAACACATATTTTGAGCCACGCGACCATGCTGCAGATTCCCAGCTCTGTGCCGCGTGGCTCAGTCTTTGTTACTGTCAGTTGCTGTGTCTTGAAATTACATCGTCAATTGACAGTGAAGTTGCTGCATTGTTCAGATCATCGAAGCTGTAGCCTGCCATCTCAACGATCTCTTCGTCCGTGTACGGATCTGCATCTACGAAATACTGCTCATAGTTTGCATAGTCTTCAGAGGAGGATACATACAGATACGGGAAGAGGATCTCATAACCGAAAGTACCTGCGTCCTTTACGTAGTTGCCTTTTACTGCGTTGTAGGTGGTAAGGAATGCAAACAGCGGGTCGCAGAAGTGTCCGCCAGACTCAGCAAACATTCCGCCGCTCTCGAGCTGCTCAGCCAGGTCATCCAGGAAGTCGGTTGAAACAACGTCGATCTTTCCGGTCAGACCCTCGTTTGCCAGTGCTCCGATGGAACCTACCAGCGGATCTCCGCCGCCGCCTGCAACGATCAGGGCATCCATATCCGGGTTGGAGTTGTAAAGGGAAAGTGCTGCTGCAGCGCCCTCCTCAGAAGAGGTGTTTGCATATACCGGCTCAGTCATGGTTGCCTGATCATCCGGGTTTGCCTCGTTCCACTCCTCGATTGCTTTCTTGTAGCCTGTCCATCTCTGCTGGAAGGTAGCGTCACCAACGGTCCAAGCCTCAAGGCCGATGTTGCGGTCGCCGTTCTCCAGAAGGAGATTTACCAGTGTGTAGCCGTTTGTTACCTCGTCCTCATGTACGGCACCGAGATAATACTGGGAATTGCATGCAGTCTGGTATACTTCCGGGCTGTTCTCCTCGGAAATGATACGGAAGAACTGCATCAGATAAACTTCGTTTGCATCGCAGGTCTGGATTGCGGATGTCATCTCGGAGTCTGCGGAGTTGCAGATGATGATTCCGTCGCATCCTGCTGCACACAGCTGCTCTACAGATGCGGTAACCTGCTCTGATACATGGCCCTGGTCTACATACATTACGTTTACGCCAAGTGCATCTGCCGCTTTGTCGATGACTTTCTTACACTGGCTTCCAAGTACGTCCGTGGAACTCCAGATAGATACGCCGATCGTGATGTCATCGTCTGCGGATACGTTGATTGCGGTTGCCGTTCCGAGTGATGCGACCATTGCTGCCGACAGGACAGCTGCTGCCATTTTCTTCATTCTCTTTTTCATGGTTGAAAACCCTCCCTTAAATAAGTTTCGTTCCGTAAAACCTCTTCCAGCCGGATTATGATTTTTCGTTCCGACTTGGTACGAGTGTATTAAACCATAATCCGGCTGGATTTTGTTAGGACATATTTGCGGCACTTTGTTGCACTTTTTTTACGTTCTGCTTCTTTCTTGTACACATTTGCACAAAAGGCACCTACAGACGGCTGCGGTACTCACTCGGACTGACTCCCATCTTCTTGCGGAACACGCGGCTGAAATAGTGGTAGTCATCGTAGCCGACAAGAAATGCGATCGCTTCCAGTTTCCGGCTCTCATCGCGCATCAGCTCCGCAGCCTTCTCCATCCGCACCCGCGTCAGGAAGGAAATGATCGACTCCTCATATTTCCGGCTGAAGGTCCTCGACAGGTAGCTGGCATCCACGTGATACTGCTCCGCCAGCGAAGCCAGCGTGATATTTTCCGCATAATCCGTCTCAATCCGGTGGCGGATCTGCTCCATCTGCCCGGCCACGGAATCCGGCTGCCGCTGCTCCTTCTGCTCCTGCAGCCCCTCCAGGATAATCTTTAAGGTCTCGGACAGCTTCTCGCCGTTTAAACATTTCAGATAATAGTCTACGTTGTCCATCGCCTCTTCCATCATCGTACGCAGCTGCGGAACCTCCTTCTGCACATAGGAAAAAATCGTGTTCGTGATCCGACCGACGTACTGCTTTACCTCCAGATATGTCCATCTGTGCGCTTCGTTCTTCGCTATATCCGTCTTTTCAAAGATCAGATGGACCGCCCCGGAAATCTGATGTGTCTTCAGAAGGTGGTACAGTTCTTCCTCCAGATGCTCACCGCCACTTTGCCGCAGTTCACTTTTTCCGTCCGCAGACAGCATGCCGCAGCTCACCACACTGTGCCTGCGCTCAAACGGCCGCAGAACAAGCGCGGCAATCAGTTCCCGGTATACCGATCCGATCTCCGATGACGGAATCTCTTTTTTTCCTTCCTTTTCCGCCGCATGATAGAGCACAACCGACACCGGCCCGTACGTCTCTTCCGAAAACTCCTCCAGAATCTTTCCCGCAAAACGCTGCAGCCGTGCCTCGTCCGCCTCTCCCACAACCAGAAATTCGCTCATTTTACTGTTGTAATGGAAGAGTGTCACCTGATCCTTCCTGCAAAGTCCGCGCAGCTTCTGCTTGATTTCAAACGACATCTGCAGAATGTCATGATCAAAATCCTCTGCAATCTGCGCGATATCATAAAATTTCACGAGCGCCGCCGCATTTCCTTCAAGCGATACGCTGTACTCCGCTGCCTCTGCCCCCTCGCCGTAAAGAGATGCGGTGAGCAGCGCCGTATATTCCCCATCCTCAAGGAATGAGGCAATCTTATCCTCCTGAATCATCTGGTGCTGCTTTCTCTGCTTTTCTTCCTCGCGTTTTTCCAGAATCGCGGTCGCCTTCTCGATGACGCGCTGCAGCTCCTCCCGTCCGACTGGCTTTAACAGATAGTCAATTCCGCCGGAAATAAAGACACCCTTTACCTTTTCAAAATCATCATATCCGCTGACTGCGACCGTAATCACCTCCGGGTAATCCTCCCGCAGCCGTTTCAAAAGCTCCAGGCCGTCCAAAAACGGCATGTTGATGTCCGTCAGCAGGATATCCGGCCTCTCTTCCTCCATCCGCTCCAGCACCTCCTCGCCGTCGCGGGCAGGTTCCAGAAAAATGTAGCCCAGCTCCTCCCACGGAAAAAGACTGCGCAGGTTTTCCCTGCTCCAGTATTCATCATCTGCTGCCAGCACCCGATACATTTCTTTTTTCATTGCTCAGCCTCCCCGGCGGCTTTTGCGGGAACCGTCACCCACACGGCAGTGCCTTCTCCCTCACTGCTCTCGATCCGTATCCCGTACTGCGCGCCAAACCGCCGTTTCAGCCGCGCATTCACATTTAATATTCCGATTGATACGCCGGATTCCACTCGCTTCGGATCATTTTTTTCCAGAAGCTCGTTCATCTCCGCCGCATCCATTCCTGTTCCGTTGTCCTGTATAAGGATCACGAGATTTTCTCCCTCATGGCAGGCGCGGATCAGCAGCTTTTTATCCCTTCTGCGCACGTTGCGCAGGCCATGCGTGATCGCGTTTTCGACGATCGGCTGCAGGCAGATCCGAGGAAGCTGATCCTCCAGCGTCTCCTCCGCGATCTGGTAATCATACGCCACATCCGAGCCGCTGCGCACATCCATCACATACAGGTAATTTTTGACGTGCTCCATCTCCTTGCGCACCGTCGAAAACTCATCCGTCATGTTCAGGCTGTAGCGGAAGACCGCCGAGAGCGAATAGCACAGACTGCTCACAAGCGGGCAGTTCTGCGCGTTGGCAATTCCGCTCATTGTATTTAACGTATTGTAAAGGAAATGCGGATTGATCTGTGCCTGCAGCATCTTGTACTCGGTACGCTCCACTAAAAGCCGGTATTTGTATTCCTCCTGCGCCATTGCCTGCACCCGATCCAGCATCTCATTGAATTCGGTGCCAAGCACCTTCAGCTCCTCCGACCAGCCGACCGGCTCCATCCGAAGCTCGGTCTCTCCGTTCTTGATCCGTTCAATCCGTTCCAGCATCTGCTCAACCGGACGCGTCAGCCACTTTGAGAGCAGCAGCACAAGCAGCGTCACCGCCACAATCATCATGACCAGAATCACGATCAGCGAGCGGTTTAAGGATTTCTGCGTCGCGGTCAGCAGGGACTGCGATACGAGCGCAAACGCCTCCAGGTTGCAGTCCTCCTGTCCAACCCGGATCAGGTAGCAATCCCCGTACTCCTCCTCCATCGTGCTGGTCTCATAATAATTTTCGACCACCTTCGTCAGCTGCTTCTGAATGCGCTTCTGATCCTCGTTGGCCTCCCCGGTCATCGCGACTGCGCGGTCATCGACTGGCTGCAGCCAGAGATAGACATGCGAGAGATCCACGTATTTATTCATGATTGCCACGAGCGCTCCGCTGTCGATCTCACACACCAGGTATCCGATCTGCTGCCGCTCCTCATCGTAATTGTGCAGCTTTAACACAAATCGGATAATATTCTTTTTTTCCAGCGGATTGTAGTAGCCGGAGATCATCAGGTCGTTTCGCGAACCGTGCACGTACTCCCTTACACGCTCCTCGTTTGCCTCGTACTCCGCCTCGTAAATGTTGCGGGAAAACGTCTGGCAGTTGTAGCGGTACGCGCTCACCAGCGCATCCTCCGTGTCATAAAGGTACATCGCGAGCAGCCGGTCCTCCTTCGTAAAACGTTTTCGGCCAAGGTACCAGCTCCGCCAGTAGTACGAGGTCAGCGCATCACGCCCCTCCCCGGCGGCCGCATCCCGCAGCGCCTCGATCAAATCGCGCTCGCTGTAGACCGTCAGCATCTCCGACCGGATCGTGTGGATAAAGGTAGAAAGCTCTGACTGCATCTTCGTCAGAGTGTTTTCGCTGTCCGTGATACTCTCCGACCGGATCTGCCGCCGCAGGGATTCCTGAAAGAGAAAGGTCTGCAGAAAAAGGGCGCTGAGCACGCAGCCGATGCAGAATACAAGGATTGCTTTTCTCATGGTCCAGCCCTTTTTCTTCATGATGTGCTCCTCCTGTTACAATATTTTTTTCTTATAATTCTTTCTGCAAAAGCAGATTTTATCGTGCTTTTTGACAGTGCATCGGTTGTTTCATTTTTACTGCTTTCATTGAAGTGTATTTTCCGGTGCTGTCAAAAATATATTACTTTGTTTGGTACTCCGGCTTCGTCACGATATCTTCCGCCTTCATTTTCATGTTATCAGCAGTATCTTTTCGTATATCTCTTACGATGTTTTCGCTTCGATTGTCCTTATCCCTTAAGTCATTTCTTCTGCTTCAGTACAGTCAGCCCATATACCTCAAGCATCTGCTCCGGCTCGCCATATACCGTTTCATATTCGCCCTCCGGCAGCGGAAGCTTTGCCGGCTCCGTCCCGAAATTCTGATAAATACAGTAGAGTTCCGTCTCGCTCTCGCGTGTCGTCACCTCGAGTCCCTGCGGAATTTCTTTCTTTACCGGCCCGGTAATTCCGGCCTTTTTCAGCACCGCCGCAAGAAAATCATGGTAAAATTCCGCGTCTGCATCCGCCGCCACGTACCACGCGCTTCCCTTTCCAAATCCATTTACCGTCACCGCCGGATATCCCGCATAAAAATCACTGCCGTACGTCATCACGGTCTGCGCACCCTCGGTTTTCACCAGGTCACAGAGATAACGGCAGGTGTACTGTCTGGTCAGTCCAAGTGCATTTTCCGGTTGCGGAACAAAGGAATTTTCCTCCCAGTCATACAGTCCGTCGATCTCGGTACTGCGAAGTCCCAGCACCTCCATCAGTCCGTGCGGCGTGCCGCCGAGATAGCAAAGGTCTGTGTCATCCGCGATACCGGACCAGTAGGTTGTAATCAGTGTGCCGCCGTTTTCCACAAAGGCCTTCACTTTTTCCGCGAATCCTTCCTTGAACATGTAGACCATCGGAAGCGCAAGAAGCTGATATCTCTCCAGACTCTGCTCCATGTCAATCAGGTCCACGTTCTGTCCCTGATCGCGCAGTCCCTGATACAGCTTGAGCACCGCTTCATGGTAGTGCAGCCCCCTGTTGCGCGGTCCCTGGCTGTCCTCCATCGCCCAGTTGCTGTCCCAGTCATAAAGGATCGCTGCCCTGCTCTTTACGACCGTTCCGGCCAGCTCGCTGATCGTTTTTAATACTTCTCCCGTCTTTTTTACTTCCTGGAATACGCGCGTGTCATTTCCGCCGTAATGGTCGATCACCGCGCCATGGAATTTTTCCGATGAACCGCGGCTCTGCCGGATCTGGAAATACAGCGCGCCATCGCCTCCGTGTGCGATTGCCTGCATCGACTGTGCAAAGCATATGCCCGGCTTTTTCAGCTTGCTCACGCCCTGCCAGTTCGTCGAGGACGGGCACGATTCCATCTGGAAAAACGGTTTTTTCTTCAAGGAACGCATCAGATCGTGGCACATTCCGTTGTCGCGCGCGATCTCGATATCGGCTTTTTTGTGCCAGGTCGGGTACGTATCCCACGACACCACGTCCAGCTCTTTCGCCAGCTTGAAATAATCCAGTCCGTCAAAGTAATACATCAGATTGGCAGTCACCGGCAGATCGCTTCCGCCGCTTCGCACCGCCTCCACCTCATGATGGATAAAATCGGCGGTCCGCGCCGTCACAAATCGCTTCCAGTCCAGATTCAGCGCATGAAGCGCCATCTCTCCGCGCGGCGACGGGCTTTCGATCTGGTCGAAGCTCTGGTACGTATGGCTCCAGAACGTCGTCGCCCACTTCTGATTCAGGTTTTCAATTGTACCGTAGCGCTCCTTCAGCCAGCCGCGGAATGCCTCCTGACACAGCGGACATTGGCAGTCCCCGCCGTACTCATTCGAGATATGCCACAAAATCACGCCCGAATGCTTTCCAAAATGCTCCGCCAGCTTCCGGTTGATGATCGCCGTCTTCTCCCGGTAAACCGGCGACGTATAGCAGTGATTATGTCTGCCGCCGAACAGATTGCGGTTTCGTGATGCATCAACGCGCAGCACCTCCGGATATTTGTCTGCCAGCCACTTCGGTCTTGCCCCTGACGGCGTCGCAAGAATCACAGAGATTCCATTCTCATACAGATCATTTATGATCTTTTCCATCCACTCAAAATGGAACTCGCCCTCCCGCGGCTCCAGTGTCGACCAGGAGAAAATTCCCAGACTTACGACATTGCAGCCTGCCTCCTTCAGCATTTCAATATCCTTTTTCAAAATCTCCGGGTGATCTAGCCACTGCTCCGGGTTGTAATCGCCGCCGTAAAGCAGCTTCTTCGTTGTAAAATCCATCCCCTGTCTCCTTTCGTTTTGCTGCGTCTCTTTTTCTTTCCGCTTCATTTTTGCGCACTTATAGTCATAATAACTATTTTTGTCGGATTTGTACAGGGATTTTCGTGAATTTGTATGGTGTTTTGTAGTAAAATAAATGAACTATTTTTTGCTTCCGATTTATCTAACATAAAAAGTTGCCGCCATTTGGTAGCGGCAACTTTTTATGCAATCTTTTCATTTACATTTTTCAGTCCATACAACATATCAGGAGCGATATCCAGACACTTACTGCAGAAATCTATATTTTCAATGGCTCGAACACTTTCTTTTCCAGCAGAGGTTTTGCATCAGTCAACGCAGACATTCGAAGTCCGGATATTCAATCTTCACCAGCTTCAACCCGTGCGCCGGTGCCGTTTCAGCCGCCGCGCTGCGGTCCTTCGCCGCAAGAATTTCCGGAATCCGCTCCGGCTCGATCAGTCCGCCGCCCACTCTCAGCAGCGTGCCCGTGATAATACGGACCATGTTGTAGAGAAATCCGTTTCCGCGGATGCGGATAGTAATCATGTCGCCATTTTTTTCAACGTCCAGGCTGTAAATCGTCCGCACGCAGTTCGTAACCTCTTCTTTTTTTGTGCAGAAACTTGTAAAATCGTGCTCCCCCACCAGGTACGCCGCCGCCTTTTTCATGCGCTCCACGTCGAGATCCCAGTAGTAAAACAGGGAATACAGTCGCTCGCACGGATCCGGGAACTGCCGGTTGCAGATCCGGTACTCGTATGTCTTCACCGTGCTTTGAAACCGCGGATGGAAATCTGCCGGAACCTCGCAGGAATCCTGAATGCGGATATCCATCGGAAGCCTTGTATTTAACGCATACGAAATCCGCTCTGCCGGCATCCGCGCAGCTGTATCAAATACCGCCACATTTCCGGCCGCATGCACGCCGGAGTCCGTGCGGCTCGCGCCGATCACGTGGATCTCCTCGCCAAGCAGCTGCGTAAGATGGTGGTTCAGGACGCTCTCAATCGTGATTCCGTTTGGCTGCACCTGCCAGCCACAGTAGTCTGTTCCGTCATATGCTACAATCAGTTTTACTCTCTTCATATTATTATTTTCTTTTCCAGATTTTTCTGACAGTCTGTATTCTTACCTCTGAATCTGTCCTGCAAAATACAGCAGCCACTTCTCCATAACCCGCGGCATTGCTGTCTTCACAATTCTTCACCAGTCAAAGCGCTATTCTCAATAGCAGGTGACTTGCTCAATTCGGTTAAAATCCGAAAATTTTGATCCGGCTCGCCGCAAACATCACCACAAGATACGCAAGCATCATTCCATACGCTGCTTTATCTCTTGATGCATATACAAGCGGTTTCATCTTCGTTCTGCCCTCTCCGCCGTGGTAGCCGCGCGCCTCCATCGCCATCGCCAGATCATTTGCACGGCGGAACGCGGAAATAAACAACGGCACTAAAAGCGGCACCATATTTTTTGCCTTCTGAATCAGGTTGCCGGATTCGAAATCCGCGCCGCGCGCCATCTGCGCTTTCATGATCTTATCTGTCTCGTCGAGCAGGATCGGAATAAACCGCAGCGCGATTGACATGATCATCGAAATCTCATGCACCGGCACATGAATCTTTCCAAGCGGGCGAAGCGCTTTCTCCAGACCGTCCGTCAGATTGTTCGGTGTTGTCGTAAGAGTCATGACCGAGGAGCCAAGAATCAGGTAGACCAGACGGATCGCCATAAACGCCGCCGTCTCGATTCCCTCTTCTGTGATCGTCAGCTTCCAGAAATGCAGCACCGGCGTACCCGGAATCAGAAACAGATTGAACACGACCGTGATCATCAGCAAAATGAAGATCGATTTCAGACCGCGCATCATAAATTTCAGCGGCACCTTTGAAATATGAATCACTGCCGCAAGCGCCAGCGTCGCCACTACGTATGCGCTCACCGACCGGAACGCAAACAGGGAAATGATGAACACCATCGTGCCTGCCAGCTTTACTCTCGGGTCCAGTTTATGAATGACGGAATCCGCCAGATAATACTGGCCTAATGTGATATCTCTTATCATTACTTTCTCTCTTTCTCTGTGGTCAGCTGCAGGTATTTCCTGTCAGCCTGCCCGTTCTCATTGCCTGCATATCATTGCACTGTGGCATCTGCTGTCTGCCATTTCGTCTCTGAAGCTCCGCATAAATGCTCTCAGCTGCCTCTTCCACCGTCGTTGCCTGCGGATCGACGTTCCATCCTTTTTCTTTGAGGTCATGCATCAGGTAGGTCACCTGCGGCGCGGCAAGTCCGACCGACTCCAGCTCGCGGTAATGCTGAAATACCTCGCGCGGCGTATTGTCAAACAGTACCTGTCCCTTATTCATCACGATGATGCGATCCACGTATCTTGCCACATCCTCCATGCTGTGCGAAACGAGCACAACCGTGATATGGCGCTCCTTATGAAGCAGCGCGACCTGATCAAGAATCTCGTCGCGGCCCTTCGGATCGAGACCCGCTGTCGGTTCATCCAATACCAGCACATCCGGCTCCATCGCCAGAATTCCGGCAATGGCGACGCGGCGCTTCTGTCCGCCCGAAAGCTCAAACGGCGATTTGCGGTAATGCTTTTCCTTCAGTCCGACGAGACGCAGTGCTTCCTGCGCACGCTTTTCCACCTCTTCCTTCGGCAGGCCAAGGTTCTTCGGGCCAAAGCAGACATCCGAAAAGACATCCACCTCAAACAGCTGATGCTCCGGATACTGAAAAACAAGGCCTACCTTGCTGCGCAGATTGCGCAGATCATAGCCTTCCTCGTAAATGTTCTTTCCATTATAATAGATTGCACCGCTCGTTCCCTTCAAAAGTCCGTTCAGATGCTGGATCAGCGTCGATTTACCGGAGCCGGTATGTCCGATCACGCCAATAAACTGGCCGTCCGGCAGCTCCAGGTTCACGTCCTTCAAGGCATGCTTTTCAAACGCGGTGCCCTCGCTGTATACATAATTTAAATGCTCAATTTTGATCGCCATGGATCTGATTCCTTTCTGCCGCGCGTTCCAATTCCTGCTCCAGTTCCCTCATCGAGAGAATGCCGTCTGGCAGCGGAACACCCTTTTTCTGCAGCTCATGCGCAACCAGCGTCGCCTGCGGAACATCCAGCCGGTACTTCTTCAGCTCCTCCACATGGGAAAATATCTCTTTCGGAGTCCCCTGCATGACTATATTTCCCTGATCCATCACGATCACCTTGTCCGCTTCGATTACTTCTTCCATATAATGGGTAATCAGCAGCACGGTCACGTGCTCCTTCCGGTTCAGCTCCTGCACGGTGTGAATAACTTCTTTCCGGCCGTTCGGATCCAGCATCGCCGTCGGCTCGTCTAATACGATGCATTTTGGGCGCATTGCTACCACTCCGGCGATCGCAACACGCTGCTTCTGTCCGCCGGAGAGCTTGTTCGGAGAATGGGAACGGTATTCCCACATGCCGACTGCTTTCAGACTCTTTTCCACGCGCTCCCAGATCTCTTCGCTCGGCACACCCATATTTTCCGGCCCGAATCCGACATCCTCATCCACAATGGTCCCGATAATCTGGTTGTCCGGATTCTGAAATACCATGCCGGCGCTCTGGCGGATCTCCCAAAGCTTCGACTCGTCTTTCGTATCCTTTCCGTCTACATAAAGCGTCCCTTCCGTCGGCAGAAGGATCGCATTGATATGCTTGGCAAGCGTGGATTTTCCGGAGCCGTTGTGCCCGAGAATGGCGACAAAATCGCCCTCCTTCACGTCGAGATCGACCTGATCGACCGCACGAATCTTCTCCTCTTCTTTTCCGTCCTCATCGACCCTGAAATAATCGTAGGACAGCTTTCTGCCTTTTATGATGCTCATCTTATTCTTTCCTCTGTAACCAATTTGTGCAGCAAATTGATTGCCTGCTTGCACGCTTCTGCATGCGTGCATTTCCTACGTAACTCATTTGCCTGTCCGATTATAACAAGTAGCCGTGCAAAAAGCAAGGAAGAATCCTACAGATACTGGCTGAACTCGATCTTCTCCTTGTTCGGTCCCTCAATCGTGAAGAAGCGCACGCCGTTCTCCCAGAACGGAAGGAAATGGATCGTATCATTCGTTGTATTCAGACCCTGCTCGTTGATATACTGATAAACTTCCTCGATATCTTTTACGTCAAGCGCCACATGGTCGATCGCTCCCGCCTTAAGCACTGCAAATTTGTTTTCATACGCCTCTATCACAAGCGTACCATGCTTTAAAAATGCCACCTTCTCATTCGCCGCCTCATTGACCGTCTCAAATGCCTTCTCAAATCCCAACTTCTCATAAAATGCAATTGTTGCCTCAATGTCGTTTGTCGGTACGCCCACGTGCTGTACACCGGTTGTGTAAGTTTTGGTATTCATGTTTTTTCCTGCCTTTTTTATGGATTTTTTGTTTTATTTCTTCCTTATATTTATATTATGATGTTAGGGGCAAAAGGTATTTTGCCCCTAACTTGATATCTACGAATTGCTCCGCAGCAAAGCTGCTGTCAAAATACATCAAATCTTATTTTCCCTGTCTTTTCTTTATAAAAATCGAGAAAGTTCCAGTGCATCCGTCCTCTTACTTTACAGAATAATTCTGTTCTCATTTTTTCTTTTGCATCATACCACGAAATTCAGACTGTCACAACCAGAGATTCTTCTTTCTTTTCTCCCCTTTTTTTCGTATAATGTACTCTTGAAATCTTTTTTACGAAAGAAGGTACTCTTTATGGAATCAAACAACACACCACATACAACCGCCGTCCCGAAAAACACCTACACCCAGTCCGTCACCGGCATCGTCATCCGCGACCACAAGGTTCTGCTGGCACGCCACACCTACGGTGTCGGCAAAAACCGGCTGATCGTACCGGGCGGCTATCTGGAGCCGGGCGAGACACCGCAGGAAGCACTCCGCCGCGAATATCTCGAGGAGACCTCGATCGTCGTCGAGCCAAAGGAGGTCATCGGCATCCGCTTCAATCAGAAAGACTGGTACGTTGCATTTTCCGCTGAGTACATCTCCGGCACAGCCTCCTCCGACCACGATGAAAACAGCGAGGTTATCTGGCTCGATGTCGATGAGGCGCTGACCCGCGACGACGTGCCGGATCTGACGAAAAAGCTGATTCAGTGCGCACTTAAAAGTGAGCAGGGATTCGTCAACATTCCTTATGAGGGCACCAAAAAATATGGGGAATACTCTTTCTATGGCATCCAGTAAAACGGATGCCAAATGACCCGTTTCCCAAAGCTCCTGAATGGTTCTCCCTATATTCACTTCAGATATTCGCAATGAAAATACTGTTTTTCCCGCTTCCTCTAAAAAGTCAAAATACCGCAATTTTCAGTCATATTAGCAGTAGATTTTTTCTTCCGTTCCAAGTATAGTAGGAGATAACAAAGCAGAATGATTTCGATGATTTTTCATGAAATAAAGCAAAAAAGAATGCTTTGAAGTCAGAATAGCGTTACCGTTAACCGAATCGGACAGCAAAGCAGATTGTAAATATCCGCTTTGACAATACAAATGCCAGCCGGATCGCAGATCAAACCTCTGCAATCTGCCGCCGAAACTTTTTCCGGCACGTCTGGCAGCAATCATACAGGAGGAAAATACTATGGCAGCAGAAAAAAAAGCATGGTGGAAGGAAGCCGTCATTTATCAGATTTACCCGCGCAGCTTCGCGGACAGCAACGGAGACGGCATCGGTGACCTGAACGGTATCACCGCACATCTCGATTACCTTGAGAACCTCGGCATCGATGTGATCTGGCTCTCTCCGGTCTACAAATCACCGAACGATGACAACGGTTACGATATCTCCGATTACCGTGACATCATGGATGACTTCGGTACGATGGAGGATTTTGACCGCCTGCTCGCAGAGGCACACCGCCATCACATCAAGATCGTCATGGACCTCGTTGTGAATCACACCTCCGACGAACATGCATGGTTCATCGAGAGCCGCAGTTCCAAGGACAACCCACACCGCGATTACTACATCTGGAAAGACCCGAAGGACGGCAAAGAGCCGAACAACTGGGGCGCCTGCTTCGGCGGCTCTGCATGGGAGTTTGACGAGCGCACCGGTATGTACTACCTGCACTGCTTCTCCAAAAAGCAGCCGGATCTGAACTGGGAAAACCCGAAGGTCCGCGATGAAGTGTTTGATATGATGAACTGGTGGTGCGAAAAAGGCATCGACGGTTTCCGTATGGATGTCATCAGCATGATCTCCAAGGATCAGTCTTATCCGGACGGCCCGGTTGAGGACGGACTGTATGGCAGCTGCGGCCCGTACGTCTGCAAC
The DNA here is from genome assembly GCA_029225065.1 of Lachnospiraceae bacterium. GTDB lineage: Bacteria > Bacillota > Clostridia > Lachnospirales > Lachnospiraceae > Choladousia. Next base: position 71,473 of record JAQXVT010000041.1, on the reverse strand, counting down.
GGCCCGCGTGTCCATGAATTCCTGCAGGAAATGAACCGCCGTGTCCTCTCTCATTACGATCTGCTCACCGTAGGCGAGGCTGCCGGTGTTACAATCGAGGAGGCTCAGAAATATGCAAACAACGACGGAACGGAGCTTGGCATGGTATTCCAGTTTGAGCATGTTGATCTCGTAAAGAGTTCGATTGGAAAATGGACCGATCAGAAGCCGCAGCTGAAGGATTTCCGCCGCGTGATGAATAAATGGCAGTATGAGCTTGAGGGCAAGGCGTGGAACAGCCTCTTCCTCGACAACCACGATCAGCCGCGTGTTGTTTCCCGCTTCGGCAACGACTCAGAAGCATACCGCGTTATTTCTGCAAAAATGATTGCCACCTGTCTGCACATGATGAAGGGTACGCCGTACATTTATCAGGGCGAGGAGCTCGGTATGACGAACATTTACTTTGATAAGCTGGAGGACTACCGTGATATCGAAAGCATCAATGCATTCCATCAGTACGTGGACAGCGGTCTCGTAAAAGCAGACGATATGATGCGCTACCTCAAGGAAATCAGCCGTGATAACGCCCGCACCCCTATGCAGTGGGATGACTCCAAAAATGCAGGATTTACAGACGGCACTCCGTGGATCAACGTAAACCCGAACTACAAAGAGATTAACGCAAAGGCCGCTGTCGCTGATCCGGATTCCGTTTTCCATTATTATCAGAAGCTGATTAAGCTGCGCCACACACTTCCGATCATTGTTTACGGTAAGTTTGAGGGACTTCTCAATGACAGCGAGACGATCTACGCTTATGAGCGTCACCTTGACGGACAGGTACTGACCGTTGCCTGCAACTTCACCGATCAGGAACAGGACTGCACGCTTTTAGACGATCCTGCTGCACAGGAGCTGATCTCCAACTATAAAGAACATAAGCCAGAAAAGCTGCAGCCGTATGAGGCACGTGTGATCCTCCGCAAATGAAAACAGAGACACACAGCCCGCTTCCTTCCTCTTTAAAGGAGGCAAGGAAGCATGGAACCTTCAGTTTTCCATGTGCGTTTTACCGGGCAGAGCGGGAAACCAATCCGCCCGGTTTTCCTTTTACGGTCAAGCATCACTGGCATGAGGAGCCGGAAATCATTTATTTTGAGCAGGATTCCTATCTGGTCGACATCAACATGGAGCAAACGCACGCGAAAAGCCCCTGTTTCTGCTTCATCAACAGCGGAGAGCTGCACGCACTCACCTCCGATTCCGACCAGTTTGAAGAACAGGCCTTCGTTTTCTCACCCGATGTGATTATGTTTGCCGAGCCGGACCCTGCTCAGGAGCGCTTTCTTCTTCCACTTTCCGAGCACAAGATTGCATTTCCATCTTTTCTTGATGCTTCGCATCCGGCTTTTTTAGAAATGCAGCAGGAATTCTTCCGGATTCGCTCCGTCTTTTTCCGTGAAAACGCGATCCATGCAGACCAGTTTACGGCAGAAAATCCCATTTCTCAGCTGCGCATCAAGGCCGCGCTGCTGAGCATGCTCGGCATTCTCGCTGAGCACGATCTGCTGGTTTCAAGCGAACCGACCCGCAATCCGCGCGTAGAGCTGCTCAAGACCGTAATCACCTATATCCGGCAGAACTATCAGCATCCGCTCTCTCTTGGAGAACTCGCTGCGCTCGCCGGAATGAATGAGCAGTATTTCTGCCGGTTTTTCAAAAAGTCACTCGGCAAAACACCGATTTCCTACATCAATGACTTCCGCATCCGGCATGCGGCGACGCTGCTGCGCACGACAGAGCTGCCCGTCACAGAGGTCTGCCTGGAGAGCGGTTTTAATAACCTGGGTCATTTTATGAAGGAGTTTAAAAAGGCAACACAGCTGACACCGCTGCAGTTTCGAAAGCAAAGTGCAGGGATCCCTGACGCGGATCAAACGCAGCTCCCCAAATAACAGCACTGTCAGACAGCTTCCTGCGTCAAAGCGGATATTCACAATCCGCTTCGTTATCTGCTCATAATCTTATAATCATTATTATAAATGTATCATCCCTGCTTATAACGCAGGAATTGATGCAGAAATCCACGAAAGGCGGTATCTTATTATGCAGAAAAAATGGTGGCACAAAAAAACAGCCTATCAGATTTACCCCAAGAGCTTCTGTGATTCCAACGGAGACGGCATTGGTGATCTTCCGGGCATCATCAGCAAGCTCGATTATCTGAAAGACCTCGGTATCGACATCATCTGGCTCTCTCCGATCTACTGCTCTCCACTCGCAGATCAGGGCTACGATATTTCCGATTATTACAATATTGATCCGCGCTTTGGCACGATGGAGGACATGGACACTCTGATTGCAGAGGCGAAAAAACGCGGCATGTACATCCTGATGGACCTTGTTGTCAACCACTGCTCCGACGAGCATGAGTGGTTCAAAAAGGCCTGTGAGGATCCGGACGGCGAGTACGGAAAATATTTTTACATTGAGGACTGTCCGGACGGAAAGCTGCCGTGCAACTGGCGTTCCTACTTCGGCGGCAGCGTCTGGGAACCGCTTCCGGGACACCAGGGCAAATATTACCTGCACATGTTCCACAAAAAGCAGCCGGACCTGAACTGGGAAAATCCAAAGCTGCGCGACGAGATCTACAAGATGATCAACTGGTGGCTTGACAAGGGTCTCGCAGGCTTCCGCATTGATGCGATCATCAACATCAAAAAAGCGCTTCCGTGGCAGGATTTTCCGGCAGACCGCGCAGATGGTATGTGCAGCCCGGGCGAGATGCTCAGGCATGCAGTCGGCGTCGGCGAGTTTCTCGGCGAGATGCGTGACCGCACCTTCCAGCCGCACGGCGCGTTTACCGTAGGCGAAGTTTTCGACGAAAAGCCGGAGGAGCTTCCGGATTTCATCGGCAGCAACGGCTACTTCTCCACAATGTTCGATTTCAACGAGACGATCTTCGGCGGCAGCAAAAAAGGCTGGTACGACCAGACTCCGATCACCCCGAATGACTACCGCAGCTGCTGCTTCGCCAGCCAGAAAAAGATCGGCGACATCGGCATGCTCTCCAACATCATTGAAAACCACGATGAGCCGCGCGGCGTCTCCCGCTACATTCCAGAGGACGAATGCAATGACACAAGCAAAAAGCTGCTTGCCACAATGAACATCATGCTCCGCGGTCTTCCGTTCATCTATCAGGGGCAGGAGATCGGCATGGAGAACGTCACCTTCCATTCGATTGATGAGGTAGATGACATCTCAACGCTCGATGAATATCAGGTGGCATTGGACGCCGGTCTGACACCTGAGGCTGCCCTCAAGGCTGTAAACCGTGTCAGCCGTGACAACGCACGGACACCGTTCCAGTGGGATGATACCGCAAATGCAGGCTTTACAACTGGCACTCCATGGCTGAACGTAAACCACAACTATACACGGATTAATCTGGCCGCTCAAAAGGATGACCCGAATTCCGTTTATCAGTATTACCGCCGTCTGCTTGCACTGCGCAAAAACCCGGCTTACGCGGAGACCATCGTGTACGGCGATCTGATTCCGGTCTTCGAGGATCAGGACCGCGTTATGGCATACTACCGCAAATCCTCTGATCAGACACTGCTCGTGATTGGAAACTATAAGACGCAGCCGCAGACTCTGACGCTCCCGGAAAGCTTCAAAAAAGTGGTACTGAATAACCTGCCGCAGCTGAAGGCAGAGGGGACAGAAATCACGCTTGAGGGATATCAGGCAGTGATTCTTGAGGTGTAACTGTCAGCATATCATTAACCAAGGCAGGGCTTCGCCGACGCAGTTCGATCCCAGCGGAGCATTTTTATCATCATATAGGAACGAAGTTTTCTGCATGATAAAAAGCGCCGGAAAACCAGATTTTATTCTGATTTTCCGGCGCTTCCTTTTTTCAGGATAAGCTTTCAACACCGTCCATACCGCACTGTCATCTCCCGGATCTTATCAATCAACTCTCCGGAAAATTCACCCTCCCTCAGTCTCCACTTCCAGTTTTTCCCCAGAGTGGACGGCTGGTTGATGCGCGCATGGTTGCCATATCCGAGATAGTCCTGCATCGGAATCACGCAGAGCTTCGACACGCTGCGCATCGCCATGCAGACCAGATCCCAGTAGATTTCCTCGTCTGACGTATGGAAATCGTTCAGATAGCTGCGCACCATCCGACGCTCCTCCGGTTTGATATCACGGAACCAGCCGGTCAGCGTCTCGTTGTCGTGCGTTCCGGTGTAAACGACACTGTTTGTCACATAATTGTGCGGCAAATAATCATTCGCACTTCCCGTGTCGCGGGAGTCAAACGCAAACTCGATGACCTTCATGCCCGGATAGCCGCTCTCCTGCACGAGCTGCCGCACAGAATCCGTCACATAACCAAGATCCTCCGCAATGATCTCCTTCTCGCCGAGGCATTCCTTTACCCAGCGAAACAGCGCGATGCCTGGCCCCTTTTCCCAGTGGCCGCCGTGCGCCGTCTTCGCACCGTACGGAATCGAAAAATACTCATCAAAGCCGCGGAAATGATCGATTCGCACTACGTCGTACAGCTGATAGCAGTAGGACAGGCGCTGAAGCCACCACGCAAAGCCCGTCTGCTGATGGTAATCCCAGCGATACAGAGGATTGCCCCACAGCTGCCCATCCGCAGCAAATCCATCCGGCGGACAGCCTGCAACCGCTACCGGGAGATTTTCTTCATCGAGCTGAAACAGCTCCGGATGAGACCACGTATCTGCACTGTCGTATGCCACATAGATTGGAATGTCACCGATGATTTGAATTCCGTTCTCATTTGCATATGATTTCAGCTTTTTCCACTGCTTCAAAAACGTATACTGAATATATTCATAAAATTCGATCTCATAATACAGCTCTCTCTGGTAGTAGTCCATCGAGTAGCCCCAGCGTTTCCGGATATCCTCCGGCCATTTGTCCCAGCTCGCGCCGCCAAAGAAATCCTTCACCGCCATGAAAATCGCATAATCGCGCACCCAGCCGCCGTTTTCTTCCATAAAAGAGAGAAACTCCGGATTTTTGCTGATGTCGCTGCGCTCGTACGCTTTGCGAAGAAGCGGAAAACGTGCCGCATACAGCTTACCGTAATCCACCTGCTCCGGATTAGAACCGAAATCCGCCGCATCGCACTCCTCCTTTGTCAGCACACCTTCCTTAATCAGCGCTTCCAGGCTGATAAAATACGGATTGCCCGCATAGGTGGAAAAGGACTGGTACGGAGAATCCCCGAAGCTCGTCGGACCGAGCGGCAGAATCTGCCAGTAATGCTGCCCTGCCGCCTTCAACTGATCGATAAACTGATATGCACTCTCAGAGAAACAGCCGATGCCGTATTTTGATGGCAGACTGCTCACCGGAAGTAAAATTCCACTTGCCCTCATTTTTCTCTCCTTCTCACTTCGTATTTCCTGTTTTCTCAATCCATGAGCGATACTTTCCTATTGTTTTAATCCACAATCAATATTTTCAAGTCTGTCACATTGAAGAATATTCCACTGTGTGCTGCTTCCTGTCAATGGAGAATCCTGCCTTCTCCTGACTGACTTACTCCACCGTTCGCACCGACTGCCCGATAATCAGCTCCGCGTCGTACACCTGCCGCTTCGTGACCTCCCAGCCCTCGATCATGTCGAACAGCAGCCGGATCGTCGCCTCCGCCATCTCCATGCGCGGCTGGCGGATCGTCGTGATCGACGGCTGATAAAATTCTGCGATTCCAAGACCGTCAAAACCGGCTACGGAGTAATCCTCCGGCACACGTTTGCCGGCATCAAAGAGCGCCTTGCACGCTCCGATTGCTACCGAGTCCGAGATTGCAAAAATGCAGGTAAAATCCGTTCCGGACTGCAGAAGCTCCTTTGCCAGCGCGTAACCGTTTTCCATGGAATACGTCGGCAGGTTTTCCTTCGTCCACATCACAAGGCTTTCGTCGTAAGGAATCCCTCTTGCCTCCAGCGCCTGACGGTAGCCGGTCAGACGGAGCTTTCCGATACTCTCATCCTTCTGCGAAGCGGCCAGCAGCGCAATCCGCTTATGCCCGCGGCTGCAGAGGTAATCCACCAGCTTCCGGCTCTCCTTCGCATTATCAACCGTAACCGACGCGTACTCGCGGTCAAGCTCCGTCACATCCACGGTACTGATGACAAACGGAACCGTCAGCTGCTTCAGCTTCTCTTCCGTATGGTAGCTCAGTCCGCCAAGAAAAACGATTCCCTTCAGCCGCTTTTCCTTTTCCAGCTGGATCGCGATATCGATTTCGTCCTCAAATTCCTCCACGTGCTGCAGCACAAAGGAATATTTCTGCTCTGTGATCTCGCGCTCGAATACCTGAATAATTTCCGAAAAGAACGGATTGCTGATACCCTTGATCAGCACTGCAATCGTGTTGGAATCCGACCGCTTCAGGTTGCGCGCGCTGTTGTTCGGCACGTAATTGTATTTCTGGATGGTCTCCAGTACTTTCTGTTTTGTCTCTTCATTGATGTCCGGGTGATTGTTAATTGCACGGGAAACAGTGCTCACACCCACTCCGCAAAGCTTCGCCACTTCTTTGATCGTAATCTGCTCCACTTCTGCACCTTCCCCCTCTTTCCTTTTTCTTCTGTATCCTTTTCTGTCTTTATATTCGACAAAAAACCTGCTCTATCATATCATTCCATCCACATTCTTGCAAGTTTTTCCCTCAGCCCTTCACCGCACCGGCCACAACGCCCTCGATGATATATCTCTGGCACGCGATGTAGAAAATAATAATCGGAACAATCGCAATCACGAGCACGCCCATCATCGCGCCCATATCGACGGAACCGTAGCCGCCCTTTAAATACTGCACGGCGATCGGGATTGTCTTATATTTCTTCTGATCCAATACCAGTGACGGCAGAAGATAGTCGTTCCAGATCCACATTGCCTGCAGGATCGTCACTGTGATACAGGTCGGTTTCATGATCGGCATAACCACACGGAAAAAGGTCTGCAGCGGATTGCAGCCGTCAATCATAGCCGCCTCCTCGATCTCGATCGGAATCGACTTGCAGAAGCCGGTAAACATAAATACCGAAAGTCCCGCGCCGAATCCGAGATAAACGACGATGATACCGACCGGATTTCCCAGCTTCAGCATATTTGCGATCTTGGAAAGTGTATACATTACCATCTGGAACGGCACAATCATTGAAAACAGGCACAGATAATAGATCGTCGAAGTCACCTTGCTCTTTACTCTCGTAATGTACCATGCCGTCATTGAGCAGAACAGAATGATCGCCGCAACGGAAAATACCGTGATGAAAACGGACCATCCAAACGCGGAAATCAACCCTGTTTTCTTGATTCCGTTTACATAGTTCTCAAGTCCGACAAACATTTTTCCGGTCGGAATCGCAAACGGCTTTTTGCTGATGTATACTTTTTTCTTGAAAGAATTGATGACGACGAGCACAATCGGGAACACCCATGCAACAGAAATGATTGAAAACAATGTCGTCCAGATCCATCCATGCTTTGCTTTTCTTGCTTCCATCTTACTGCTGCACCTCCTTCGATCTCGTCAGATAGTTCTGAATCAGCGCAATCGCTGCCACCATCAGGAAAAAGATAACTGCCTTCGCCTGGCCGACACCTTCCCAGCCGCTTCGTCCGTAGAACGTATTGTAAATGTTCAGTGCCAGCATTTCCGACATCTTTGACGGAGCACCGTCGGTCAGCGCCAGGTTCTGGTCAAACAGCTTAAATGAGTTGGTCAGTGTCAGGAAGGTACAGATCGTGATCGACGGCATAACCATCGGAATTGTCACGTTTTTGAGAATCTGCTTCGGCGTTGCGCCGTCAATTTTTGCCGCCTCAATCAGCTCACCCGGAATATTCTGAATACCGGAAATGTAAATGATCATCATGTATCCGATCTGCTGCCAGCACATCAGAATCACAAGTCCGATGAATCCATACACCTCAGAATATTTCAGGTTTCTCTGGAACTGTGCAAGAATACCGTTGAGCAGCAGCTGCCATACGTATCCAAGCACCAGACCGCCGATCAGGTTCGGCATGAAAAATACAGTACGGAACAGGTTCGTTCCCTTAATCTTTTTCGTCAGCGCCAGCGCTACCGCGAAACCGATCACATTGATCAGCACAACGGTCACAACCGTAAACAGTGCGGTGAACCACAGGGAATGCAGGAACACATCGCTCGGGTCATTCCAGAACCGGAGATAATTCTTAAATCCGACAAATTTTGCATCGGTTACTGTCGTAAACTCACAAAATGACAGGTACACACCGAGGATAAACGGTGCGATAAATCCTATCAGAAATGCAACCATCGTCGGAAGCAGGAAAATCGGAGCATATCGCTTCATGGTACGGTTATTCATCTTTCTCATCCTTCCTCTCATCTCAGGCGGAGCTTTGCGGCTCGGCTCACACAGGCACGCCTGATTCGATCTGCGTTCAAAAGGGGCGGGCAAAGCACTGCCCACCCCTGTAACTTTTCTTTCTCTGGCGATCTGCTCGCCCTGATTTGTCTGAAAACGGATATTCCGATCCGCTTCACTGTTTATCTGGTTCGATTACTCTGCGGTTGCTGCGTACTCAGTTGCCCATCCATCTACGAATGCGGTAACAACGCCGTCCCATTCGCCGGTGCCCTGTGCATACTCAAGCAGTGCGCTTCCTACGCCGTTCTTCCAGTTCTCAGACGGCATTGTGGTGAAGCACCATGTAACGGAAGTCTTGCCTGCGTCAATGTACTCGTTTGCTGCATCGAGAAGTGGGTTGTCTGCTACGTACTCTTCTGTAAAGGTATCAAACGGAGTGGTGAATCCCATTTCTTTTGCAAGAGAATTTCTTCCTTCATCGCTTGTTACTACCCAGTTCAGGAAGTCAAGTGTTGCCTGAATATCTTCCTCAGATGCCTTGGAGTTTACACACCAGTAGTTCTCAGAACCGGTGCAAAGTCCCTGATTCTCTTCTCCGTCTACTCCGATGTAGATCGGCAGCATACCAAGATCCTCGTCTGCTACTTCGTTTCCTGTGATATCGCCGTAAGCCCAGGTACCGTTCTGATAGAAGACTGCCTCGCCAAGTGCGAACTCAGAAGCTGCATCCTCACCGGTCATGCTTGCCAGCATCGTCGGCTCGCAGGTAGCGTCTGTGATGTACAGATCCCAGATTGCCTTGTAGTTGTCAAGGTAGGTACCCTTGATTGCGTCGGTAGATCCGATGCCGTCTGCCTGGTACTCATAGTAGATCGGAAGGTTTGCCAGATGAGTTTTGAATCTCCAGTCAGAGGAGGAATCCATACCGGCTGAAGTAAATGCACCCTCAACGCCAAGCTCATCCTTGCGTGCCTGAATATCATCTGCCACTGCCTTTAAGGTATCAAAGCTTGTAATTTCAGAAGCATCTGAAATCACTGCTCCGTCCAGTGCACAGTAGTCAGAAAGAAGTGCCTTGTTGTAAATAATACCGTAGGTCTCAATTACGTATGCGATACCGTATACAGAGTCATCCTCTTTCAGTGCAAAGTCATCGCTCTTTAAGTGGCTGTATATTTCACTGTCTTTCAGATCCAGGCAGTAGTCTTTCCATGTTGCCAGTCCGACCGGTCCGTTTACCTGGAACAGCGTCGGTGCTTCGTCCTTTGCCATCTCAGATTTCAGAGTGGACTCATACGTACCGGATGCTGCTGTGAGGACATTTACCTCTACTCCGGTCTGGTCGGTGTAGGTCTTTGCCAGTGCTTCCCACTGCTCAGCCTGCTCCGGCTTAAAGTTCAGATAATAAACGGAACCCTTTGCTTCCTCTGCCTGTGTCGGGACAACTGCAAGTCCTGCTACCATCGCTGCTGACATCGCTGCCGCAAAATACTTCTTCATGTTTTTCATTTTCGCCTCTCCTTTTCATTTTTTGTAACTGTCCGCATCGCCATTTTAAGTGCCTCATATCTCATGAGCTTCATCCGGCTTCAGGCAGCTGCAAGTTTCTGGTTTCCACTTTTTCATTTCCGGAAGCGTTATCGGTAACGCTCTCGGTAACGTTTCCAATTCGTAGCCTCATACTAGCACAAACAGAAAAGACATGCAAGAGAATTTGCATGTCTTTTCGTCATTTCGTCGTTTGTGTTAAAATAATCAGGCTATTTTTGTGCAGATTGTCCACGCTTTATCTTCTGTTCCGCCTCTGTCTCCTGCTTTTCCTGCCATTTCTCACAGCTTTCTCTTTTAGTCTGCCGTATCTGCCGGATTCTCTTTCAGCGCCGCAGTCACTTCCTCATACTTTACAAGGTCGTCATTCCAGGACGCATACGCTGCTTCCTCCCTGTGATCCGTCAGATTATACTGCCCGGCCAGATATGCTCCGAGATGCTTTGTCAGCTTTTCCGCACCGTACGTATTCAGATGCGTTTTATCCCTGAAATCGGTCGCAAAATCAATTACCTCCGGATAATCCCTCTGGTAAAACAAAAACGGCACACCGTCTTTCTCCAGCTCCTTCTCCAGTGCCAGATTCAGTCCCTGCCTGCGGTCATAGCGCTCCCGGTCAGTCTCGATCCCGAACGGTGCCGCAAACATCAGAAATTCTGCCCCGTTTTCTCTGCACAGCTCCTCGATCTTTTTTACATAGTACAGGCTGTTGTCCGGCACCGATGATGCCTCCGGAATGCCAGGATCTTCCAGCTCCTTTACTGTATAATCGATCCGCGCGCCCTTCTGGAACGCATTGGAATGAAAATCTTCATTTTCCAGCTCCGTCCATCTGGAGTGATATTTCATAAACGGCACAAGATACGTAAACTTTTCCTTCCAGTCAGCCTCCGGCAGCATCGCCTCCAGCATCTCTGCCTTCACACTGTCAAGACGCATGCCGTCAAACGCCTGACGCAGCCGCTCCTCAGACTTATACTTCCTTTTATTCCAGAGATAATAGCTTTCCAGCACAACCACTTTCGGCTTCTGATAGCGGAATGCCTCTTTCAGCAGATAATACGAGGTCGCCACCGTCTGCTCCGGAGTTCCCATCACATAAGAAGTGATTCCCTGCTCCTTCCAGAGCACATTTGGCTGTACGCCATAATAAAGGTGGCTGCTGCCAAGAAACAGCACATCCAGCGAATTTTTCTCGATGCTGTAAAACGAATGCACCTGATCTGTTTCCCCCGCTGTTTTTCTGCGCAGCACATTGCTAAGTGAGCAGAAAATCAGCAGTCCACACAGAATAAAAAGAACACAGCCTGCTGCCCTGATACTTTTTTTTCTCATAAAATCTTCCTTCACTTACAAACGGATATTCGCTAAAACTGAAAATAAATAAACTGACTCGCATCGTATCCCGGGCCGTACACGCCGAAAATCAGGATTCCAAAGATCGCCGCATAATAGATCAGCCAACGCAGCCACACGCCCTGCTTTGTAATCCATTTGATGACACTGAAATTCAGATACCTGCAGATATCCGCTACTGCCAGAACTCCCATTGATATCACGATCACATTGCGTGTCTGCACGGTCAGTCCCATCGCAGAGAGATTGTCACCCCAGGTAAACCAGCTGCCGCCAGTCAGTCCAAAAATCTTTTTTACAATATCGATTCCCTGGCGCAGTGTTGCCCGGAAAAAAATCCAGCTGAAATCAACCAGTACAAAAGTGGTCAGCATCTGCAAAAGGCGATGGCTTGCCGCAGTCACATCCACATGGAAAAACTGATGCACACGCTCCCGCACCGGACGCAGCCACTCTCCGATCACCTGATACACACCGTTTAACGTGCCCCACAGCACGTAATGCCAGCTCGCGCCATGCCACAGACCGCTCACGAAAAAGACGATCATGATGTTGCGCCACTTACGTACCTTTCCTTTTCGGCTTCCGCCAAGCGGAATATATAAATAATCGCGGAACCAGCCCGACAGGGAAATGTGCCATCTTCTCCAGAACTCCGCCACGCTTCGCGACAGATACGGCGTATTGAAATTTTCCATAAGCCGAAAGCCCATGACCTTCGCTGCTCCGATTGCGATATTGGAATAGCTGCCGAAGTCGCAGTAAATCTGGAATGCAAACAGAATTGTCGCTGCCAGCAGCTGAAAGCCCGTCCGTTCCGTGTACGTATTGTATACCGTATCTACCGCCGTCGCCAGATACTCCGCCAGCACCACCTTCTGAAAATAGCCGTACAGCATCAGAAGCAGTCCCTCGCGCACCCGCTCAAACTCAAACCGGTGCTTCTCACTAATCTGAATCAGCAGGTTTTTCGAACGCTCAATCGGTCCCGCCACCAGCTGCGGGAAGAACGATACGAACAGTGCATATTTCAGGAAATTTTTTTCCGCATAAATATCATGCCGGTACACATCCACCGTATAGCTGAGCGCCTGAAACGTATAAAAGGAGATACCGACCGGCAGAATCACGTCGAACGACGGCTGCTGCACCTGAATATGTACCACCTGCAGAAGCCTTACCACCGTATCCGCCGCAAAATTAAAATATTTAAAGAAAAACAGAATCGACAGATTGCTGACAAACGACAGCGCAACGTACCATTTCTTTCGTCGTTCCCGCACTCCCTCATCCGCGATCTTCTCCGCAGATGAAATCAGCAGACCGGATACATACGTGATCGCCGTTGAAGTCAGTATCAGCAGCGCATACGTCGGATTCCAGCACATGTAAAAAAAGTAACTGCATGCCAGAAGAAAAATGTAGCGCACGCGGTGTGGTATCACATAATAGATGAGACACACGACCGGAAAAAAAATCATAAACTCCAGAGAGTTGAATAGCATAGAAAACGTGCCTCCGAATTTAATTTCTGTGACTGCCGGAAAGTGCACAGCCACTGCCTATCATAGTTCGAAACGCTTTGTCTGTCAACCGCAGACTTCCTGCATTTCGCCAAAAATGTGCTAAAAAAGGGCATTTTCGTGCCGCAGCCAGATGACGTGCCAGTTCGTCTTTTCATTTTTCTTTTGCGTTTGTGTCTCAACGAACTGAAATCCTATCGACCGTGCAAAAGAAAGCGCCTCCTGGTAATCACTTCGAACTCTCACCCAGATTTCCTTCGCTTCCAGATATTCGTATGCATATGCGATGGCCGCGCGGCACATTTCCGTTCCGTAGCCCTGGTGTCGATATGATTCATCCAGCATGTACTGCAGCTCAAGAGAGTAACAAGAAGACTCAGAATGTTCCAAATTTTCACTCATCTCAGAAAAGCCGCAGCAGCCGATCACCGTCGCGCCCTGCTCACCGTTGCTTTTCATACCTTCCTTTTGAGATTTCTCTTTCGCGCTGCCGTCATCCTCTGTAAGCACCACAGACCATAATCCATATCCATACAGTCGATACTGACTGCTGATATAGGCGGCAAGCCGTTCTTTTCCAAATGCCCCGGTCTCCTCAGCATCTCTTCGCGCTCTTTCCATTCCGCTCTGCCGGCTGATCCGATCGAGCACCCGCCAGTCATCTTCTGTCATTTCCCGCAAAGTAAGTCGCTTCGTCTGCGCAATCGTCACCGGAATACCGTGACAATGGCACAGATACTCCTCCAGCTCGCGCAGCTCCAGTTCTTCCGGATCTTCCACAACGAGATCAACTCCCTCAAAAAAGGAATCATCCATGCCTGCGACTCCCACACAGGCGATCTTCTCCTGCGATGCCTGCCTTACCAGTGTACGGTCATCCGTGAGCAGGAGAATATGGCAAAAATCCTCTGTTTCCTTCCAACACCCTGCGTTTATTGATTTTATCTTCTCTGTATTCTTTATCTCTTTTCTTCCTGTGCCAAGACATCTTTGTTTATTTCTGCTTTTCCGGATCTCTCTCCGTTCACCCTCCATTCGCGCTTCCTGCTCAAGTTTCCGGCAGGGAATCCCCTTTTCTGCCAGCGCCCGAAAGATCTGCTCTGAGCGCGCCGTCCTATTTTCTTCTATTTTATACCACACTGTTCTGAGCATGCTCAGGTTCCCGCCTTTCTCCAGCTCTTATCTGTTTCCAACTGCCGCCTACTATCAGCGTCTTTTTATGCATTTTTTACTTTACCATATACACAAATCTTTCTGATTTTTGTACATACCATGTCCTAAACACTTTAACATAAATTTTTCTATTTTCACCAGTTCCTTTATCCACCATGATGCATAAATAAAACTACTTTATCTCCTCCACTTATTTCCAGGCACTTTATCCGCTTATCCCGCCTTGTAAAAATACTAATTTCGATTTACAATGGAGAGACTACACGAAAGGATTTCTGATATGAACATTTACGATATTTTAGGGCCGGTCATGGTTGGCCCTTCCAGTTCTCATACAGCCGGAGCCGTGCGCATCGGACTGATCAGCAGACGGCTGCTCGGCGCTCCGCCCGTACAGGCCGATATTTCCCTCTCCGGATCATTTGCAGCCACCGGCGCAGGTCATGGCACAGACCGCGCACTGATCGCAGGCCTGCTTGGGATGCAGCCGGATGATACCCGCATTCCTGACAGCTTCTCATCTGCCGCAGAGGCCGGACTTACTTTCACCTTTCACAAGATCAATTTAAAGGACGCGCACCCGAACACCGCTGTTCTGCGTGTTTCCTCCGCCAACGGCCGCACACTGGAGATACAGGCCGCTTCCCTTGGCGGCGGACGGATTCTGGTGAACCGTCTCGACGGGATCCGCGTGAATTTTTCCGGCGACGCACCAACCCTGATCGTCCACAACCTGGACAAACCCGGCTACGTCGCAGAGGTGACCTCCGTCCTCTCCCGCGGTGGGATTAACATCGCCACGATGCAGCTCTACCGCAACTACCGCGGCGGCTATGCTGTCATGGTCGTCGAGACCGACCAGAATGTCCCGGAGGAATCAATTGAGTTTCTGCGCCAGCTTGACGGTGTTACTAAGGTGACGTATCTGGCCGCCGACTGAAACCAGGTATTTACAATTCGCTACGTTACCTGCCTGACTCGAGTCAAAGCGGATATTCGCAATCCGCTTCACTACTTGCCTGATTCGGTTAGACTTTTATTTTTCAATCCCACCTCCGGAGAAAAACACAGCACTTTGCGTCTGACTTCCGAGAGGTTTCACTATCATTTCTGGAGGATTTCTATGGCATTTGAATCTTTAGAACAGATCGTACAGGTCTGTCAGAAAAAATCTGTTTCTTTCGCGGAGGCTGTCATTCTCGAGGATCAAAATGACCGGCTCGTGACACGTGAAGCTACCATGCAGCAGATGCAGCATATCTGGGAAAGCATGCTCGAAGCCGGCCGTTCCTACGATGAAAACCGCATGTCCACAAGCGGCCTTGTCGGCGGAGACGGTGGACGCATGGCACGCTACGCGGAAACTGGAAATACACTGTGCGGCGACCGCATGAGCCGTGTCATCTCACAGGCACTGCAGATGGGCGAATCAAACGCCTGCATGAAGCGCATCGTTGCTGCTCCGACGGCCGGTGCCTGCGGCGTGCTTCCAGCGGTTCTGATCCCACTTTTCAAAGAATCAGAGGAAAAGCACAACGCACCCGCAGAAACCGATTTCGTCCTCTCCCTCTTCGTCGCGGCCGGAATCGGGCAGGTCATCGCCACGCGGGCAAGCATCGCAGGCGCTTCCGGCGGCTGTCAGGCGGAGATTGGATCTTCCTCCGCGATGGCAGCCGGTGCTCTCGTCTTTCTGCGCGGCGGCCGCTGTGATGCGATCCTGCAGGCTGTTGCCATGAGCCTGAAAAATCTGCTCGGTCTTGTCTGCGACCCGGTCTCCGGACTCGTGGAAGTACCGTGCGTGAAGCGAAACGTCATCGGGGCCGTAAACGCCATGTCAGCCGCAGATATGGCACTGGCCGGAATCAAGAGTGCGATTCCGGCCGATCAGGTCATTGATGCCATGAAGGAGGTCGGTGATCTCATGGATGTCTCCCTTCGGGAGACAGGACGCGGCGGCCTGGCAGCTACAAAACGCGCAATTGAAATCAGTAAAAAAGTGCAGAATATTTCCCAGTAGCTCCACCTCATAACCAAACAACTGCTTTTCAGTTCAGCTAAAAAGCCGATCCCCGTTCGGGCAGAGGCGGAATCCCCGCCCTGCCTTCCGGGCAATCGGCTCTTTTCTTTTATTCTATGTCAGCTGCAGCAGCGCTTATCAGCACTTTTTCAGATAATAATATCCGAATGCCGGAATATTTACTCCTGCCGCTTTCATCTTCCGTCCGGAAATCAGATCTACATAATCTCCATCCGTCTCATTAATCCATGCAGTTTTGTCAAACTCACTGAAGTTAAACACGCCGAGGATCTTATCTCCATCATAATATCTTCCGATGCAAAGCAGACCCTTGTCCCAAGTCTCAATCGTCCAGGTATCAGCATAGGATACGAACGCTTTCTCACTCTTACGGATCTCTTCGAGCTGGTGCAGTCCCTGGAAGAGCTTTCCTTCCACGGTCGTTTTGTCCTTACGCTTTTCTGCCAGATCCCAGCGCATTGCTCCTCGATGGATATAACGGGAGTCTGCTGCCTTGTTCGGATTATTTTTATAAGTGTAATCGTTGACCTGTGCAATCTCATCGCCGCTGTAAAGCACCGGAATACCAGACTGCATAAACATATATGCGTGAAGCATCAGATCCTTGCGGATTGCAACGTCCATCGCTGCGTCATCCTGCTCAAATCCTGCCTTTTCCACACCACACATCGAAGCAGTCGTTCCGCAGAAACGTGCATCTCCAGTCACCGGATCTGCATTGTAAAGCTCTCCGCGGCTCGTGCTGTTTCCTGCGTATCCCTGGAAATAATCATTCAGATACTTCTTGTGGGAACGCTCCTTCATACCTTCCATGGCAAGTGTCGGATAATCCAGACCCCAGCCGATATCGTCATGGCACCGCAGATAGTTCAGGAATACATAATCCTTCGGCAGACCGTTTACGATATCAAGCTGCTTTTTGAGCAGGCTCACATCGCGGGTTGCCACAGTATGCCAGGTCGTTGCCATTGTCGTTACATTGTAAAGCATATGGCATTCCGGCTTTTCCACGGTTCCAAAATACGGTACGACCTTCTCCGGCTCCATTACAACCTCGCCCAGCAGCAGAATGCCCGGGCAAACGATCTCGCCGATCATACGCATCATACGCACGATTGTATGTACCTGCGGAAGATTGCGGCAGCTTGTGCCAAGCTCTTTCCAGATATACGGCACCGCATCGATTCGGATAATATCGATTCCCTTGTTCGCCAGGAACAGGAAATTGTACATCATCTCGTTGAAGACACGCGGATTGCGGTAGTTCAGGTCCCACTGATACGGGTAAAATGAGGTCATGACATAATGGCCTGCATCCGGAAGCCAGGTAAAGTTGCCCGGTGCTGTTGTCGGGAATACCTGCGGAACCGTCTCCTCATACCGCGACGGGATATCCCAGTTGTTGAAGAAGAAGTAACGGCTCATGTACTCGCCGTCGCCGCTGCGCGCTCTTCTTGCCCACTCGTGATCCTCAGACGTATGGTTCATAACAAAGTCCATGCACACGTTGATCTTCTTCTCGTGGCAGGCTGCTGTCAGGTTCTCCAGATCATCCATTGTACCAAGCTTTTCCTGTACCTTGCGGAAGTCTGCTACCGCGTAACCTCCGTCGGAGCGTCCCTCCGGCGTATCCAGGAACGGCATCAGATGAATGTAGTTTACATCGCACTGCTCGATATAATCCAGACGGCTCTGCACACCCTTCATATTTCCTGCAAAATTGTCGATGTAGAACATCATACCCATCATGTCATTCTGCTTGTACCAGTCCGGCTTCACCTCACGCGCATAATCGGAAACCTTCAGGCTCTTGCTTCTCTCATGATAAAAGCGCTCCATGTTGTCGCACAGTTCTGCAAACATCGAATCATTTCCGTAAAGCTCCATGTACAGCCAGCGCAGCTCATCGAAATGGCGGTTGAAACGTCTGCGGTAGACATTCTCCTCCTCAGCTGCCGCTTTCTCTGCCTCAGCTTTTGCTTTGGCTTCTGCATCAGCCTTTGCCTTTGCTTCTGCTTCTTCCTTTGCCTTCTTCTCCGCCTCAGCCTTCGCCTTCGCTTCCGCTTCTTCCTTAGCCTTCTTCTCTGCCTCAGCTTTTGCCTTCGCTTCCGCTTCTTCCTTAGCCTTCTTCTCTGCCTCAGCTTTTGCTTTCGCTTCTGCCTCAGCTTTTGCCTTCGCTTCCGCTTCTTCCTTAGCCTTCTTCTCTGCCTCAGCTTTTGCCTTCGCTTCCGCTTCTTCCTTAGCCTTCTTCTCTGCCTCGGCTTTTGCCTTTGCTTCCGCCTCTGCCTTCGCCTTCGCTTCCGCTTCTTCCTTAGCCTTCTTCTCTGCCTCGGCTTTTGCCTTTACTTCCGCCTCAGCCTTCGCCTTTGCTTTCGCTTCTTCCTCAGCTTTTGCCTTCGCTTCTGCTTCTTCCTTTGCCTTCTTCTCTGCCTCGGCTTTTGCCTCTGCTTCTGCCTTTACTTTAACCTCTGCCTCCACAGCCTTCGCTACTTCCGGCGCTTTCTTTGCGGTAGTTTTCTTTGCTGTTCTTTTTCCTCTACTCATCTTCGTCTCCTGTTTCCCGATCCGGATTCTGTCGGGAACTTTTTTTATTTGTAACTGTCCAAAACTGGATGAAATTTTATAAAGTGAATATGAAATACCTGACTTTTAAGGACACTTTCAAAATTTCATCTGGCAGATATGCCATACCAACAAAATACACAGCATTTTGGAGGCTAACCCCGGACAGTTCCCCTTATTTCTCTCCTGTCAGTGAAAGGGTCGATCCGCCCTCGATGAACGTAACCGGGAGATTGATGATATTCTCCACTTTTTCACCATTTAACAGCCGCTCCAGACAGTCCACACTGGTCTTTGCAATCAGATCCGTATCCTGATAAATACTGGAGACAAGCTGTCTGCCCGTATTGAGCATCTTCAGTCCGTCGTAGCCAATCACCTGAACATCCTCCGGAACCCGCAGTCCCATACTGCGCAGCTCCTCCATGATAACGATTGCCAGATGGTCGGTGCCGGCAAAAATTCCGTCCGGCCGCGCTCCTTTTCCGTGATTTTCCATATGTGCACGCAGCACGCTGTTGATCAGATTTCTTGCGGAAAACGACGAATAGATACTTGGCACCTGCTGCTCCGAAAAAGACACACTGCCATATGCCACATCATTTGCCTCACAGCACGCCTCGAATCCATATCTTCTTTTTCGAACCTCATTTTCTACCGAACTGATGGTTTGAAAAAACAACAGATTCTTGGCTCCGCGCCGAATCAGATTTTCCGCCGCCATCCAGCCGCCGCCGTAATTGTCGCAGGACACGCACGGCACACCCGGCAGGCAGCGTTCAATCGACACATAAGCTGCAGCATCCTCAATGTACTTTTCCACGTTGCTGAACGTGACACCAATGACGCCGTCTACCTTGTTGTACTTCGCCATCTCGATGTACTTGATCTCCTTTTTCTGGTCTCCGTCTGAGATACACAGAACCAGCTGCTTGCCGATATCCGTAAGCGCTTTCTCCAGATCCCGCAGGAGCATATTGTAAAAAGGATTCGTGATACCCGGCAGCATCACGACCACATAGTCGGTCCGCTGCGTCCGCATCCCGCGCGCCAGCCCGTTTACCTGATACCCGAGCTTCTGTATTGACGCCTCCACTCTGCTTCTTCGTTCTTCGCTGACATTTCCGCCATTTATTACATTTGATACAGTTCCGACGGATACACCGGCATCCTGTGCTACATCCTTAATTGTTACCATACCCCATACCTTTCCTGCCGCTGTACACATCACAGTTTCTATTAATTTCAATAGCTGTATATCGCGTCATCTGCTGTCATTACATTTTTACTGTGTTTATATTTTATATCTCGGGAGGGATGGATCATAAAAATCCACCCACTTTCGTGGGGCCCTTCTTATGATATTGTGATATTGCACCACTGGAATGTTTCCGGCTTCTCCTGTGCATTCAGTCGCACGGTCTTTCCGAGTACATTCTCCTCCGTCTCAATCGTGCCGCAGATCACACCGCCCTGGCCTAACACATCAATCATTTCCTGGTCGGTTGTGATCTGAAGATCAAGTCCGTCTGCCGGGTCAAATGATGCCCGCAGCTCAGTATCCTTTTCATGGAGTCTTGCCGTATCCACGTTCAGCTTGCCCTGCGCAAAATCGATACGGATCACGGTCTCACCGATGGCAAGATCTGCTTTTCCGCTCATGCCCGGTTTCCAGGAAAGGCGAATCTCTCTCGCTTCATCTGCGATCGCAATATCCGTCTCCAGCGGAAGCTCTGCCCACTCGCCGCGGAGTGCTTCCATTTCCTGCGGCATATGGAATGCAATACGATCTCCGTCTTTCGTACGTTTTAAGGTCAGTACCTGCGGAATACCCATTGCTCCATGATAATTACCCAATGTACTGTCCAGACGGATCCACGGAACCATAATCACACGGTCTCCCGTATTGTCATATGTCTGTGCCGCATACGCTCTTCTGCTGAAATATGCCATCTGGCGCTCTGTCTCAGCCCGGAACTGATAGCCATCAAAGGTTCCGATCTGATAATATCCATCTGCTGACCAGAATACCCAGCGCTTTTCCTCTGTGCCCTCTACAGGCAGTTCCATCAGTGCCGGACATTCCCACATCCCCGGGACGCTGAGTCTCTGGCTCTCCGTCCAGTGACGCAGATCCTCCGAACGCAGAATCATGAAATCATTTCCATCTAAATATAATATCATAATATACGCTTTTGTGGAATCGTGCCAGAAAATTTTCGGATCCCGGTTTTCTTCCACCATCCACGGAACGATCACCTCCGGATCGTCATGCAGTGTCACACCCTGGTCATCTGACCAGCGCAGGCGCTGCGTAAAGCGGTTACCAAGCTCTGTTGACCAATCGTTTCTTCCGCCTGCCGCCGTATAGAAAAACAAAAGTGCATCCTGACCGCAGCCGGCCGTGTTTTTACGGTCTACTAATCCGCAGCCGGAATACGCCGTGCCATACTGATCCGGAATCATTGCAACATCCAGCTCCTCCCAGGAAAACAGATCCCGGCTGACTGCATGTCCCCAGCTCATATTTTCCCATGCCGTGGAATATGGATTGTACTGATAAAACAAATGATAAACGCCATCCGAATAAACCAGTCCGTTTGGATCATTTACCCAGCCATAGGAAGCCGTGTGATGAAACTTCGGGCGATACGGATAATCATTTTTCGGGCGCTCCATCTCCAGACGAATCGGAGATGTCGCAAGCACTTCCTCATTTTCGAATGTCAGTTCGATCTCTTTATCGCGATACGCTGCACACTTCCATGCACCGTAGAAATCATAGTGGTCTGCTGCCAGGCGGATGCGGATTTCCTGGATCCTTTCTCCGTCTACGTAAATATTCAGTGTCTTCTCTTCTCCGGACATGTCAACCGGAAGCCAGAGATAATCTGCGGTAACCTTCAGTCGCATAATGCCTCCTTGATCGCAAATAATATAGATTCCCCCGAAGCAGCCGGCTTATTTACCGGAAGCATACCGCGGGAGAATGTGAGTTTCGGAAGGAGTCAGCCGACTCCTTCCGCTTTGTATTATATTGTATTGTACGCCTCAACCGAATCATAAGCGCTTTTTGCTCCGGCCATAACAAGCCGTTTCGATTCAGTATCTGATTCCATCAGCCCTTTACCGCACCGGAGGTAACGCCCTCGATGATGTAGCGCTGCAGGAAGATATACAGAATCAGGATCGGGAGCATTGCAAGAAGCAGTGCTGCCAGGATCAGTCCGATATCTGTTGAATAGGAACCATAGAAGATCTGAGTCGCAATCGGAATCGTATACAGCTCTTTTCTCTTAAGTACCAGGCTCGGCAGAAGGTAGTCATTCCAGAATGCCATAGCATCGATAACTGCTACCGTAGCGATGGTCGGTTTCAGAAGCGGGAATACTACGCTCCAGAACGTTTTCCATCTGCTGCATCCGTCGATCAGGGCTGCCTCCTCAAGCTCCAGCGGGATATTCGTAACGATTGCACCGTGGAACATAAAGGTTGCCATTGAAAGAGAAAATCCAATGTGCATCAGAATCAGTGTTACTCTGCTGTTCAGAACCTGGAAGATACCACCGTACAGAGATACGAGCGGAACCATCAGTACCTGGAACGGGATAACCATGGATGCAATCATACCGGAAAACAGAAGCGCGCAGGCTTTCCATTTATTGCGGACGATTACAAATGCTGCCATGGATGCAAACAGCAGGGTGAATACAGTAGAGCAAATCGTAACGATCAGAGAATTCTTAAAGGAATTCCAGAAATTCATCTTCTTGATCGCATTCGGGAAGTTCTCCAGGGTAAAGCCGTGTGAACCAATCAGAGAAAGTGGTGCGGAGTTAATGTCACCTTTCGTCTTAAATACATTGATTACTACCAGAATGAACGGGAAGACAAATGCAATAAATGCAATGATCAGAATAACCATCATAATCGCATGGGAAATTTTTTTCTTCCGCGCAGCTTTTGCATTATCTGTCATTATGCTGCCACCTCCCCTTTCTTACCGATGTAAACCTGTGTTACACCTACGATCGCGCAGACAACAAACAGGATAAGTGCCTCTGCCTGACCGGTTCCGTAATTTTTATAAGTAAATGCCTGATTGTATACGTGCATTGCCGCCATAACAGAAGAATTGAACGGTTCTCCTTTTGTAAGAGAAAGGTTTACATCGTAAACCATGAAGCAGCGTGTGATGGTCAGGAACAGACACTGTACGAAAGAAGAACGCATCAGCGGAATCGTTACATTGATTGTAGCCTGACTCTGTGTACATCCATCAATCTGTGCTGCCTCCATAAGGCTCTTGGAAACGCTCATAAAACCTGCCACGTAGATCAGCATCATATAACCGGCATACTGCCATACTGATACAAGAATCAGGCAGAACATTGCTCCGCTTGTTGTAGCAAGCCAGGAAGTAGAAAGTGCTCCGATGGAAAGAGACTGACCGATTGCAACGAGTGCACGGTTAAATACGAATTTCCATACGTAACCAAGAACGATACCTCCGATCAGGTTCGGAACGAAGAAGCCTGCACGGAAGAAGTTCTGTCCTTTGATACCGCTTGTTACCATGTAAGCCAGCAGGAATGCCACAATATTTACAAGAATTACGGAAATCACAGAGTAGATTACCGTTCTTCCCATTGCCTGCCAGTAAGCAGTGTCCTGAAATGCCGCAATATAGTTAGAAATTCCCACGAAAGGTTTTGTCGTTGAAATGCCATCCCAGCTTGTAAAAGTCAGATACAGACCGTAAACAAACGGGAGAATTACGACTGCACAGAACAGGATGGTAGCCGGTCCTGCGAACATAAGGTACTGTTTTACCTTATAGGACGTCGTATTTTTTTTCATGATTACTCATCCCCCTATAACAAAGTTTCAGCCATACGCCTCCGCCTGCGAGTGCGTATGGCTGCAGGAAGTTCAGAACGGCTGCCGCCCCGCTGTGGGAGCGACCGTCGGGTTCTGCTGTATCAGGTAAATTTTAGTGCTCTACCAGAGTTGCTGTCTTCCAGTAATCCTCGATCTCGCCTGCAAAGCCTGCGCGGTCGATCTGTCCTGCAAGATACTTCTGCATGGAAGCACCAAGGATGGAATACTCATCATCCGGCATGTAGTTGTAGTTCGGGATCAGCATATCAGCGTCTGTGAACTCTTTTACAGATGCTCCGAGCGGATCAGCTACCGGAAGAGTGATGTTGGAGTAAGCCGGAACAAGTGCACACTTGTTAACGATCAGGTCCTGACCTGCCTCGTCATATACCAGCCAGTTCAGGAAGTCTTTTGCTGCCTGACGCTGCTCGTCTGTTGTTACATCAGAGTTGTCAATGAAGAAGAATTTGGAACCGCCGCCTACAAGCTTGGTGTTTGTTCCGTCATCTGTATTCTGCGGAACCGGCATCATGCCCATGTTCTCTGTATAATCATATGCATTGATAACTGCCCAGTCCCAGTTGCCGCCGAACATGAATGCGATCTCGCCTTCAGCCAGCTTCTGCTCAGTAACCTCACGCTCTGCAGCGATTGCAGAATCCTTTGCGTAGTTGTACTCCATCAGTACATCGAAAGTATCCATCAGAGAGTTGAATTTCTCGTTGTTGATCAGGTCTCCCTCGCCAGCCTGAAGAGCTGCAAGGTAAGCGTCTGTGTCATCCTGCTCCTCAAATACCTCTCCAAGGTAATGAGCTGCCAGGGACCAGTCCTCTTTCATGATACCTGTCGGAGACTCCATGCCGCCTGCTACCAGCTGATCCAGCAGTTCCTTGAAGGAATCCAGTGTCTGGTACTTGGACGGATCGAAATCCTCACCTGTGATGTTCTTGATTGCGTCTGCATTGTAGATAATACCACGTGCCTCGATGCAAACCGGGAAGCCGTAAACCTTATCGCCGATGCTGATTGCCTGTGTTGTATCCTTTACCCAGTCCTGATCGCTTAAGTCTACTGCGTGCTCCTCTGCCAGAGAGTAGATATCCTTTGCATCAACCATGCTCAGTGTATACGGGTCGTTGGAAGCGTATCTTGTTGCCATATGAGCAGTTACTGTATCGCTGGAGTAATAAACCTCTACGTTTACACCAGTCTCTTCAGAATACTCTGCTGCTGCTTCCTCAAGCTGAGTCTGGATCTCCATCTTAGAGTTGAATACTGTGATGGAAACATCGCCGTCAGCGAGAACGGTCATAGAACCTGTGGTTGCAAGAGATGCTGCCATAAGTGCAGCCATTACAAAAGAAACACTCTTTTTCATTTTGCGCTTTCCTCCATATTTTGGTGTCTTTTCATTTTTTACTCCCGATCCGTCTCCGGATCTTTCACGCAGTGAACCCGGCCGATGTTCTCTGCGAACCGTACATAAATTATGTCCTCCGGGAACCTGTACGCTGTTCCCTCCTTGATGCTTATCTTATCAGTAAGCTCTTCGTTGAATTACCTGGAACTTCCTGCCTGAAACTTTATTCATCTTCAGAAATAAATCATAATTTCTATGCAACTTGTCTATTGCTTTTCGAAAATGAATCGTTTCATTTGATAATTGGATATTAGCACGTTTCTTCCAGGCTGTCAACCTGCCTATGCGTTTTTTCTTTGAATCGATTCATTTTTGGCAGCATGTACAAATTTAGGGGGGTGATTTTTGTAGAAAATCAACATACACAAGGACTGTGGTGATTTTTCGGGTGTTTTGACGATTGAATTCAGACTGAAAAAGCCTTCGTTTTTTTGTGTTTTGAATATACAATTCAGGGAAATTCAAAATTTTCAGGAAATTTCAGGTTGAAAATGAGTGGGGGTTCATTTTCTGTTCATAAAATTCAGGCAGTTGCTACATGTTTTTCTGATGTATTGTTACATTTTTCGTTTCGCTGCAGTGTGATCCATGCGCAGTGCCTTTATTTCTTATTTCCAGGATGCTTCCGTAAAATAAAGAAACAGCAAAAGACTTTTTCTGCCCTCTGCCACCCTGTGTGGATTTGTGTTTCTTCTATATAATAATATCTGTTCCGGATGCAATCTGCCTGTATAGCATTTTGAACACAGACATCAAAACGAATATCCTCTTTACCGCCTGTTACAAACAGTAACATAAAGCGGACATTTGTAATCCGCCATGGCCGCATATTCTTTACAACCGACCACCAAAATGTTATGATGTGGGACAAAAGGTAAATTTTTCGGAGGATTTTTTTATGTCTGACTTATCATTTGAAATTTCGCAGGAGGAGTTCTCCAAACTGCCGGAGAGTGACCGCCTGCTCGTCGATATTCGTGACCAAGCAAGCATTTCTTACGGCATGATTCCGGGGGCGCTTCACGTGCCGCAGGAAGATGTGCTGAAATGGGCTGAGGGGCTGCTTGCGGGCGCGGCTCTGCCAAAATGTATTGTTCTCTGCTGCTCACGGGGTATTTTCAGTCTGGAGCTTGCTTCCCAGCTTCAGGAGCGCGGCCTGAACGCGCGCAGCCTGAAGGACGGCTACAATGGCTGGCTTCTCTTTTCCATGAAAAAGGAAAAAGAGCTTCAGTCATCGGATGACGGTGAAGCCTACCGTCTTTCCCGCCAACAGCAGATTGAGGACAGCATCCGACGCAAATTTCGCAGAGTGCTGTTTTCCCGTTTTGCAAAGGCGGTCTGTGAGTACCAGCTTGTCGAGCCGAACGATAAAATCGCCGTGTGCATCTCCGGCGGAAAGGATTCCATGCTGATGGCAAAGCTCTTCCAGGAGCTGAAGCGCCACAATAAATTTCCGTTTGAGCTTGTGTTCCTTGTCATGGACCCGGGCTACAACCATGAAAACCGCCTGATTATCGAACAGAATGCCCATACGCTCGGCATTCCGTTCACGATCTTCGAGACTCAGATCTTTGAAGCCGTCTACAATGTGGACAAATCCCCGTGCTATCTGTGTGCCCGCATGCGCCGCGGCTATCTTTATAAAAAAGCACAGGAGCTTGGCTGCAACAAGATCGCGCTCGGTCATCACTACGACGACGTGATCGAGACGAATCTGATGGGCATGCTCTATGCCGGTCAGATCCAGGCCATGATGCCGAAGCTTCACAGCATTCATTTTGGCGGCATGGAGCTGATCCGGCCGATGTACCTCATCCGTGAGGAAGACATCATTCACTGGAGAGATTACAATGAGCTGCGCTTCATCCAGTGCGCCTGCCGCTTCACCGACACCTGTACGACCTGCCGCCCGGACGGTTCCAGCGTCTCCAAGCGCATGGAAGTCAAAAAAATGATTGCCGAACTGAAAAAGACAAATCCTTACGTCGAGGGAAACATCTTCCGAAGTATGGAAAATGTCAACATCGATACGGTCATCGGATACAAGCAATACGGTGTCCGCCATTCCTTCCTGGACAACTACGAAGAGCTCGGAAAGGTCGAGTTTGACTAAAAAAACAAAGCTGACCAGAAGCTGCGCTTTTGCAGCCTCCGGTCAGTTTTTTTGTGTTTTTCTCTATTCACTTTGGTCCCGGTCTGTTCTCTTTTGGCCCGACAGCAAGGCGGTCCAAAGCTTCTTACGCAATCTGCTCCGGGTGATTACTTATAATGTCTCATTCATGCTTCCGGTACGATATCCGCCCAGATCAAGCGTCACATAGGTGAACCCAAGCTTCTTCAGATAATCATACACTTTTGTCCGGCAGGATTCTTCCATGAATTTGCCGAACTCTGACGGCAGCAGCTCGATCCGCGCCATCTCTCCGTGGATGCGCACGCGCACCTGATGAAATCCGAGATCAAGCAGCAGCTGTTCTGCCTTGTCGACCATGCCAAGCTTTTTCTCATTGATCGTTTCCCCGTAAACAAAACGGGAAGCCAGACAGGCAAAGGACTGCTTATCCCAGGTCGAAAGGCCAAGCTCTTTGGACAGCTCGCGGATCTCTGCCTTGGTCAGCTCTGCATGGCGCAGCGGACTCTTGATGCCAAGCTCTTTGACTGCCATCAGTCCCGGACGATAGTCGCCGTTGTCATCCATATTTGAGCCCTCTGCTACGGCTGCAATTCCGTTTTCCTCTGCGATCTTTAAAATCTTCTCAAACAGTTCGTGCTTGCAGAGGTAACAGCGGTTCTTCGGATTGCTTCGAAATCCATCGATATCAAGCTCTTCTGACTGGCACAGTACCTGTTTGATGTGATTCTCCTCGCAGAATTTCTGTGCTTCCTTCCGCTCGCGCTCCGGGAAAGAGCAGGACACTGCTGTCACCGCAATCGCCCGATCTCCCAGCACGTCATGCGCCACGCGCAGCAGAAATGTGGAATCCACGCCGCTTGAAAATGCAACCGCAACGCTGCCAAGCGAGCGGAGATATTCTTTTAAATCATTATATTTTTCCTGTGTCGTTTTCATTCTGACAAATCCCCCTTGTCTTTTGCTGATTTTTACATATAATTCCCAGTATTTTTCTAGGACTTTCGTCAAATGATAACCTACCTGAACTGTTCAAGTCAAGCATACTAGATATCGGTTTTTCTGATAGCAAAACCTCCCCTATTTTCTGTGTCTTTTGTTTTCCTTTACAAAATGTTTCTGCTCCTTCTATAATAGAAATGATATCAGGTGCAAAAGAATCAACGCGGATATCCGCTATTCTTCAGAATCGAAGATTTAAGCGGGAGCGCAAGCCATGAAAGGAACCTTTACCATGAAGCGAACAAACAACTACCTGATCATGCGCGATCAGGCGAAAACTTATTTTCTGAACTTTGATCAGCAGGTGCTTGCCGCCCGCTGGAAGCTGCCCACGGACGACCAGTCCCTATATGTTACCTTCTTCGGACAGGATTACCGCATTGACCGCAAAAGCGGAAGCGTTTTTCGACAGGAAACCGGTGAAGAAGCCGGCTTTGAGGAGGTGCTGTCCATCTTTGATCTGCTCTGCTATCCAAAAAACCGCCCACAGGTCAAGTCGGAATTTGCCCCGGTAAACAGCCTCGATGGTAAACCGGCCAGCGCAGGTGTCTCCACTGCCGGCACCTTTGGCAACTATGCCGCAGCGTTTGAGAAGGATACTGATGCGTTTTGCCGCGCCTGTGAAGCGCTGCACGGGACACGCGTGCCGATCGGCGACATTGGCTATGAATTTACCGTTTTTGCAGATTTAAAAATGCGGCTGAAATTCTATGAAGCAGATGAAGAATTTCCGCCGCAGCTTACGGTGCTGTTTCATGCAAACGCGCTTTCTTACGCACATTATGAAACAATTTTTTATATTATGAATTTTCAGATGGACCAGATCGTGGACGAAATAAACCGCTGCAAAATATAATATAAAATTCCAGCTCCGCAGGAAAGTCCTGACCCGGTTATTTTTTTGCCAGCAGATACGGTCTTAAGTTCTGCATCACCACGCGGTATCCGTTCGCGTACATATGAATTCCCTCGACCGTGAACTCTGCTTTCAGCATGCCGCGCGCATCTGTCAGTCCTTCGTTCACGTCGATGTACTCATAACCCATTTTTTCCGCAAGCTTTCTGACCGCCTCGTTTGCGATCGGAAGATTGCGGTTGTTGCGGTTGCCGAACATCGCCTTCGGATCGCCGCCAGCCGGGATTTTGTCGGTCTCATTCACCGGATAATAGGCCATCATCCGCACCCGTGTCTGCGGCAGCCGCGTTTTAATCTGCGTCAGGATGTTTTCATAGTTTGTGAGTGTCTTCTGAAGATTCTCCTCGAAGGTATTTTCCGGATTGGCAATGTCGTTTGTTCCTATATTAATATAGATTTCGGACGGTTCGGTTCCAAAGATCTGCTCGTCCATAAACTGCAGCATGTCATCGGTCGTAAATCCGCTGACACCTCGGTTGTAGATCACTGCGTCGATTCCGGCATCCTCCAAAAGCTCCGCGACCGGAAACTGCTCCATCAGGGAAGAACCGGTAAAAAGGATCTGTCCTTTTTTTGCGATTGTATTTAAAATTCGATATTTATCGATCTTTTCCAGTTGCTCCTCGCGGCCGATTTTTTTTCGCAATTCTTCCTCATTCATTGTTTCGTCTCCTCGTATAATACTTTTATTTTCTTTAAAGGTCTTTTTTCTCAGCCATAAGCACACAGTCCGTATTTTCTACCAGACCAAACCGCTCCGTGCGCACCTCTGCGTAATCAGTCGCGTTTGTCAGCACCATGACCGTCACCGGAGAAAATCCGGCGGTTCGGATTTTTTCGATATCAAAGCGCAGCAGCTGCTGACCTGCTTTGACCGGATCGCCCTGCTTTACCAGCACCTCAAATCCGTCTCCGTTCATTTTTACTGTATCAATCCCCACATGAATCAGAAGAGAGGCGCCATCCACTCCTGTAATGCCCACCGCATGGCTGCCCATCACAAGAGAGATTTCTCCGTCACACGGCGCCGTGATTTCGGTTCCGATCGGCTCGACGCCGACGCCCGGACCGAGAATACCGCTCGCAAACGTTTCATCCGGAATTTCAGAGAGAGGGATTGCATAGCCTCTCAGCGGCGAGTACAAATGCAGCTGCGAGTCCTGCGCTGCCTCTTTCTGCGCCACTTCCTCTGCTTCCTGCATTTTCCCTGGTTCGCGCTCTGCACTCTCACCGCCCGTTTCTTCTGAGTTTTCCTCGTCACGCTTTACTTCTGACGGATGCTTCTTTTGATCCCCCTTGTCATCGTACCGAATTTCTTCTGAGTTTTCCTCACCGCCGGTTTCCGTCTCTTCCTGCGGTGCTTCCTTCCATGTCACCCACGTCGCCGCGAAGGTCACTAAAAACGTCACCGCGAGCATCAGTGCATATTCTCCGGTACAGCTCAGCGTAATCAGAAAGCCCGGCAGACCGCTCACGCCGTAAGAGGTCGCGCCGATATGAAGAAACGCGCCGAGCAGCGAACCGACCGCGCCGCCTGCCATCGCACAGATAAACGGCCGCAGCAGGCGCAGATTGATTCCGAAAATTGCCGGCTCTGTGATGCCGAGCATTGCAGAAAATGCAGACGGAATCGCTGCGGATTTCATTTTTGGATTTTTCGATTTCAGGCCGACCGCCAGGCAGGCTGCGCCCTGTGCGAAATTCGCCGCCGACGCAATCGGCATCCATGTGTTTACTCCGTTATAGCCAGCCAGCATTCCGGCCTCGATCACATTGTACATGTGGTGGATTCCACAGACTACGGTCAGCGGATAAATGGCTCCCATGATCATTGAACCGACACTGTAGCCTACTGTGATCAGCCACTGTGCAAACTCCAGCATATACGATTCCGCCGATGCGAATACCGGTCCGATCACGCCAAGCGCCAGAAACGCCGTCGGCAGTACCGTGCAAAGCGGTGTGATAAACAGATCTGCCGACTCCGGCACGTGACGGTGCAGCATTTTTTCAATCCGGCTCATCAGCCAGATTACAATCAGGATCGGAATCACATGTCCCTGATATCCAACCTGACGGATCGTAAGCCCAAGCACATGCCACTGTGGAATCTGCGATGCATCCATCCCGGCTGCCGTCCACGCGTTGATCAGATCCGGATGTACCATAATCAATCCGATGACCGCTGCCATAAAACGATTACCGCCAAAAATACCTGCCGCCGAGATTGCAATCAGCACCGGAAGGAACTGAAACGCCGTGTTTGCAAACAGATTCAGAATCGCATACCAGTCGCTCGCCGCAAATCCCGGGCTGAGCGTTCCAAGCAGCTCTACAATACCGGAGATCAGCCCGGCAGAAACGATTGCCGGAAGCAGCGGCACAAACACCTCTCCGATCGCCTGAAGTACCCGGCTGACGGACGGTGGCTGTTTTTCCCTCCCGGCCCGTTTGACCTCCTCCTGCCCGGAATCATCCATTCCGCTGACCTTTAAAAACTCATCAAATACTTTATTTACGGTGCCCTGACCGATAATGACCTGCAGCTGTCCGCCGCTTACGAACACGCCTTTTACTCCTTCGATCTGTTCCAGCGCCTTCTTATCCGCCCGCGTATCATCCACCGTCACAAGCCGCAGCCGCGTCGCACAGTGCGTCACACGCCTGAGATTCTCCCTGCCCCCGACATTTTGGAAAATCGCCTGCGCACAGGCGGCATAATCAAGATTTTCTTTTTGTTTTTTCACCCTCTGCATTTCCTCTTCTCTTTTGATACGTTTATATCCACGCACTCCATTTCGCTTTGCAGTCCGTCAGATCAGCCCGTATTTCTGAAACGCACGGCAGATACCGTCATCCGATACCGACGGGCAGACATCGTCCGCCAGCTTTTTCAGCTCCGCATACCCATTTTCCATGCACACGCCAAGCCCCACGGCCTCAATCATCTCCACATCATTCATGCTGTCGCCAAATGCGATACTGTCCTTTGTGGAAAGCGAAAGTGCCTCGCAGACCCTCCGCACACCGCTTCCCTTGTCAAACTGCGGCCCATGCAGCTCTCCGTTGATATAGCCGTAGGAATCCTCGCCCTGCACGCAAAATCTCACGCGGTCACCAAGCACACGCACTGGTTCTTCCAGCTGCTCTTTTTTCATTGACAGAATCACAATCTTGTAGATCGGGTCGTTTCCGTTGTATTCGCTCATCGGATGGATGCTCAGCTCGCGCTCCATCTGCCGCCGCCAGCGCAGCATTTCACTGTTTGCGCCTTCCCCGGCGTGCTCCTCCAGAAATGTATCAAAGCCCATATCCTTGTAAGAACCGCTTGTACACTCGATCGTGCAGTATACGTCATTTTTCCGCAGCACTGCCAGTGCCTCTTCTGCAAGTGCCATCTCCATCGGGCAATCGTAAATCACCTTTTCGCCGATCCGGATATCGCCGCCCGCACTTGCGATCACGCCGTCAAATCCATATTTTAAAAGCTGCTCCAGCATCGCATAGCTGCGGCCGCTGCACAGAAACACGTAATGGCCGTTCGCGCGGGCTTTTTGAATTGCTTCAAGCGCCGACGCAGGCGGCTCATTGCAGCCCGGCTCAGTCAGTGTGCCGTCTATGTCAAGAAATATTACTTTTTTGTTCATTTTTCTGCTCCCTTAGTCAAATCCTAAACAAGTTCCATTTTAGCTCACTTCCGAAGCGGACGCAACCGCGTTTTGCAGGCACGGCGCATTGACTTTTTTCCCGTATCATGCTACTGTAGCTCTCGATGCTTTAAGTCAAAGTGGATATTCACAATCCGCTTTGCTGCTTGCTTGACTCGGTTAAAAATTATTGGGGAGTTTTATTATGAATTCAATTACCTCTGACGCTACAGCACCGGCCGCTGTCTCAAAAAAACTGCGCAGCTACATCCTGCAGAATATTCTGGCGATGCTCGGCACCTCCTGCTATATTCTTGCGGATACCTTTTTTATCTCCGCTGCGGAAGGTTCGGGCGGAATCACCGCCTTAAATCTTGTACTTCCGCTCTACAGCCTGATCTTCGCGATCGGCTCCATGATCGGCACAGGAAGCGCAACCAGGTATGCCATCACGAAAGCCTCCGGCAGCAAAACGTGCGACGTATACTTTTCAAATGCCATCTTTTTTGCAGTCGCGGCAAGTATCATCTTTATTCTTGGCGGCTCATTCTGCCCGGAAACAATCATTCGCATCATGGGCGCAGATGACCAGATTGCGGCGGTCGGCACATCGTACACCCGAATTTTTCTGGTGTTCGCACCGTGCTTTATGCTGAATTACGTCTTTACGTCCTTTGTCCGCAATGACTCCGATCCGACGCTTGCGATGGCTGCCACGCTCACGAGCAGTTTTTCCAATATTTTTCTGGATTATCTGTTTATGTTTCCGCTCAAAATGGGCATGCCGGGCGCAGCACTTGCCACCGGTCTTTCTCCGGTCATCAGTATTTCAATCTGCACGGCGCACTTTTTCACGAAAAAAAATACGCTGCATCTTGTCTGGTCACGGCCTTCCATTCGCAGGCTGTTTCGCTCGTGCCAGCTGGGAATCTCCGCGTTTATTGGTGAAATGTCCTCCGGCATCACAACCACGGTCTTCAATTTCCTTCTGCTTGGGCTTGGCGGAAACACCGCTGTCGCGGCTTACGGCGTCACCGCAAATTTTGCGCTCGTTGGCACCGCCGTCTTCAACGGAATTGGGCAGGGCGTTCAGCCGCTCGCCAGCGAAGCATACGGAAAAAGTGACCAGAATGGAACACGCCTCATTGTCCGGCACTCCGCACTTTACACGGCGGCCGCCGCTGTGCTCGTCACAGGTGCGGTTCTGCTGTTTGCCGAGCCGTTCGTTTCCGTGTTCAACAGTGAAGGCTCCGCAGAAATGGCCGCCTACGCGGTACCAGGCATCCGCCTTTATTTCCTCGGCTTTCTGTTCGCCGGATTCAACATCGTCGGTACCGGCTATTTGAGCGCCACTGCCCACGCAAAACCGGCCTTTGCCATCGCGATCCTGCGAGGTGTCGCTGCTATCACTGTATTTGCATTCCTGCTCTCAAGGCTGCTTGGAATCGACGGAATCTGGCTTGCATTTCCGGCGGCAGAGCTGTGCTGTCTTGTGCTGACGGTCGTGTTCTTGTGGAGAGATTATCAGATGAAATGAGTGATTTGCAGTCTGTTTACCGGATAATAGTCAAAGCGAATATTCGCAATCCGCTTCGCGGCTTGCCTGATTCGGTTAAATTTGAATTCTGACCGGAAGGCTTTTTTTCTTCTCCTGCAAAAGAGACTTCTGGCAAAATACAAAATATAAGAAGTTCCCAAAAATGCACTTCCCAACAGGTCGTCATTTTTCGGAACTTCTTTTTTATTTAGATCGTTTTTCCCTCTTTTACCGCCGGTGCGATCGACAGATCAGCCGTATAATACGGAATCAGCGTTGCCTGCGTCGCATGATACAGGTCGGATTTGCCCGGCCATACCGTACCCATCAGGTTGTTGTTGCGGTCAAGCTGATGGAACCAGGAACCGTTCACATGATCAAGCACCTTCTCATCGAGATACTGCATGAACGCCTCATAATCATCCGCATATTTCTGCTTGCCGGTTACGTGCCAGAGCACTGCGGAGGTATTGATCGCCTCAGCCAGCGTCCAGTGCATTCTGTCGTGTACGACCGGCTTTCCATCCCAGTCTGTCGTGTAGCAGATACCCGGTGCGCCGTCTGCGTTCCACGCATCTGCGATTGCGCGGCAGTACAGATTCTGCGCTGCGTCAAGATACGGCTCTGCCTTTTCTCTGTCTTCTTTATAAGCAGAAAGTGCCCACTGTGTGATCAGTCTCGCCCACTCAATGCCATGCCCCGGTGTCGCACCGTACGGCTTGAACGGATCGTCCGGTTTTTCCTTGTTGCACTCAAGCGCTGCTACCCAGTCCTTTGTGAAGTGCTCCGGAATCCGCCAGTTGTTGTTTGCGGCCCAGCCCTTTACGTGATCGATGATACGGCCTGCTCTCACGCGGTATTTCTCGTCGCCCGTCACATCAGATGCTGCCAGAAACGCCTCTACGGTATGCATGTTTGCATTCAATCCGCGGTAGTCATCGAGCACAGTAAACTCCGTATTCCAGGTATCGCAGGAAAGTCCCTCCTCCTCGTTCCAGAAACGCTTGTCATACAGCGCAATCGCCTCATCAAGCAGCTCCTGTGCGCCCGGTCTGCCTGCGAGCACTGCGGAGGATGCCGCCAGAATCACAAATGCATGTGCATAGCACTGCTTGTTCGGAAGAATTCCGCCGTCTGCTGTGATTCCAGCGTACCAGCCGCCGTTTTTCTCATCGTGCAGCTCACCTTTTAATCCCTTTAAGCCTGCATCTGCCAGCTCTGCGCTGCCCGGAT
This sequence comes from Lachnospiraceae bacterium, assembly GCA_029225065.1. GTDB lineage: Bacteria > Bacillota > Clostridia > Lachnospirales > Lachnospiraceae > Choladousia. The sequence goes on along the minus strand of JAQXVT010000041.1, from coordinate 36,095 downwards.
GTCCGAGAAATGTGCCGATGCTGTAGACATGCACCATACGACAGGTCACCCACGCCTCACGCGGACGGTCCTTCCACGGCGTACCGTCATCTCCAAGATAATAGGAGCTTCCTCCCGGTGCCGGAAACTGATGACCGAAGTTCAGGAGAGACTCCCGTACTTCCTTTAAAAATGCTCTGTTTTCCTGCGTATCAATCTGATACTTTCTGTTTTTCTCGCTCATTTTCTTTCCTTTCTCCGCTGATGGCGGATCTATTGTTTAAGTCAGCTTTTTTTGTTTTTGGCTCACTCTGAACTCTTTTTTCTGTCGCACATGCCAGAGCTGTCTCACAGCTCTTTGCAATTCTCTCCGCCGCGCAGTTGGCAGCAAAACATTTTACCAGATCCCTGATTGATCTGCTCTGGTCATCCTGCTGTATCGCTTTTCACGCACAACAGCGACCGCTACCACGTCCGGATCACTTCAAGAATCTTATCCTCATACTCCCCGTCGTAATCCTCCATGCGCCCGACATTTACCACATTGCTCTCCGCGCCGTAGCCGTCCTCAAAAAATTCCCAGACGTGGTATGTCAGGCCACGGTGCTCAAAATCAATGCTCGCGCAGTCGTTTTCTTCTGCGTATTCATACTTCCAGCCCTTCTCATTCAAAAAGGACTGCAGTTTTTGTAATCTCATTTTTATCTTCTCCGTTTTCTGATGCCAGATTTTCTCGATCTGCCCTCCTTGCAGAAAGCATTTTTAACACACTCCAGGCCGCACTGCCATGGCATCGCTGCAGCTCTAAATGAGCGCGGTCTCTTTTCTCAGTGCTGGATCTCGCCTGTATCGTCCTTTCGCTCTGCAAGCTCCAGCTGCTTTGCAAGGCGCACCAGCTCATGATCTGCATTATGTACCACACGGCAGTTCTGGTCAAACAGCATCATCGCCTCATCGCCTGCCGTACATCTCGGCCACGCAAAGCCGTCTGTCTCCGGGCTGCCCGTCTTTGCGAAACGCATCCAGCTGCCAAAAATCGCCTCCTGCAGCTGCTCTCCGCCCTCACCGGCACACACCGGCACTTTGTCCATGTTGTGGAAAACATATGGGATTTCTGAGCAGTGCCATGCCAGTTTTCCATCAAACACCGGGAAATCATACGTCAGCTGATAGGAATACGTCACACTCTCCGGCATCTTTGCGCGCTCTTTGATAAAGTCGATTGTCGGTCCGCGGAACAGAAAATCCACCGACCTTGCATCAACCGGGCATTTTTCCGGGTAAACACTTGCAAACAGATTCATGATCTGCTCCGCTCCGTCGCCAAAACGCTGCCTTACAAAGGAAAGTGCCGTCTCCCGGTCAAACGACTTCTTGCCTGCAAGCGGCATCCGGAAGTCAAATTCTCCAAGCACCGTACCGATCAGCACCGGAACCTTCTGAGCATGCTCACGGAATCCACGATGAATCGGATCACCCACGTAATCTTTGCTGATGTGCGGCTCATTGCCGACGTAGCCGCCAGCTACCTGGATTGCCGGAGCTGCCTTTTTGTACGCTGCTGCCAGCTGATCATACGGGATCGTCTCCAGCTGTTTTACATCACCGCGGCCAAGTCCCAGCTCTTTCAGCATCGCCTCCACGATCTGCGTGCCGTCCTGGTTTTCAACATCCCCAAGCATCTCGTAAACGCCGCTCTGGATGATTCCTTTCTGAAACAGGCCATCCGCCGCAGGCATCTGCATGAGCGTCCACACCTTTGCTCCGCCGCCGGACTGACCGAAGATCGTCACATTGTCCGGATCACCACCGAACGCCGCGATGTTGTCATGTACCCACTGAAGTGCTGCGATCATATCAAGGCTTCCCGCATTTGCCGAAGCCTCATACTCTTCTCCAAACGGGGACAAATCCAGATAGCCAAGCACGTTCAGTCGATGGTTTAACGATACGACCACAACATCTCCTTCGCGGCTCATGTTCTCGCCATCGTATGCGATCTGCTCGATCGAGGAACCCGCAAAGAATCCGCCGCCGTGCAGCCATACCATGACCGGCTTTTTCGCATCTTTACTGATATTCTGTGTCCAGATATTCAGATACTGGCAGTTCTCATCCATCGGCCAGTACATGTGCGGCACCAAAAGCTCCATTCCCGGCTTGTCCTGCTCAAGCAGCGGGCACACCATGCCATATGACTGCGCATCCTTTATGCCGTCCCACGGCTGCACCTTTTCCGGCCGCCGGAACCGCTTCGCATCCGCATATTTGATTCCTTTAAAAATATAGGTATTATTCCATACATATCCACGAAGCTTTCCGGCCTCAGTTTCCACTACCGGATAATCCGCTGCACATACAAATTTATCCATCACTTTTCCTTTCTGTTCGTTCTTCTTCCCATATATGAATAAATATCACAATCCACCATGCGGTCTGACTCATTTAAAACCGCTCAGCAAAATGCATCAGCAAAACCTGCCAAACGTATTTTTCAAACAGGCTCTAGGCATGTCGTCTGTTTTTTTTCGACACCCGCCGTTTTTCCTGTGATTTTTCTCCACAAGAAATGAACCTTTTGATTTTTTCTCTGGCACTATTGTACCAAATAAGCGAAAAAAAGCAACATCCAAAATGTGCGCTTTTCATTATTGTCCCGCACCAGAGCGACTGTAAAGCAGACATGCGCAATCTGCTTCTCTGTCTGCCGTGCTGCCATAGCAGTTTCTTTCATTGACAAATACTCGATGAGCACGCTATAATCGCAGTGAGCACGCTTTCTGCTCTGACTGCAATGCATTTCAGGTCAAAAAGCAACAACTGTATTTTGGAAAACTTTTTACTCATGGAGGTTATGACACAATATGAAACAATGCATGGATTCTGCCAACCTGCACCGCCGCCTGAAAAAAATAATCAGGCAGATACAGGCTATTGACCGCATGATCGATGAGGACGTACCATGCGAGGACATCCTCTCTCAGATCAACGCCGCAAAATCTGCGCTTCACGGCTGCGGAAGGGTCGTGCTCTTTTTTATTTACCGTCCATCTCCCATACCGGCTTTTCCCGGCTCTATTTTTTTCTGCCAAAAAATATCCACAGACTACTTCGTTACTTTCTGTGTTTATCCACACCTTTTCATCAAAACACATACTCGCACTCTGTCTCCTAATCATTATTATGAAATCTTATCACTTCTCTCAACATCCCCTGCTACCTTCCTGACTCTGTAAAAAACCTGTCGTTTGACATGGCCTGGATCGCAATTATTCTGTGCGGCCTATCTCGCAAAAGAAAAACATGACACGGAATCCCGCAAAATCTACACGATTGTCACGCTGATCGGGGTGGTGATTGCGGTGGTGTCGGAGACGCTGCTGGTTTTGTAGGCCAACGCATTTTTTCTGCTGAAAATAAATTATTTTTTCCAAAGACAGGCACTCATACGAATTATACATATCCGTCTGAGTGCCTGTTTTCTTTTGTATTATAGCAAAGGCAGCTTAAAAATCAGATATTATGTAAACTATAAATAAAAATCCAGGGATACAGTAAATGCGGACAAGCGATACAACGTTGTCTTGATAGAATTCCTTTACATCAAATTCTGAATCAAAACTGTACGTATACTTTGTCTGTGCATTGATGACCTTCACGGTACACCTGGATATCTTTCCACTGTCAGCAGAGCGTGCCGTAATCACACAAGTACCGTTAGCTACGGAGGTGACATTTCCCTGGGAATCAACTCTGGCTACGGAAGGACTGGAAGAGGACCATACCACCTTCTTGTTATCCGCATTAGCCGGAAGAAGCGTCGCTGATAAACGCTGTGTTTTATTTTTTCCTTCGATTGTAATGTTTCTTAATTTTTCTATTTCCTGCGCAAGCACAAAAAAAACACCGCCCCCGTGGCTCCATGTCCACAAAAACAGTGCTTTCAGTGCGCGATCAGGGGCTCGAACCCTGGACACCCTGATTAAGAGTCAGGTGCTCTACCAACTGAGCTAATCGCGCATATTTAATTTTTTCTTGCTTGTTTTGTTTGTTTCTTTGTTTCCCTCACAAGCAAGACTAATTATAGCACATATTTTTTGAAATGCAAGTGTTTTTTTTAATTTTTTTAAAATTTTTTTCAATTGCTTCAATTTGCCCCTGAGTTTATAATTTCTTCATATTCTACGCGCTTTTTTTACACCCTGTTCGCTTGCATATAAGGAAACGAATCGCTATAATCATAGGAAGAGTCTACGTGAAAGGACTAATATCACATTTATGAAACAATCATCTTCCCGTTCTGCCAAACCAGGCGGAACTGTACACAATAACACGGCTGGCGGCAATACATCAGCCAAACCAGAAAAACACAATTCTGAATCAACGCTCCAAAAGTCAGCGCGCAAAAAGGAAGGCACCCTTTCCAGTCAAAGTGATATGCTAAAATCAGCTGCAGCTGTTCACGATTCTGCAAAGAGCAGCTCCGCTTTTATGCAGGAATCAGAATCTGCCAAAGCAGCGGCAAATGCCCAGCACCACTCTGTCTTCCACCCTTCCGACGACACCCCGCCGGGTGAAAGCCAGCGCTTTATCAAAAACAACCGCTATTTTACGATCTGCATTTACGGACTGATTATGCTGATCGCATCGGCGATTATTTTCAAGGCGATCATCGACATCGAAAAAACGAAAGCATGGCTCGGGCAGATTGCAGGCGTGCTCAGCCCGTTTATTTTCGGCGCACTGCTCGCCTATATTTTAAATCCGATGGTTCACGTGTTCTATCACGGAATGGAGCTGCTCGCAAAGAAGTTCAAATTCCGTCTCAACAAAACCGCCCACAAAATCCTTGCAATCCTGATCACCTACGTGATTGTGCTCGGTTTCGCTGTTCTGATCCTCGTCTACATTCTTCCGGAGGTTATGAACAACATTGTTGATTTCATCAACTTTATCCCCGGCGCTTACAGTTCGCTGCTGAAGCTGATTGCAGACCTGCAGCAGAAGTTCCCGGATCTCGACATTGAAACAATCACCAAACCGATTACCGACGCAGTGCCGGATCTCATCACAACGCTCCGGAATTTTGCCGCAAATATGGTACCTGCCATTTACTCGGTGTCCATGTGGATCGCAAACTGGATTGTCAACCTGCTGATTACCATCATTGTTTCTATTTATATGCTGTATGATAAGAAACGCCTGATGCGCAGCTGCTGGAAGATTATTTACGCATTTCTTCCGCAGAAGCATATCCCGGCCTGCCACGAGATCCTCTCGGAGTGCAACCGGCTATTCAGCAGCTTTGTAATCGGAAAATTCATCGATTCCGCGATTATCGGCGTGCTGTGTTTCATCCTGATGACGATTCTGCGACTACCCTATACGCTGTTTATCAGTGTGATCGTCGGTATCACAAACATGATTCCTTATTTTGGACCGTTTATTGGTGCAGTACCGGGCATTTTGATCCTGCTGTTTGTGCAGCCGGTCAAGGCTCTTGTTTTTGCCATCATGGTGCTCTGCCTGCAGCAGTTCGACGGACTGATTCTAGGCCCGAAGATCCTCGGCGAGTCGACCGGCATGAAGCCGCTTTGGATTATTTTCGCGATCACGGTCGGCGGAAGCATGTTCGGTGTCATCGGTATGTTCCTAGGTGTACCGGTCGTTGCAATCCTGAATTATCTGCTCGATCTCTACCTGCAGTACTGGCTTGATAAAAAGAATATTTCGGAAAAAGCAATTGACGATGCAATTAAAAATATGGAGCTGGATGATTGATTCACCCGGCTCCATATTTTTCTGCCTCAGCAAAGTGAATACATCCCATCTACCGCTTAATGCTCCACGCACTTGAGGCGTTGGAATGTTTATCTGCATTCAAATCCGCTCCAGTATTTTCCGCACCTCATCAAACGAACGTCTGATCCTCAGTGCCCGCTGATTCAAACGCTTTTTATCATAGGTAAGAAGATAAATCTTTCTCCGCATTCCGCGAATTCGCATAGGCGCGCTCCTTTCCCGAACCTATCCTGCCTCTCCATGTATCCATACCACAAAAAGGAACTGCTCCTGAAATATATTTCAAAAAAGCTCCCGTCTATCATATGCTTCTTGCTGCGACTCGGTCAATCTCACAGGCATGTCTTATCGCGAAATGATCATCTTGCAGATCGGATTTCCCTGACTTGAAAAGCGCTCCTCGTACTCGGTCATGATGTTTCCCTTCATCAGTTCCTCATCATGATGCAGATCGAAAGTGCATACTTCCAGCTTCCAGCCCGCCTCCTTCACTTCCTCCAGTGCAAAATCAAACAGACCGCGGTTGTCGGTTTTGAACTCGACCTTTCCTTCCGGCTTTAAGATCTGGTCATAGCGCGCCAGAAATTCCCGGCTCGGCAGGCGTCGCTTTGCGTGGCGATCCTTCGGCCACGGATCAGAAAAATTCAGATAGATCGTCGCCACTTCATTTTTCCCGAACACCTCCGGCAGATCCTCCGCATCCATGCGAAGGAAATACAGATTGGTCAGCTCCGGCAGTGTCTCCCGTTTCTCCAGCGCCCGCAGCAGTACGCTTGAATACTTTTCGATTCCGACATAATTTTTATCCGGATTCTGCCCCGCCAGCTCTGTGATAAATCGTCCTTTTCCCATGCCAACCTCGATACAGATCGGCTTGTCATTGCCAAATACTGTGTTCCAGTTTCCTTTTTTCTCCCGCATCACGTCCTCGTGTACGACAAATTCGCTCGCCGCGATCGTCTCGCGGGAACCTGGTATATTTCTTAAGCGCATACTTTCTCCTCCTCATATTCAATATGTACTCTCGGAATCTTTCATTTTCTCACCGGATTTTTCGGCTTCCGTTTCCAGCACTTTTTTCACAGCCCGTCTTTTTGTTCCGTTTCTCTCCTGCTTCCTGACGACACTTTTTGCTTCTCTCAGAATCGCTTTTTCATTCGCTCTGCCTTCCCGGTAATCCGGATTTTATCTTCTGAATCGGTTTTCGTCCAGACACTGCTACGATTTTACCATCCGCTCTCCTTCTTGGCAAGCAATAGCGTAAAATCAGGAAAAAACACGCAAAAAAATCGTCCAGACACTGGTAAATATTACGCTCCGCTGTTGACTTTTTAACAATCATCAGGTAGTATCTTAATTAAGATGTAAAAGAATTGTAATTTTCCCACATGCAAAATCAAGGAGAAATTTAATATGAAAACAAGAAAAGGGAATGTATTTCTGACGCTTGCCCTGGCCGGTTTTCTTGCGTTTAGCAGCCCCTCCCCGACTGCAAGCGCCGCATGGAAGACTACTTCTGCAGGCAAAATTTATACCCAGACGCAGGCCCCCGGCTATCTGACCGGCATGAGAAAAATCGGCACAAACTGGTATTACTTCAATGCAAAAGGCATCATGCAGACCGGGTTCCAGACGCTTTCAAACGGTGCTACCTACTATTTTAATTCAAACGGCACCCGCCACACCGGCTGGCTTGCACTCACTTCCGGTGGTAAAACGCAGCGCTATTACTTCGACGAAAACGGTGTAATGTTTATTGGTATCCACACCATTGACAAGACGATGTACTGTTTCAGCTCAAAAGGTGTCATGATGACCGGCTGGATCACCGCCTCCGATAAAAAAACGCGTTATTATGCGGATAAAAACGGTGTACTGGCCGTTTCCCGCTGGGTCGGTGACTATTATTTCCAGTCTAATGGAAAGCTGGCAACCAACACCTGGATTGATGGAAAACACGTCGGTGCCAACGGAAAATTCACCGGTGAGACGCGCAAATATGGGTGGATCACTGAAGGCAGTTCTACCTATTATTATAACTCCAAAGGTGAAAAAGCAAAGGGCTGGCTGACGGTTGAAGGAAAACGGTATTACCTGAATCCGGTCACCGGTGCACTTCAGAAGGGCTGGCTTTCGATTGGCGGAAAGAAATACTTTGCCGGTCCTGCCAAAGGTGTCATCCTGAAAAACCAGTGGTACAGCGGAAAATACTTAAAGAGTGACGGTTCGGTCGCTACCGGCTGGACTACCGTTGGAAGTGATACCTATTATTTTTCCACATCAGGCGAAAAGCAAAAGGGATGGATTACCTACAAAGAACATACCTATTATTTCAGCACAAGCAATGGCAAGCTCGTGAAAAACACCTGGATCAACACAGGCAGCGGCAAACGCTACGTCAACAAATACGGCTATATGCTGACCGGATTCCAGACGATCGGAACATCCGTCTACTACTTTAATGCAAAGGGAATGATGCAGACCGGCTTTATCACCGTGAACGGCAAGACGTATTATCTGGCAAAAGCAAATGGTCATCTCGTCCGAAACAACTGGCTTCTCAACAATATGTACTATGCCAACAGTTCCGGCGCACTGCTGAAGCAGTTAAATGCAATTAAGGGATCGCTTTATTACTTCAACAGTAAAACCGGTAAAAAGCTGGTGAATTCCCGGATTACCCTCGGCACCAATGTCTATTATTTTCAGGCCGATGGTACTGCAGCAAAAAGTAAATGGATCAAGATCAGCAATAAATACTACTATTTCGACCAATCCGGAAAAATGGCAAAATCTACCTGGGTCGGCAAGTATTACGTTGATTCTACAGGCGCCAGAACTACCACCCAAAAGCAGACCGGATGGGTGACCGCCGACGGCAAAAAATATTACTTTGACCGAAGCGGAAATATGCTGACCGGATGGGTTCGATTCAATGCCGGACAGGATCGTTACTACTTCGGAACAAACGGTGTGATGGTTACCGGCATCCAGCTCATTAAAACTAAAGACGAAACAACCAAAAAATTGGAAACGAAAAAATATTATTTCTATCCGGAAGGAAAGCTCGCGCAGAATGTCACGATCGACGTTGGCACCAAACAGTATACCATCGACGCAAACGGTGTGATCATTGCAGAAAAAACCATCAAGATATCAGACACCTCGAAGGGCGCTGAGATTGTTAATTTTGCACTTCGGTACGTCGGAAATCCTTACGTTTACGGCGGTACAAGCCTGACAAACGGTGCAGACTGCTCCGGCTTTGTCCAGACGGTTTTCAAGCATTTCGGCATCAGCCTTCTGCGTGTAGCGGATGACCAGATGCACGGACCGTCATCCTACTATATCAATCTCGGATACAAGAAAGCCACGTTTGTCTCTGTCTCCGAAATGAAACCGGGCGATCTCGTTTTCTATGGCTCCGGCAATTATGCATCGCATGTGGGCATCTATATCGGAAACGGCAATATTGTTCACGCAAGCAACTCTCAGCCGTATCCGCGCGGAGGCATTAAGATTTCTCAGTATAATTACAAAACACCGCTTCGTATCGTACGCTACTGGAATTAAGCCAGGCAGCAAGGCGAAGCGTGAATATCCACTTTGCCAAACAGGCTCTGACCGTTAAGGTCAGAGCCTGTTCTATTCTATCAAAGAGATCTTCCCTGCCTTCCCTACTCGGCAAAATTTTTCTGACTATTCTGTCTTCTTCTTGCAATTTACAAACTTCGATTTTAAAAACATTTGTTCTCCATTCTTCTCTCTTTTTCTACATTTTATCACAATACACAAAACGTTCGTTCTCAAAAAATACCTATGTAAACCACTCTGTCCACACCTCAAAATGTGGATAATGTGGATAACTCGGTGCATAACTCAGTTTTCAACCTTTTTTATCCACAGAATCTGTGGAGAGAAAGTGTATAAACTTTTCCCTCCACACCTCCACTTCCATATTTTGCCAGTTTTTTGTGCAATTTTACTTTGCTTATTTTTGTGATTTTGCGTTTCAAGCACAGCAACACGTATGTTCATCTGACTTTTTTTGTTATTTTCTGACATTTTAATCAAGTCAGACAAGTCTCTCGCGGAGGCGAGGAACAATAAGCAGTGGGCGGACTTCCTTTTTCTTTGATTTTTTATTCCTGCAGGCTCTTTGCTTCACTCACAAAGCTTCTGCCGTTTTATCAGTTCCTGTTCTTTCTTACAAAGATTCTGTCTTTCTCTAATCTGCTTTTCAACTCTCCACTCCGTTCAGGTACGTGACAAACTGATTGCCAGCTGCCTCAAACAACGCCTTGCTGTCCTCCGGTCCATAGAAATACGTTTCCGTCTCTCCGGGTTTCAGCAGAATCAGATTACCATAATCATCGTAGCCGGTGATAAGCACGGTGCCGCCGTCGGCTGCTGCAAGCACTGGACGCTTGTTGCTGACGAAATACAGAATCTCTTCCAGTGTACATCCGGTCAGATCAAGCACTGTCTTACCCAGCGCAGATGACAGTGCTGCCGTGTCCATACTTCCGCTCTGGAACGCCGTCGGAATATTTTGCACCGGAATCTGCACCGTGGTTTCTCTGTTTCCGCGCTCCCAGACAAACTCTTTCGCATCGTTAATCACAACACCTACCTTTTCATCTGCTCTGCGGATTGCTTCTCCGGCTGAGGTCCAGAGACTCTCCAGACTGCCCTCTGCATAAACGCTGTACATCTGCTCATGATTTGGGTTTACTGGGATTGAAATTGTCCCGGAACTCTCTCCTGCCAGCATCTTTGTATTTACCGTCTGTACTTTCTTATCACTTAAGCTCTTGCCGACGCGCAAAAGCGTTTCCCCGCCTTTTCTGGCAGATTTCTGTGTCGCTGCACCATATTCCACATCTTCCTGTGTATCGGAGCTTACAATGTTGTCAGCAGTCGTCTCCGTATACGTCTGCCCCTGCTTTACGGCCCTTGTCAGCACCAGCATATTCTCGGATTTTTCTGCTTTCAGAACATAAACACCGTCGGGCTGATAATTTTTAACCTCTTCCCCTTCTGTATTTACGATTACCAGGCGGTACATTGGGAAAATCTGCTCACCCTCATGTGTGAGATCCAGATCCGCCGTTTTTGCGGTTCCATAGACGAGATCTTCTCCCATAAATGCCACCGGGCGAATCCGCTCATCCTCCCCACAGCTGATCTCCTGCAGCGAACCGGTCTCCAGATCCATGCGATACAGAGTCGCTGAGCCATAGCGTTCTCCTTCTTTCAGCCATGCAAAATATCGGTTTGAATCAGAACCGGCATAGCACTCGTTGTGAATTCCATCCGCTACTGCTTCGTACGTTTTTGTATTCAGATCCACGCGGTAAATGATATTTTCCAGAAGAATGTAAAAACTGTCCTCATTGTCCGTGATATAAGAGAGTGCCTCTACATCAAGCTTCAGACGGTCATAATTTTCCATCGTCTGCAGAAATGCCTCCTCTTCCACGGTGGTCGATGCCTGATCATAATAATACAGTGCGACGCCGTTCTCTCCCTCGTGTGTTCCGCGATTCATATATCCTGAAACACAGAACCAGATATTTCCTGCTGCGTCCACACGCAGGATTTTAATCGTATTCTTATCATAAAAATCACGGTAGTCCATGTTTTCTTTCTGCGGGAATCCAAATACACGCGTCATCCTGCCGCTGTTGATTTCATACGACCACAGCTCGTTTTCCTGCACAAATGCCACGATTTTTTTATTTGGGCTCATTGCATAGGAAATATCAGAGGATGCAATTCCAAGATTAATGCCTTTTGTGCTGATTACATCTGCATCGGTATCAAAAATCTCCTCCGTGCTTCTCGTAAAATCAAGCAGAAAAACTCGCGAATCTGTATAGCGAAGCCGGTAAAATTCTTTTACATTATAAATCTCCGTAACTCCGGTATCATTGATGGAAGAAATCCGGTAATCCAGCACGAAAGAAGCCGTCGTTCCGTTGATATCCACCAGGCTTGGCGTCGGCTTATAATAAATCTGCGGTTTCAGATCCTGCCACATCAGTCTGGAGACAGAATCATGAATATTGACGGAGGCCATCGATGACCTCTGGTCGGTTGTCTCATCCGGTTCCACCACCGCTGCCAGTGTACTTTCATCCGTTCCATTGACGCATTTCTCATAGAAACCGGACACAAAATCCAGGTACTCATCAAGGTGCAGGCCATCCTCCAGCAAAAGACGTGTATAAAAATAAATGTCCCTGCCTCCGGCTGTGACCTGCAGCTGCAGGATATATTCCTGATTCATCAGCATGTTGTTCTGAATCTGCAGCGTTGCATTCAGATAATTATTCTCCTCCTTCAGCGAAATGACCCTCGTATTTTCCAGCGATTCACTTCCGTCCAGCGTCAGAACCTCGTAAGACACATTCTCAACGCTCATATCAAACGGCTGAATCTGAATGTCCAACTGATGATTGTCGTTTAACACAGTCACAGTATCACGGATATAACTGACATCCATCTTCGATGCATAGCCGTGCAGACAGTTGTAGCTTGTGCCGTCATTTCGAATATACACAAGCGGAAAGGTTGAGCTCGCCATCGTTTCAGCTTCCACCGGCATCGACTGATTCACCCATCGCTCAAACACTGCGACCGCCGCAAGAAAGACTACTGCCAATACAATGACATGCACTACCACGTTTTTGACTGTTCTCAGTTTTTCCCGCATCGATTTTCCTCCTCTTGTATTCCATCCGCTGCCTGATCTGTGCCTGCGGAAGCATCAGAATTTTCATTTTCCTGCTGTACTCTGTCTGAGGCCTGTGTTTTTGTCTCTGACACCTCAGTTACATTTTTTGCACCTTCTGCTGCTTTGCCTTCGGAATTTTCTTCCTTACACAGATCGTCTGTACCAGTCTTTTGATTTCCAAGCAGGGTCTGCAGCGTAGGATGTACATGCAGGAAGTCCATGCATGCCTGCAGGTCGTCTGCCCGCATTCCGCCCGCACGCCGGATTTTCTCCGGTTCTTTCACTGCGCGAATCAGGATATTTTTCGGCGTGTGCTCCATATCGATAAACTCAAGCACCTGCACCTGATACCCTGCCTGCTCCAGCATCGACGCGCGCAGGCCGTCGGTGAGCAGCGCTGCCATCCGCTCTTTCAGAAGTCCGTATTTCAGCACCGGCTCCAGTGTCTCATTTTTGATCTGGCGGTTCAGCTCATGCTGGCAGCACGGCACGGAGAGAATTGCTTTTGCGTTCCATGCGACCGCTTTGGCCAGCGCATAATCTGTCGCTGTATCGCACGCATGCAGCGTCACCACCAGATCTACCTGGTCGGTTCCCTCGTAATCCGCGATATCGCCGTGCAGGAATTTCAGTTTCTCATAGCCAAACTCTTCTGCCAGCGCATTGCAGTGGGCAATCACGTCCTCTTTCAGGTCAAGTCCTGTGATTCGCAGATCAAAACCTTTTTTTTCGTGCAGATAGTAATACATGGCAAACGTCAGGTACGACTTTCCGCATCCAAAATCGATCATAGAGATTTCCCGATTCCGGCTCAGCACTGGACAGATATCCTCGATAAACTCCAGAAAACGATTGATCTGACGAAATTTGTCGTACTTCGCCTTTACGACCTTCCCCTCCGACGTCATCACGCCGAGCTTCACAAGAAACGGCACCGGCTCGCCCTCCGGAAGCAGATACTGCTTCGTGCGGTTGTGGCTCAGATCTTTCTTTACAGTCGGCGCACTCCTGTGCTTCGTCTTGACGGTCACCTTTCCTTTTTTGCTGACCAGCACGGAGGCTGTCTGTGTCATGGTTTCCGCCTGCAGCTGGCGATAATCCAGCTCCATCCATGCCAGCACCTTCTGTATCATTTCTTCTTTCGTATTGTTCGTATGAAATTCTTTCTTTCCGTCCCAGCACGCCGCCTGAAAAACGAGCGCTCCGCGGTACTCCACCGGGCGGATCCGCACGCGCAGATACGACTCTTTCTTTCTCGGCGCGCTTAAAATCATCATCTGCAGTTCATCATTTAAGATGGTGTCCAGCAGTTTTTTTAATTCTTCCATATAAAGGGTAATCTCCTTATTTCATTTCTGCATTTGTAGTTAAGAAAACCTGTCTCAATCCGGTTTCGTTCTCCAGTATACTATCTGGAATAGATTTGAACAAGTTTTTTATCATATGCGGGAGCAGCTTTGCTGCGGAGCAATTCGTAGATATCAAGTTAGTGGCAAAATCCCTACCACCGCCTGCAGCTCCGGCAGCGCCGCCTGTGCATCTCCTCAAGCAGCATCGTCTGCGCGAAATCACCAAGCCAGTTGCCTCTGCGTCTGCGCGGCGGGCCCGGCCGGTACTGCATCGTCAGCATTTCATCCCGCGGCGGCGGTTCCATCGGTTCAAACTCATCCTTTACCTTTTCCAGTATCTTATCCCGGATGCGAAGCACGGTCTCATAATCCGGGCGCTCATCGTACATCATGCTGCCCTCGTATTCCAGCTCGTCGCACGCCTCCTCCACATGCGGCAGAAGAATACGCGCAGTCTCCGGGTACATCGCCTGCAGATGCCGCAGGTCACGCTCTCTTTTCCTCTGGTTTTCAATCTGCCACATCATTTCTGCGTCCGGCTGCTCCGCACGCGTCTCCACATCTGTTTTTTCCATATTTGGATTATTCAGAGCCCAGGCGGAGCTCTGTCTATCTGCGGCGCGGTCAAATTTCATCCGCGAATTTTCCATCTGACTTTCCGTACTTCTCCCCGTTTCACCCGACTTTTGCCTCTGATCGCTTTCATTTTCCGCCATCCACATTTCCTGTGCTCTTCCGCTGTCTCCCTCCGGCTCCTCCTCTTCCCCCACGTATTGATTCCAGCCGCTCATCTCCCGCTCGCGGTTGATGTCTTCCAACTCCATATTCGCGCTTCTGCACATCATTTCACTATTATACCCCATATTTTCTGCCCCTTTCTTAATATTTTCGTAATTGTTCAGAGACAACCTTGAAAATGCTGCACATTTCGCCAGTGTGGCGTATCCGTTACATATTTTCTTACTGTCTGCAGCGATGACCGCAAAATCCTTTGAGTCAAAATCTCTCCTTTATCTCCTGCAAATCTTCCAGACAGCTGATTTTTCTAAAAGTCAGGCAAGTCCCCTGCCCGCTTACAAAGAGGAATAAGCAGCGGGCAGGGACTACTATTTAATATATGATGATTAACTTCGCAAAGTTCGGCTGCCGCACATACCTTTTCTGAAAACTCATTCTGGTCTTTTCGTTGCTTCTGCAATGCGCTTCCTTATCACACTTTGAGGAAGTCTCCTGTTCTTCGTTGACACAGCCCGTATCTATACCTCTTTGAATTTTCAAATTCTCCTCTGTACAAATCCCCCACCCGGTTGTATACTGTGTTACTGAAATCAAAGCGGATATGTCATCACCCCGGTAAAAAACCGGTTCACGCAGCATCATATGGAGGTCCTACCATGGCAAAAAATAAAGAACTGAAAACAAACGCAATGCGGATTCTGGACCGCATGAAAATTTCCTATAGCACGTATTCGTATGAATGTGATGAATTTACTGACGCGCAGCACACGGCAGACCAGCTCGGCTTCGCGCACGAAGTCATGTTTAAAACGCTCGTCACGGTAAGCCCGTCCGGTGAGTATTTTGTCTTCGTGCTTCCGATCGACGATGAGTTGGATCTGAAAAAGGCGGCCCATGAGGCAGGCGTCAAATCGCTTGCAATGATCCACGTAAAGGATATCACCGCAATCACCGGTTACGTGCGCGGCGGCTGCACCGCCATCGGCATGAAAAAACAGTATCCGGTTTTTGTGCATGAGTCTGCACAGTCCCTGCCGAAAATGATCATCAGCGCCGGAAAGATTGGTTATCAGATGGAGCTTGCACCGGCTGATTTTATCGCGGCAAGCAAGGGGCGGTTCTGCGCTATTACAAGAGACTGACAGGGACAAGGACAGTGCATGCCTGATCAGTTAGTTTTCCGTTAAATGTCAGGCGCAGTGGGATTGCTTTTACGTACGTAAAAAAGAGAGCAGGAACTTTTCGGTTCTTACTCTCTTTTTCAATATATGCACGAAATTACAGCTATGCTTTGCTCATTTTCCGTGTGAAACACTCCTCAGAGCTTCTACTTTTTATCCCTGCATTTTCGCGGAATAATCTCTTACCTCCGGTTCCGCACCGCCAGCACAATACTGTCCACGCCAAGCAGAATCAGATAGAAGCAGATCAGCCAGTCTGCCGACATTACTGTGATCCACGGTCTTACGATCATCAGGCAGCCGAGCACGATTCCGATGATGTTAATCACCAGCGAAATGTAATACCATGTTTTCCAGCCCATCATCCTCACAAAGCGCAGACGGCAGAGTCTGGAAATGCTGTGTGCAAGGAACCAGATCGGAATCAGCAGTGTCAGAATCCACGTGCCTGCCTGCGGGTAA
Organism: Lachnospiraceae bacterium; assembly: GCA_029225065.1. Classification (GTDB taxonomy): domain Bacteria; phylum Bacillota; class Clostridia; order Lachnospirales; family Lachnospiraceae; genus Choladousia. The sequence goes on along the minus strand of JAQXVT010000041.1, from coordinate 19,845 downwards.
ACGAGCAGCATCACGCCCGCCATTACACTTAAAATTCCGGAAACCAGCGATACCGTCGGTCCAAAGCCCGTATGCGTTTCCACCTTTACATAAAATACAATGTCTGCGATTCCCGTAATGATCGCGATCAACCCATAGAGCAGTACCACGCCGGTCAGTGCACTGCCCGGATGGGAAATGCTGTAAACGCCAAGCAGAATCAGTAAAATTCCCTCAATCAGTTCTACCCAGTCAAATCTGGAACGCTCTCTCATTTCTGCATTCCTCCTTCTTTGTTCAGAATCTCCATAAATTCCTCGCCGGTGATTGTCTCTTTCTCGCACAGATACATGGCAAGCTTATCCAATACCTCACGGTTTTCTTCCAGAAGCTTCTTCGCTTTTTCATGCTGCTCTCTCACAATCGCAACTACCTTTTCATCGATTTCCTTCTGCGTATCCGGGGCGCATGCAAGTGAGGTATCACCGCCCAGGTACTGATTTGTGACAGTCTCCATCGCCACCATATCAAATTCGTCGCTCATGCCGTATCTGGTAATCATCGAACGGGCCAGTTTTGTCGCCTGCTCGATATCGTTTGACGCACCGGTCGTGATCTCATGGAAAACGACCTCCTCTGCTGCACGGCCGCCGGTAAATGTCGCAATCTTATTTTCCAGTTCCTGCTTCGTCATCAGATATTTTTCACCCTGCTCGACCTGCATCGTATAGCCAAGTGCACCCGAAGTACGCGGAATGATTGTGATCTTCTGTACCGGTGCGGAATGTGTCTGCAGTGCAGCCACCAGCGCATGTCCAATCTCGTGATACGAAACTACTTTTCTCTCCTGATCAGAAAGCACTGCATTTTTCTTCTGATAACCGGCGATAACGGTCTCGATGCTCTCCTCAAGATCCGCCTCATTCACTACCATCCGGTTGTCACGTACCGCCCGAAGTGCTGCCTCGTTGACGATATTTGCCAGTTCTGCACCTGATGCACCGGATGCCATTCTTGCGATCGTGTGAAAATTCACATCGTCTGCCACTTTAATTTTCTTTGCATGTACCTTCAGAATCGCCTCGCGGCCCTGCAGATCCGGAAGCTCGACCGGCACTCTCCGATCAAAACGGCCCGGTCTTGTAAGCGCCGGGTCCAGAGATTCCGGACGGTTCGTCGCTGCCAGAATCATGACGCCGTTGTTTCCTTCAAATCCATCCATTTCCGTCAGCAGCTGATTTAAAGTCTGCTCACGCTCATCATTTCCGCCCATCTGGCCGTCACGTTTCTTGCCGATCGCATCAATTTCATCGATAAATACGATACACGGTGCTTTTTCCTTTGCCTGCTTGAACAGATCACGCACCTTCGATGCGCCCATGCCGACGAACATTTCTACGAATTCTGATCCGGAAATAGAGAAGAACGGCACTTCCGCCTCGCCTGCGACTGCCTTTGCAAGCATCGTTTTACCGGTTCCTGGAGGGCCTACAAGCAGGATACCCTTCGGCATCGAGGCGCCGACCTGCGTGTATTTATCCGGGTTGTGCAGATAATCTACAATCTCCTTGAGACTTTCCTTTGCCTCATCCTCTCCGGCCACATCATCAAAATGAATGCCCTGCGTGGACTGTACGTACACCTTTGCGTTGCTCTTACCCATTCCAAAGCTCATCGCATTTTTGCCGCCGGCCTGCTCGATCAGCTTTTTGCTCATGTACTGGCCAAGGGCAAAAAAGATCAGAAGCGGTACGACAAAGCTCAGAATTCCGCTGAGCAGCGGTGACATCGTCTGGTCAACATCCTTTGAAAACTTTGCGCCGCAGTCATACAGACGCTGCGTCAGTGTCGGGTCGTTCATCGCACCCGTCTTGTAAATCGTTCCGTTGTCCTTATCGGTAAATACGATCTCGGAATCGTCGACCTCAACCTTTCCGATATTCTTGTTGTCGATCATTTCCATGAACGTGCCATAATCGACTTCTGTGACCTGACGGCTCATCAGAAGCGGTGTCACAATCAGGTTAAATAAGAAAATGACCAGAACCGCGATCCCATAATAGTAGATCAGGGGTTTTCTGGGGTTCTTTATTTCTTTCATGGTGCCTGTCCTCCTTTTTATCTGTTTACTTCATTGCGCTTCCGGTTTCCTGCCCTCCGCCTGTACAGCTTCCATCGAAATCAGCAGTGCGCGGTCCGCGGCCTGCATCGCAAAATCAATCGCGTATTCCGCAAGAAGCAGTTTTTCCTCGACCGGATCGATTTCTGGCCGGACTGACGCCTCCTTCAGTTCGCCGCTTTGCGCTGCCTTATTTTCTTCGCGCTCCTGTTCCATCTGCTTTCGAAGCCGATCCAGCACTTCCTCAACTTCTATGTAAGCCTGATAAAGCACAGCCACAGACGGCGCTCTTGAAAAACGCAGGTTGTTCCGAAGCATCTGCTCATTTTCCGTACACTCCCGACGCAGCGCTTCAATTTCCTGCTGCAGTACCTCCTGCGGAGCATGCTCCATTTCCAGAAGTCTGCCATGCAATTTTCCCCCGCGCCGGTCCAGCTCACAGAGCTTTACAGCAAGCAGTTCGTTCGTCATCTTATCCCATCCCTTTCCTTTGTAAAGCGGACATTCGCAATCTTCGTTTATGCAAATCATTTTTTGTCCAATCATTTTTTCACACTCATACCATCACACGTCCGGGCATTGCGTTTTTTCCTGCTCTCCCGAATGACTGTCTTCATTTTATATTTTTCTGCGCTATTTTCAACTGACACCTTTTTCGCCATGTATAGACAGAAATGCCGAAGTGTAAAAAATTCTTACACTCCGGCATTTCTGTAAAACAGCCTCATGGCTGTAATCTTATTCCATTGTTAATCATCTGATAAATCTGATGCACAATCTCATCCTGATGCTTCGTATCTTCCTCGGTCCAGCTTCCAAAGATTCCGAGAATCGCCATGCTGTGATACCGTACGATCAGGTCAAACTGCGCCTGACTGCATCTGCGCGCAAGCTCTTTTCCCTCTTCGCTCTCTTCGATCATGCGCCTGAAATGCTCCAGAAGGATTCTTCCGATCTCATCGCGGTAATTTGTGAGCATGCTCCGCTTGATATATGGCATTGCATTTAAGGAAACTGCGAAGAAAAATTTGAGCCGGTTCTCCGGATCTTCCTGTGCCTGCGCTTCGCTGCGCAGCTTTTCTGTTTCCCGCTCAAGCACCCAGCTGATCAACTCCGGAATGTCCTGAAAATGATAGTAAAAGGTCTGCCTCGTGATCTGGCACTCCTCCACGATATCTTTTACGGTCAGCTTTTTCACATTTTTTTCCATTAAAAGTTTGCGGGCTGCTTCCGCGATGTTGTCTTTCATATGAAGTGGCATATAGGTCCTCGTTTCTCGGGTGTTCTCTGCTTTTTGCTGCTGCCTTTTTTCCCGGACGTTTCACGCGCAGGCCACAGACCCGTCAGCTCCGCCGACTATCCGCAACTTCGTTGCTCCTGTCTGTGGCTGATGGGCGTTCCACCCATCCCAAAAACCAGTTCACACCCTCTGGCAAACGAGTTTGCCTCGGGTGTTCTCTGCTTTTTGCTGCTGCATGAAACTGTTTATGACATTTTACAATACTCACCTTTAAAATACAACGGGGATTTTAAGATGGCTCTAGAAGAGGGCTGTGAGGATTCCGAGGTGCTCAAGCAATATTTTGACTCCGAGGAGGATCAGGATGACGCCTCCGGCGATCTCGGCTTTCTTTTTGTAGCGCTCTCCGAATACGTGTCCGATTTTCACTCCGGAGGTGGAAATGAGGAAAGTCATCATTCCGATAAAGACGACAGCGACCGGTACATTCGTGTTCGGCAGGAATGCGAGCGTGATGCCGACTGCAAGTGCATCGATACTCGTTGCTACTGCAAGGAGAAACATGGTCTTCACATCGAGAGACTCATCCAGTTCTTCCTCTTCCTTGTTTGAACAGGCTTCCATGATCATGTTTACACCGATAAAATCAAGCAGAACGAATGTGATCCAGTGATCGATCGCTGTGATATACTGCTCAAATTTTGAACCGAGCAGGTATCCGATCGTCGGCATCAGTGCCTGAAAGCCTCCAAACCATACACCGCAGACCATCGCTTTTTTCATCGTACATTTCTTCATTGCAAGGCCCTTACAGACGGAAACTGCAAATGCATCCATCGAAAGCCCGACTGCCAGTAAAAACAGTTCTATGATTCCCATAATTTCTCTCCATTTCTTTTTGATTTTCGTTACTGTTCAGCGCCAGACAAAATTTTATAAAGTGAGCGTAAAACGCTTGCATTTTTAAGTGAACTTTTAAAATTTTGCCTGGCGGATGTGCCGTACCGACGAAATGCGCAGCATTTTGCAGGTTGGCTCTGAACAGTAACGAATTTCCACCGTGCGGGCGTAAAAAAGACTCATGCACAGTACGTAAATTACGTATGCTGTACATGAGTCTCGTTATTTAAGATAAGCCAGATCGACGATCGATCAGTATGTTGACTCATCACATATCCGATATGCTAACTACTCCCTCACAGGTGTTTCTGCTTCAGTTATTGATAGATAATATCATCTTCCCCTGTGCTTGTCAAACGCTTTTTTCGGATTTTTATTTATTTGACTATCTTTTTGAACGGTACAACGTCCTTCACTGCATCCTTCGGTGTGATTACCGCATCTTTTTCGTCCGTATCAATCAGCTCATAGCGGTCATTTCCCATGCCGATCTCTTTCATGTAGGTCAGCTGGCGCAGGCCGTGGCGGGTTTCCATCCGCTCCTTGAGTGCGCTCCGGTCACTCTCCTGCAGTGCATAGATCAGATCAACCGATGCCTGATCGATCGCCAGGATATCTGTGGATGCCAGAATTCCGATGTTCGGGGTTACGACCGGCTCTGCGCCGATACCCTCGCAGTCGCAGGAAACAGACATGTTCCGCAGTACGTTTACAAAGACAATCTTGTCACCGAAATGATCGACTACCGCCTTCGCAGACTCGGTCATGCGCTCCATGAACTCCTCTTTGCTGATGCTCCACAGATTATCCGAACCCTCTACTGTGTGGATCATTCCTTTACCGATCCGTCCGTCTGCACAGCCGATTCCGATGTTTTTGTTGGAACCGCCGAAGCCGCCCATCGTATGTCCCTTAAAATGGGTCAGTACAAAGAGTGAATCATAGTTTGCCAGATGGCCGCCCATCGACATTTCCGTAAACCATTTGCCGTTCTTCACCGGAAACATCACGGTACCCTCTTCATCCAAAATATCCACCGGGCAGAACGTCCACCCGTTGACTTCCAGCGTCTCACGGTGCTGCGCAGTCGTATAACGATCGCCCTCATAATACGTATTTGTCTCTACAATCGATGCGTCCGGCAGATCATTTTTAATCAGTGATTCTACCCACGGCCGCGGAATAATGTTCGGACCATGCTTCTCACCGGTATGTAGCTTTACAGCCACTTTTCCATCCAGATGACCGCTGACCCGTGCAAAGATTGCGAGCAGTCCTTCCGCAGACAGATCACGTGTAAAATACACCTTCGATGTCTCGCCCTGCCGCTCCTCATACGGAATGTAATGATCTCCTCCGACTCCCGGAACTTTTTTCTTTTCTTCCATGAACTGTTGCCTGCCTTTCCGTTTTTCATTTCCCACGCATATCATCCAGCATTTTTACTTACCCGTCTGTCGATTTTTTCTCTGCCAGCGTCTCCATCTGCTGATATGGTATGCCCTTTTTCTTTTACTATAAGCCCTGGAGTTGACTCCAAGTCAAGAAAAATTCGTTAAATGTAAAAGTAACTTCCATCCCTTTCATTTTCTGAGTAAAATCAAATGGCTGGCAGGCCTTCCATTCCGACCAAGCAAGAGGATTTAAAATTTTCTGTCCAATTTTACTTTGCAATACTTATATTTTATATCCAAAATATTCTCAGTCTTCTTTTTTATTGTTTTTTCAGAAGATGAATAATCGCCCTCCTGGATTTTCTAGAACGTATTTGAAAAATGCTTTCTGCAAGATGTGCGCCACAATTTGTGGGAGATGAGCCTGTTAGATTGCGGGAATGATTTTTCAAACACGCTCTAGATTATCTTACCGTTTTTCCCGGTTGCACACCACCATGAGAGCCTGCCAGTTTTCTGAATTTTCTCCTGTTCCTCACATTTTTACTGTGCCGCCAGCTTCTTATTCACATCCGCCCGCACCCATTTATAAACCGTTGCGGTAAGCGGTACACCAATCAGCATGCCCGGGATTCCAAACAGACCGCCGCCGACCGTCACGGCTGCCAGCACCCAGATGCCCGGCAGACCGATTGAACCGCCGACCACGCGCGGATAGATCAGATTGCCTTCTACCTGCTGCAAAATGGCAATATAAATCAGAAATTCCAGCGCCTTAAGCGGGCTGACCGTCAGAATCATCACCGTACCGGCAAACGCTCCGATATACGCGCCCATGACCGGAATCAGCGCGGTCGAACCGACAATCACGCCCGTCATCAGCGCATACGGCAGCCGCAGGATAAACATACCGACGCCACATAAGGTGCCGAGAATAATCGCCTCCGTGATCTGCCCGATGATATAATTTGTAAATGTCTCATTTGCAAGTGTGAGGAAACGCTTCACCGAGCCGGTGATCCCCTCCGGCGCATAAACAGACGCGAGCTTTTTCAGCTGGGACTGCAGCCGTTCCTTGCCAAACAGCATATAAATCGAAAAGATTACGGAGATCAATCCGGTGAACAGAAAACTGATAATCACGTTTGCGGCCGAAAATGCGGAATTAAACAGATTTCCGATGCCCTTTGACAGGAAATCTCCAATCTTGCGGAACATCGAATTCCAGTCGATGTCCAGACTGTTGACGTACTGCTGAAGCTCCGGTGAATCCTCCAGAAGCTTCGACAGCCATTTCTGAAACCGCACAAACGAATTCGGGATATCCTTTGTCATGACCTGAATCGCATCCAGCATCGAAGGAATCACCAGGCCCATCAGCACAAGTGCAAGCACCAGCACCAGAATAATGCTGCCGAACACGCAGACCGGACGGCGCGTTTTTTCCACCCACGTGCTGTTTCTCTTCGGAAAATAAATCTTCTCGAGCTTTTTCATGAAAATGTTGAGCACATATGCGATCGCCAACCCATAAAACAGCGACCTCATTGTGTAAAGCAGAAGATTAATCTTCTCAATGATACCGTCTGAATATTTGATAATCAGGCAGCCAAGCACCGCGATCACGGCGATCTTCACCCAGTTGATATTTACTGCTTTTTCCAGTTTTTTGATTCCAGGCCGTTCTTCCAGCTTCATCCCTTGTCCTCCTCATGAATCCAGTCGAGATACCGCTGGATCGTTTTCTCGTAGCCATTTTCCGACGGCACATAAAATTTCCGGTCAGTCAGTCCATCCGGCAGATACTGCTGATGCGAAAAATGCTTCGGAAAATCGTGCGCATACTCATAACCAAGTCCATGCCCCAGCTTTGCCGCGCCTCCGTAATGGCTGTCCTGCAGATGCGGCGGAACGGCTGCCGGCTGCTCCTTCACGGCTTTCATCGCATCAAAGATTGCATTTGTCGCAGAATTGCTCTTCGGCGCAGTCGCCACGTAAAGCGCCGCCTGAGAAAGAATCAACTGCGATTCCGGCATTCCGATGCGTTCCACGGCCTGCGCCGCTGCCACAGCCACCTGCAGTGCCTGCGGATCGGCATTTCCCACATCCTCCGACGCACAGATCATGATCCGGCGTGCAATAAACTTCACATCCTCACCGGCATACAGCATCCGAGCCAGATAATAGACCGCCGCATCCGGATCTGACCCGCGCATGCTCTTGATAAACGCGGAAATCGTATCGTAATGACTGTCGCCGTCCTTGTCATAGCGTACGACGCGCTTCTGAATACACTCCGATGCCACCTCAACCGTGATGTGGATTTTGCCATCCGCGGACGGCGCAGTCGTCAGAATACCAAGCTCCACCGCATTTAACGCCGAGCGCGCATCCCCGCCTGCGATGTCCGCCAGAAATTCCGCCGCATCCTCCTCCAGTACCGCGTGGTACGCACCCATACCACGCTCTTCGTCGCCAACCGCGCGGTAGAGAAGCGTCAGAATGTCCTCCTTTTGCAGCGGTTTCAGTTCAAAGATCACGGATCGGGAAAGCAGAGCGCCGTTGACCTCAAAATACGGATTCTCCGTCGTCGCGCCGATCAAAATCAACGTACCGTCCTCCACGAACGGCAGAAGATAGTCCTGCTGGCCTTTATTAAAACGATGAATCTCGTCCACGAAAAGGATCGTCTTTTTGCCGTACATGCCGAGGTTTTCCTTCGCGGCCTTCACGACCTCTTCCATATCCTTTTTTCCGGCCACCGTCGCATTGATCTGCGTAAACTCCGCGCGCGTTGTGTTCGCGATCACCTTTGCCAGCGTCGTCTTTCCGGTGCCGGGAGGCCCGTAAAAGATCAGCGAGCTTAATTTATCCGCCGAGATCGCGCGGTACAAAAGCTTATCCTTTCCGATGATGTGCTGCTGCCCGACCACCTCATCCAGCGTCCGCGGCCGGATGCGCGACGCAAGCGGCGCTTCTGTTTTCATTGTCTTTGTTCTTGCGTATTCAAATAAATCCATGGTTTTTATGTAATCCTTTCGGTACCTTTCTGGTCTTGTTCTTTTCAGCGTTTTTGTACAGCATACTGATCTTTATAATATATGATTCTTTTCCTGCCTGCCACAATATATTTCTTTTTTCCATATCGTTGAATACTTTTTACAAAATCTGCTATGCTGCATTTAACCGAGCAGTAAAACAAGCTGCAAATATCATCTTTGACTGCTCTGTCTACAAAAAATGTCCCCTTTCACACAGTCTTCTACTCTAAAATCAATTCGTCCACCGTCACAAATTCATATCCTCTCTGTATGAGCGCATCTACGACCTCCAGCGCCGCATCAACCGACGACTGATAATAATCGTGCAGCAAAATAATGTCCCCCGGCTTTGTGTCCTTCAGTACCCGCTCCACGACCAGCGCCGTATTTTTCGTCGTCCAGTCAAGCGGATCCACATCCCACAATACCGGCAGCATACCAAGACTGCACTCCATCGTCTTCTTCCACGCGCCAAACGGCGGACGAATAAACTCCGGCTCTTTTCCTGTCGCTTCCTGAATCAGTGCATTCGTCTTCTCCACCTCCGCGCAGGCCTGCGCGCTGTCAAGATCAGAGAGTTTCACGTGATCGTAGGTATGATTTCCGATCAGATGACCTTCCGCATCCATCCGCTTCAGGATTTCTTCGTTGCCCGGGATATTTTCACCTACCACGAAAAAGGTGGCGCGGACGCCCCGCTCTCCCAGACCGTCAAGAAGCTGCGGTGTGTAAACGGGGTGCGGGCCGTCGTCGAAGGTGAGGGCGACACAGCCTGCTGCTCTCGTTTTCTCTGTATCTGTTGAAGAGTTTTCAACTTGTACTTCTTCGCTTTTCTCCTCTGAAATGGCAGTTATCTTTTCAGATCTTATGGAACTGCTCTCTGAAACCTGCACCGCTTTCTCAATCCGATTCACACCGAAAGAAATAAAAAACAGCGCAAGCCCCAGACTCCACCAGAAGCAAAAACAGCCGATGAGCCGCCACAAAATACTGCGCACCATTCCCGCAATTCCTCCGGAGACAAAGTTTTTCTATCACTATATGCGGTACGAAATCTCTCTATCACTATATGTGGAACAGACACTTTGACAGTCAAGCAAAGTAAAATATTCGTAATCCATATAATTAGACATTTGCAACCCATTTCCGTTTCTTACCCATGAATGAATGCAGATAATCATCCAGTCCACCACTTGGCGCTCTGCACACTTGAATCTGTAGAAGGCTTATCTGTGTTCATTATATAACAAATTTTCCTTTTTGCGTGAAAAGTTTTCTTTGGAAAAATCGTAAGCGTACTTTATCCAATTATATCAAAAAGCCCCATATCCCTGCGGGTGTAATCCACAGAAATATGGGGTAAATATTATGCAGCTTTTTATCCGGCACCTTTAATTCCACCACACGTCATCACGAAATTCTGCTCAGCAGATAATAAACTCGTTCTATGGTAAAATCAATTGCACTGTTTAGTCCCTCCGCTTCTGACACAGCTGAATTAACAGCCGCCTCTTTTTCATTAATCCATGCAACCTCTTCCTGCATAAGTACATCCATTTCGTTTTCAGAAAGCGTGTCCTGCAGATAAGACCAAAGAGCATTTAATTCTCCATCCCATAGCTGATACCGTCTTGTCAGATTTTGGCAATAGGCCTCTTCCTGAACGTCCGCCGTATCATTCAATTCGCTCTGCAATACCTCGTCCTGCTGCTCAACCTCTGTCACCTCCGCTTCTGCCTTTTGTCTCAGCACCGACATTTCCCCGGTCTCACCATTCACTGTCGCATTTCTTTCGCTTAGCTCTGACAGAGGGATAAAAGGAAGGTCTTTGTAGGTATACTGATCAATAATCGCATCTGCTGACTCCTCCGAAATCGGACACGAATAATCATCATGTGACTCTCCTGTCGTATAAAAATACGGATTCTCCGAATCATAATATCCATCGAAAAAAACAGACTCCTTTATTGTCAGTTTTCCTTGTGCATAATCATAGTAATTCCAACAGGAATTCATCGCGCTGCTCGAACCTTCATTTGCAATCATACCATTCTCACATACATAGTAACGGTCACGCTCACCGCTTGTTACAACGCGAACTATATTTCCATTCTGAATGGTATACAAATCAAAAAACATCTCATTCGGATAATCATCTTCCATGATTGTACCAGTCAACAGTTCCTCCGTCCCGTCCTGATCCACATCCATCAGACAATAGCCCAGCTTATTAATGTCTGGCGTATAACCAGCAAGATAGCAGAGATCATTTTCCTGAAATTCCTGAATATTCCAGTTCTGGATAGCTCCTTCATAATAACTCTGAAGAATCTCGTCATACGCCGGATAGCCTGTGGCCGATTCTTCGGCCACAATATCTTTCGTATTGCCAAATACTGCGAACAAACACAAGAGTATACCTGTACTGATTTTCAGAACTCCATTGCTCATACGATTACTCCTCTTTATTTTAAAATTCTGTTTCTGTTGCTTGAATTATTCGTATACATTGACAATGTTTTTTCACTGTAATAAACACATCCCTGCAAATATGCTCCGATCTGATTACTCCATTGCTTTTGAGTCAATTCTGAAAAAGTTTCAGATGACCTGTAATGCATTTTTTCTCCGTCACTATACGCCCAGAACGATTTTAACAGATCTCCTGTCGGAAGTCTTCTTACAGCATATCCACTCGGTGTTCCTTTTTGATACTCTACATAAATCTTTTTCTTTTTATTTACATAGATTGCATCGGGGGCCAGCAATTCAAGCGTTCGCAAATGATGACTGCCTGCGTATTCATCATATCCCTGGAATGACGGATCATACCACTGTATCATAATTGACCGATAGTTACTGTTAAGATATTTCTTTATAGTGATCAGTTCTGGTGTACTGTCTCCGAATATATCCCTGATTGCAAATTTCACTTTCACTTTTTCTGAGCGCTGCAAATATCTCAAATATTCTGCTTTCGCCTTTGACACTTTGATATTTTTTACCGTCACCGTACACTTCGCCGTCTTTCCATTCGCCGAAGCCGTAATCACTGTTTTACCCGCTGCCTTTGCAGTCACTTTTCCAGTAGAGCTTACTGTAGCAACACGTGTATTGCTTGATTTCCAGGTAACTTTTTTGCTTGTTCCTGTGACGGTTGCTTTCAGCTGGGCGGTCTTTGTGCTCGGGAGCGACAGCGTTACGCTGGTTCTATTCAGCTTTATAGACGCTGGCTGCGCGGCCATACAAATTCGGAAACGATAGTTACTGTTACCACTTCCTGAATTTAGATAATCATGATTTATCTTCAGATAATAACGTCCTTTTTTTAATGAAACCGTTTTTGTTGCTTTTTCAACTGAATCCTCATCACCTCCACCATACATTTCACACAGTAGCTTTCCTTTTACCTGCCGATACTCCGAATCATACAATGTGATATAACTCGCCATCCCCATGTAAAATTCAAATTTCACCTTTCCATCTCTTGGCACGGTAAAGGTATAGCAATCTACATCACTCCATACATTGCTGGAACCATACATATAAGAATTCAGGCGTACTGTCGTACTGCAGTCAAGGGTATCGTTCAGTTCTTTTTCCCACGAATTGCTCTTTTTGTAGCGAACCATAATATAATAGTTCTTTTTGTTCCAGCGATTTCCTCTTGTTACTTTAATATAATACGTGCCCGCTGCAAGACCGACTCGGTTCCCTCCATATGAATTCATTCCTGCATCTATGATTTCTTTTCTGGAATTATACAGATATGTATTCCACAGCTCGTAGTCATCTCCGGATTGTGCGCTTGCCTTAGTCAGATCCACCACTCCGGCCTGCGGAAGTGTAAACTTATAGTAATCACACTCATCTGATTTACTGATATTACCATATACCTTTTTCCCCAGACTTATTTTTTTTGCCCGGCTAAAAGAGTTAAAATTATCTACATTCCGGTAGGTTCCTTTTCCTTTTGAAAAAGTAATTTTAAAACCATAAGGAATTGGATCTCCATACGTTCCGCACTGGGTTACCCTAATATAATAAGTCCCTGGGGTCACACTAATCGACTGCGCTGTAAATTCATCATCTTTTTGCTCATAAATCGCTCTTCGATTGCTATCATATAAATATAGGCTGACTCCGTCAACACCATCATATCCTTCCGGCCTAAACCAGTACTCCTTAATAGTAATTTTTCCAGTCTTACTGATCGTGAATTTGAAGAAATCTTCGTCTCCCGCTGCCGAAATATCTCCTTTCACGAGTGTTCCAAGCGCAATTTTATCCGCCCGCGCAAATGTTCCGTTATCCTCGCTTTCTTTCGCTGCTGACGCCGAAATACAGAAGCTCATTGAAACGACCATACTGCACAAAAGAAGCAGTGCCCTCAAAAATCTCCATTTTCCTGTTTTCATTTTCATACATTTCATCCTCTCTTCCTCCTAAATATGTTTGCCTGCAGGTTTTCTCTTCTCCTTCATCTTCCATTTCACCAAACACTATTTTCCTGTATTATACTCTATTTAGCATCCATGTTTTTTATTTTTCTTGATCTAGATCAAGATTTTTATAATTTTTATTAAACTTTTTTGGCATCCAAAAAATTCAGCCATTTGTTTCTCCATCCGCTTTTCTTTTTTTCGGAAATCTTCCTTCATAATGCAAAGAAAAGCCCGTATTTCTGCAGATATTCTCTACAGAAATACGAGCCAAGTATTACCTGCTAACTTATTTCAGTTTTCCCGCCATACTGAATGCAGTGCGGCCATTTCCTCCCATCGGCTGATACGGGCCAAAGCACAACGCAACTTTTTTACCCGGCATAATATAAAACTTGAAATCAGAATATTTCATCTGCATGATCGGCGCGTATCCCGCACTGGATACTCTTCTGGAATACGTCTGTGCAATCCGCTTTTTCATCGTGCTCTTTGATCCTGCAAGAACATCCTGGATTCCCATTTTCTTTCCGTCACTCAGACGATAGGTCAGTCCATAGACCCAACCATTATAAACACCGCCTATGTACCACTGACTGAAGAACCGAAAACAAATATATCCATTTTGATTATACGTTACTTTGCATGTCGTCGTATAAAAAAATTTATCTGGATACCGCTGATAAATAGAACGATACTTCCAATTTTCATACGACTCAAAAACCATACTTTTTCCAGAAAGTGTATTTTTGTAATCCTCCTGCAAAGATTTATTAATCTTCTTTATCGCAGCACTGCTTCCTTTTAACTGCGGCAGCTGATACAAATAATTTGCACTTAAACGATTCTTGTAACTCGCTTTTTTTGACTTATTCGTAATCGTATAAGAAACTTTCGAAGCTTCCGCGGCTGCCATTGAGTTCGTACCGCCAAAAGCCAGTACTGCGATTAATACCAGGCAAATCATCCATGCATGTCTGAAAAATTTTTCTGCTTTCATACTTTTCTCTCCTTTTTGTTTAAGGATGAACCATTTCAGTTTTTCCTTTTATCTCGCCAAAATATCGACTGCTCCTGACGAATATCCCACATTCCGGAGATAATCACGGGCATAGCTTCTGTCAATTACAATCTTGCCGGTTCGATAATAGGAATATCTTGTTGCTTTCGATACATATGTTCCAGACGAAACAATATCAACTGCTTTTATAAAATTGGAGTATTCACTTGGATAGTTGCTGAAGATATCTCCTACAAGTATGCATCCAGCCGAGTTCGCTGAATTATTTGTTCTGGCGCCGCTTCTTCCATGGACATTAATTGCTCCGGAATTGCTGTAATACCAGGAATTAACTGAATTATGGCGTAAAACGTTAGTTCCTCCACTGCTGATATGAAGCGCCGCATACGGAATATACCTTCTTGTTACAGACTTACTTGCCTGATGGTTTGTTGTCGTAAAATTGTAAACTCCCGGAAGCATGGTAGGAACCGCTGTTCCTCCATTTAACCTCGGCGTGAATGGGTTATCCGGAATCGTTGAAGAGTATTTATTGATGTATACAATTTTCTTATTTTTTACAACAACACACATTGCGTTCATTCGGCTTGAAGCATTTGAACTTGCTCCTACGCCCTCAAACAGAAAAACATTTGTCCCATTCTCATTGTTCTTAAGCTGCGAATAGTACTTTGAATTAATCAGATTCAGAGCTTTGTATGCATTAGAGCCGCTCGATATTCCATATCTGCTTGCAGCCGAATCAATCTCGGACTGACTAACCAGATTATAAACTGGTGCGACCGGTGTATACCTTGACGTTTTTTTCAGATACCACTTCTGCGCGCCTGACTTGTTCAGCTCATAAACCTGAATATTTGTACCGTTGTCAGAAACTCCTCCACTTACGTCGAGGTAATATCCCAGCTTATTCTTAATGTAATAATAGTTATTTCCGTCTTTGTAGAATTTCCACAGCTGCGCGTCACTGCCGTTCCACTGATACAGCTGAACGTTTACTCCGCTGCCCCGCTGTCCGCCTGCCACATCGAGTACTTTGCAAGAGTTCACATCCTTAATTCTGTACCAGCCTGAGTTCAATCTTGTTGCCCAAAACTTCTGATTATTGTCTCCATGAGACTGCCACAGCATAATATTGGTTCCATTTCCTGTGCCGCCTCCGGCTACATCCATCACCATTCCGCCTTTAAGTGCCGACTCAAAATTGTACATCGAGCTGCTTAAATTAACTTCTGTAAGTTCTTCCTTTTTTACATATCTGTTGTAGTCGCTCGTAGCTACCCATCCCATTTTGAAACGATTTCCGCCAATTGGATAAATTACCTGCGTATACGATCCGGATTCTCCGCGTTTATATACGCGGTCTCCATTTGAGATACTTCCATAACGTCCGCTTCCGGCTCTCTTATAAGTCGTCATAGAACCTCTGCTGTTCTGCGGCTTATCATCTGGAAATCCGGAAATTATGTCGGTTGAACGTATATATCCGTAATTTCGTCCACGGGAAGTCGGATAACTTACATAACAATATCTGCTTGTCATTTTATAAACGTAAATTTCGTCCGATGGATAAATCGATGCGTTATACCGTCTTTCCACCGGTCCCGAGACTCCTCTTGTCGACAGATCTGATCTCGTATAAACATAAGCATTCTTCCATGTAGAAAGCAGGTAGGTTTTGATATACTTTCCATTTTCCAATCTCGGAATAATGGTTGCCTGAGCCGGAAGATACATTGCAAATGTACAGATCAAAATCGCAAAACAGCCCAATAAACGTTTTATTGTCTTCCATTCTTTTTTCTTCATACATTCTCTCCTTTGTCCTACTTATTTAGCGGATTTTCAAAATCCTCCTTACTGTATTTTTTTAATGGGCAGCGCCATTTTTTACATTTTCCCTATTCAATTCCCTCCTTCCTTCACACACGCCTTTTCACCAATTATTAATTTCCTGTATTATACTATATTTCTCATTTTCAGTTTTTCATTTTCTTGATCCAGATCAAGATTTTTGTAATTTTATTAAAATTTTTTTTGCATTTTTTGAACATCTGTCTCGCATGGTATCCCTGCATACACGGCTGCCTGACTCATTATTCGCTGGAATAAAAAAGGCCGCCCCGGGTGCATCTGTTTTTTCCCAGATGTTCCCGTGGCAGCCTTCTCTTTTACCTCTTATTTTTTACCAGACAGTGAAATAAATCACAAATATCCTTCCTTGCTCAACTCTTATTTCAGAACCACTTTCCGGAAGTTCTTCTTTCCTTTCTTTACGACAATACCGTCGCCCTCAAACTTCTCTTTTGCCAGGGTTGCCTTCGGGTCGGTGATCTTCTCGCCGTCTGCAGATACGCCGCCCTGCTCTACGGCACGGCGTCCCTCGGAACGGGTATTTGCCAGACCGGATTTGTGCAGCAGGGATACGATGTCGATTGCATCCTCGGTGAAGTCCTCATCAGAAAGCTCTGCGGTCGGCATATGCTCTGCATTTCCCATGGAGAACAGGGCGCGTGCGCCTTCCTGTGCCTTCTTTGCCTCTTCCTCGCCGTGTACCAGTGCGGTCAGCTCGTAAGCAAGGATCTCCTTTGCCTGGTTGAGCTGGCTTCCTTCCCACTTGTCCATCTCGTCGATCTGCTCCAGGGGCAGGAAGGTCAGCATGCGCAGACACTTCAGGACATCTGCGTCTGCGACATTTCTCCAGTACTGATAGAAATCAAACGGAGAAGTCTTGTTCGGATCAAGCCATACAGCTCCGCTCTGGGTTTTGCCCATCTTCTTGCCTTCGGAATTGAGCAGCAGCGTGATGGTCATAGCGTATGCGTCTTTGCCAAGCTTGCGGCGGATCAGCTCCGTACCGCCGAGCATATTGCTCCACTGGTCATCGCCGCCGAACTGCATGTTGCAGCCGTATTTCTGGTACAGTGCGTAAAAATCGTAGCTCTGCATGATCATGTAATTGAATTCCAGGAAGCTCAGGCCGCGCTCCATACGCTGCTTGTAGCACTCTGCGGTCAGCATGCGGTTTACACTGAAGTGTGCGCCTACCTCGCGCAGTACTTCAACATAGTTCAGGTCAAGAAGCCAGTCTGCGTTGTTTACCATCAGCGCCTTGTCATCTGAGAAATCGATGAAACGGCTCATCTGCTTCTTGAAGCAGTCGCAGTTGTGCTGGATCGTCTCTCTCGTCATCATCTGACGCATATCGGTTCTTCCGCTCGGGTCACCGATCATGGCTGTACCGCCGCCGATCAGCGCGATCGGCTTGTTGCCTGCCTGCTGCAGACGCTTCATCAGGCAGAGTGCCATGAAATGTCCGACATGAAGGCTGTCTGCGGTCGGGTCAAAACCGATGTAGAAGGTTGCTTTTCCATTGTTTACAAGATCGCGGATCTCTTTTTCATCTGTGACCTGCGCAATCAGGCCTCTTGCTACGAGTTCATCATAAATCTGCATTGGGATGTCTCCTTTTCTTTTGGGTGATTTAAGTGCTTGCTTATTGATCGGACGGAAGCCTTCTGTTCATTTATTCCGGACGTTTCGATCGCAGACCGCAGACCCGTCGGCTTCGCCGACTATCCGCAGCTACGCTGCTTCTGTCTGTGGCTTGATGCCGCTCGAAACTGGTATAAAAAATAAAGCCCCCATCCTTATTTTTTTAAGGACGAGAGCGAAATCCCGTGTTACCACCTTATTTCACAGACAACTCACATTGCCTGCCTCATCGGGTACTGCATACCCTGACCTCATAACGGGCGTCACCCGCCGCAGCCTACTGGACTTCGTTCGGTGCGGAGCTCCGGGATGTATTCGGAAAAGAGTTCTGCGCGCGCCTCTCATCAACCGGCTGCTTTCTGTGCGTTCCGTCTGTTCTTACTTGTTCCCTTCACGGCTTTGCCATTCAGTATAGTTGGTTCACGTTTTTTTGTCAAGGCAAAAACTGCTTTCCTGTCCTGTTTTTCTGCATCCTGTAATTGACATTTCCTGGTATGCCCTTTACAATAGAAGAAACTGCTTTTTGCACAGACTGCCGCATTTTTAGATGCGGCTGCTTTTTTGTTACTGTTTGAAGTCACATACAGCCAGCTTCAGACAGTGACATACTTTCAGAAGGGAGAACTGTATGGAAAAAACCAATGCGGCCGGAAATTCCGGCGAACCAAGAAAAGAAAACAAGATGGGCGTCATGCCGATCCCGAAGCTGCTGCTTACCATGTCGCTTCCGATGATCATTTCCATGATCGTCCAGGCGCTCTACAACGTCGTGGACAGTATCTTCGTCTCTCAGATCAGTGAAAATGCGCTGACCGCCGTATCCCTGGCCTTTCCGATCCAGAACCTAATGATCGCCGTGGCCTCCGGTACCGGCGTTGGTGTCAACGCACTGCTCTCCAGAAGCCTCGGCGAAAAGAATTATGGCCAGGCAAACAAAGCCGCCAACAACAGTATCCTGCTTGCGCTCATCGGCTTTGCCGTATTCTGCCTGTTTGGAATCTTTGGCTCACGGCCGTTTTTAGCCATGCAGACGGACAATACCGAGATCGTTGAATACGGCGTCCAGTATATGACAATCGTCTGTGGGCTTTCAATCGGTCTCTTTCTTCAGATCACACTGGAACGTCTGCTGCAGTCCACCGGCCGCACCTTTTACACGATGATCACACAGGGAACGGGAGCGATTTTGAATATCATTTTTGACCCGATCCTGATCTTCGGCTATTTCGGATTCCCCAAAATGGGGGCCGCAGGTGCCGCGCTCGCTACCGTCTTCGGTCAGATCGTCGCAATGCTGCTCGCCATCTTCTTCAATGTAAAACGCAACCACGAGATTGAAGTCCATCCGACGCATATGCGTCTTGAGGGAAAAACCGTGGCAGCGATCTATTCCGTCGGCGTGCCGTCCATCCTGATGATGTCGATCGGTTCGGTCATGACATTTGGAATGAATAAAATCCTGCTTGTCTTTTCCTCAACCGCAGCCGCAGTATTTGGCGTTTACTTCAAGCTGCAGAGCTTCTTTTTCATGCCGGTCTTCGGATTGAACAACGGCATGGTGCCAATCATCGCATTCAACTACGGCGCACGCAAAAAAGAGCGCATCACACACACGATCCGCTTAAGCTGTACGTTTGCGTTTGTCATGATGATGCTCGGATTGCTTGTGTTCCAGCTGATTCCGGACAAACTGCTCCTGCTCTTTAACGCTTCTGAGGACATGATCGCAATCGGCTCCAACGCGCTTCGCATCATCAGCTGGAGTTACCTGTTTGCAGGTTTCTGTATCGTACTCAGTTCGGTCTTCCAAGCGCTTGGAAACGGTATTTACAGCCTGATCGTGTCAGTCGCAAGACAGCTGCTCGTGCTGCTCCCGGCTGCCTGGATTCTCGCAGAAGCGTTCGGTCTGCATGCGGTATGGTGGTCTTTCCCGATCGCGGAGATCGCATCGATCCTGCTTTCAATCATTCTGTTTTTGCGGATTTACCGCAAGAAGATTCAGACTCTGTAATCGATCTGTTTAACCGAAGTCAAAACGGATATTCGCAATCCGTTTTCATGGCGGATCTGCCTGTTGTAAAATAAACAGCTTCAGCTAAATTTTACAACTTACCCACCAAAAACAGCTTCCGGCTTTTCTTTCCCGGAAGCTGTTTTGCTGTCCTGAACGATTCGTAAATACGATTGCAAAGCATTCACACGAACGAATTCGTC
>JAQXVT010000040.1 GCA_029225065.1 Lachnospiraceae bacterium | reverse complement strand
CCATTCGGAGTATTAGGGTGGCGCTTCGGGACGTTACCCCCTCATTTCACCCATCGGAATATCAGTTCTCCAAAGTTTCGGGCTACAATTGCCCTTCGACTTTGTGCGCAAGCTTTTCACTTACGAACGTGTCGCACGGTTATCATTTCCGTAACCCTCCAGCAGGTTGATAGCGCCCCATACGCCGAGACCGGCACCGAGGGCAATTACGAGAGTCTGCAGTACGTCAACTGCGCTTGTGAAGAAACCCATGTTTTCTTATGATCCGAAGCAGACTGCAGTTTTTTATACCTGTCTGCAGGCATACCGGGATCTTCTCCTTTCTTTGAAATTTTGTTAGAACAGGTGTGGTGGAATAGCCGCCGCAGAAGAGCAGCGGTCAGAGAAGAAAAGAAGACCTATCTATGCGGCGGGCGAGAATTCCGCTAGATAAAGCCAGACGGGAATCCAGACATGAGACCGCCTCCTTTGAAAGATATGAGATATAGAAAGATAGAACTGGCGGTAATGGCCAGCCCCTCTATTTCAAATCGTCCTGGAGCGGACCGGACGAAAAGAATTTGCAAAAGAGATGAAAAAAATAAAAACGTCGCTGCCGGAAAATTTGCTCCAACAGCGGCGTTGATTTACGATTCGCCCGTGTATTGAATTTCAATTTGATATGTGCTGTCCTCATATGCAGTATGGAAAGAATAATCGCCTATTTCTAAATCACCATTTATAATAGGAAAGAACGTCTTTTCCTCTGCATCATAAATTACAGCTTCATTCATTCCTTCATTGTCAGATACGTCCAGTATTTCACGGATACAATCATCACAAAACTGTGCTTTCATCTTGTGCAGGCTGACAATCCCACGGCTGCGGTCAATAGAAGCTGATCCGGTGCCTGTACTCAGATTTTTTATGATCGTCACATGGGATTCACTGATTTCGTCGTATCCGAAATTCGCTATGGTGCCACGATTCTTTTGATCTGTAACCGGTTCATTCGCCTGGTAAATGTCCAATCCATAGGTTTCACCTGTATTCAGAAAAACCAGATTGATGCGTTCCAGATAGCCCTCTCGCTCCAGACAGCATCCGTCTGCTGTATTGGGGATGTACTGAATCAGGTTCTCTACATCCTGTCCATATTCACTGTAAACGAGATCATGCCGGATTGTTTGGGCGATTTCTTCATATTCATCATCAGTTGCCGTTGCCATATAGGTAGCGACGGTCCCTAAGAGTTCTTCCATGTCTTTTTCTGCTTGATGATTTGCCCAGAGATTTCCGATTAGAACAACGATTGAAATTAGAATAAATGTGAGAGCACTGACCATAAACCCACCATACAGCAAGGCCCGTTTGTCATGCTGGCTTAAATGCCTTTTTTCCATATCACAGGTATCATCTTTCCAATATTCACGCCATTTTTGTCGTATCCTTTTCATAATATGATTCCTCCTTCGTGGGTGGTGTGAACTAACAGCTAATAGTTTATAGTCTATCAGAAGCTATTGAAAACGACAATCATAATATAGTCTTTAAGTGTACAAAATAACAACTGACAGCTAACAGATAGGTGTAAATTATGGAAAAGAATGGTTTGGGAAAGCGGCTCAACGCAGTGAGAAAAGATAAAGGATTGACTTCGGATAAACTTTCAGAAATGTGCAATATCAATGCAACGTATCTTCGCCAGATCGAGGGTGGAACGAAGATGCCGAGCCTGCCGGTATTTATCAGCATTTGCAACGCCTTGAAGGTTTCACCGGACTATCTTCTTCGGGACGAACTGGAAGAAAATGAAGTTACAGCGATCCGGGAGATTGAAGAACTCTGGGAGAAAGTCCCGCCAAGCAGACAGGCGCTGGTTCTGGAAATGATAAGAGCTGCGCTGACACATAACGAATAGTAGAATGGCCAGCCGGAGCGGCTGGCTTGAATTTTCGCTGTGACCGCCCCGGTGGAGAAGATACTTGTGCTCAAAAGAACTTCTGTTCAGAAAGAACACAAGTGATAACTTCTGTCCAAAAAGAGCATATGTGTAAAATAAGAATTTTCGGCAGACTTGTGTTCAAATGAACCTCTGTTCAAAAAGAACATAAGTTGAGACTTCTGACCATTTTGAACAAAAGTAATTTTTTGATCAAAATGAAGAGAAAGAGGAGCCGCCTTGTGCTGAAAACAGAGCACAGACGGCTCATATGAGCGGCGGTATGACGCCGGCGGAGGGTTTTCAGCCTTAAAGAGTAGAAATATCCTCCTCTGTGACCGAATACAGATCAAAGGTGTCTGTTTCTTTTACTTTCAGGCGATGCTTCAGGTATTCTTCAATATGGAATTCATTTGCCTTGTCATAGTCAGACAACTCTTTGTATCGGGGATGTTTGGTGATGTCATATTTATCAGAGAAGAATGGTCGGACACCACGCACCTGCAGGATGCACTTAGCTCCGTCCATGACGGCAAGTTCGTCCTGACTCATCAGTTCCTTTCCAGTTTTCTGGTAGTTCATTCCATAGCTGCGGCTGGTGCCCCGGGTATCGCTGGTATTGTAGAGGTCAATGGTCTCCTTGCCGAGCACAGCGGACATCTCTTTCAATGTGCTGGATTCTTTGCCGCCCAGGAACAATGTGCAGTCACAGTTGCCCACGATGGTGTCGGCAGCGTCTTTATAGATGGTCTTTAGCTGAGACTGGCTCTGCAGTACGATAGAAGCGGAGATCTCTCTGCTTCGGATCGTTGCGATCAGTTTATCAAATTTTGGAATCTGCCCTATATTCTATGGTGTTATCGTCAGGCTCTTTATCCTGACTTCTGCATGATTACCATGCAGTACAGAGTACATTTTTACCACGTCTCAAGGGACTGCACACTGGTAGGGGACACTCGTGGGGCTGTTATATTCTGCAAGGCAGGTTCAAACCCTACTCGTTACAATACCGGCGCGGCGTTCGGACACCGGGTATCTCGGTCTTGGAATGGCAAGATCTTTTCACCGATTTTGCCCCCTGATGCTCTGCGCCTTACTTGTGTGCATTCGGCGCAGACGCCATTTTGCCGACTATGCCATGTAACATCGACAAAAGTTTAGCAAACTCGTCCAGAAGACACCGGACGTGTACGGGCAGGCGACCGTTGTATTTATCATCTGCCAGATCGCAGAGCAGATTGAATAGCTGAGTGTATAGTATGGAAACGATGAAATTGAACGTATCATCGGTGTCAGAAATGATGACAAA
The DNA here is from genome assembly GCA_029225065.1 of Lachnospiraceae bacterium. Classification (GTDB taxonomy): domain Bacteria; phylum Bacillota; class Clostridia; order Lachnospirales; family Lachnospiraceae; genus Choladousia. The sequence goes on along the minus strand of JAQXVT010000040.1, from coordinate 5,402 downwards.
GAGAGCAGTTTTGCGGGTGCCTATGGACTCCAGATCCATCTCGTCATAGGCGGTGAGGTCACGCAGCTCCTGAATATCAAATGGAGCCAGACGGGCACCGCAGGAGATCAGGATGGATTTTGCTGTTTTTCCTGCCGCCAGCTTGTATTTTTTATACTGCCGGACGGCAAAGTGTGTCGGATCTTTTTCTTCCAGTTCATCGAAGAGTAGATCCACAGCGTTCTTGAAGTTTTCATCATCTTCCCGTGTCTCGCTGGCATTTATGAAATCTAGCAGAGTGGAAAAATTCTGTTCTTCCTCCGGAGCCTCATACCAGATATAACCGATCAGAGCGCAGTATAAAAGACGTTCCGATTTGACCCAGAAATCCTCGGTTGCTTTTTCACCTTCGCCCTTGGTATTCGCAATGATCGTGTTCACCAGTTTCAGGATATCACGTTCCGAGCGTATATAGGCGAAAGGATTGAAGTGCATGGATTTACTGAAATTGATGGTGTTCAGTGTTTTGATAACATAGCCGCCGTCAACGAGCATCTGACCGCATTCGACGATCAAGGTTCCTTTTGGATCGGTAACTACGTAAGAAGAGTGCATTTGCATGAGTGACGGCTTAATGAAGAACCTCGTTTTTCCGCTTCCGCTGCCCCCGATACAAATAATATTTTTGTTCCGGGCATATTTGGGAATTTTGGGACGGCTTTCCATAGTCAGCCGTTCTGTCTGTGTCAAAGGAATGTTCTGGAAAAAATCAGGATGGATGAATGGCTTGATATCATTAGCGTTTCCCCATCTGGCAGAACCGTATTCCATGCCGGGGCGATACTTCTTTGCGTTCTTTCGGCGATACAGGATGACCAGGAAGAAGCAGACCGCAAAGCCAGCTCCGAACAGCATATCGTAAGGATGCAGGCTGGGAAGCGGATTTTTAAATGCCATATTAAAGTTTGACATGCCGTTGATGAACTTGTAAAGTGCTTGATCGCCGGGACTGACACGATAGAGCCAGGCCATTCGATTCCCGAACCAGGCTATCAGGAGATAGGGCAGGAGCCGGATCAGATACTTTTTCAGGTCGCCGGTACTGATCGTCGGTCCGCTTGATTTGCCCTTGCTGCCAAGTTTAGGCAAAAGTTTATTATTTGATGCTTTCATCGGGAATGCTTCTGATGTTTGTGCTTCGCTCTCTGCTGGTTGATGGCGTCCTTAACAACCTGCATAGCTTTGGCGAGTTTCTGGCAGACAGACGGACGGGCTTTCTTTTTAGCTGTCCGGTTCGTGTATTCCTTGAAAGCCGCAGTCATTACATCCACATCTTTCGCTTTGAAAAAAACGTAATAGATTGGCGGCCGTACGCTTCGGTCCTTTTTTAGGGCATAATCAATATCGTACTTACGTGCTACCCGGTCAAAGGAACCGATATTTTTATTTGTGACCTGGATATTCGCCAGTTTATCTTTCTGTTTCGTCAGATCTTTGAGTGTCTGCTTACCCTGTGGGAGTTCTTTTTTCTTTGCCACAGATTTCGCATGTTCTGATTCCATTATGCGCAGGGTTTTCGTCAGTGCTTTTGCTAGGATACTTGCACTGATCCTCCCACCCTTGATGCTGATGCAAATGGTTCTGTCATTGACATATTCTTGCATAAATGCTCAACCTCCATTCGTTTGAAATTTTTATGTTGTTTAGTAGAGGCAGTGCGCATTGCCGGGAGGGAGAGCGTGCGCTAGATTTTTATCGGCAAATAAGACTTATTGTCTCCTTGCCAATGCCGGATTGTCACTTTGTACCCAGTTTTGATAAAAGGCATCAATGGTGCTGGGGGCATTATAAAGTGTCGTGAGCAGGTAACTTTTGATGTTGCGGATTTTGGTGGTGTTCTCTGACAGGCAGGTCATCACATACTCAATATGGTCGCTTCTCAGCTTCAGAAGCCTGGATTTGACCACACTTTGAGGGAAATCCTGACCGCCGATCCGGATCACCTGTGCAGAGCTGCAGATAGCCTCGACCATGATGTCTACAATGCCACGGATCGTGTCTGCGTCCCTTTCATAACGCTGGATCAGGTAATCAAACTCGATGTTCTCCTCGACCAGCTTCTGATATGTGTCAAACTCATTACTGAGCTTTTGAGCACCTATTTTCTGAAGAAAGCGTTGGTCATCCATATCAATCGCATCCTCCATCGTATCCTGATAAACAGGCCGGGAAGCCGGCATCTCCTGCAGGTCGGCGTCAGCGATCTGATTGATGGAAGGATAGTTGCTCTGATCCATATTTTTTCTGTCTGTTTTTCTTGGACTCTTTCTTTTATTACTGTCCGGATTTTGCGTACACGAAGTTTCTGCGTACGGATATCCTGCGTCCGGAATTACCGTATACGGGTTTTCCGTACACGGGGAACCTGTATACGATAAATCAGTATACGGAGGTCTGGCACACGGTTTCTGTTCGGCTGGAGAAGTGGAAGAGTCAGGATGCAGGACCCTGCCGGAGTTTCCAGACTGCTTGTCTGCCATAACGGATAAGGTGTCAGATGACCCTTGTAAGGCATGGAAGCCTTCGGATGCTGATTCATTTGACGAATCACCGTCAGGGTCGGATTTGCCGTCCTGAAGGCGCTCAGAGCCGTCATAATTGCCGTCAGTGTTATCTTTAGGAGATTTCCTATCACCGCCGCCGGCAAGCTCCTTTTGGGGCGTTTCATAGATGATGTATTCGATTTCGCCAAACTTGCCTCCGGTATTCGGCTGATGACGGCGCATGTATCCCCATTCCTCTAATTCTTTGAGCGTACTGGAAATACTGGTGACGCCTTCTTTGCAGATCGCAGCAAGCCCCCGGACATTGTAGTGCCACTCGTCAGGCAGGGAGAGCATGATCGACAGCAGTCCTTTTGCTTTCAAAGATAGGTTCTTATCCCGCAGATGGTAATTGCTCATTATCGTATAGCCTTTACGCTTTTCTACTCTGATAACTGCCATGATGGGTTCCTCCTTTATGATGAAAAAGTCATCGGAAATGCGGTCATGCAGCACTCCGATGACTTCGGGTTATAAACTATACTTTTTTATCAGACCTCATTTTGCAGAATCTCCTTCATGAGCTGTGCTCCTAAATAAAATCCCCGTGCAAAATGGCTGTAGTTTTCCGATGAAGCTAAAGCGGCTCGGGCGCTGATAAGGTCTTCGTAAGATTCATGAAGCTCTGGAGGAAGAGAAGAGGTGAATATGTCCTCCACTTCACGGATGTCCTCCAATTCCTTTTTATAATCTTTGCTTTCATAGGGATTGAACTGCTCAGCGGCATATATTTCCCCATCGAAGAGCTGCTCTACAAGCGATTTACCTTTGTGCATAAAAATCCTCCTTTACTGTTTTAAGCGTATGGAATTCATTTGTCTCTATGCCCATCCTCTGATTGGAAATACAGTTCTAGGGCTTTGGTGACTATGGTGCAGATTTCATCATCTGCTTTACTTTCAAAATACCGGTGGTAGACTGATTTTGGAATTTTCATGCTTTTGTATGTCTTTTTGCGAGACTTTTCCCGATCAAGATTTAATAACAGAGACCGCAAGCCTTCTTCAGTCAAGCTTGATGCCTTACTTTTCTGATGGAGCATATGGATTCCGGCGAGATCAGGCTTGATGCTGTATGTCTGCAGAAAACGATCCAGCCATTGCTGTTCTACCTCACTCAGGTAAGAAATCTCGACACAGACTGTCTGCTGGATTTTCTTATTGTCCAACCTTTCTTTAAAAGGCGGAATGAGTTTGTTAATCCGTAACAGTCTGGCGATGGTTGAAGAAGAAAGTCCATATTCGTCTGCCAAGGATTTTCGGCTGTTTTTATTGATATTCTTGGCATCAGCTTCACGACCCTCCAGTTTGAGCAATTCTCGTTCGATGTCAGTTCTCTTCCCCTGATTGGAAATTCTTCCGTAATGAGCGGCGATGACAGCAGCACGTTCAGAGAGGAGCATCTCTGTAAAACCACGCTGCAGGAGATTTGTCTCAACCACATAGAGCCATGCTTCTTCCTCTGTCAATCCCTCTTTTATGATTGCTGGGATTGTTTTCTTTCCGGCAATCCGGGAAGCATTCATACGGTTGTGACCGGCAAGCATTTCATATTGGCGGTCAGCGATTTTATGTACAATAGTCGGAGTGAGTACACCGTTTTCCCGGATACTTTCTACCATGTCATTCAGTCTGTCTCCCTCATAAAGCCGGAACAAGTGGTCATGGTAGGGAACAATCTGCGATATTGGCAGATCCACAATAACGTTCTCTGGAGCATGTACCACATCGCTGGAGGTAGGAATGAGATCAATCGGATCATGAATGATAGGACGTACAGGGATACCTTTTTTCATTAACTCTCAACCTCCTTTGACAGTTCTGCTTTTGCGATGATACGAAGCTTGCCCTGTTCGAGCAACTCTTTCGCAAATGCCTGATATGCAGTTGCGGCGGGTGATGAAGGGCAATATTCAATGACACTTTTTGAAAAATAGACGGATTCGCCTACTTTTACAGTCATAGGGATTGCGGACTGAAACACATGAAGGACGGAACCATATTCCTGCCGGATTTGATTGGAAATCGTCTGGCAAAGCGTGGTACGTTTTTCACACATGGTCAGCAGGACACCGGCAATCTCAATACCAGGATTGAAGCGGCGTCGAACTTTGGCGATGGTTGCCATAAGTCGTTCCAGTCCCATTGCAGAGAGATACTGGGGATTGACTGGAATTACGACCTGATCAGCAGCAACCAGCGCATTGATGTTCAGATTATCCAACTTCGGACCGGTGTCCACGAGGATATAATCGTACAGAGGGCGGAGAGGAGTGAGGATATCAGCTAAGAACCGTTCACTGCCCATTTCAAGCCGCATGGTTTCCGAGACGGCGGACAGGTAGGTGCTTGCAGCAATTAGGTCAATACTGCCGCAGTGCTGGATATAACTTTCCGGTTCGGGAAGGTCATCATCGTGAAGTTCAGCTTCCAGAAGCTGTGCAATCCCCATGGGCAAATCGTTCGGCTGTTCGATACCGAGACAGCAGGTCAGATTCGACTGATAGTCCATATCAACCGCAAGAACCTTTTTACCGGTCTGGCTAAGTGCTACGGCCAGATTATGAGTGGTTACAGTTTTAGCAACGCCACCTTTCTGAGCGCAGCAGACAATGATCTGTGCTGAATGTTTCATTGATTTACGCCTCCCTCTGTTGTATAATTTTTACAATGAGTTTCGTGATGCACAGGGCGAGGCACCCCAGCCCTGCTACTATTTTCCATGTGAGTACGAACACGCCAATGATGCCGCCGACTAAGATGTCGAACACGATTATTCCAACGGTTCCTCCAAGGTCATAACCTTTAGGGATGAACCAGA
>JAQXVT010000039.1 GCA_029225065.1 Lachnospiraceae bacterium | reverse complement strand
CAATAAGCAGAAGGTGAAGCGGTTCTGCCAGGAAGGAAAATGTCATGCGGAAAAATGTATTTGAAAAATCCACCTCTCTTATTTTGCTGATAGCTTTTGCAGTTGTGCTGCTGTTTTCACTGTTTGAAATCTATACGGTGCGGGATTTTAACCGGAAGATCGAGGGGATTTACCGGAATTCGATCAATTATTCAAGCAATTACTGGGCGGATCAGTTTTATGTGGCGAATAAGGAACTGAAGTCAATGATCGACAAGGACGACAACACGGACTTCAACCGCATTGCGCGGGCGGCGGTGGATGCATCTGTGGAGGATGAGAAGTGGGCGCTGCAGAACAGCCTGACAAATATGTCGGTCATCAACGACACGCAGATCATTTATTTTGCATATTTTCCGAAACGTGATCTGATGCTGACCTCGGTATCGTATATTGATTATTTTCAGGAGCGGGAAATAGAGGAGCTGAAAGAGTACCTCGGGACAGTCACCCGCGGTAATATGGCGACCTGGAATGAGATCAAGCTGGGGCAGACATACTATTTTCTCCATATTTATACGAAAAACGGCGCTTACAGCGGCTGCTATATTAGTTGTGAAAATGTGCTGGCGGATATCATGCCGGAGGATCAGGAGAGCAACGCCTATATTTTGAATATGGACGGCTCTGTATTTTATACGAGCACAAAAAACAGAAATATGACCGGCGATCTGTTCACGTATGCGCGGCCGATCCGCATGATTAATAAGAAAATCTGCATTGAGATTCCATACACCGGTTTCGCGGACAGTGCTTCTTATACGCGGATCATAATTACGGTAGCGGTTGTGGCTTCTGTTCTGCTTTTTTTGCTTGCGATTCTGTATCAGAGGGCGGCGGTTTTTCAGCCTTTGATGAAGCTGAAGTATGCGATGGAACAGTTCAGCAAAGGAAATTCGGATGTTGTGTTGGAGGATAAACGTGAGAAAAATGAGATCGCGGTGCTGTACCAGACGTTCAACCGGATGCGGGAACAGATTATGGATCTGAAGATCGATGTGTATGATGCGAGTATCGAAAAAGAGAAGATCTACAATCAGTTTCTGAGGGTACAGATCCAGCCGCATTTTTACACGAACATGCTGAACCTGATCCATACGCTGGCGGATGCGGGCGAGTGTGAGACGATACAGGAGCTTGCGAAGTATATGGCGGACTATTTTCGGTATGTGCTCTCGCTGAACCGGGATTTTGTGTTGCTTGCCAAGGAGCTGCAGTGTGTAAGGCAGTATTCGAATGTACAGAAGATCCGGTATCAGGACAATTTTTCTCTGGAGATCGAATGCTCGGCAGATGCGGAGAAAGAACTGATCCCGCCGTTTCTGATTCAGACGTTTATCGAGAACAGTATCAAGCATAATATTATGATCGTGGAGGATCTGCGTGTCTGTCTGCAGGTGGTTGACTGTGGGGTGACGCTTGAAATCACGATTTCGGACAACGGTGTCGGTATGTCGGACGAACTGATTCAGAAGCTGGAAAAGGGCGAGGATATCGAGGAGGATGGACAGCACATCGGTATCTTTAATGTGATTCACCGGCTGGCGGTTCTGTATGACGGAAAGGCGGAGATTAAAATGATGCGAAGAGAGGTCGGAACGAAAACGGTGATTCGGATTCCGAAGGTGGAGGAAAATACAAATGGAAATATTGATTGTTGATGATGAGGTTACAGTGGTTTCCCTGATCAAAAAACATGTAGACTGGGAGAGCCTTGGGATAACAAATGTTTGGACGGCGTATAACGCGCAGATCGCAAAGCGAAAGGTGCAGGAACATCCGATTGACCTGATTATCTGTGATATCGAGATGCCGCAGGAGAACGGCCTGGTATTTCTCGGGTGGGTGAAGGAACATTATCCGGAGATCAGTGAGATCATTCTGACGGCGTATCCGGAGTTTCATTATGCGCAGATGGCGATCAGCCTTGGAGTCAGACGATATCTGTTAAAGCCAATCAGCTTTGCGGAGCTGTCGGAGACCGTGCAGGAGATGGTAAACGAGATTGCGGAGCAGAAAAGAGCGGCGGCGTATCCTGCGAAGGCGGAGGAAAAATCAGAGACGGCAGAG
>JAQXVT010000038.1 GCA_029225065.1 Lachnospiraceae bacterium | reverse complement strand
GTCACAAACAGCCTGCCGACCGCATCGATCCGAAAATAGACCGGAATCCCTTCCATCAGGTGAAACAGCCGCACCTCATGCTCACCGCTCCAGGCCGCAAGAAGTGCAAGCACCGCTGTGAACACCAGAACCGCTCCGACAAAGCGATGCAGCTTTTTCCGCTCCTGCTCATCCAGATCGTGCCATACGTCTTTTCCGCTGCTGCTCAGATGGCTTTTGAAGGAACTGCACAGCAGGCAGATTCCGGAGAGCGCCGGCAGAAACACCGGCAGCAAAATCCAACCATTCATTTTTTCTTCCTCCTATGCAAACATCGAAAGTCCGCGCTCTAACAGCGTCAGGATTGGCTGTGAAAACAATCCGAGCACCAGATTCAGCGCGACAAAGCAGATGAGCGCCACTGATTTTACCGGCTGTTCTTTCATCGCCGCTGTTTTGTAGCCTTTTGTCTGTCTCTCCTCCGGGCGCATCGGCGTGTAAATACGGATCACCGTCTTCAGAAAATAGACCGTATTTAAAATCGTACTGATGGCAAGCGCGATCAGCGTCGGCAGCATTTTGTAGGCGTGTCCGACCGCCGCCTGCGCAAACAGAATCTTGGAAATAAAGCCGCCGAGCATCGGAAAACCAACCATCGAAAGGGAACCGGCCGTAAAGGCAACGCCCGCCGCTTTATTTCGGTATCCGGCACCGGTCAGATCAAAGAAATTTGTGCTGTCTCCCGATACTTCCGTCAAAGAGGAAGCCGAAAGGAACAACAGCGCTTTCGTCGCCGCATGGCAGATGATATGAAAAACACTCGCCAGCACACCAAGCTCCGTGCCAAGACCAAAACCCATGTAGATGTATCCGATCTGAGCAACCGAAGAATACGCAATCATTCTGCGGATACTGTTTTCCCGGATCGCGTCGATCGAGCCGATGATCATACCCGCGATTCCGAACACGAAGAGCACATGAATGACCTTGCTGTCCTTAATTACCTCGAATCCGATCACGCGGTAAAAGATCTTGAGCAGCAGAAAAATGTAGCCCTTGGAAACGAGTGAGGACAGAATCGCTGCCGAGGACACCGTCGAATATCCGTACGCGTCCGGCAGCCAGCCGTGAAACGGAAACAGCGCACTCTTGACCGCAAGTCCGACCGACATCAGGCCAACCGCTACAAGAAGCGGCACCTGATACGTACCCGTCTCATGCAGGTTCCAGACCGCCTGCTGGATGTTGCTCATCAGAAGATGACCTGTAATGCTGTAAAGAAAACAGATACCGAGCAGCAGCATACCGGAGCCTAAAAGGCTCATGATCATGTAGCGCGTCGCCGCCACGATCGTCCTTCCGTTCTGGCGGATCATGATCAGGCCGCAGGCGGAAATCGTGTTGATCTCCACGAACACGTATGCCGTGAACAGGTCATTCGTATAAATCAGTGCGAGCAGGGAGGAAAGCAGCAGATTGACCATGATATAGTAGAGATTCTGCTTCGACTCTTCGATCTCCTCCTCCCGCTCCTTGATTCCGCCAAGCATGCACAGCAGCATCGTCACGCAGAAAAACACAGCCATCACGGCTTCCAGAATTCCGACGCGGATTTCGTTTCCCCACGGAGCCGAAAAATGGCCCATCCGATAGACATACGGCTCGCCGGAATGTATCACAAAGGCGAGCACTGCAACGTTCATCAGTCCAATCGCCGTGATCACAAATGCGTTCCACCACTTTGCTTTTTTCCCATTTAATATAGAAGAAAGTGGTCCGGAAAACAGGGAGAGGATAATGCAGATAAATGGAAAATTCTGAACAAATTCCATCACAGCCCCTCCTTTTCCAGCCTGGTTGTGATTTCATCCAGATTCAGGGTGTGATACCTGCGGTAAAGGCGGATCGTCAGGGACAGCATCAGCGCCGTGACCGAGACCGAGACAACGATACCGGTCAGCACAAGGCCTGCCGGAATCGGATTGATGTACGCTTCCACGCTCTGCACGCCGTCCACCACGATCGGTGCTTTCCGCCCCGTGATGTAACCCTTCAGAGCGAGAAACAGATACATCGCCGTATCCATGATATTCAGTCCGATAATCTTTTTGATCAGATTTTTCTGCAGAAGCAGATTGGAAAAACCGATTCCGAACAGGATCATCGCCACTGCCTCTTCATAATTATTGATCAGATTTGTAAAATTCATATCAGTAGCCTCCTTTTCGGAACATTACATAAAAGGTATACATCGTTCCGGCCACGACAATGCCGACACAGATATTCAAAATCAGAATCAGTCCGCTTGAGAGGATCGCTCCCGGCGTGCCGAGCGGAATCACGCTGTGAATCTCATTTGCTCCTGTATAGAACGAGTAGCTCTTTGCCAGTGCATAACAGGCCAGGGCACCAAAGCTCATCCATTTATACGTTTTCGCGGTAAAGAAACGCTCCGTCTTTGCAAATCCGAACGCGTTCAGATACAGAATCAGTCCGGCTCCGATGACCGCTCCGCCGGAAAATCCGCCGCCCGGTCCCAGATGGCCGCATAGAATCACATAAATACCGAAGATAATGATCGGCGGTACCAGAATCCGTGCCACGGTCTGGAGAATCACATCATTTTTCGGCTCATAGATCCGGTCGTTTGCCTCGCGCTCCGCAATGCTGTCCTTTCCCTTTTTCTTATCGATGCGCAGCAGAATGAGCACCGTACACGTCGCAATGAACAGCACGTGCGACTCACCAAGCGTATCAAACGCACGGTAATCCAGAATCATGCCGGTCACGATGTTGACCGCGCCCGTCTCCTGCAGTCCGCTCTCGATATAGCGCTGCGGCACCTCGTTGTTGACCGGGTTTTCCGCATGGCCAAAGGTCGGCAGATACGAAACACCAGTGAGCAGCACGAGCACCAGACTGATGCAGAACAGCACGCTGAACAGCCGGTAAATCCGCTGAAACAGCCGCATCTCCGCATTGTGCTCCACGTCAAACACGCGCTCATAGATTTTCTTTTTTTCTTCGCTTCGCTGCTCGCGCACGGCCGTATCTTCCTTAAATTCCTGCTGCGGCTTCATCTCTACCGTATCAAGGAACGGATCCTTTGTGCCGTCCAGCCACTGCTTTAAATGGAACGATCGCGTTTTTTTATACTGTTCCTCCGGAACTTTTCGGCTCATCGCTTTCCTCTCCTTTCCCTGATTCCATCTTCAGCACTTCCTGTTCTTCCTGATTTTTCAGTTCTTCATCCGCCTCGCCCATCATCGCATGGATCTTCTTTAAGGTGACAAAAAAGAGCACGCTCGTGATTCCGGCTCCGACCGCCGCCTCCGTGATTGCAAGGTCCGGCGACTCAAGCAGAATCCAGATCACCGAAGCGACCAGGCTGTATGACATATAAATCAGAATCGAATTTAGGAGGTTTTTCGAAAGACTCACCGAGATCGCGCAGGCCACAAGAAACCCGAGCAAAATAAAAAGAAATACACTCATGATTCTTCCTCCCCTTCGCTGTTTTTTGCAGCTTCCTCCGCCAGTGTCTTTTCCAGCTCCCGAAGCGTCATTTTTCTGTAGTGCTTCTCCTCGTCCTCGTTTGTCGTCACTTCCAGACGCGCGATCAGATGCGAGGAAACCGGTGATGCAAACCAGAGAAAAACAATTACCAGCAGAAACTTGGCAGACGTAAAATTCCAGCCGTTCATCAGAATCAGTCCGAGCAGCGCGAAGCCGATGCCAAGCGTATCGCCCATCGCCGCCGCGTGCATCCGGTTCAGCACGTATTTAAAGCGAAAGACGCCGATCATCTCAATCAGAAAGATTCCAAGTCCGCACAGCAGAAAAACAGCGCCTGCAAGGAAGCGCACCCATTCAATTACTGCCATCTTCTTTTTCCTCCTTCTGCTTTTTTTCCTGATAAACGCCCATGTATACCTTGGTCAGTACGATAACCGCAAGAAAACTGATCATCGCATAGATAATGCAGATATCCGCCAGATACCCTTCCTGCAGCATCACCGTCAGGATCGCGATGATGACCATGACCATCGTGCCCATCATATTGACCGATACAATGCGGTCTGCGATCCGCGGTCCGATGATCGCGCGGATCAGACAGAGGATCAGCATCACTGCAAGAAAAATAAGTGCGGCAACAAACACTGCCTGATACGCCTGATCCAGCCCGACGATTCCTTTTACCATCTTTTTACGCCTCCCCATCTTTTGGTTTTTCCATATCCTTTAACAGATCCACGAACACCGACGAATCCATGCCGGATGCAAGGCTCTCATCGAGACAGTGCACCAGATATTCCTGACCTTCCAGTGTCACGGTAATGGTGCCAGGCGTCAGTGTGATCGCATTCGCCAGAAACGCTTTTCCCGCCTGCGTCTTCATATCAGTGTGAAAGCTTACAAGTGCAGGCTCGATCTCCTCTTTTTCTGACAGGATCATGTGGATAACCGCAAAATTCGCCTTGATGATCTCCCGGACCAGAACAAAAATGTACCGCAGCATTTTGAAAATGCGCCGGTACAGCCGCTTCTCTTTTTTTATACTGTAATCCATGAATTTGCAGGTAAACGCAAACATCACAGCCGCGATCACAAGACCAAACAAGCAAATTTCTGTTGTCACTGCTCCGTTAAATATGATCCACAAAACAAAATACAGCAAATACATGTCCTTTCCTCCGTCCTTTTTGATTTGCGATAAGGCTACGCCGCACTGCGCCTGGTAAGACTCTTCTGTATCTGACCACAGTTTCGACGGCTCCCTACACATCCGTTTTATTTTAACGCAATTTGCCTGTTTCGTCCATATAAGAAAACATATTTTTCTGCATATTTCCTGTTTGCAGAGTCATTTCGTCTTGTTTTTAGTGACATTTTGCATGATTTTTATTTTTCATGCGTGGTGTTTTTTTACGATATGCTTATGACTTTCCTGATGTGTGCATTACACTAAAAAAAGGATGTGCCAAGGCACATCCTCGCGGAGCACTTTCGTTTCATAGTGCGCAATTTCCTATATCGTCTGCCTTCTCTTATACCCCCACAAGATACGTACGCCCTGCATCAGCATGACAAAGAAATCCTCTCCGCAGTACAGATGCCACAAAAACAGTGCGCTGCAAAGCATCCACGATACTTTCGATCTTTTTTCGTGTCTTCTCGCTCAGGCACGCTCCGGCTCCACAAGCGCGTAATATAATGCACGGATCGCTTTCTCAAAATCCTCATTTTTCACGCCGATCGTGCAGTTGACCTCATTTGAACCCATATCAATCATCTTAATGTTGACATTTGCTGCTCCAAGGCTGGAGAAGAATGTCGCCGCGATTCCGCTGACGGAACGCATGCCTTTTCCGACTACCGTGACTAATGCCATATCACGATCGACCTCGATCTTGTCCGGCTCAAGCAGCCGTTTTAAGGACTCCATAATCGCATCCTCTTTCTGCTCATACTCCTCTTTTGGCAGAATCACACTGACCGTATCGATTCCGGATGGCATATGCTCAAAGGAGATATCGTTCTCTTCAAATGCCTCCAGCAGCTTTTTGCAGAATCCCGGTTCGGAATTCATGCAGTTTTTTGCAATGCTGACCGCCACAAAATTCCGTCTTCCTGCAATTCCAGTGATCGGTACCTCTTCCTCCGGACGAAGCTTCTGACAGATAATCGTGCCATTTTCCTCCGGCGCATTCGTATTGCGGATATGAATGGAAATACCCTCTCTTCTCGCCGGATATACGGCCTCCTCATGAAGCACCGTCGCTCCGCGGTATGCCAGCTCACGCAGTTCACCGAATGTCATGATATCAATCTTCTTCGGATGATCGATGATTGTCGGATCTGCCAGCAGAAAGCCTGAAACATCCGTCCAGTTTTCGTAGAGCTGTGCCCCTGCACCGCGCGCCACAACCGCACCCGTCACATCGGAACCGCCTCTGGAAAACGTATGGATATTTCCTGCATCGTCTGCACCGTAAAATCCCGGAATCACTGCCCTCGGCACATTCTTCAGCCTTTCTTTCAGGAAAAAGTTCGTGCGCTCGTCCTGAAATTTTCCATCCCGGTCAAAACGAATTACCTCCGCCGCATCGATAAATGCATAGCCGAGAAAATCTGCAAGCAGAATCGCATTCAGATACTCCCCTCTTGATGCTGCATATTCCTCCCCTGCTCCGGCAAGAAATGCCTCCTCAATCACTGCAAACTGACGATCCAGGGTAACCCCCAGATTTAACTCCCGGATAATCTCCTCATAACGTGCACGGATCTGCTCCAGCACTTCCTTATAATCTTCCCCGTTTACGGCCTTTCCATAGCAGCGATACAGAAGATCCGTCACCTTCTCATCCCCGCTGCTGCGTCTGCCCGGTGCGGACGGAACCACATACCGTCTTGCCGGGTCGCTCTCTACGATTTCTTTTACTTTTCGAAACTGCGTGGCATCGGCCAGAGAACTTCCACCGAATTTTGCCACTGTGATTTTTGTACTTTCCATGTTTTCTCCTGCAGCTGTACCCGATTTTCGCGGCCGCGCACAGCGTTTTTTCTATTTTCTGCTTTCTTTCTGTAAACCAGGCCGCATTGATATGCTCACTGGCTATATGCTTATCTTCTTCTCTTATTTCTCCGGGATGCTGTGACCGCCCTCTTCTGCCTTGCGTCTGGAGTCCTCCCGTACCACCTCACGCAGTCCGTCGATGTACGGATCAAAGCTGCATTCCTTCGTGCCGTACGTCATCTGCAGATCGTATTCGAGCGGCAGCCATGTCGACAGATCCGCCTCATTGTGCTGAATCAGTGCCTCCAGCTTATCGAGACTTTTGTAAAGCTTCGCCTCTCTCGTCTCCAGCGCATCCATCTCCGCAAACAGTTCGGTCATCTCTTTTCGCTGTATCTCCGGCAGGGTATCAAACAGGCCGGAAACTGCCCTGCTCTCCACCGCCTCGTCCTTTTCCGTCTTCACAAACGCCGGGATATCGCCGGTTACAGCCTCGCCAAGATCATGAATCAGACACATTTTAATTACCTTATTCATATCCAGATCGGAAAACTGCTCGCCAAGCAGCATCGCCATCAGAGCCAGACGCCAGCTGTGCTCTGCCACACTCTCATGACGCCCCGAAGATGTCCACGAGTGGCGCGTATTGCATTTCAGCTTTTCCGCCCGGTCTAAAAAATCAAGAAAACTCCTGTATTCCATAATTTTGTCCTCTCTCCTTTTCCTGCGCAGTCTTCTTCTGCCATTCCTGTCGTGTACCTCTCCTCTTATACGCTCCTGCAAGACAGACAGCCGGAGCTTCACCGTCTCCTCTCGCAGCCTGCAGGCTCATAAAGGCCGCATTCCACGCAGGAAAAAGGCCTCCGATCATACCCATCGGAGGCCTTCCTCATGATGTCTAGGACATCATACCATCTATTTCGCTTTGAGCCAAGTAAAATTTACAAAACAGTCGTAAATATCACCGCAAAAACAGTTCCAGCAAAGTCCGTTTCCATGCGGTATACGGCTGATAGCGGATCGGCAGATCGATCCAGTTGTATTTCTTCACAATGCTGCGGCGATGACTGAACAGCTCGAAGCTCTCTTTTCCATGATAGCTTCCCATTCCGCTCGCACCGACACCTCCGAATCCCATGTTGCTGGTCGCAAGGTGAATGATCGTGTCGTTGATACATCCTCCGCCGAAGCTGCAGTATTTCAAAATTTGTTTTTCGTGACTGCGGCTTCTCGTGAACAGATACAGCGCCAGCGGTCTGTCGTGACGCGTCACATAGGAGATGACCTCGGAAAGATTATGGTATGTCATTACCGGCAGAATCGGTCCGAAAATTTCTTCCTGCATCAGCGGATCAGCCGGGGAAACGTGATCCACAACGGTTGGTTCAATCTGAAGCGTCTCTGTATGATATTTTCCGCCGATCTTCACATCTGCCCCATCCAGCAGCCTGCCAAGCCGCGTAAAGTGCTTTTCATTGACAATCCGCCCATAGTCTGTATTTTCAAGCGGATGCGCGCCAAACTGCTGATGGATGCATTTTTGAATCTCTTTCAGCAGCCTGTCCTTTACAGAAGCGTGTACAAACAGGTAATCCGGAGCCACGCACGTCTGACCAAGATTTAAAAATTTTCCAAACACAATCCGACGCGCCGCCAGCTTCAGGTTTGCCGTCTCATCGACAATACACGGACTTTTGCCGCCAAGCTCCAGGCAGACAGGCGTGACATGCTCGGCCGCCTTTTTCATCACAAGCTTTCCGACGTTTACGCTGCCGGTAAAAAAGATAAAATCAAATTTCTGCTCCAGAAGCTGTGTATTTTCTTCCCGGCCGCCTTCCACCACCGCCACAAAATGCGGAGCAAAGCAGCCTTTGATCAGTTCAGCGATCGCCGCCGAGGTATGCGGTGCATAGGCACTCGGCTTGATGACCACGCAGTTTCCGGCTGCAATTGCGCCGATTACAGGCTCCAGTGCAAGCATAAACGGATAGTTCCACGGTGACATAACGAGTGTCACACCGTATGGCTGTGCGCTTGTAAAGCTTTTCGCGTGGAACTGTGCAAGCGGCGTGGCAACCGTTCTGTCCTTTGCATAGCCACGCAGATGGCGGATCATATGGGAAAGTTCTGAGAGCACCATACCAACCTCACACATATACGTCTCAAATCCTGATTTTTTCAGATCTGCCTGCAGCGCTACTTCGATCTGTGCCTCCCGCTTTCCAATTTCCCGCTTCAGGGTCTGAAGTGCCCCAATTCTCCACGAAACGTCTTTCGTTTTTCCGGTTTCAAAATAAGCGCGCTGTCTGCGAACCAGCATTTCAATGTCTGCCATGGCCATTCTCCCGTTCTTCATAACAATACTCCAGGATCCGAATTACCGCTTCGTACGTCACCTGCCGCGGATTGACAATCACTGCTCCATCATTGAGAGCCGCTGCTGCCACCTCCGGGAATTTCGCCGGATCTGCTCCGACCTCTTTTAAGGTCAGCGGCAGTCCGGTCAGACGATTCAGTTTTTTCCGCAGATGTACTACCTCCGCGATTGCCCGGTCTGCCCTGCGGTTCTCCGGCGTCTTAAAGTAAACCTCCGGTCCGGCCAGATACAAAAGGAGCTGCGCATATTCATTCTGGCAGACTTTGCGGTTGAACCGCATGCCTGCCGGAAGCAAAATGTTCATCGCATCACCGTGTGCAATGTGACATACACCGCCGAGTGCATGACCGATTGCATGCACAACACCAACCATACTGTTTGAGAAAGCCGCACCGGCTAAAAAGCTTGCGTTCGCCATTGCAAGCCGCGCCTCCCTGGAATGGCCGAATCGTGTTGCATGAAGCAGATTTTTCCTCACCAGCTCCATCGCCTTTGCCGCATACGCATCGCTGAGCGGATTTTTCTGCAGACAGCTGTAGGCCTCGATCGCATGGCACAACGTATCCATACCAGTAGAAGCCGTCACGCGCGGCGGAAGCGTCATTGTCATGCGCGGATCCAGAATTGCGACATCCGGCATCAGCTGCTGGGAAATGTATTCCATCTTGATATTTTTCTCTGTATTTCGGATTACGGCCACCGCTGTCGCCTCACTGCCAGTCCCTGCGGTTGTCGGAATTGCCACAAACGGAACACGCTTTCCTGCAGGCAGACATTCGCATCCCATCAGTTCCAGCAAATCTTCGCAGGTCTGTGAAATCAGAAGCCGCACACCCTTTGCCGTGTCAAGAACACTGCCTCCTCCGACTGCAACGATTCCGTCGCAGCCATACGCCCGGTACTGTGCTGCCGCCTCATTGACCGTCTCCACACTGCTGTCCCGCGGAATGTCTGTAAAAATCCGGCCGATTTTTCTTCCCTCCAGCGCTTTTATCACAAGAGACAGCGTACCGATTTTTTCCAGCACCGCATCGCTTAAGATCAGCGGATTGTGTACGCCGAGAATCTCCAGCTCATATCCAAGATTATTCACCGCTCCTGTCCCGGAGCACAGCTTTGTCGGGTTTGCAAATTCAAAATATGACGTCATTTCATTCTCCTCTAAACGTGTTCAACTGCGCTCAGCATGTAAACATGCAGCGTGCTGAGTCTCTTTTCCGGGATCTCGCGCAGGATGCGCTTCGTCATAACCCGCGGAAACAGATACGCTTCCGCGTACTCCACGCACCGCACAAAGCTCATTGTCTGGTAAATATCTCCCTCCAGGGAAAACAGGTGTCTGGCGTACGCCTCGGAAATTCCCACCTGCCCGCTGAGCACCCGAAACGCACCCTGTACGGATTTAAAGTTCATCGTGATATCGGTGTGCTGCGCCGCGCGAAGCCGCCTGATTCCATGCGCCCCGCTTTTCTGCAGCGCCAGAACTGCACCGCCCGGTCCGCATTTCAGCTTTAACGTCAGCCCATCCGGCCAGCTGTCCACTTCGTCTCTGACCCGTTTGTCCTCCCGGTACAGTACGCGCAGCGCGCGAAGCAGCACCGCAAGGACGGTGCGGTTTAGCTGTGTCAAAATTTCTTTTTTCATACAATTACTCCTCTTTTTGTCTCGGACACTTCAGAGCCTTTTTGGAATCTTCATTTTCTGACTGATCCCGCATCTCCTGAAAATTCTCCGCCACAGTGTGCATCAGATCGGCAAACAGACTCATTTTTTCCGCCCCAAGCCGGTCGATCAATCCCTGCGGCAGTGCAAGCAGCTCCTGATGCGCACTTGCATACACGTTTTCTCCCTCTTTGGTCAGTAAAATATGTACCTGTCTGTGATCTTTGCTCGAACGTTCCCGCCGGATCAGCCCCCGCTTCTCCAGTCCGTTTAAAATGACGTTCATCTGCGGTTTCAGGATCTGAAGACGGCTGCAGAGCCGCGTCGCCGTAAGCAGGGATGCTCCGCCGCTCTGCACCTGATACAGTGCGCCACAGACCATCGACTCATTGTATGTCATCGCAGAGACGATCCGCTCGTTGCTGATCGCGGTCGACATTTTCAGCCAGCCATCGAGGATGCGCTCGCACAAATCCTGTGCGTCATTTGCTTCCGGACAGACCTGATCCCCCGCTGAAGTCCTCTCCGCTGAAGCTTTTTCCTCTGATATTGTATCTGTCTTTTTTTCTCCCATTATCGCCTCTCCATTTTATTTCTCTGATTGCTCTTTACATCCCAGTCATGTATATAGTTTATTTTATTAACTATTCATTTTCTTAACTATCTTACTCGCCGCGCTCCGCTTTGTCAAGCGCATTCAGCGTGATCTTTTCCCCGGTAAACGGCTGAAAAAAAGTGGCGGTGCATGCACTAAGCGCCGCGTACATCTCCCCGGCTGTTCCGTTTCCATAAAGAGAGTCCCCGACAAGCGGATGGCCAATCCATGCCATATGTACCCGAATCTGATGCGTTCTCCCTGTCTCCAGATGAACCAGCAGCCATGTTTCATGCTCCGTCTCCCGCCAGATCCGATAGTATGTCACAGCGCGCTTTCCCGCATCATCCACCTGCATCCGGTTCAGCTCGCCAGGCACCGGCGCGATGGGCTTTGAAATGCACTGTTCTTCTTTCGCCTCTTCCGAAAACTGTCCTTCACACTTTGCAAGGTACTGTTTCTGAAAACGGCCATCCATGCGCTGCTGCCAGAGCCGCTGCGCCGCGACCTGATTTCTGGCAAAGACAACGATGCCGCTCGTATCGCTGTCAAGCCTTCCAATGCTGTACAGCGGAACATCCGCCGCATCGCCGCCATCTCTGTGCGCGATCATCATCTGCACCTGATCCATCAGAGTGTCACCGTGATGGCCGTGCGATGGATGAAGCGTCATGCCGTGCGGTTTCCAAACGGCCAGCACATCCTGATCTTCGTACAAAATATTCGGCATTCTTTCCCTGTTCATTTTCTGAGCAGACTGACGCGTTTTTGAATCTTCTGGTCTTTCCATCTCTATTTCATTTTTCAGTTCCGTTTGTCGTTCATCCTTCTTTCGTGTCGGTGCTTCAATGGAAACCTCCAGCCTTTCCCCTTCTGCAAGCACATGCGTCACTCTCACCTGCACTTTGTCAACCAGAATTCCATCCGGCTGAAATTTCATGCGCTTCACCTGCATTTTGGTAAAACCCTTTTTGCGTGTCAGATAATTCCAGACGGTCTCACCCTGATCGGCTGCTTCGATTTGAAATTGCAGGCGGCGCGGGGGGCTTTGGATTTGCCACGCTACGCCGCTTTCCTGCGTGCGGGGTTCTGTTGTTTTTTTCTCTTTTGCTTCTGTTCTATATATCTTTGCCGCAGCTACTCTGTTCTCTTCTTTTTTTCTCATCCTCTGTCCTGCTTCTTTCCTTTACTCTTCTGACTTTATTTTCCTTTTATGATATATCCTTCATCTTCGGTTCAAAGATCCAGCTTGCCAGATAGCTGAAGATCAGCGCCCCGCTGATTCCGGCTGCGCTCGCCTTGAAGCCGCCCAGAAACAGTCCGAGGAAGCCTTCCTGATCCACGGCCTCGCGCACACCTTTCCACAGTGTATTTCCAAAACCGATCAGCGGCACGGAGGCTCCGGCTCCGGCATACTCAATCAGCGGTTCATACCAGCCAAGTGCTCCAAGCAGCGTGCCGAGAACTACGAGAATCACCATGATCCTTCCCGGCAGCAGTGTCGTTTTTTCCAGCAGGATCTGCACCAGCGCACAGATCAGCCCGCCGACCCAGAATGCATTCAGATATTCCATTTATTTTCTCCTTTCTCAGACCTGACCAAAAGTATATTTAAAAAGTGCTTTCTGCAGCTTGTGGGATACCTTTTCAAACGTGCTCAAGCACTACAGCGTGTGCAATGCCCGGAATCGTCTGCCCCTCGTTGAAGCTGACCTTTGAGAGCAGTGCACCGGTCGGCACAAACAGCACCCGCTTCCACGTTCCCTTGCGCAGCTTTGGAAGAATCAGCGCCGAAAGGGTCACTGCCGCGCAGCCGCACCCACTCCCACCTGCGTGCGTATCCTGTGTCTCCGGATTGTAAATTTCAATACCGCAATCCATATGCTCTTCCTCAATATCAAACCCCCGGTCTTTTATCAGCTGCAGCAGAATCTCTTTTCCAACCGTCCCGAGGTCTCCTGTGATGATTCGATCGTATTCCTGCGGCTCCCTCTCAAAATCGAGCAGATTCTGGCAGATCGTATCGCAGGCCGCCGGTGCCATGCACGCTCCCATGTTCATATTGTCGCGCACGCCCATATCTACGATCTTTCCCGGCGTCACGCCGCTGACACGGACATATCCGTTTCGGTTTCCAAGCACGAAGGCCCCGCTGCCGGTCACCGTCCATGTCGCCGCAAGAGGACGCTGGCTGCCGTAGCCGAGCGGAAAGCGAAATTCCTTCTCTGCACTTCCGAAATGACTTGAGGTCACCGCAGCTGCATGCTCTGCAAACCCGCCCGCCACACTCATCGCCGCAAGTGTCAGAGATTCCGCACAGGTCGAGCAGGCACCATAAAGTCCGAACAGCGGAAGCTTCGCCTCCACGTTTCCAAATGACGTCGCGGTCAGCTGTGCCAGAAGATCTCCACCAAACAGAAACCGTAACTCCGAAATCTCCAGCTTTGCCTTTTCTGCCGCTTTTTGCAATGCCAAATTTTGCATTTCACTTTCTGCCTGCTCCCACGTCTCTTTTCCAAACAGCGGATCTTCCTCTTTTATGTCAAACCATTCTCCAAGCGGCCCCGCAGCTTCCTTCGGGCCGACAACCGAGGCACTGCCCGCAATATACACTGCACTTTGAAACGCAATACTCTGTTTTCCGACTATCTGACTTCCCATACTGTCCTTTCTGCCGAAGTCTCACCCACCAAAACACCTGTCTATACGAATTCAGGGAGACAACTGCCCATTTCCTTTGGGTATATTGTCTCCCTGACTGTATTTTTTATACGTGGAGCTTTACATCTGCGCGTCAGTGTGCTGTGTATCCGTACACTGACGGATGCACGCTTCGATCCGCTCCTTTACAAGTGCAGCAATCTCTGTCGTTTTCATTTTTTCATACTCGTCAAAGTAAATCGGCTCCAGGAAATGCACCTGCACCTTCGTCTTCGCGATCGAGCCGGTATCAAACGCCTTATAGGAATCAACCAGCGCCACCGGCACGATCGGGCACTTTGATTTCACCGCACACTTAAAACTTCCGCCTTTAAAGTCCAGAAGCTCATTTCCGTTTCTGCTGCGGGTTCCCTCTGCAAAAATGATGAAATTTTTTCCCTCCATCACTTCCTTTGTCACCTGCAAAATAACCTTCATGCCCTGACGCGGATCCTTGCGGTCGATCGGAAGCGCACCGAGGCAGGCGATCACCTGTTTCAGAAACGGAATATTTTCCAGCTCTTTTTTGAGCACCACCGACGTCGGCCGCTTCATCAGCTGAAGAATCGCAAGTACATCAAACATCCCCTGGTGATTCGGATACAGAATGTAGCCATCCTCACGCGGGAGATTTTCCAGCCCGTGTCCCTCGATTTCCACTCGGCCGCCCTTAATCGCCCGGTTGTCGATCTGTTTAATCAGCGCATACCGCTCCTCCAGCGTGTAGTTCTCCGGGTGCGCCGCCATGCGCAAAAGTCTCACAATCCCGTACGGTACATACCAGAGGTTCATCAGTACCATCCACAAAATCCGCCTCATTTTTCTCCTTTCTGCCTACGCCTGCGTAAGCTCCAGCAGCTCGTCAAACGAATGGATCACCGCATCTGCGTGGTCCGCCTGTCCGAATCCATAGGAAGCAAACACAAACGGAACCCCTGCACTCGCTGCCGCATCGCAGTCTCCCTGCGTATCGCCCACGTAAACCGGATGCTTCAGATGATTTCGCTCTACCACCAGCCGAATATTTTCATCCTTGTTTTTTCCGGTATCCCCATAACATTCTTTGTCCGTAATATACGCTCCGAGCCCGGTCTTGCGCAAAAACAGCTCAATATAACCGGACTGACAGTTGCTCACAATCATCAGCTTTGCCCGTTTTGACAGTTCTTTAATCGTATCGATCACGCCCGGATAGCAGATCTGACATGGATCTTCCTCCAGCGCTTCGTGCTCGTAGATGCAGCATACATCCATGATCGCATACCGCCGCTCCGGCTCCATATCCGGAAGCAGGTTGTCTGCAATCACCTTCATTGTCTTTCCAAACTGCTCCTGCAGCATCTTATCAGTGATCTCCTGGCTTCCGCCGCCTTCTCTTACCGCCTTTGTCCATGCCTTCGCCACAATTCCAGTCGAATTCCAAAGTGTTCCGTCTACATCCAGTATTAATGCGTCCAACTGCATTTTACTCTCCTTTTCTTCTTTCTCATTTCAGCTATGTACCAAACTGCTTACCTGCCAAATTTATCATCTGCTATATGAAAAAAGACAGCCTGCAAAACTTTTTGATTCGCCGGCTGTCCTCCTTCTGATTCTACTTTATTTTCAGTTCTATTTGCTTTTACTTTGATTCTTTTCCTGCTTCTGTAAATCCGGCAGCCGAATCGCACCCTTTTTATTGCAGACCAGAGGCTTCCTTATGATCTAACAGATTGCGGAAATGCTTATCTGCGTTCAAACACACTCCAGCATCAATGTCCCGTCACACCTGACGCAATCAAAGAACCATCCGGTGCCACATCCACATTTGCGCTGACATAAAGTCCCTCATAAATTCCATTTGAAGTATCAATGGATGCATCTGCGGTGTTCACGGTATACGTATTTCCATCATCTCCGGAAATCACCACACTGTCTCCGGAAACACTCTTGATTGTTCCGCTGATTGTCTCGGAAGAATCTGTATTGCCGCTGTTGTCTGTATTGCCATTATTGTCTGTACTATCCGTATTGTCTGTATTGCCGGTATTGCCGCTGTTATCCGTATTTCCAGTGTCACCTGTATTACTGTCGTTTCCATTATCTGTCTGCGGCTGTGACGAACTCATGTAAGATTTGGAAATATATCCGGTTACTCCATTTACCGACACTACATACCAGTTATCCGTTTCACCGATTACCGTAACTGGCTGTCCGTTTCCAACCACATCTACAAGATCACTGTCTGTTCCCGGCTGCTGGCGGACATTGACGTCTGTTGTCGTGTACAGCTGCATGGAAGATCCGTCATAATCTACCTGGCTGTTCTTTTCCGCATCTACTTTCGAAGAATCAATTGACTGCTCTGTGCTCTGTGTCTCTTCTGTCTTTTCGGAATCGGACTGAGCAGTCGTCTCGGAACTGTCTGTCTCCTGTACCGGCTGATTTACGAGAAACTCCTTGCTGATATAACCGATATTTCCTCCAATATTGACTTTAAACCACTTTGAAGTCTCGCCAATTACCGTTACGGAATCTCCTTTTTCCAGAGATCCCATAATGTTCTCATCCGAATCGGTACTCGGATCAAGGCGTACGTTGACATTGTCGCTCGCATAAAGCGTCGCCGTTGTACCATAATCCTTGAGCGTACTCAGCTCCTCATCCGTGTTTCCTTCGCTTTCCGTCTGAGTTGTCTCCGACTGATTCTGCACGGTACCGGTCTGTTTCAGATTAAATACAGAATCTCCCAGTACCTTGAAGCTCTCCACAGATTTCTTCACCGCTTCCAGAAGAACCTTATTATCATCCGTCACGGTACCCTGAATGATATACGCCTCGTGATCTGCGAGAATTGCATAGGTAATGGAATAAGACCACATACTTGTGGAATTGTATTTCACAACGTATTCATACGTTTTCAATGTATCTGCCGCTGCTGTTTCAAAGCTCTGTACCTCAAATGCATCTGATCCGGTGTACTGCTTTGTCAGGCTTTCTTTCAGTGTATCTTCCGATTCATACACGGAGATATTTTTCATCTGTGCATCATCCGCAGCATGGACAATATTAATCATTGCTGCCGATCCGGAAGAAAATACTCTCATCTCATCCGCATCCTGCGTCACCTTCCAGGTGCTGTCCGGAAGCGTAATCTGTACACTCTTATCCTGCGATGTATAAGCAATGTCTGTTTTTAACTCTGTTTCCGTCTCTGTTTCTGTCTCGCTCTGAGTTTCACTTTCTGTCTCAGTTTCTTTTTTTATTTGTGTCTCGCTCTGGGTCTGCGTTTCTGTCTCCTGCGGCTTTTTTAATTGACTGCATCCTGCCGTAAGGCTTACGATGGCCAGTGACATTCCAAGAGTCAGTACAAGCCTTCTCATCTTTCTGTTAACCATGTCACACCCTCCATTTCTTTCTTTTCCCTCTTACTATGATCTTCGAAGGCCCGAAATCCACGGTAACTGTTTCTGCCTCCGTCCCGATTTTCTCCCCTGCCAGCAACCGGATCCTCCGATTCGCTGCATCCTTTCAGGTCAATATGGATCACTCTGATTCGATCCAGTAAAAAACAACACAAAAAACTGGTATTGAACCAATACCATTATTATGCATCATACCACGCATCCCCTGATTTCGCAAGTCACATACTGTTTTTTTCTGTCCTTACAGGCAAAATTAATAATTTCGCAATAGACTTTTCGTCAAATTTTTAAAATTTTCTCCGGATGATCTCCTCCGCCTCTTTCAGTCTGCGGTCCAGATCCGCCCTCGTCAGGATAAATTTTTCCGGCTCTTCCATACCGTTCTTCTCTGTTTTTTCCGGCTCTGTCATCAGATGGGTCAGCTCCCTGTACTCATCCATCAGCCCCTGCCCGTGCAGTACACGCCATGCGCCGGCATCACTTCCGAGCGCAATTTTGACGCCCAGCTCAAAGCCCCGGCGAATCCTCTCTCCCTGCTCCATCTTCAGACATCGGATTGCATCGTCATCAAACCGACCTCCTCCGATCAGATTTGTGATCGTCACAAACGTCGGCACCCAGACGGTTTCGCTCGCCGCCAGCGCCTGCAGACACGTTTCGTCGACGAAATTGCCGTGTTCCACCGAATCCACACCTGCTTCCACTGCATCCTTTACTGCCTGCGCGCCGTTGACATGCGCCATCACCGCAAACCCTTCCTCATGGGCAATGTGAATCATCTCGCGGATCTCCTCCCGCAAAAGAGGCGGCTCCGTCACCGCCCCGCAGTTTCCAAAATCCAGAATACCGGAAAACATGACCTTGATAAAATTTCCGCCGCGCGCCCGCACCTCTTTTACAAGTGCCTCATACTCCTTCCAGTCGGAAAACGCATGCCCCACGATTCCGCCGTAATGGCCTTTTTTGTGGATTGCAAAGACCGGTGTGCGGTATGTAATTCCGTATTCTCCAGCCAGATGAACAGCTCTCTCCGATACACCGTGTCCATCTCCGCCGTCCCGCACATAAGAAATTGCGCGCTTCGCGTACTCGGAAAATTTTGCCCGAATATCCGCGTCGTTCACACCATTTTTGTGTAACTCCACTGCTTTTTTATAATTTACTCCGTCCATCAAAAAATGGGCGTGACATTCGCCAAACATAATTACTGAATTCCTCCTTGTATTCTGAATTCTTTTTGGGGGACAGATTCCATCCAGACCAAATTTAAAAATTGTTTTCTGCAAAATGTTCATCAAAAATTGCGGAAATAATTTTCCCAACACATTCTAAAGCGGCCTTAAAACAATTCCATTTTAAGGCCGCTTCCATATTTTATCCAGTAAAAATTTCTATTTGATACCTGTCACCCGTACACTACGCTGAAATCCTCCGTATTGTCCTCCTGCGCAATCTCCTCCAGCACACGCACTGCGTTCGTAAAATTCTGGCTCAGCGGATACCGGTCGTAGTCATACGTGCCGCGATTCGACTGCGTCTGTACCTGAAGCGCATTCATCGCCGTGTAAATCTGCGCAAAGGAAAGTGTCTTCATGTCTTTGCGGTAGGCTGCGAGAAACTCGTCTTTTTTCGCCTGCGGAACCTCGATCTGCACACCGTAATCCGTATATGTGCCGTCTGTCACCGCAATCTCCGACCAGTAACTGTCCTCCGCCTGGAGCTCAGTTTCCGTTTCCGTCTCCACCTGCACATCATCCGCATACGATGTCGCCTCTGCGATGCTCACCGGATAATATCTCATCAGTTCCGGGAAATTCTGATGATAGCATTCCGCCGTAATCCGGTAAATCTCTTTTGTGTCCATTCCAAGAATCGGATAATATTTCTCCCTGTACTGCTGATCCTTCAGCAGCTTTTCCATTGCATCCACGTAGGTTTGTTCCCCTACCTCATAATACCGGTAGACCTCTTTTCCGTTTTTCAGATGATATTTCAGTTTGACCGGTACAGTTGATTCCTCAAAGCTGTAGTCATTCTCTATACTCTTTTTTGCATATTTTATTCCGCTCTCAGCAACCGCATACAGGGTATCGATCTGGTCGCACTCCAGATAATCCAGCACTTTCTGGCTCGTTGTCTTATTTTTTGCCGATTTTTTCTGCTGAACTGTCTCCGGATAGGTAAGCATACGCTCGGATGACTCCACCGCCATCTCCGCGATGTCCTCCTTCGCCGGCAGATACGTATTATATCCAAATACATCATAGCGGATCGGGAAAAAGATCAGCGCGGCAAGCACGGCAGAAATCACGATATGCCCTTTATGGCGCAGCACGAGATGAATATCCCAGCGATAAATAAATTCCATGACCATACAGCCAAGCGCCGCAAACAGCAGAATAAATGAAATTTCCCAAAGCACCGAACCAAGCTCACTTGCGATAAGCGCCGCCACCTGTGCAGCCAGAACGGCCAGAAGAATCTTAATCACACCCTCCAGCCGGTGAAATGCAAGTGCTGCTCCGGATATCTCGCTTCTGCGTCTGCGGTACAGCGCGAGCGCCGCAAGCGTAAACAGCACGAAAATTGCCGCCAGCTCACACAATTCCGTAAGGCTCGGCCATCTGCCGGTCAGACCGTAAGGAATATTGCCTGACATCCCTTCACTTTCCCAGAAAATACAGAAGGCCCAGGGAGACGTGTAACGCAGAATGCTTCCCGTACTGGTATTAAAAAGTGCCTGCAGTTCCATCGAGGTGCTGAGGAAATTGCTTACATACGCCTGAAAGATTACCCAGCAGGTCGGAAGATACCCGAACAAAACGGCAATCGCACATACGCTCGTCACGACCTTTCCGGTCATCATGACTGCCAGAATTGTCCCGGAATAGCTGCACAGGAAAAACAGCAGATGCTGCAGTGTACACACCGCCATCTCCAGAATCAGCCTCCACCGGAAAGCCCCGTACAGTGCACCTGCCAGCACGCCAAGCGCCGAAGCCATGGCATACGGCACCGCAAACGTCACAAAACCAGCAGTATATTTAATCAGAAACAGCTGTTCCCGCTTCAGGGAAAGACTGTGATACAGATCCACCTTCACTGAAGCGTGGACATAGGAAAACACGCACAGGCCACAAATGATTCCGGCAATCAGAACCACCATCACGTTTTCCAGATGATCAAATCCGATCTGCAGGCAAAGCGTGTCCAGCTTATCCGTTGCTGCCGGGTTCCCGGAAGACATCGACGACATCGCAATCAGCACCCGAAAGGGCATGATCATCAGATATACCACCGCCTGTACCGCAGCCAGCCAGGTCAGCTGCCGCAGCTCCCTGCCAAAGAGTTTAGAAGATGAGATTTTTGACGTCATAACCGGCTACCTCCGTTTCACTGATAAAAATTTCTTCCAGCGACAGCGGAAGAATCTCGGAAAAAAGCGGCTGCTTTTCCATAATCTTTCGCTGTACCTCCTCCTCGCTGCCACGCGCAATAATCGTCAGCAGAGAACCACGTTTGCTGTGCTGCAGCACCTCAAGCTCCCGGAGTAAATCCTCTTCCCCAAGCGGATCCGGAATCACGCACTGTACCTTGTGGATATCCAGCTTCATATCGTCCAGATCCCTGGAAAACAGAATGCCTCCGCGGTGCAGAAGTCCGACGTGATCGCAGATATCCTCGATCTCCCGCAGACTGTGCGACGCAATGACCGGCGTAAAGGTCCGGTTCAGGATTTCGGATGCAAACAGACTTTTAACTGCCTGACGCATAACGGGATCCAGCCCGTCAAACGTTTCATCACACAGCAGATATTCCGTATTCGTGCAAATTCCAAGCAGTACCGACACCTGCTTTTTCATTCCCTTGGAAAAGGTCTGGATTTTTCTCCTCGGATCAAGTCCGAACTGCTCCATCAGCCCGTCAAACCGCTCACGGTCAAACTGCGGGTAGATCACACTGTAGTAATCCCGCATCCCTTCAGATGTAGCATTCGGGAAAAACCAGGCTGCATCCGGGATGAAACAGAGCTTTCGTTTTGCCGCCGGATTTTCCCATACCGGCAGTCCGTCGATCTTCACCTGTCCTTCTTCCGGACGCAGCACACCGCAAATCACGCGCAGCAGCGTGCTTTTTCCCGCTCCGTTCGTACCGGCGAGTCCGAAAATGCTGCGCTCGCCGATCTGCGCCTCCACCTGATCCAACGCACGCACATCGCCGAATTTTTTTGTCACCTGCTCAATACTGATCATTCCGGCATTTCCTCCTTCTGATAATACTCCTGTATTTTTTCTGTCATCTGCTCACAGGAGATGCCCAGCTCCCGTCCTTTTTTCACATTTTCCCGAAGTGCAGCGTAGACGCTCTCCTGCTTGCGCAGCTTCAGCTGCTCATTTCCGGAGACAAAATTGCCGCGCCCCTTCACAGGATAAATATATCCGTTCTGCTCCAGAAGACTGTATGCTTTCTGAATCGTATTCGGATTGATCGACAGCTCCACTGCCAGTGCCCGCACCGACGGAAGCTGCGTGTCCGCATCCAACACGCCGTTTACGATCAGTGTCTCAAAGCGATCCACGATCTGTTCATAGATCGGCTTCCGGTTTCGAAAATCAATGGAAATTCCAATCATGTCCTGCATCTCCCCCTTTCTTTTTTAACCGAGTCAAGCAAATATCCGCTTTGATTGTACTCTCTGAATCTTTTGTGAGAATATTTTTCATGTGTGTACCATATGTATTAGTACACCTTACTTTTTCCCTTTATACTACATCAGCTGCAGCGCGTCAACCGGGTTAAGGTTTTCTTAAGTAAAAAAACGTGGCATCTGCCTGCGCCCGCAAAAAAAGAGCCTTCCCTGCAGCAAAACTGCCTGAAAGACTCTTTCTCTCATTCCTCTTTTTGTAAAGCGGACATTTTAATCCGCATCACCTTTTATTTAAACAGATTCTTATTTACGTATCCGATCGTGCCATTGTACTCGATCTTGTACCAGCGGTCCGTCTCGCCAAGTGCGGTGACGGTTGTGCCGGATGCGATCGTGCCGACAATCTCACCATCCTGCGCCGGAGTCGAGCGGATATTTGCGCCCGTCGCTGCCTCTACGCTGTAGGACTCTGCGAAATCACCCACACCATATTCAGAATCTACTGCAGATGTATCTGTACCAGAAGATGCCGTCGTGTCAGAAGATCCATCCGCTGATGTGGACGTGCTGCCATCGCCCGTACTGTCTGAATTATTCGCGCCGCTCAGCTCTTTCTCGATTGCTGCCTGACGCTCCTCATCTGTCTTCTCCGCAACTTTTTCTGCGGAAACAAACTGCTTGGAAACGTAGCCATTGGAATCGTAATCCTCAAGCTCTACGACGTACCAGTTCGGAGTCTCTCCGACTACGGTCACCTGATCGCCCTGCATATAGCTGTAAATAATATTGTCCGCCGTCGTGTCCGGATCAGAACGTACGTTGATATCATCCTTCGCATACATCATCCGAAGCTGATCGAGTTCTTTCTCCTGAGCCTTCTCCTCCGCCGCGGTCAGCACCTTCGGCTCGGTCTCCGATTCCGTCTGTTTCTCTGTCACCTTTTCGGTCTGCTTCTCTGTCACTTTCTCAGTCTGCTTTTCCGTCTGTGTCTCACTCTCCGTCGGCGCCTCGGTCACAACCTCGGTCGGCTTTTCGGTCTGCGGTTCTTCCTTTTTCAGCTTGCTGCAGCCTCCCAGCATCGCTACCGATCCTGCCAGCAGCAGCGCAAGCACTGCACTTTTACTTCTGTTCTTCATAAATGTTTCCCTCCGTTTCCCTGTATTTGATGCAGTCACCTGATCCGGCTGCGAACCTTCTGTCATTCGCTCTGCTGCCTGAAATCAAGGTTTCCACGCTCCATTTCTGAATCCTTATGCTGTTTAGCATCATACCACGTTTTCTTTTAAGTGGCAATAGTTGTCACAGAATTTTTAACTTTTTTAAGTTTGTATTAACTTTTTCTGTCCTACATGCTCTTCCGCTCTGCGATCTCAGCCATCTTCGCCGCATTCAAGCGGGTATCTCCATGCACCCGGCTGTAGGAAAGATAGCCGTTCATCCGGTCGATCTTTGTCAGATTGCTTGAACCACATTTCGGGCACACATCCATCTCCAGCTCCTGATGACCGCAATCATCACAGTACGCAAGGGAAAGGTTCACGCCCTCATAAAATCCCAGCTCCATCGCCCTTCGGATCAGGCTCTTGATCGCCTCGATGTTGTAATCAATCGGATAGCGCACATACTGGATCTTGCCGCCGTTGCACAGTTCCCAAAAGCGTCCCTCCAGATCCTGCTTCTCGATCGGTGTCAGATCCTCCGTCACATGGCAGTGGAAGCTGTTGCTGACGTACGGCCGGTCGGAAACCTTCTCAATGATTCCGTATTTTTTGCGGAACTGCTCCACCTGCAGGCCACACAGGCTTTCCGCCGGTGTTCCGTAAATCGCGTAGAGCCATCCATCTTCCTTCTTGAACTGATTGACTTTGTCGTTGATATAGCGCAGAGTTTCCAGTGCAAACTGGCCGTCTTCCGCGATCGACTTACCGTTGTACAGCTCCTGCAGCTCATTGAGCGCCGTGATGCCGAACGATGCCGTCATCGGTTTTAAGATTTTTCCGATCTTCTCGCCCGGCTGCAGATGGCCGCCGTAAAAGCCACCTTCGCAGTACGCAAGCGGATTGGTCGACGCGCGCATCTCGCCCAGGTATTCGTAGGTGCGGATGTGCAGCTGGCGGATCATCTCAAGATACTCATCGAGCACCTCGTGGAAATCTCTGCCCTCCTCCCGCGCTTTTGCAAGGATCATCGGCAGATGCAGGCTGACAGCTCCGATGTTGAATCGTCCCACAAAGACCGGCACGTCGTTTTCATCGGCCGGCTCCATGCCGCCGCGCTCGTACCACGGGCTTAAAAATGCCCGGCAGCCCATCGGACTGATGACCTTTCCGTATTTTTTGTACATGCTTGAAATGTAGCCCTCACCTGTCATCGACAGCCAGTCCGGATACATCGTTTTTGCGGAACACTCCACGCCCTTCTCAAACACATCCTCGCAGATGCAGCCGGGCTCGTGCAGGTTTTTGTCGTAAAGGAATACGATCTTCGGAAACAGCACCGGCTTCTTGCTGCCCGGCCGGCCCTGCCCGCCGCGGTGTACTTCCAGCAGTGAGATCGCAATCATTTTTTCGAATTCGGAAGTGCCAAGTCCGAGTGTCACTGTCACAAACGGATAATCACCGCGCGAGGAGCCGACGGTATTCAGCTTATACTCAATGCCCTGCCAGCCCTGGTCACAGTCTCTGCGCACCTTTTTCTGCGCATACCGCACTGCATGCTCCTTCACATTCTCCCACGACGGATCGCAGGCAGCCAGAAATTCCTCCTGATATTTCCGGAAGCTCTTCTCCGCGTACGGCGCAAGAATTTTGTCCACCTCCGGCACCGTAAACCCGCCGTACTGCTGCGCCGCTGTGCTCAAAATGATATCGCCCATGACGTCAAACGCCGTGTCCAGTGTCTTCGGCTCGTTGTACCATACATTTCCCATCTCAAACCCGCCGCTCAGCACCGCGCCCACATTAAACAGGCAGCAGTTCATCGTGTCAAGACGCGCCGACTGGTCATGAATGTAAATATAGCCGTCCTTGCACGCCTGCAGTTCATCCCTTGTCATGAAAAATTTGCGGTACAGCTCTTTGTTCAGCTCATTGAAGATCAGGCTGCGCTTCGTTGCCACCAGCGCACTGTCCGTATTTGCGTTGCTCTTATCTCCGATGTAGCGGATCGACTGGCTCTTCGTGTAGACATCATCCATCATGTGAATGAAGTCCATCTTGTAGTTGCGGTAATCGCGGTAGCTCTTTGCAACTGCCGGATTCACCGCCTCCAGCGCGCCCTCGACGATATTGTGCATTTCCTCGATCGTGATGTCTTCTTTCTGAAGGGACTCCGCCCGCTCCTGCGCAAAATTACAGATAAACGCGACCTCCTCCTTCGTGAAATGGTACATGATCCGCGCCGCCGATTTGTTGACCGCAGTAATGACCTTCTGTACGTTAAAATCTTCTCTTGTTCCGTCTTTCTTTATTACATACATCTGTGTATACTCTCCCTGATTTTGTGCTTCCGTGCTTTTTGTCTTAACTCCTATTTATCGCATAAAGATTCTCTTGAATTCTGTCTGAAAAATCATTCCGTATATTTCACAGGACACATTTGTGAGTTTGACCTTCATCATCCGCTTTCACTGCTTACAGGACCATAAGAAATTCCTGAAATTGTAAGACATCCTTCCACGAACGTACTCCCTTATGAGATTGCAGGCTTATGATTTTTCATAATCGCCCTCTAGTTCCGTGCCGGATCCAGAATATCCGACACATTTATATAGGAAGAAACGCAGTCCGGCGACGTGGTAAGCAGCATTCCGGTGATATTTTTGCGGGTCTGACGCAGATACTGGTCATTCACCTCCAGATGATCTCCCTCCGCCCACAGGCCGATCAGATACCGGAAACCATCCACCCACAGCAGCGTGCCCTTTTCCGTCGTATAATCCACTTCCGAGCCGTACGGGTAAAGCAGCGTATCGCAGTCCCCGAGCAGCGCGCCGCTCATCTCCTGCCATTTGCTCAGTTCCGAATCCAGCTGGTTATAAGACAGTGTTCCCAGATACTGATAATTATATCCGGTGCTCGCAAACGTCCAGCCCTCAACCTTCAAAGCAGCCGCAATCTCCTGCACCGTCTTTCGGTTCGCCTCATAATTATCTGCGGACTCGTCAACTCCGTAGCCAAAAATACCGCCGACTCCCGCCACAGAGATCACGCCGCGCGCGCCCTGATATGAAAAGTCCGGATGCTCCTCCAGAAATGATTCCAGCACCGGCACCACATCGTAGGCACCGACGAGATCATGACCGTTCTCATCGGTATACTTTGCCGCAACCATCCCATTTTCATCAATCGCAAGCGCAGTCGCTACACCGTCTCCGTTCCGCACCGAAGCGTAACTTAAATTGTCGATGGAAAGCACCATCGGCTTTTTGCCCTTTGGCACCTCCGGATTGTTCTGCGTCATCGTGATATTTTTGCCGTCTGCCGTCTCGTTTGCCAGATCATGCAGATCGATCAGAATGTAGTTATTGTCATATAAGGTCTGCAAAATATTCTGAAACTCCGTCAGCGTAATCATATTGTTTCGGTATGTGGAATCGTAATTATCCCCGTCAAACGCCCGCGACGGATCCACCACAAGATTCGTAAAGCAGAAATGCGGGATATCTCCCTCGTAACGGTAAATCTGTGATTTTGCTTCTTCATACTGTGCAACGGCCTCATCCAGCCTCTCATCGTCCGCAAGCGCATCCGAATTCTGCAGATAAGCAATCGCTTCGTCATACCGGTATTCCAGTGCAAGCGCCGCTGCCTCATCAAGTGCCTTTTGCCTTTGCACCTCGCGCTCGGATTCTGATTCCTTCAGCTCGCGCTCTGCTTTCATTTTCGGTGTCTCCACCGGTTCATTATTCTCATACTGATTCAGCGTACCGATACATTCCGCAATCTGATAATTCAGCACGCTCCTGCTGCACCCGCTGCTCAAAAGCATTGCCGCAAGAGCCGCTGCCGCAAGGATTTCTTTTTTTCTGTCTTTTCTTTTCCGCATGTTATTCCCCTGACTGATTTTGTACTTCCTGTTCCTGATTCGGCTCTTCCCCCTGACCACACAAAAAGCCATAACGGTGACATATTATCCCCATTATAGCTTTCTGTCTCTTCAAATACAAGTTTTAATCTTAAAATCTTAGAGCAATTCCTTCAGCATTTTATTGACTGCTCCCGGATTTGCCTTGCCCTTCATCTGTTTCATCGTCTGTCCGACCAGGAAACCGAGTGCCTTTTCCTTACCGCCCTTATAATCTGCTACCGACTGCGGGTTGGCAGCAATCACACCCTCTACCACCGTGCGCAGCAAATTGTCATCATTTACCATTTTCAGTCCGTGTTCCTCCACATACGCCTGCGGGTCTACGTCCTCATAGTAAATCTTCTCAAATACTTCTTTCGCAACGGTCTGGTTGATCGTGCCCGCATCAAGCAGCTCAATCAGGGATGCCAGATGCTCCGATGAAAATGCCAGCTCCTCCGGCTCTTTTCCCTCTTCCTTCAGAAGGCGGAGTGTTTCACCCATCAGCCAGTTCGATACCTTTTTCGGCTTGCCGCAGAGCTTTGTCGTCTCCTCAAACAGATCCGCCAGACGCTTCGAGCCGGTCAGGATATCCGCATCGTAAGCCGGAATATCGAATTCCTTTTTGTAGCGCTCCAGCTTCTCGGTGCGCAGCTCCGGCTGACGGTCCCGCACTTCCTGCAGCCACTCATCGCTGATGATGACCGGCACAAGATCCGGATCCGGGAAATAACGGTAATCGTGCGCATCTTCCTTAGAGCGCATCGGATAGGAGTATTCCTTGTTGTCATCCCAGCGTCTCGTCTCCTGAATGACCTTTTTGCCTTCCTCAATCAGCTCGATCTGGCGTGCCCGCTCGCCCTCGATCGCGCGGCCGATCGCCTTGAATGAGTTCAGGTTTTTCATCTCGGTACGTGTACCGAATTCTTTTGCTCCGACCTCTCGTACGGAAAGATTGACATCTGCACGCATCGAACCCTCCTGCAGCTTGCAGTCTGACGCGCCAAGGTACTGTACAATCAGGCGAAGCTTGTCCAGGTACGCGATAACCTCCTCCGCACTTCTCATATCCGGCTCGGATACGATCTCGATCAGCGGTACACCGCTTCGGTTGTAATCAACCAGCGTACAGTCCTCCCACTCATCGTGGATCAGTTTTCCGGCATCCTCCTCCATATGAATCTCATGGATTCCGATCACCTTTTTGCCCGCTGATGTCTCAATCTCGATTCCGCCATCGTGACAGATCGGCAGATACAGCTGGGAAATCTGATAGTTCTGCGGGTTGTCCGGATAAAAATAGTTTTTCCGGTCAAATTTACAGAACTGGTGAATCTGGCAGTTCGTCGCAAGTCCAACTGCCATCGCATATTCGACTACCTGCTTATTGAGTACCGGCAGCGAACCCGGCATACCGGTGCAGACCGGGCAGGTATGGGTATTCGGCGCGCCGCCAAATGCGGTCGAACATCCGCAGAAAATCTTTGTCTTTGTCGCAAGCTCTACATGGACCTCAAGTCCAATGACGGTTTCATACTGTTTTGACATTTAGTCCACCCCTTTCTGTGCCAGATCCGGTGCCTGCCAGCTTCCTCTTGCCTGTTCATAAGCGTATGCAGCACGGATAATCTTTTTCTCCTGGAAACAGTCGCCGATCAGCTGTACGCCGATCGGAAGCCCTTTCGAATCAGTTCCGCACGGAACGGAAACGCCCGGAAGTCCGGCCAGGTTCACAGAAATCGTGTAAATGTCACCGAGATACATCTGCAGCGGATCAGAAAGACTCTCGCCAAGCTTTGGTGCCGTCGTCGGTGCCACCGGTCCGAGAATTACATCGTATTTTTCAAATGCACGGTCAAAGGACTGCTTGATCAGTGCCTTGGTGCGCAGTGCCTTCAGATAATACGCATCGTAATAGCCGGAGCTTAAAACGAAGGATCCAAGCATGATTCTGCGCTTTACTTCCTCACCAAAGCCCTCGGAACGACTTTTTTTGTACATATTATGAAGACCGTTATAATCCTTTGCGCGGTAACCGTATTTTACACCGTCAAACCGGGCCAGGTTGGAGCTCGCCTCAGCCGACGCGATAACATAATACGCCGGAATGGCATATTCTACGAGGCTGAGCGGAAATTCTTCTACTTCCGCACCCTTTGCTTTCAGGACATCTGCCGCTTTTAAAATTGCCGCCTTTACTTCTTCGTTCAGTCCTGCGCTTAAATAGTCGGACGGAATACCGATCTTCATTCCCTTTACGTCATCAACGAGCGCGGAGGTAAAATCATATGCATCCCGTTTTACAGAAGTGCTGTCCTTTTTATCGTAGGAAGCAATCATCTCAAGAATCGCCGCACAGTCAGAAATATCTTTTGCGATCGGTCCGATCTGGTCCAGAGAAGATCCGTACGCAATCAGTCCGTAGCGCGATACTGTGCCGTACGTCGGCTTCAGACCGGTGACACCACAGAAAGATCCCGGCTGACGGATCGATCCGCCCGTATCAGAGCCGAGTGCATACGGCACTTCACAGGAAGCAACCGCCGCGCAGGAACCACCCGAGGATCCGCCCGGTACATGTTCCGTATTCCACGGGTTTCTTGTCACACCATACGCGGATGTCTCGGTCGTGCTGCCCATCGCAAATTCATCCATGTTGGTCTTTCCGACGATTACCGCTCCGGCTGCGTTTAAATTATCGACTGCCTGTGCCGAATACGGCGGTACAAAATTAGAAAGAATTTTTGAACTGCACGTCGTCAGAAGATCCTTCGTACAGATGTTATCCTTTACGGCCACCGGTACTCCCGCAAGCGCCCCGGTAATCGTACCATCGTCAATCCCCTTCTGCACTTCCTCTGCGCGCTTTAACGCGCCTTCCTCATCCACGGTCACAAAGCTGCCAAGCGTCTCATCCAGCGCACCAATCTGCGCCAGACTCTCTTTTACCGCTTCCTTTACCGAGATCTCTTTACTTTTTATCATCTGCCCAAGCTGCAGGGCTGTCATACTCTTGATCTGCATTGCGTTTCCTCCGTCTTTTCATCTGAATCACTTTCTTACGCCGTGAAACAGTCTCTTTTATTCTACGGTCTTTGGCACCTTCCAGGAACCATCCTTGACAGCCGGTGCATTTTTCAGCATGTTGTCACGGTCATCGCCGTTTGTCACTACATCCTCCCGGAATACATTGTGTACCGGGAATACGTGCGACATCGGCTCCACACCTGATGTATCAAGTTCATTTAATTTGTCCACGTAATCGAGCATACGTCCGATATCTTTTTTTGCCTGCTCCTTTTCTTCGTCCGAAAGCTCCAGCTTCGCCAGAATTCCGACGTATTCGATCGTCTCATCACTGATAATATTTGCCATAATTGCTCCTCTTTCTGTACGATTTTCCTTTTTCTGTACCGCTCCACATTTCCAAAACAACTATCTGCGATCAATTCGTTGTTTTAAATAAGCCTGTTTGATCATACATGCAAATTTTCTTCATTGCTTATGCCTGTTCTCACTGCCTGAAAGCTCACCTTGCGCCAAAATCGGGATTCTTCTTCACCATGACGGCCTCAGAACCAGATCGCCCTCGTTCATATCATACTCCGTTACGCTCACTGCAATACCGCTTTGCTCAAGCGGAATCCGCTGAACTACCGGATTATTTTCTGCAAGCTCCATATAAAAAATGTTTCCGTCCTCATACTTGACCTCTACCGATGCAAAGCCGCTTCCCTGATAGCACAGATCATACACGCCCTCCGGAAAATCCGTTCCGGACTCAAGTCCGTCTGTCGGAACAATCACTGATTTCGGAAGGTCGCTCTGCTGGCGCCGTGTTTTTAACGGCTCCTCGCCATCTTTCATGCCCTCCAGCCGGACATCACCGTCATCCCAGACATAAATTACCGCATCCTTTTCAAAGCTGAGAACCTCTGTATGTGCTCCGTACGCTGTATACATTTCATCCTCTTCCACTTCGAGTTCTTCTTTCCATGCATCCGAAAGCAGCAACGCATATCCGTTCTCTCCGTTTTCCCTGTCCGCTGCATACCACTCCAGCAGCGCATCCCCGGAGGTACAGGTCATCTGATACGTACCGGCCGGGAAATCATAACCGGCTGTATAAAATCCCGCCTGCAATTCCTCTTCATAATACAGCGGATCTTCGGTATCCCACACGATCTTCTCCGGCAGTACTTTTTCTTCGTCTGATAAAGCATCGGATGGTTCTGCGATTGCTGCGTCCTCCCAGGTTTGCGCCGGCTGTTCATCCCCAAAAATTTCAGAGACGAGATCACCCAGGCTGCCGTCTCCCCAGCTGCTCACCGTTTCCCGGATCTCATCCATATGATCTTCCGCAATCTCAATCACAGACGGAATCGCATAAACCGC
Source organism: Lachnospiraceae bacterium (assembly GCA_029225065.1). Lineage (GTDB taxonomy): Bacteria > Bacillota > Clostridia > Lachnospirales > Lachnospiraceae > Choladousia. The sequence goes on along the minus strand of JAQXVT010000038.1, from coordinate 104,869 downwards.
CACCACCAGCAGAATCACAATCCATTTTTTTCCTCTTCGGCGCTGTACCGTACCGGTTGCCTGACGCTTCTTCAGCTGACGCGCACGTGCACCGCCGGTCGGAATGGTACGCGGCGTCTCATACGTTCGCGCCGCAGCAGAACCGCGGCCGTTCGCCTGCGTTTTTGTGGTGGTACGTCCTGCTGCGCTTCCCGTCATCTGCTTTTTTGCGCCGCCCGGTGTTTCTTTGTTGACGTGCGTATCGCAGTCACCGCCGTGCATCCGCACGCCCTTCGGATTGTGTGTATTCAAACGGTAATTTTTATCACTCTTGGAATTGTCGAGTCCGCAGTCCACGCAGCGGCCGTTTACGACTCTTCCATAACACAGTCTGCATCTTTCCATGTCGTGGCCCCCTTTTATGCAATCATTTCGGATGTTCAGCATACAGGATTTTGCTGCTATGCTGAACCGTTAGAGTCATGATACCACATCAGATGGCGTTTTGCACTGTTTTGTTGGGGCGATAACTATTCTTTACGGCTCCAGTCTGGAAAGATCACGCGGGAACAGGGTCGTCTCACGGACGTTTTCCTCGCCGCAGAGCTTCATCGTCAACCGCTCAAGGCCGATGCCAAGGCCTCCGTGAGGCGGAAGTCCATATTTGAAGGTGTCAAGGTACTGCTCCATTCCCTCTTCCGTCATGCCGCGGGCCGCAATCTTCTCGCGAAGCTTTTCGTAATCATGGATTCTCTGTCCGCCGGTCGTGATCTCAAGTCCGTGGAACAGAAGATCGAAGCTTAAGGTAAAGGTCGGATCTGCCGGATCGTCCATCGCGTAGAACGGGCGCTTCTTAGACGGATAATGGGTGACAAATACGAAATCTGCATCGTACTCTTCTTTAAAATACTGGCCGATCAGTGTCTCCTCCTCCGGCTCCAGATCGTACGGGTTGCGGATACGGCGGTTGTATTTTTCGGATACCAGCTCTTTTGCCTTGTCGAAACGCACCATCGGGATCTCGTCGGTCTTCGGCAGGGTCGCACCAAGAATTTTCAGCTCATCTGCATATTCTTTTTCCAGCAGCTTCATCGTATACTGCAGGAAACCAGTCTCCATTTTCATGATATCCTCAAAGCCGTCGATATAACCCATCTCAAAATCAAGGCTCGTATACTCGTTTAAGTGACGCTTTGTGTTGTGCTTCTCCGCACGGAACACCGGCGCGGTCTCAAATACGCGGTCAAACACGCCGACCATCATCTGCTTGTAAAACTGCGGGCTCTGTGCCAGCACTGCCGGGCGATGGAAGTATTCCAGCTTGAAGACGTTGGAACCGCCCTCTGCTCCCTTGCTTCCGATCTTCGGGGTATGAATCTCGGTGAACTGCTGGCTGTAAAGGAAATCGCGGAAGCCTCTCACGATTCCTTCCTGAATGCGGAACTTTGCACGCTCGCGTATATTGCGCAGGGAAACGCTGCGGTAGTTCAGCTTTGCCTCAAGGGAGGTTCCAAGCTTCCACTTGCCGACCGGAAGCGGAGGTACATCGTACGGCGTTGAAAGTACCTTTACCTCTTTTACCCGGATTTCGATGCCGTGCGGCGCACGCTCGTCGCTCTCCAGTACGCCGGTCACTTCCAGTGCTTCCTCCTCGTGCACGTCTTTTACGTCAAACGCCGTAAATCCGTCCTCGAAGACGCACTGCAGCAGCCCACCGCGCTTGCGAAGTACGACAAATGAGATATCTCCCATGTCACGAATCGTGTGTACGGCTCCGTTTACCTTTACCGTCGTCCCGATCCGGGATGCATCCTGCAGCTCGTCCAGTTCCAGTGTTTCCTTTGGTGTCAGTCCTTTTAAAAATTCCATAATGGTCTCCTTCCGTTTCCGGGACTTTTCTGGCGCTTTATGCAACAAAAAAGTCCCGGAACATCACATATAATGATATTCCGGGACGGATAATCACAATACCCGCGGTACCACCCGCATTGCAGACATCCTCGTCTACCCCTCTTTGTGCACGTAACGTGTGCGGCGTACCATCCTACTGAATCATGTTTGATTTTTCTGATCCGCATTCAGATGATCGGCTCCGGAGTGTTCCCTATTGTCTCCTTCCCTCCATCGGCACTCTCAGTCGGTGATGCCGAATTCCTGTCAAGTTCCAGAAACAGAGTCTCCTTCATTGCTTTTCACGATGGGGCAATTCTAGCACAGTTTTTTTTGATGTGCAAGGTTTTTTTCAAAATCCGGCTAAAATTTTTTTCGAAATTTTGGGTTGTATCTTTGTTTTCATCTGCTATAATAGAAGAGGTTTTTTGACAGGAAGGGCTGCCAGGCGGCAGTCAGAAATCGGAGGAAAGAAAAAAATGGAACATCTGATCATTCCGGAGAACTATATGACTCCGCTCTCTCTTTATGATACGCAGATCGCAATCAAGACGGTCAAGGATTTCTTTCAGAGTGTACTCGCAAAGCAGCTCAATCTGCTCCGCGTATCCTCTCCGCTGTTTGTCGATCCTGCATCTGGTATGAATGACAACTTAAACGGTGTGGAGCGCCCGGTCAAATTTGACATCAAGGAACAGGAAGGCTCCGAGGCCGAGATCGTGCAGTCACTTGCAAAATGGAAACGTTACGCCCTCAAGGAATACGGTTTCGCGCACGGAGAAGGTCTTTACACGGATATGAATGCCATCCGCCGCGATGAGGTGACTGACAACATCCATTCGATCTACGTCGATCAATGGGACTGGGAAAAGGTAATTCAGAAAAATGAGCGCAACCTTGATACGCTCAAGAAGGTCGTACGCTCTGTTTACAAGGCTCTGCGCAAGACAGAGACTTACATGTCGATTCAGTACGACTACATAGAGGAGATTCTGCCGAAGGATATTTTCTTCATCACCACGCAGGAGCTTGAGGATCTCTATCCGGAGCTCTCCCACAAAGACCGTGAATATCAGATCACAAAGGAAAAAGGCGCAGTCTGCCTGATGCAGATCGGCGATAAGCTTGCTTCCGGCGAGCCGCACGACGGACGTGCACCGGACTACGATGACTGGAAACTGAATGCGGATATTCTCGTTTATTATCCAGTGCTTGATATCGCTCTGGAGCTCTCTTCCATGGGTATCCGTGTCGATGAAAATTCTCTGATGCGTCAGCTTAAAGCGGCAGGCTGCGAGGAGCGTGCCGAGCTTCCGTTCCAGAAAGCGATTCTTGAGCGTGAACTGCCGTATACGATCGGCGGCGGTATCGGACAGTCCCGTATCTGTATGTTCTATCTGCGCAAGGCGCATATCGGAGAGGTACAGTGCTCGCTGTGGCCGCAGGAGATTGTGGAGGAAGCGACGGCACATGGGATTCAGCTGCTGTAGGACTGCGTAAGCTGTTAGCAGGACAGCCTGAAACAGAAGACCGCTTTGTTGCGGGCATGCGTTAACTCGTCCGCCGGACGGATACAATAATTAAGAGCAGACACGGAATGCTTTCTCTCCGGTCTGCTCTTTTTTTATTGTACTTCTGCTTTTCTGTCTGTGTATTCTCGACAACCGCTGTTACAGAAGTGTCTTTCTCAGCTCTGCCCCATCTTTTGCACTTAAGTAGGCCGGTGCGATGTCGAACACGGTCTTGCAGCCGTTCTGGCCTTCTTTGTACAGGCGGTATGCTGCTCTTGCGTAGGCTACGATGACGCTTGAGGTAAATTCCGGGTTGGAATCCAGCTTCAGGCTGTACTCGATGACGTGGTTGTTCTCCTGCTCCCAGCCTGTTTTACCTGTACGGATTACAAATCCGCCGTGCGGGATTCCGCTGTGATCGCGTTTCAGCTCTTCTTCACTGATGAAATGTACGGTCGTGTCATAATCTGCAAAGTAGTTCGGCATCGTCTTGATCTCCTCTTCTACTTTTGCAGCATCTGCACCCTCTTCAAGTACGACAAAGCACTCTCTTGTATGTTTCTGTCTTGCAGTCAGCTCCGGATTTTCTCCGTTTCTCACTGCTTCAAGTGCTGCCTCTACCGGAATCGTGTACTGCTTACCGTCTTTTACGCCCTCAATCCGGCGGATTGCGTCGGAATGGCCCTGGCTGACGCCTTTACCCCAGAAGGTATAGTCATGGCCGTCCGGCAGGATGGCGTTCGCATACATACGGTTTAAGGAAAACAGGCCCGGATCCCAGCCAACGGAAATGATTCCGACGTGTCCGCTCTCCTTTGCCGACGCATCCACATTCTCAAAATGCTCCGAAATTCTGGCATGCGTGTCGAAGCTGTCTACTACGTTGAACAGCTTTGCGTACTTCGGTGTCTGCTCAGGCAGATCGGTCGCACTTCCGCCGCAGAGAATCATCACATCGATCTTGTCCTTCCACTGCTCCACATCAGCTACAGAGCAAACCACAGCCGTCTTCGTCAGGATCGATACGTTCTCCGGCGCACGTCTTGTAAATACCGCCACGAGTTCCATGTCCGGATTCTGCTTGATTGCGCATTCTACGCCTCTTCCGAGGTTTCCATATCCTAAAATACCAATTTTCATCTACACACACTCCTTTGTTGTTTCCATCCACAAGTGATATCTTCGCCAAACTTAACCAGGCAGCAAAGCAAAGTTCTACTATCTGCTTTGACTGCGCCGAAAATAATTCGCCTGTGACTTGCTTTTATTTCCTGCTTATTTTACGTTTTGAGGGAAACGCTGTCAACCGGCTAATTACATAAATGATACAAATAATCTACAAGTGCAGCTCCTCGTCCGCAGCCCCCTCTTTTTTTCATTTACAGCGCTTTAATCCGCTCCAGCGCAGCCACTGTATTCTCATACGTTCCAAATCCGGTCAGACGGAAATATCCCTCTCCGCTCGGTCCGAATCCCGAGCCCGGTGTTCCGACCACATTTGCTTTCTCCAGAAGATAATCAAAGAACTCCCAGGAGCTCATTTTATCCGGCGTCTTCAGCCATACATACGGCGAGTTTACACCGCCGTAAACGGTAAATCCGGCGTCCTGAAGACCTGCCTTAATCGTTTTCGCATTGCGCATATAGTAAGCAACCTGCTCCGTGACCTGTTTCTTTCCTTCTTCAGAATAAACTGCCTCACCGGCCTTCTGCACGATGTACGGAGCTCCGTTGTACTTTGTGCCGTGGCGTCTCGCCCAGAGGGAATGCAGCATGATACCATCCGATTTCAGATCCTTCGGAATGACCGTGTAGCCAAGGCGCGTACCGGTAAAGCCCGCATTTTTTGAGAAGGAGCGCAGCTCAATCGCGCAGGTTCGAGCGCCCTCGCACTCATAAATCGAATGCGGCACATCTTCCTCGGAAATATACGCCTCGTATGCGGCATCAAAAAGAATGACCGCTCCGATCTTATTCGCATAGTCTACCCAATCCTGCAGCTGCGCCTTCGTGATAGTCGCACCGGTCGGGTTATTCGGGAAGCAAAGATAGATCAGATCCGGCGTCTCCTTCGGGAAATCCGGTGCAAACTGATTCGCTTCCGTACACGGCATATAGATCACATCGCTCCAGCGCTCGGTCAGCGGATCGTAGCTGCCCGTACGTCCAGCCATCACGTTCGAATCCACATAAACCGGATAGACCGGGTCACACACTGCCACTTTATTATCAAGGCTGAAGATTTCCTGAATATTTCCGGAATCGCACTTTGCTCCGTCCGAGACGAAAATTTCATCCGGATAAACCTCACATCCATGGTCTGTGAAATCATTTTTCGCAATCGCGTTTCTCAAAAATTCATAGCCGAGATCCGGCGCATAACCATGAAATGTCGCTGCATCTGCCATCTCGTCAACCGCACTGTGCAGCGCATCAATAATCGCCGGAGCAAGCGGCTGTGTCACATCGCCGATTCCAAGGCGGATAATGGATTTCGATGGATTTGCCTCCTGGAACGCGGCCACCTTCTTTGCAATATTTGAAAATAAATAGCTTCCCGGAAGTTTCAGATAATTTTCATTGATTTTGAACATGTGAATTCCTCCTTTATCACCGTCTTAACCGAGCAGCGAAGCGAATTGCGAATCTCTTCTTTGCGCCCAGTCAGGCTTCCTGCAAACTTATAAGCAGCAATAAACAGTAAATTGGAACCTGCCGGCAGTTCACACACTTCATTACAGCGTGATTTCTCCGTCAAACACCACTGTCGCCGGTCCTGTCATAAACACCGTATTTTTTTCGCGATCCCACCGAATCTTAAGCGGCCCGCCAAGCAGCTTTACCGTCACCTCATCCTCGGTCCAGCCGTTTAAAATGCAGGCAACTGCCACTGCACAGGCACCCGTGCCACACGCAAGCGTCTCTCCGGAGCCGCGCTCCCAGACACGCATCTCCACCGTTTTCCGGTCCAGGACGCGGATAAACTCCGTATTCACACGGTCCGGAAAGGCCGGATGGTTCTCAAATTTTGGCCCGATCTCCTCAATGATGAGCTTGCCCGGATCCTCCACCGGCACGATGCAGTGCGGATTTCCCATGGAGACACACGTCATATGATACGGCGCTCCATTTACCTGAATCGGCCAGTTTACAAGCCGCTCTTCTCCGGCTGCTCCTGCCGCCTGCACATCGACCGGAATCTCCTCCGGCTTTAAGATCGGCGCGCCCATATCGACGCACACCTCCTGCACTTTTCCATCCTTTACATTCAGATCGAGTACCTTGATTCCGCTCTTTGTCGCTACGCGGATCTGCGTTTTATCGGTCAGACCATAATCATACACATACTTCGCCACGCAACGGATTCCGTTTCCGCACATGGCTCCCTGTGAACCGTCCGCATTGTACATATCCATCTCAAAATCAGCCACATCGGACGGCTTAATCAGAATCAGTCCATCCGAACCGATTCCAAAATGGCGGTCGCTCACCTTTTTTGCGACCTCAGACGGGTTTGCAACCTGCTCCATAAAGCAGTTTACATAGACGTAATCGTTTCCAATTCCATGCATCTTCGTAAATTTCATAACCGGAAAACCTTTCTATCATACACACTTAATATTAATTATAAGAACAACCCATGTCAGTTGGAGAATCCCTTATGATCCTTCCCTTTACCGATCCATCAGCGCAAGCAGCATCTCTGCCGTTTCCACCAGATTCGTTCCGCTGTCCATACTCGTCTTCTGCAGGTAGCGGTGTGCTTCCTCCTCCGACATATGATTTCGGTCCATCAGAAGCGCTTTTGCCTCCTGGATCGTCTTTTTCTCTTTTTCGCTTCTTTCCGGCGGCATCATCCTGCGTTTTTTGCGCCGCCGATCCAGCTGGTGCATCACCATGTCAAGCGTACTTAACAATTCCTGCACCCGAAGCGGCATTGCCACGCTGACTACCCCTTCCGCAACGCCTTCGCCGATCGCACGGCTTGATGCAAGCAGCAGCATTGCAAAGGATGGTGTCACATTTTCGTACAGCTCTTCGTACAGCATGTCCGGATATTTATAACCGCACACCACCACGCCGCTTCCGATCCGGTCTGCCGCACTTAAGGCCTGCGCGCCGCTCGTACACACGGCAGCGACATCATAACCGTTTCGCATCAGCAGATTTCGAATGCTTTTTGCGTCGTCGCTTTTGGGAAATACTACTATTACACCTGCCATCTGTATCCTCCGTTTTCCTGTGTAACTTTTCTCACAGACTTCCGCCCTGCCAAATGCAGTAACGAAAGTACGTCAAGCGGATATTCCAAATCCTGTTTCCTGACCGAAGCGCTAACTGCACACTTCGGCTTCCATAAAACAGGGTTCAGATATTAACCAGATAGCGGTCAATCTCCCAATTGCTTACCGCAGCACAGTACTCCTTCCACTCTGCCTTCTTTGCCTCTATATAGCGCTTGCAGATGTGCGTTCCAAGCACGTCGCAGATCAGCTGATCTTTCTCAAGCGCCGCAATCGCCTCCATCAGATTTTCCGGAAGACATTCAATGTGCTGCGCATTTCGCTCTTCTTCGCTCATCCCAAAGATATTGGCATCCACACTTGCCGGAGGCTCGATATGATTTCGGATGCCATCCAGTCCTGCCGCAAGGCATACCGCAAGTGCGAGATATGGATTTGCCGCAGAATCCGGGCTGCGAAGCTCCACGCGCTGTGTCACCCTGCCCTGCTCTGTACCTGCCTGTGCCGGAATCCGGATCAGCGGACTGCGATTTTTCAGCGACCATGCGATATACACCGGCGCTTCGTAGCCCGGAACCAGACGCTTGTAGGAATTAACAAGCGGGTTTGTGATTGCAGTGATTGCGCGAATATGACTCATAATTCCGCCGATAAACCAGTAGCCCTCCTGACTGATGTGTGCCGGATCAAGCGCGTCATAGAAAACATTTACGTCGTCTTTTGAGAGCGACATATTAATGTGCATGCCGTTTCCATTGACACCGGTCTTCGGCTTTGGCATAAACGACGCGTACAGCCCATGGCGCTTCGCAATCGTCTTGACTGCCATCTTAAAGGTCACGATCGCATCCGCCATATTCAGCGCCTCATCATAATGAAAATCAATCTCATGCTGTGCCGGTGCATCCTCATGGTGTGATGCCTCCACAACAAATCCCATTTCCTCCAGAGTCAGAATCATATCACGGCGCGCATTTTCGCCTAAATCCAGCGGCCCGACATCAAAATAGCCAGCCTTTTCATGTGTGATCGTCGTCGGATTGCCCTCATCATCCGTGTGGAACAGGAAAAATTCGCACTCCGGACCGACATCAAACCGGTATCCCAGCTCTTTTGCGTCGGCGAGCACACGCTTCAGCATATACCTCGGATCCCCTTTAAACGGAGTCCCATCTGAATAATAAATATCACAGAGGAACCGCGCTACCTTTCCCTGCTGCGGTCTCCACGGAAAAATCGTAAATGTATCAATATCCGGATGCAGAAACAGATCCGACTGCTCCACCTTCGCAAATCCGGCGATGGACGCACCGTCGAACATGATCTCATTATTCAGCACACGATCCAGCTGGCTCGTTGTGACAGCTACATTTTTTAATGTGCCAAACATGTCCGTAAACTGAAGCCGGATAAACTCGACATCCTCTTCCTCGATCATGCGACAGATATCTTCTTTTGTATATTTGCTCATGATTCCACCTCTCCATTTCTTTTCGGCTGATCCGATAAATTCTCGCGATTACAAAAAGGGCGTTCTATCCCCTTATAAATACGAAAGAACGCCCTTGTCCATCTGATATGATAACAGCATGGATGCTAATTTGTCAATATTTTCTCTTTTTTGTTTTCAGGATGCCTGAAACTCTGCCCGCCAAAAAGCGTGGTCTTTTACTTCTTTCTCTCCTTCACCAGTGCAAATACACTCTGCAGCACGATAAAGAAGCAAAGCAGAATCGCCGTCACAATATTTGACCACGAACTGATCAGTTTTCCGTTCGTCTTTACAAGCGTCGAAATCGTACCGTTAATCAGCACACCAAACAGTGATCCGATCACGTTTCCAACACCTCCTGTCAGCAGCGTACCGCCGATAACTGCGGAAGAAATCGCATCCATCTCAAGTCCGGTTGCCTGTGTCGTCGTGCCTGCCATCGTATTTAAACAGTAGCAGATACCTCCGATCGAAGTCAGGAAGCTGGAAAGAATGTAAGCCTTCATTTTTGTCTTCTTGACATCGAGTCCCATCAGTGTCGCAGACTGCTGGTTGCCGCCTACTGCGTAGAGGCTGCGGCCGAATCTCGTATATTTCAGCATCAGATAAATCACAAGCACTACAAGGAGTGCTACCACAACCGTCACACGAAGATACGGATACTGCATGATTCCTTTTTTGTTCGTGTAACCGCCGAACGGAAGGGAAATCTTGAAGCTCGACAGCGTCGTAAAAATCTTATCCGAAACGATACTTACCTGCTCCTTGCAGATCACTGCCGTCATACCTCTTGCAAAGAACATACCCGCCATCGTCACAATGAACGGCTGGATATCGAGGTAGGCAATGCAGAAGCCCTGCACGATACCAAAGACAATACCGATTGCAAGAATAAACAGCATCAGCACCGGGCTGGACCAGCCCCACTGCTCAATACCGACCGCGAGGATCATACAGTCCATCGCGATCAGTGAGCCAACGGAGATATCGATACCGCCGGTCAGCATGACACACGTCATACCTGCTGTCACACAGATCAGTCCGGCATTGTTGATCAGAATATTTAAAAAGGTCTGCAGACGGGTAAATCCTTTATCGGCATATACCGCGCATCCGGCTGCGTACATGACAAAAAACAGAATGATTGTAATCAGAAGCAGCAGGTTGTTGCTGTTGATTTTTTTCTTTTTCATGCCCGTGCCGCCTCCTTTCCGGATTTCTTTGTCAGTTTCTTAAAGAATGCCTTTGCAGGCTCTGCCTGAATGACAACGATGATGATGACTACGACTGCCTTAAATACCGGTGCCTGTGCGGAAGAAACGCCCAGTGCGTAAAGCGTTGTCGTGATTGCCTGAATCGTGTAGGCACCGATGATGGAACCTGCCAGCGAGAATTTACCGCCGCCGAGGCTGTTTCCGCCAAGTGCTACGGAAAGGATTGCATCCAGTTCCATGTTCAGTCCGATGTTGTTCGTATCGGCCGAATAGATTCTGGAGGTTGCCACCATGCCTGCAAGGCCTGCACACAGACCGCAGATTGCATAGCACATCAGGATGATCTTTGCCGAATTGAAACCAGCAATGCGGGATGCCCGCTTATTGATACCGACACTCTGGATATATGTGCCAAGTGCTGTAAACCGGAGCACCAGTGCTGCGATTGCCACGCAGACCGCCGCCACGATAATCGGAGTCGGAATGATACCGCAGTAAGCACCGAGCTTCTGGAAGGACGGTACACGCACGTATACGATCTGGCTGTTGCAGAGCAGCAGTCCGATCGCACGGCCCGCCGACCACAAAATCAGCGTCGCGACCATCGGCTGAATATTCATATACGCGACAAGAAATCCATTGAAAATACCGCAGATTAAAGTCACAAGAAGACCAACTCCGATGCCGACCAGAAGCGGATGAGCATACTGCTGTACGTTCACATTTCCATAGCCTGCCAAAATCAGACAGCAGACACCGGCGTAAAGACTCATGACGGAACCAACCGAAATATCGGTACCGCCGGAAGCCGATACAACGAGTGTCATACCGATTGCAAGAATTGCGATCTCACTGCCGCGGTTCAGAATATCAATCAGTCGTCCGTAAAGCACGCCGTTTTTGATCGAGATCATAAAGAAACTAAGCGGTGCCCCGCCCGTTGCCGTATCATAGACTACATTGAGCAGCATGACAAGGATCATACTGAAAATTGGAAGGAAAAGACGCTTCTGCGTCAGTTTTTTGATACTGCTCATCACTTGTCACCTCCCGCGATCGCTTTCATTACGTTCATCTGGTTCATATCGCGCTCATCGATCTCGCCGACCTTCTGGCCGTCGCGCAGAACCGCCATCCGGTTGCATGTACGGAGCATCTCCTCAATCTCAGAGGAAATGAAAATCAGGCTCTTTCCCTCGTCCGCCAGCTGCAGCACCAGCTTCTGAATCTCGGTCTTCGTACCGATATCAATACCTCGCGTCGGCTCGTCGAGAATCAGGAAATCCGGATTCGTCGCCAGCCATCTCGCCAGAATTACCTTCTGCTGGTTTCCGCCGGAAAGCTGTTTGATCAGCGTCTCACGGCTCGCACATTTGATCTGCAGAAGATCAATGTATTTGTCTGCGATCTCACACTGCTTTGCCATCGGAATCTTTTTCATGATTCCCTGCTTTGCCTGAATTGCAAGAATGATATTCTCACGCACTGACAAGTCGCCGATGATACCCTCCGCCTTACGGTCATCCGGAAGAAGTCCCATGCCAAGATGCATCGCGTCGATCGGGTTTTTGATCTTTACTTCTTTTCCTTTTACCTTCAATGTACCGGTCTGAGCACGGTCCGCGCCGTAAATCGCACGTGCCAACTCGCTTCGGCCGCTTCCGAGAAGTCCGGTCAGTCCGATGACCTCTCCCTTATGGATATCAAGGTCGAACGGCTTGATCGTACCGGCGTGGCTTAAGCCTCTCGCCTCAATGACCATCGGCTCCTTTCGCTTGTCTCCGCTCGTCTCCGGCTTGATGGAGGCCAGATCGTCGAAATCTTTTCCCATCATCGCTGCGACCAGCTTGACTCTCGGCAGATCTGCGATCTCATATTCTCCGACGAGCTGTCCGTTTCGAAGCACCGTGATGCCGTCGCAGACCGCATATACCTGCTCCAGGAAATGCGTAACAAAGATGATGCCGACACCTTTTTCCTTTAAGCTTCGCATCATCGTAAAAAGCTTTTCTACCTCACGGTCATCCAGTGAGGAAGTCGGCTCATCCAGAATGAGGACTTTACAGTCCATATCTACAGCACGGGCGATTGCAATCATCTGCTGCAGCGCCAGTGAATACTCTTCGAGGTTTCTTGTAACATCAATGTCAAGCTCCAGCTGCTTCATCAAAGCGGCAGCCTGACGGTTCATGACCTTGCGGTTGACCGTGCCGAGCTTTGTCAGCGGCTCACGGCCTATGTAAAGATTCTCTGCGACCGAAAGATTCGGGCAGAGGTTGACTTCCTGATATACAGTAGAAATACCCTTTTTCTGGGCATCCATGGTATCCTTATTTACGATCGGATGATCGAACCCTTCAAGGTGAATCTCTCCGGCCTCAAATTTATTTACGCCGGTCAGACATTTAATCAGTGTGGATTTTCCAGCACCATTCTCTCCCATCAGCGCTCGGATCTCACCTTTTTTCAGTGTAAAATCCACGTTTTCCAGCGCTTTTACGCCCGGGAATGTCATGCAGATTCCCTGCATTTTCAAAACTGTTCCTGCTTCCAACGCGATTCCTCCCTTCCAGTTACGGGCAGCATTTTTTCTCTCCTCATGGAAAGGAGGGAGAAAATCCGCTCTGGGACTTTCTCCCTCCCTGCCTGCTCTAATCATCAGATATCAGCGCCATTGAAGTTTTTTCGCCGGCCACATACACTTCTTTCGATCAAAAGCAGATACTCCAGATCCGCTTTCGCGGGATTATTTTCTTATGAGATTAATAAGCACGTCCTGCCAGAACTTCGTCTGTCATGGTTGTTGCATATTCACTTGTGATGCCCGGTGCTACGAAAGCCTGATCCTCAACCAGAGTGGTTGCCTCATATTCCTCGCCTGCCTGCATCTTCTCGATTACGCCCTTAACGGTCTCAGCCTGAATCGGGTTGCACTCTACGTCACAGTTGATCTTTCCATCCAGTGTGTACTGAAGTCCGTCGTGTGTTGCGTCGAAGGAGATCAGAGTTACGTCGCCGTCTACACCATAGGTGATTCCTGCTGCATCCATAGCGTCCATTGCGCCGTATGCTTCGTTATCGTTCTGGCAGATAACTACATTGAACTGTCCCTCGTAGGATTTGATGAAGGACTCCATAACTTCCTGGCCGCCAGCCTGTGTGAAGTCACCGGACTGAGAATCAAGAACCTTCCAGTTCTCATGATCTGCTGCTACTTCGTTGAATCCATCGGTACGTCCGATTGTTGCGGATGCTCCTACAGAGCCCTCAATTACGAGAATATTTGCATCCTTATCGCCAAGGTACTCAGCCAGCCAGTTTCCTGCTGTGATACCCTCATTCTTTGTGTTGGTTCCTACCCATGCATCGTACAGAGAAGCGTCAGCCTCGATCTCACGGTCAGCGATGATTACCGGAATGCCTGCATCCTGTGCTTCCTGAAGAACGGTATCCCATCCTGCGGACTGAATCGGAGCGATGATGATGTAATCCATCTCTTTGTTGATGAAAGTACGAACTGCCTCAAGCTGTGCAGCGTTATCGTTGTCGCAGTCAACCAGATCCAGGCTGTATCCAGCTTCCTCTGAGAATACGTCCTGATAGTTCTGTGTGTTTGCGGTACGCCAGTCTGACTCATGTCCTACCTGTGCATATCCGACTGTGATCAGATCTTCCTCTGCGCATACCGGCATAGCTGCCATGCAAAGTGCTGCTCCTGCGATCGCCATAACTGCAAATTTCTTTTTCATGTGTTTCGTTCCTCTCTTTCTTATAATGTCCGCAGATTTCTGCGGTTGGTTTCTGGTTTTCACACTGTCGTTCTCTTTCGCTTTCCGTTGACCGTGTGTGTTTTGTTTGTATCTATAATTTAACTAAAAACTTCCAAAAAGTCAATGCTTCTCTATTCACTTTTACCAGTTTCATCCATTCGCACAATACAAATTTATTATTATTTTTAATGATTTCCGTACAAATTTGTATTATAATTGCTGTCAAGTGGAAAAAGGGTGATTTTTCTACGGAATTTTGAAATGGAAGTTTGTTTTTTTACGCACATGCCTGTTTCTTTTCCTGTTTTTTCTCCCTTTTTCCCTTTGTAAAAGTGTCCAAAACACGAAAGAAAAGTTTAATTTCCACCGGTTATGGTAGATTTTTTCCGCTTGGAAGTCACCGGAATATTTCATACAATAGAATCCGGAAGAAAATTTCCCCCCTTCCGGCCAAATAAATTTAACCGAATATCCGCTTTGTTCAGAAAGGAACACTCATGGGAATCAAATATAAAGAAGTCGCAGATCAGCTGCGGCACGAAATCCTGGATCAAAATATGTACGCCGGAACAAAGAAGCTCCCGACCGAGCAGGAACTGATGGAGCGTTATCACGTCAGCCGTCAGACGGTGCGCCAGGCACTCTCTATTCTGCTTTCGGAGGATCTGATTGAAAAAAGGCAGGGAAGCGGCACTTATCTTTCCGATCAGGCGCTCTCCCCTGCCCATACCTCCGGCAGCATTGCCATTTTGACACCGTTTGCAGGCGATGCCACCTTTCCCGCGATGCTCTGGGATATCCAGACGGTTCTATCCGGCGCAGGCCTGCAGTCTCAGGTCTTTTCCACGGAAAACCGCTTTGACCGGGAACGCGATATCCTGCAAAGCCTGCAAAAGCAGCCGCCGCGCGGGATTCTCGCCGTCGGAAGCCGTACTGCCTTTCCAAATCCGAATCTCGATCTGTACCGAAGGCTCCTTGCCTCCGGTACTTCCATCATCTTTTTCGGAAACGGCTATCCGGATCTTCCGGAAGTTCCCTGCTTCGCTCCGGACGAATTTTCGGGCGGATACCTCATTTCCTCTTATCTGATCCGGCGCGGCCATGGAAAGATCGCCGGGCTTTTCCGCCGCGATGACAGGGCCGGGCTTCTGCGCTGGCACGGCTATTCCTGCGCACTCCGGGATCATGAACTTGCACTGCATGACCGCCACGTTTTCTGGTACGACTCCGCCGAAAAAGCCGGATTGGCGGATCCGTTTGATTCCGCCGCACTTGTCCCGTTTCTCGATGAGATTCTTCCGGACTGCACCGCCGTTGTCTGCCAGGACGATGAAGCAGCCTATTTTCTGATCCGGGAACTGCAGCGCCGCGGCGTCCGCATCCCCAGTGACCTCTCCGTCACCGGCTTTGGCAACAGCTATTTCAGTGAGATCGCTCCGGTCCGGATCACGACACTCTCCACCGGCGGCACAAAGCTCTGGATAAGTGCAGCCAGGGCGCTGCTTGCTTCCATCAGCAAAACAGCTGCCGACGAACCACAGCCCGTCTGGCAGCTTCTTGAAAAGGACAGCGTCCTCAGTATCCCCGGGAGTCGATAAATTCCTGTGTCAGCTCCTGCGGCTCAAAACAGGTTTCCTCCACGTAGCAGTATTTTTCCGGCGTTTCTCCCGCCTCAATCTGCCTGATGATCGCCTCCACCCTCGGGCCGTGATCCGGATTGCACTCCACATCCAGATTGATCCGCCCGGCTTTGCATTCCTCAAGCCCCGGCTTCGAAGCGTCAAAGGAGATCACGATCACCCTTCCGTCCACACCGTGGCTGATGTTTTTTTCATCCAGAGCCTGAAGCGCACCGAGCATGGAATTGTCATTTTCACAGTAGATCACATCCGGGATGCTGCCTGTTTCGAGCACGTCCCGCACGACCTCATACGTCTTCGCCTGCGTAAATTCGCCCTGCACACTTCCAATCAGCCTCCAGCTTCCATGCACTTCGATCGCCTCCAACAGACTCTTTGTCCGGCCGATCTGCGCTGATGACCCTTCGGTTCCCTGCACGTGCAGAATGTCAATGCGCTCATGCACTCTTCCCTGTTCCTCTAAATAGTTTTCCAGCCAGACCGTCGCCTTCTGTCCTTCCTCATAAAAATCCGAGCCGACCCACGCCGTAAACAGATCCTCGTCCGTCTTTACCATACGGTCCACGACAATCACCGGAATGTCCGCATCCTTTGCCTCCTGCAGCACACCTTCCCAGCCGTCCTCCACGACCGGGTCTACGACGATGTAATTCACCTCCTGCAGAATAAAATTCCTTATCGCTGCGATCTGGTTTTCCTGCTTCTGCTTCGCGTCGTCAAATAAAAGCTCGTAGCCGTTTGACTCCGTAAATGTAGCCTTCATCGATTCGGTATTTGCCACGCGCCAGTCTGACTCCGCGCCGACCTCCGAGAAGCCGACCACGGTAAGATTTGTTGTATCGTCCTCCGTCTCTTCCGGTGTGCTGCCTGAGGTGCAGCCGCCGGTAAGCGCAGCTGCGCACATTAGGGAAATAAGTGCAAATTTTCCAGATTTTCTCCATTCTTTCATTTTAAAACTCCCGTTTCTTTTTCCGTACTATTCCAGATCAATCCGCATACGATTCCTCGCGTCTGTCTGCAGAGCTGATCATACAGATGAAAGGTCCCGACGCAGCCCCTATCAAACCGGATATTCGCAATCCGTATCCTGCCCTTCTGTTTTTGCGTTTTTCTGTCCTGATGAGTTCTCCCCCTCCATCGGAATCCGCACATGGACGCAGGTACCGCGCCCCTCTTCACTTTCAATCTTCAGTCCATACGCCGCGCCAAAGAGAAGCTGAAGCCGCTCGTGTACCGTTACCACACCAAAACCAACCCGTTCCTGATCTTCCTTCGGAAGTCTTCCGGCAAGCGGGGTCCGTTCCAGAGCACACTCTTTCACTGCCTTTTCCAATTTTTCTCCGCGCGCTTTTTCCGTTCCGTCTCCTCCGGTATCTCTGCGTGTCATCTCCTCAAGCGCACCGCGCACCTGCATAAGCCGCGCTGGAGACATCCCGGCTCCGTCGTCCTCCACCGTAAACAAGATATCATTTCCTTCCCGCACACCTGACACCGTGATATGTCCCATTCCGCGCTTCTGCTTGATTCCGTGGTACAGCGCATTTTCCACCAGCGGCTGCAGCGTCAGCTTTGGAATGCGGCAGGAGGAAAGCTGTGGATCAATCGCAATTTCGTACGACAGAATATCCTTGTAACGCACCTGCTGGATTTCCAGATAGCTCCGCACATGCTGCTCTTCCTCCCGCAGCGTGATGATATCACGTCCGTTGCTTAAAGAAGAGCGGAAAAAGGAAGACAGACTCGTAACCATCTCTACTGCCTGCTCATTTTTCTCCATCTCGACAAGCCAGACAATCGCATCAAGCGTATTATAGAGGAAATGCGGGTTGATCTGCGCCTGCAGAAGGGCCAGCTCCGCTTTCCTCAATGAGATCTGCTCCTGCCGGTTCTGCTCGATCAGCTGATTTAACCGGCTGACCATCTGTTCAAATCCGTCGCTTAAGGTCTGGATTTCATATTCCTGCGCCTGCACCGGAGTTTTCGGTGTCAGATCACCCTCGCCGATCGCTGTCACACGGCTGCACAGCGCACTGATCGGCTGTGTAATGGAACGGCCAAAGCGCAGGAAACGTTGTATCTTCAGGCCAAGCAGCAGCAGTGCAAGAAATGCGATCAGTGCAATTTCCAGATACAGACGTTTCATCATCTGCGCCTGCAGACGGTCGAGCAGTGCTGCCTCATGGTAGAGATAATTATACATATATTCCTGAATCAGCTTTGTCAGGACGTAAATGTTATTTTCCAGCTGTGCCTGACGGTCATCATAGCTTTTCGTCTCTTCGATCTGCCGGATTTTCCCCTCCAGATTTGTACACAGCTTTAGTACACCACTGATTGCTTTCCAGCTCTCTTTTTCTTTTGTTGTATCCAGCAATCCCTTTGCAAGCTTCTGGGCATCCTCAACCTCCTGGATTGGCAACCCCTCTGAATAGTGGCTTTCCACCACATAGTAATACATTTTCAGGTCTATCGATTCCTTGAAATCCTGATTGAATTCTGAGGCAGTTGTCACATTGTGAAGAATATCTGCATACTTACCAACATACGTAAACAGAATCAGAAATAAAATCAGAATCAGAATCAATAACGGAACTGCAAAGAAAAACACCAGATGGCGCAGACGACTTTCCAGCGTCACCGGTTTTCCTGGCCGTTTTTCCTCTCTTCCGTTTTCAGATACCGTTTCTTCGCTCATCCTCTCCGGCCTCCCATCCGGTAATCGCGCGGTGTACAGCCCTGTGTTTTTCGGAAGACAAAACTGAAATAATGTGGATCCTTATAGCCAACCTCAGCTGCAATCTCTGCAGAACGCTTATCTCCCTGGCGCAGCAGCTCCTTTGCACGGTCCATCCGCTTCTTCGTCAGATACTCCACAAACGTCTGCTGCATTTCCTGGCTGAATACTGCACTGAAATAGTTGGCGCTCACATTCGTATAGCCTGCCACTTCTTTTAAAGAAAGATTTTCATCCGTATAATGTGCATTGATGTATTCCACTGCCTGACGAATCATATCCTTTCCCTGGCTGCTGGACTGACGGTCGCGCAGTTCAAGCGCTTTGTCAAGCACCGTACGGATATACGTACCAAGCTCCTCGCGCTTTACCTGCATGCCGGACGGTGCCAGCACCGGCAGCTGTTCTGCAAACGATTCCTGCTTCAGTCCCAGCGACTCCAGGTAGGCGATCGCCGTAAACCGTACATTCAGCATCAGATACTGACAGAACATCTTGGAGGCCGCCGCCTCGTACAGACCGCCGACATACTCCTGCACAAAATCTGCCAGTTCCTCCTTCGTACCATTTTGAAGAAAGCCGCGCACAACCGCAGGATCAATCTTTGCCATATCCAGATTCTTCAGACGGCTCTCGTCTTCCCCGCCTGTAAATTCTTCCGTATTCTGTCTGGTGAGCACATGCTCCCGCATCAGATGACGGCAGGAATACGTATGGCTGAGCATCTCAAAACACTCCGGAAGACCGGAAAGACGCTCCGTCTTTTCCCCAACCGCCACATACCATTCTACCTGCCCCTCATACGGCTGCGCCTGCGCACGGATCGTGTCGATACAATGCTGCAGAAGCGTATCCATTTTTTCCCGTTCTCCCTTGAGCAGCACTGCATACGTCATGAGATTCCAGCGAAACATCAGATACTCCGGCACTCCGGAAAAAAAGCGCGTCAGCGCATCGCGGATTTCCACCGCCGGGTCTGCATTTTCCCCGGAAAACCCGGAAAGGTCACTGCGCCCCTGTACACTGTACAGGATCAGATTGTAGCACTGCGCCTCGATTGCAATACCAAGCGCACCGGCCTTTTCGTATATCTCGCCGACTGAGAGCTGTCCGGTCACTACCTGCTCAAAAAATCGTCGTCTGGAAAACTGTTCATACTCCTGTACCTCGCTGCGGAATTTTTCCAGATAGTCTTCCGCCTGCCGCTCATTCTCGATCTTTTCACGCACCTCACTCAAAGTGGCCGTCAGCGTCGCCTTCGTGATTGGTTTGAGCAGATACTGCTCCACTCCGATGCGGATTGCCTGTCTTGCATATTCAAAATCGTCGTAGCCGCTGATAATGATGATCTTCGTGCCCGGAAGTTCTTTATTCACAAGGCTGGAAAGTGCCAGCCCGTCCATAAACGGCATCTTGATGTCAGTAATCAGCACATCCGGCTTTGTCTCGCGGATCATCGGAAGCGCCTGCTCCCCGTCCCCTGCATCCCCAACCATAATATATCCATACTGCTGCCACGGAATGATATCCCGCAGGCCTTCCCGAATAATTGTCTCATCCTCTACCAAAAAAACCTTCAGCATTGTTTTTCTCCCTTTTTATAAAGCAGACCTTCCAAAGCAGTCTTCCAACCACAACTGCTCATCGTCAGGCTTTCTGTTCTCCTTCGATTGTACCATGTTTCTCCTGACCAGAATATGCAAAATTTTACGGAAAAAGGTAAAAAAAATACAGCCCATCTTTCAGGGCTGTATTTTTTCTCTTTTTAGTTGGCAAAACTGTTGATCTCTTCATCAGTATGCGTCATCTTCGCAGTATATCTGCGGCAAATATTTTTACTCAGCCGCAGCGCTCTCACTCTCCGTCTCTTCCGCTTTATTCAACACCACCTGATTCGAAGAGCGGAACAGTGTATTCGATGATCCCATCTGATTGACCACAACCTCGTTCTCTCCGGATGGAATATCTTCTTTTTTAATGCGAAGCAGTTTTGAAGAGAGGTATTTTGTGCTCACCTTTGTGTCATTGACAAAGACACGGCTCCAGTTTGTGAAATTCTCACCAATGATATAATAATAGCGATCCGTCTCCATGATCTGGCTGACTACCACATCCTCCGTTCCCATGATCAGCTGGGAGGCAGGATACGGATTGCCGCCGCCATAAACGTAATGATCACCGTAGAGAATATCGTACTGCAGCAGTTCCATCGCATTCTGATACTCATCTTCTGTCGCGTATTTATAACGGTTCTGCTGAAAACGGAACATTGTGCCGTTATGGATGCCAAGATTGTCCATCATATCCGCCATAAGCTGGTAAGAGGTCATGCTCTTGTCCGACTTGCCAAGACCAAAATTGTTCCACGTCGCATACTGCGTCTTGAACAGGCTTCCGGTCTTCATATCCGACTCTTCCAGTCCCATCGTCGGCAGATGATCACCGAACATGACAACGATCGTCGGTTCATCGCGCTCACTCAGCATTTCAATCAGATCCCCGATAAACTTGTCCGTCTCGTGAACCATATTCACGTAATACTCCCAGGCGTAGTGCATTCCCTCATCTTCTACACCGGCGACCTGAATGGTCGGATCATCGAGCACCTTTTCCTGCGGGTAATCGCCGTGCGAACCGACCGTGATCGTATAAACGAAATCCGGCTGATCCGGCGTATAATCCAGCGCTTTTTCCACCTCTCCGATCAGGATCTCATCCTTCGGCCATGTGCCGAGCGGCGTGTATTCGCGGATATCCATCATTTCCTTGCTTGTAAACGTATCAAATCCCATCATGGAAAAAGCGTTTCGTCTGCTGTAAAAATTTCCGCCGTTGTTGTGGACCACATGTGTGCCGTATCCAATCTCGCTTAAATCAGATGCAATACTTTCGCAGTTCGTCGTCTTAAGCACTGTCTTATACGGGTACTCACCAAGTCCGAAAAACTGCATTCCCATGCCGGTTAGTATCTCAAACTCTGTGTTCGCCGTACCTGCTCCGACAACCGGAACTTCAAGATAACCGGACGTATAATTCTGATAGAGATTATGGAAATTCGGGACAACCTCATCGCTGAGTTCAAGAAAATTGACCAGCTCCGGATCAATGAAGGACTCGAGGAGAATGCAGATGATGTTGGGTTGGTCGGCGGTAACGCCGGTCGAAGCTTTCTGCGTCTCACTTTCGGTCTCCGACTGATTTTCCAGCTGGCCGTCTTCCTGTGCCGCCGTCGTCTTCACGCCCTGCTCCGGCACAAGCGCCGCCTGCATTTCCCCATTAACTAACAAGCCGGAAGCGTCCGTCTCTGACGCTTCCGTGCCTATTTTTCCTGCTTCTGTCTGTCCCTGATCAGATGCCTTATTTTCTTCTGTCTCTGCCGATGCCTGTGCAAGATTTGCGCCGGTGTCTTTCACGCCGATCTTCGCAAGCACTGCATCTACCGCTTCCTCTGAATAATCACTCGGTGTACTCATTCCGCGGTCCAGGACGCTGGACGAAAAGCTGTAAACAAATCCATAATCCTTGTACCCCTGTGCCAGATTCTCAAAATAATCCGTTAGGATATTGTTGCTGACTGCCGCATCTGTCACCGTCGGAATCATCATCACAACAGCCGCTGTCATCACAAGTCCGAATACCCGGTGCGCTTTCCCCTGATACTTCGGTCCTTTGAACCACAGCACCACAAAAAACAGAAGCACCAGACTGACGCTGACGATTACAAGAATCGCTTCACTGGCAGTAAAATAATTGCTCTGCATCGTAAACAGATCGCCGACCATTTTCAGATCCGTAAAGCTGAACGGCGATACACGCTTCGCCAGAATACAGCCGTTGATAATTCCAAGGAACAGCCAAAATGAGGAAATCATGGTACGAAGCAGCGCTCTTCTGCGCACGGTGTACACCAGCAGCAGCGATGCAAACACGATCAGTGAATTATAAAGAAATACCAGATTCCGGTCAACCACAAAGCTGCAAGCTTCGAGGAACGAATGACGCGATACCCACTCGATCACAAAGCACACGCCGCAGGCTAACAGTACGTGAAACAGAATCGAATAACGATTCATAAACCGAAGCACCGCCTGGCTTCTCGCTGACTTTTCTGCCTTTATTTTCAGCTCCTGCAGCTTCTCATCCGCCGCCTGTCTTGCCTGCGCTCTTGCCGCTTTCCTTCTCTTCGATTTTTCTGAATTCTTCTTATTTCTAAACATATCATCCTCACCCATTATATTGCCCCATCTGCACGTTTCGTTTACCTGTTATGTAAATTTACGTAAAGTCTTTTTAAGACAGTTGAAAGATTAATCTAAATCCGGTAAAAAGTCAACCAGCTTCCGTGAAATTTAAGGTTTTTTTCACTTTCCTCACACAAATGTGTGCTTATTTTTTACGGAATTTAGCCTAATATTCTCTGGATTCTTTTTCCGGAATGTGATAATTTATATGTAGAAAAAAATGAAGGGATTCCTGATATTATGAAAAAATTACTATATATTTTCCTTTTTGCAGTCCTGATTTTGTCAGGTTGTGAAAAAAAACAGGAGCTTCTCGCTCCTGCCTCGCTTTTTGTGATGGACGGTGAGGCCACTGCCGCCGGGGTCTGTCCGGGCGACGGACCGGAAGAATTCAAGGCTGCCTACCGCGATTATACTCTGCAGGTCGCCTGGAACGATGCGGAGTCCAATTTCATGGTAATGTCTGCCGATCAGATTCCCTATGATGAGGAAATTTCCACAATGATCGCTACGCTTTTCATCGACGGCAAGCCGGTCGATCCGGAAGCATTCTGCAAAGAGCAGGACATCCAGTCGGATGAAATCCACGATTTGCTCAGCTCCCCGGATTTTCTGCGGAAGCACGATGTGATCTACCGCTATCTCGTCTTCGAGTGGAGTGACAGTGAGATCGTCGATATTTACTCCGAAGAGCTTAATTATAATGAAACGTTTGAGACGCCGCGCAATGGAACGTGAAGCTGTAAAAAAATTCCCACCCAGTGTCTGTTACTTAAATAACAAGACTACCGGGTGGGATTTTTTCTTGTTCAATCAAAGCAGATATTCTCAATCCGCTTCGCTACTTGCTTGACTCGGTTAAATATTATACGACATTTCTTTCTATATAATATAGCAGATGTCAAACAACTCTTCTTTCTATTTACAGTTATAAAGTACTTATTCTGCACTACGACTATATTTATTTCTTTTCATTTTCCCTGCTCCCGGGCTACAAAATACACCCGCTCACTGTCCGCCCTCGGCGCTTCAAACGTAAACGCATCATAAACTGCTTCCAGCTTCAGCCCGGCCCTTTTCAGCAAATCGCAGATTGTGTCCAGCTCGTACGCACGCTGGTAATGCGTCTCCTCATACTTTTCGTAAAGCCCCTCCTTGTTTTCGATAAACAGTGTCAGGTCGTACTCGTTGATCTGCTCTTCCTCATCGTACCAGTTTTCCCAGATGAAACTGCTCTCCTCGCGGTTTTCTGCGATTACCGACTCACCGAGCTGTTCGTATTTGTAAATGGTATTGAGGTCAAAAATGAACACCCCGCCTGGGTCAAGATAATTATTGACAAGCCGGAATACCTGCAGAAGGTCTTTCTCCTCCGTGATATAATTCATGGAATCGCAGACGCTCACCACAGCACGCACCGTACCGTAAAGTTCAAACTCCCGCATATCCTGCTGCAAATACAATATATCCGCACCCGATTTTTCTTTCTTCTCCAACGCAATCTCCAGCATATCCGGCGCTGCGTCCACTCCGATCATATCGTAACCCATCCCGGATAAAAGCTCGGTCATCGTCCCTGTGCCGCAGCCAAGCTCCAGCACCAGTCCATCTTCTACGCCGCCTTTTCGTAGCAGTTCGTGGAGATATTCGCTCCATTCTTCATATGGGATGTTATCCATGAACAGGTCATAGACTCTTGCAAAACTTTCGTAGGTTGCCATGGGTCCCTCCTTATGATATTACATGTTCTAAGAAGGCAAGCAGTGCATTCATCTCCGCATCGGTTCCGATTGTGATGCGCAGGTACTGATCGATCCGCGGCTTTTTGAAGTAGCGGACGTAGATTCCGGCCTCCTTGAGTGCCTGAAACAGTTTTTCCGCATCCAGGGACGGATGTGTCACGAACAGGAAGTTTGCCTTCGAATCACCAAAGGTAAATCCCAGCTCTGCCATCCGCTGTTTTGTGCGCTCCCGCGTCGCGATGATCTTTGCTCTCGTCTCCTCAAAATACGCTCTGTCCTGAATTGCCGCCGTGCCAAGTGCAATTGAGGTCGCATTCATCGTGTAGGAATTAAAGGAGTATTTCACATCGGAAAGCGCCCGGATCAGATCCGCATTGCCAAACGCATAGCCGATGCGCATTCCCGCCATCGAGCGTGACTTGGAAAAGGTCTGAACTACCAGAAGATTTTCATAGCGCTCAATCAGTGGAAGAGCCGATACACCGCCAAAATCAATGTACGCCTCATCGACAATCACAACCACATCCTGATTGTGCTCCAGGATATCCTCGATCGCCGCAAGCGACAGCAGCTCTCCGGTCGGCGCGTTCGGATTCGGGAAGATCACGCCTCCGTTTTCCTTATAATAATCCTCTTTTACAATCTCAAACCGGTCATTTAATGGTTGGCACTCATACGGAATCCGAAACAGATCCGCCCATACATCGTAAAAGGAATACGTGATATCCGGGAAGAGAATCGGTTTTTCAGAATTAAAAAAGGTCAGAAAGCACATCGCCAGCACATCATCTGAACCGACGCCGACAAATACCTGATCCGATTTCAAGCCATAGAAATCTGCAATCGCATCAGTCAGCTGCTGCGCCGCCGGATCGGGATATTTCCGCAGTGGATCTGTTTCCAGTTTTTTAAGCGCCTCTGTCACCTTCGGAGACGGCGGGTACGGATTCTCGTTCGTGTTTAATTTGATCACATTTTTCTGTTTCGGCTGTTCGCCCGGTACATACGGTGTCACTTTTCGGATGTTCTTTTCCCATTCTCTCATAATATTGTCACTCCTTCGTTTTCCCAGAGCATGTTTGAAAAAACATTCCCGCATATCTTGCAGAAAATATTTTTCAAACACGCTCTAATTTTTTACTTCTTATTTTTTCCCAGTAATGTGTTTTTTGCAACCAATCTCCTAAACATTATTTTTGAATCAGTTTATCTCATTCATGATACAAATAAGTCCTTGTCTATTGCTCATTACTCCTCGCAATTGAAACAGACGACTTTCGCAACTCGGAAATTACTCCCGCAAATGAATAGGTCATAAGGGTTTACCTACTATGATACAGCTTCGCATACGCTCCGCCTTTTGCCAGCAGCTCCTCATGCGTCCCCTCTTCCTCGATTCCATTCTCCGTCAGCACCAGAATGCGGCCCGCATTGCGGATCGTGGAGAGGCGATGCACGATGACAAACGTCGTCCGACCTTTTGCCAGCTGCTCCATCGAATCCTGCACAATCTTTTCGCTCTCGTTGTCAAGCGCGGATGTCGCCTCGTCAAAGATCAGGATTGCCGGATTTTTCAGAAATACACGCGCAATCGAGAGGCGCTGCTTCTGTCCGCCTGAGAGCTTGACACCCCGCTGGCCGATATCCGTCAGATAGCCATCCGGCAGCTGTGAAATAAAGGTATCCGCATTTGCAAGCTTTGCTGCGCGGATGACCTCCTCGTCGGTCGCATCCGGCCTGCCGTAACGGATGTTTTCCATGATATTTTCCGCAAACAGATACACATCCTGCTGAACGATTCCGATCTGTCTTCTCAGATCCTTCAGTTTGATCTTTCGGATGTCCTGTCCGTCCAGCAGGATTTCCCCCGCATCGACATCATAAAACCGCGGGATCAGGCTGCAGAGCGTCGTCTTTCCTCCGCCCGACGAACCGACGATCGCCACATACTCCCCGGCATTTACCTTCAGGTTGATGTGTGATAACACGCTGTCCTGCTTTGCTTCATACTTGAAAGATACATCATCAAACACAATCTCGCCTTTTACCGTATCAACCGAAACAGCATCCTCCGCATCTGTGATATCCGGCTCCACATCCATGATCTCCAGAAAACGCTCATATCCCGTGTAGCCGTTCTGGAACTGCTCTGTAAAATTGATCAGCTTTTTGACCGGCTCAGTAAAGTTGTTGATGTACAGAAGGAAAGTCACGAGATCCGCGACTGCCATTCGATCTGTCGTGATCAGCGCCGTACCCGCGACCAGCACAACGATGGAAACGAGGGTCGTCAGGGCACCCAGACCGGAATTGTACCAGCCCATGTACCAGTAGCTGCGGCGCTTCGACTCGACAAAGCGCTCGTTTCCGCTTCGGAACTTCTCCATCTCGATCGCTTCGTTTCCAAAGGATTTGACTGCACGCACACCGGATAAGCTATCCTCAATCTGACTGTTGATGTCCGCAATCCGCGCGCGGTTCGTCTTGAATGCCGCCTTCATCTTTTTGTTGAGCACAAATGCATAGATGCCGATCACCGGAATAAACGCAAACGTGACAAGCGTCAGTGTCAGGTTGATCTGCGACAGAATGAGAAATGAACCCACAAATTTAATTATGGAGATCACAACGTCCTCCGGTCCGTGATGCAGAAGCTCGCTGATATCAAACAGATCGGTTGTCACCCGGGAAAGCAGCTGTCCGACTTTCTGATTGTCAAAAAACGTAAATGACAGCTTCTGATAATGCTCAAAGATCTCATTTCGCATATCATGCTCGATCTTCGCGCCCATGATATGTCCGTAATACGCAATAAAAAAGTTGCAGTAGCACTCAAGCGCCACCATCGCAAGCATCACCGCGCCCAGCTTTGCGATAATCTGCAGCGCTTCACTTCCCGCCATGGCAATGACATGGGTCGTGATATACCGCACAATCAGCGGAATGCCAAGCGATACGCCCGCACCGAGGATCGCAAACAGCAGATCCGCGAAAAAAAGCGCCCGGTATGGCCGGTAATAACCGGCGAGCCGCTTCCACTTATGCTTCATACGTTTTTTCCTCCGTTTTTCCCGTGCGGATTTCTTTTCTCTCTTTCTCCAGCAGTTCCGTATTTTTTTCACAAACTGCAAAGCGCAGCGCAAATATCCGCTGTGCTCACATCCAAAACTTCACACTGTGATTTTAAATCTCTGTCTGATCCGCACACTTTTGTATCATCATACACGGTTCGGGCGAAATCGTCAATGCGGTTCCATTTTTAAAGCTGCTATTTTGTGATCCGCAATCATCAAAACGATCAGGGCGAATATTTGGCGTAAAAAATCCCATGCCATGTACCTCTTCGGTACAGACATGGGACCTTCAGATCACAGATTGATATCCATTCTCTTTTTTTCTTTTAATCGTGACACCGCACGGGCGAGGGATGCCTTCGACATACGATACTCATAGATCGACTGCTTCTGACGCAGCTGCTCCTGCGCGCGCTCCATCGCCTCGCGGGCTCTCACCTCATCAATATCCTCAGGACGTTCCGCGGAATCGACCAGTATCGTGACACGGTTGTTCGCACACTGTGCGACACCGCCGCCCACGACTGCATATTCCCACGTGCCGTCCGGCTTTTTGAAACGGAGTTCGCCCGGCTTCATCGCCACAACCATGTCGTCGTGGTGCGCCATAAAGCCATATTCTCCGTCCAGTGCCGGAACGATCACGATCTCAGAGGAACCTCCGTAAAAGACTTTATCGCTCGCCACGATCCTCAGACTGAACTCTGCCATCCTCCGTCCTCCTTTTTATCCACAGCAGCAGTTTTCTCTGCCGTCCGCCTGCGCAATTTTACGCCCGGCTTCTTTTATCCGGCTTTTCTTTCTGCTGCTTCTCTATTTTTTCGCATCAGGCTTCTTTTATCCGATTTTTCTTATGCCTGCATCTTCTTCGCATTCGCAATCACATCGTCGATCGTTCCGACGTTGAAGAAAGCTGCCTCCGGATAATCATCCATCTCGCCGTCGATAATCATCTTAAAGCCGCGCACAGTCTCTTTTACCGGCACGTATTTACCCGGAACACCGGTGAAGTTCTCTGCCACGTGGAACGGCTGGGATAAGAATCGCTGAATCTTTCTTGCACGGTATACCGTGACTTTATCTTCCTCGGAAAGCTCTTCCATACCGAGGATTGCAATGATATCCTGCAGCTCCTTGTACTTCTGAAGGATCTCCTGCACGCGGCGTGCGGTCTCATAATGCTCTTTTCCGACGACGTCCTCCTCCAGGATTCGGGAGCTGGACTCCAGCGGGTCAACGGCCGGATAAATACCCTGCTCTACGATCTTTCTGGAAAGTACGGTCGTCGCATCCAGATGTGCAAACGTCGTAGCCGGAGCCGGGTCTGTCAGGTCGTCTGCCGGCACGTAAACGGCCTGCACCGAAGTAACCGATCCGTTTGTCGTGGACGCGATTCGCTCCTGCAGCTCACCAAGCTCGGTTGCCAGCGTCGGCTGATAACCTACTGCGGACGGCATACGGCCAAGCAGCGCAGATACCTCGGAGCCCGCCTGCACGAAACGGAAAATATTGTCGATGAACAGCAGCACGTTCTGGTGCTCCACGTCACGGAAATACTCTGCCATCGTAAGTCCGGTCTCCGCTACTCTCATTCGGGATCCAGGCGGCTCGTTCATCTGTCCAAATACCAAAGCTGTCTTATCGAGCACGCCTGACTCCTTCATTTCAGTCCAGAGGTCGTTTCCCTCTCTGGACCGCTCTCCTACACCGGTAAAAATGGAATATCCGCCATGCTCCGTCGCAATGTTGCGGATCAGCTCCTGAATCAGGACTGTTTTTCCTACTCCGGCACCGCCGAACAGACCGATCTTTCCGCCTTTTGCGTACGGTGCAAGCAGGTCAATAACCTTGATACCGGTCTCGAGCATCTCGACAACCGGGCTCTGCTCGGAAAAGCTCGGTGCCTCCCGGTGAATGCACCAGTGCTCCTCCTGATCGAGATTTTCACCGCCGTCGATCGTCTCACCGAGCACGTTGAACAGTCTGCCCAGCGTCTTCTCGCCGACCGGCACCTTGATGCCGCTTCCTGTGGCCGTTACTTCCATATCCTTATGAAGTCCGTCGCTCGATGCAAGCATGATGCAGCGCACGGTATTCTCACCGATGTGCTGTGCCACTTCCATGACACAGCGCTTTCCGCCGCTCGTCACCTCAAGCGCGTCCTTGATATAGGGCAGATTGCCGCCTTCAAATTCTACGTCGACAACCGGTCCGGATACCTGAACGATCTTTCCTTTCAACATATCTCAAACTCCTTCTGGAATGTTTCCTGTTTTTGTTTCTCCAGTTTTTTCTGTTTCTTTCGTTTCTGTGCCTTTGCTCCGGCAATTACCTCGGTGATCTCCTGCGTGATCGCAGCCTGACGCACCCGGTTGTATTCTACCGAAAGTTCATGGATCATCGCCTGCGCACTGTCATTTGCCGCCTGCATTGCCATCATTCTGGCATTGTGCTCACTACAGTACGACTCGACCAGTGCACCGTAAATATAACCGCCGATGTAATTCGGAATTACGCTGTTCAGTACTGCCTCAAGCGACGGCCGGTAGAAAAATTCCTCCTGATATATATCTATCGGAATCTTTTCCGTCTGGAAAATGCTCTTTTTGATCGGCAGCAGCTGGATCTCATTTGACTCCGTCTGCAGTCCGTTCTTCATGGAGGTATAGATCATATGAACCTCGTCCACCTTGCCGGACTCATAGAGTTCAAGCACCTTGCCAGTAATGACTCTGGCACGGTGCATCGTCGGATTCTGCGCCGTATAGAGAAAATGCTCATCTACCGGAATTTTTCTGGAATGAAAATACTGCCGTCCCACCTCTCCTACGACAAGGAGATGACTTTTATCGCATTTTTCCAGCTCTTCCTCCGCGATCTTCAGAACGTTGTGATTATAGGCTCCTGCCAGTCCTTTATCCGCAGTCACGACCAGAAACGCCTTTCTTTTTTCACCAGGCGTCTCATCTCCGTCCGAAAGAAACCGGTGCTCTACCTCTGGAAGATGACGGATAATACGCGCCAGCATACCCTGCAGCGTAAAGAAATACGGCTCTGTCTCCGCCAGATCCTTCTTCGCCTTGCGCAGCTTTGTGGATGAAATCATGTACATGGCATTCGTAATTTTCATCGTATCCTGAATGCTCCTCATTCTTTCCTGAATCTCACGTGCATTCGCCATCTCATCACCACCCTTTCTGTTTCTTTCTTCGTTTATTTTGCAGCATTCTGTTTCTTCGACCAGGATGCATAAAATTCTTTCGCCGCTGCTGCGATGCGCTCTTTCAGCTCATCCGGTAGCTGACCGGTCGTCTCCAGCTCACGTCCAAGCTCCGGATGTTCCTGTGCAAACCAGGTGAGCATCTCGCCCTGGTACGCCTTTACCTGCGCAACCGGTACTTCCATCATCGTCTTTCCGGTCGCCGCACATAAGGTGATGACCTGCTCCGCCATCGAAAGCGGATGGCATAACGGCTGCTTCAAAAGCTCCATCAGGCAGCGTCCGTACTGCAGCTGCTCTTTTGTCGCCGCATCCAGATCAGAACTGAACTGTGTGAAGACTTCCATCTCGCGGTACTGTGCGAGGTCGATACGGATGCATCCTGCTGCCTTTTTCATGGCCTTCGTCTGCGCTGCACCGCCGACACGCGATACAGACAGTCCGACGTTGACTGCCGGACGCATACCGGAGAAGAACAGGTCGCTCTCCAGGAAAATCTGTCCGTCTGTGATGGAAATGACGTTTGTCGGAATGTAAGCGGATACGTCTCCGGCCTGCGTCTCAATGATCGGCAGCGCCGTGATGGAACCGCCGCCGTTTTCTTCGTTTAAGCGGCTGGAACGCTCCAGCAGTCTTGAATGAAGATAGAAAACGTCACCCGGATATGCCTCACGTCCCGGAGAACGCTCCAGCAGCAGGGACAGCGCACGGTACGCAACCGCATGCTTGGAGAGATCGTCGTAAACGATCAGCACGTCTTTTCCCTGATACATGAAATACTCTGCCAGCGCCGTACCGGAGTACGGTGCGATATACTGAAGCGGAGCCGGATCGGATGCCGTAGCTGCCACGACAATCGTATAATCCAGTGCTTCGTTTTTCTTTAAGGTATTGACCAGCTTCGCGATTGTGGATGCCTTCTGACCGATCGCCACGTAAATACAAATCACGTCCTTGCCCTTCTGATTCAGGATCGTGTCGACTGCGATCGAGGTCTTTCCGGTCTGACGGTCTCCGATGATCAGCTCACGCTGTCCGCGGCCGATCGGGAACATGGAATCAATCGAAAGAATACCGGTCTCAAGCGGTACGCCGACTGATTTACGTGCCACAATGCTCGGTGCCTCCTGCTCAATCGGACGATATCCGGAGGCAACAATCTTTTCTTTTCCGTCGATCGCGCCGCCGAGCGGATCTACGACTCTTCCAAGGAAGCCCTCGCCCACCGGGATACCGGCTCGTTTGCATGTACGCATCACACGTGTCCCCTCACGGATTCCGGTGTCACGGCCAAACAGAATGCAGCAGACCTCGTCTCTTCGGATATCCTGTACCATGCCGCGCACACCATTGTCAAAAATGACGATCTCGCCGTACATCGCATGATCCAGTCCGTCTATGTTGGCGATTCCGTCTCCAACGTAGCTTACCGTGCCGACCTCCTGCTCTTTTGCTTCCAGATCAAAATTCTCAATCTCACTCTTTAAAATGGAGATAATGCCCTGCAGGCTCTGTCCCTGCGGCACTTCCGTCTGCTCCAGACGCACTTTGACCTGCTCGACTCTTCCTCTGTCGGACCAGTCGTACTCTTTTCCATCGATATTCAG
Organism: Lachnospiraceae bacterium; assembly: GCA_029225065.1. GTDB lineage: Bacteria > Bacillota > Clostridia > Lachnospirales > Lachnospiraceae > Choladousia. The sequence goes on along the minus strand of JAQXVT010000038.1, from coordinate 72,511 downwards.
GATGAAACCGCCGCCAAGCGATGCATCCTCCTTTTCCTGGAAATCAATCTCCTGTGCACCGCTTTTTTTGCGGACGAATTCCAGCATCCGCTCGCGCTGCGCATCGTCCGGAGCGGTCACATAGCGCAGCACCGCGTGAACGTAACCCTTTTTCTCCGGTGTGAGATTCCGGTATGCCTCGCAGATTTCAGGGAACAGCGAGACAGCATCGTCGTCACAAAGCAGCTTTAAGAAGCTGCGGATCTGTGTGGGGAAAACCCTCTCGATCACGTTGTGCTTGGCTGCCAGGTCATTCGCCGGGTTCGAGAAATCCTGCATGATTTCCGGAACAGCCTGAAAGATGCCAAGCGCCTGCTCCAGCACGCTCTTTGGGATCTCCAGGTTTCCCACCATTTTTGCATATTTTTCTACTTCCTGTATCATACTACTCTGCCTCGCTTAAAAACTTGTCGTAAAGTGCACGGTCACTGCTTGTGCCGTTTTTCTCTGCCACCATGCGCGCTGCCGCCGTCACGACCATATCGCGTACCGCCGCATCAGCCTGCTGCATAACTGCAGCTTTCTCTGCCTGCGCATCTGTCTTTGCTTTTTCCACGATTCCGTCTGCCTTATCCTTCGCGTCTGCTACGATACGGCCATACTCTGCGGAAGCTTCCTCTCTTGCCTGTGCCACGATGCGCTCTTTTTCATTCTGCGCATCCTCAAGCAGAGAATCATACTTCTGTGCTTTTTCCTGTGCTGCTGCTTCCTGTGCATCGGCCTGCGCAAATCTGGCGTCTGCCTCCTGCTGACGCTTTTCCAGAATTGCGTTCACCGGCTTAAACAGAAAACGCTTCATCAGTGCATATAAAATAATCAGGTTGATAATGTTGAATAATAAATTCCAGTCTAACCGGAGCACCTGATTCCACCTGCCTTTCTCCTCTGAATTTCTTTTCCTGTCCCGTGTAGGGTAAAGCGGATATTCCAGGTCCGCTTTCACGACCTGCACTTAAAAATCTTTCACCACGATACGCACCCCAGCCAAGGCGGAGATTCGCATTCCGCTTCGCTGCATGCCAAGGTAATTACTTCAGGAACAGAATGATCAGAAGAGCGATAACGAAACCGTAAATAGCGGTTGCCTCTGCCAGTGCACATCCAAGCAGCAGGATCTTGCTGATCTTTCCGTCTGCTTCCGGCTGTCTTGCCACTGCATCTGCTGCCTTTGCGGTTGCGATTCCGATACCGATACCTGCTCCGATACCTGTCAATACTGCGATACCTGCTCCAATTGCGATTAATGTACTCATCTTTCTTTTCTCCTTTTCTTACTGTGTGCCGATGTTCCCGACCTTTTCAGTTGCTGTCAGAGTGGACTTCTTATCCACCTGTCTGATTCTTCTCTGTCATCCGAGCTCCTGTTTCCACGGCGGCAGGACACATCGAAGATCATTAAAGTTCATCCTGTCTGCTTCACTGCCTGTTTTCAAAAGAAACTCTCAGTCTTCAATTGCTTCCTTAATAAACAGGGAAGTCAGGAATACAAATACGTATGCCTGAATCAGACCGTCAAAAATATCAAAATAGAAACTAAATACCAGCGGTACTCCTACCGGAATCAGCTGCTTGATCAACTCCATGATAACGAAGGCACCAAGCACGTTTCCGAACAGTCGCATACAAAGCGACAGCGGCCGGATAAATACCTCCAGTATATTGATCGGCGTGATTACTGCTACCGGCTGCGCAAATCCCTTCAGCCAGTTCTTTACTCCTTTTTCCCGTATGCCGGACGCCTCGATCAGTATAATACTCATCAGCGCCAGTGCAGCTGTTACGTTCATATCTTTTGTCGGCGGCTTCAGGCCAAACAGTCCGATTATATTGGAAAAACCGATATAAACGAGCACCGTCACCAGATATGGCACATATCGTTTTCCTTTTTCACCGATCATCCCTTCGACAAACCCGTTTAACCACGTCACCGCGCTCTCTACGGCCGCCTGTCTCCGACTGATGTGATCGACCTTCAGATTTCTCGTCAGGAGCCATGCCAAAAGTGTCAGCACAGCCATGATCACCCAGGTGATGACGGTTGATTCGGCAATCTCGATCCCGCCCAGAACTGGAATTGTAAAGACAGTCTCACAATTCAGCTCTTCGAGCAGGCTGCTTGCCAGATTCTCCATAGCACCTCTTCCTTTCTGCTTTTCAGCCGTTCTTGCTTTCTATCCGATTTTGTATTATACTCAGAACGCGTCGATTCGTAAAATGTATTATTGAAATGGCTACTATATCAAAATGATATTTCAAAAATGTTTAACATACGTCCTGCTATGTCTGTATGATATATCAGAAACATATTTCCAGGCGTTTATTATGTCAAAGCGCTATAACAGAGGTGCCCCATGAATATTTCCTATGATTATTACCGTATCTTTTATTTTGTTGCCAAGCATCAGAGCTTCACACGTGCGGCTGCTATTCTGATGAACAATGAGCCAAATATCTCCCGTGCAATCAAAAACCTTGAGCATTCGCTTGGCTGCACGCTCTTCATCCGCTCCAACCGTGGCGTCACCCTGACCCCGGAGGGACAAAAGCTTTATACCCGAGTTGCTGCAGCGCACCATCAGCTGCTCGCCGCCGAATCCGAACTTGCCGATGCCAAAAGTCTGACAAGCGGCACGATCTCCCTTGGTGTCAGCGAGACGGCACTGCAGCTGATGATGCTCCCGAAGATCCGTGCCTTCCACCAGAAATTTCCGGATATCAAGATCCACATTTCAAGCGTGACGACCCCGCAGTCCATCTCAGCCCTCAAAAACGGGCTGGTCGATCTCGCGATCGTCACCTCACCGACCGGCATCGCAAGGCCACTGCACGAGACGGTTCTGGCACCGCTTCCTGAGATTCTTGTCGGGGGGCCACGGTTTTCGCACCTCTCCGGTGATCCGATCTCGCTTGCGCAGGCCGCAAAATATCCGTTCATCCTGCTTAACAACCAGACCAACGCACACAATTATCACACGCGCTTCTTCCTTGAGCACGGTGTTTCTCTGCGCCCCGATATTGAGGTCGCCACAACTGAGCAGATTCTTTCCATGATCAAATATGATCTCGGTATCGGTTTTCTTCCTGAGCAGATTGCAATGGATGCGCTGCTCAAAAAGGAAGCCTACCAGATTCGGCTCGACTGCGAACTGCCCTCACGCTCAATCTGCCTCGTCAAAAATCCTTCCCAGCCCGCCAGTATCGCGGCCCGGGAACTTGAAAAAATGCTGCGCCAGGAGTAAGGGACGCAGCATTTTTGTTGGTGTTTTTACTTATTATATTGCTTTATAATTACTGATAAAAAATTCTCTGTATCATATCTTTTTACCGCCCAGGATCTCCTTATAATCCTTCAGGTTCTTCTGCAGCAGCTCCGGTGTATTCAGATGATACGGGCACTTCTTCATGCAGGCTCCGCAGTGCAGGCAGTCCTCGATCTTCATCATCTTTTTCTGCATCTCCGGTGTCAGCTGAGCAGCCGACGGTGCACGGCGAATCATCAGCGACATGCGGGCACAGTTGTTGATCTCGATTCCGGCCGGACATGGCATGCAGTAGCCGCAGCCACGGCAGAACTCTCCCATCAGTTCTTTCCGGTCTTTCTCGATCAGCGCCTGAATCTCATCCGTCATGGCCGGCGGACAGACGATGTAGGAGAGGAATTCTTCCAGCTCACTCATACGCTGCACACCCCAGATTGGCAGCACGTTGTCGTACTGTGCCTCAAATGCATACGCAGCGGCAGAATTGGTGATCAGTCCGCCCGAAAGTCCCTTCATCGCAATAAATCCCATATCCGCTTCTTTGCACATTTCAACCAGCTTTTTGTCCTCGTCCGTCGCAAGATAGCAGAACGGGAACTGCAGTGTCTCATAAAGCCCGGACTCAATCGCTTCCTGTGCCACCTTGAGCCGATGATTTGTGATACCGATGTGGCGGACTTTTCCCTGCTTCTTTGCCTCCAGCATACAGTCGTAGATTCCGCTCTCATCGCCCGGCTTCGGACAGAACGCCGGATTGTGGAACTGATACACATCAATATAATCCGTCTTCAGGTTTGTAAGAGACGTCTCCAGCTCCTTCCAGAAGCCCTCCGGTGTCACAGCTCCGGTCTTCGTCGCGATATAGATTTTATCGCGCATTCCCTCAAACGCCAGACCAAGCTTGTGCTCACTGTCCGTATAGTAGCGTGCGCTGTCGAAATACGTGATGCCGCCCTCGTACGCCCGGCGCAGGATTTTTACGGCCTCATCATCGCTGACGCGCTGCACCGGCAATGCACCGAATCCGTTTTTGTTCGTGACGATTCCTGTTTTTCCAAGTCTTACAGTCTCCATACTATGTCTCCTCCTTTTTAATGTACGCTCGGAGTCTTTTTGTGCAGGTGCAGGAAAGACTCCGAGCGTATATTTTAGTAAAAAGGGGATGCACCCTCCGGCACATCCCCCTCCTGTTTCCTCTGCTTACTGATCGAGTCCGCGTATCGCATCGGTCAGGATCTCGTACTGCTCCTCTACCTTTTTGAAGAGTTCTTCCGTGCCGCTTGTGTCGCGTCCTCTGAGCTTTTCGGTCAGCTCTGCGCTCACCTCGTAGAGACGGTCAAAGCCAAGATTCAGGCAGACACCCTTTAATGTGTGAGCTGCGCGGAACGCAGTCTCTCCATCCTTCTTTACCAGTGCATCCTTCAGATCCTGGAAGCTTGTATCGTTCAGAAACTTCAGCGCAAACCGCTTTACCAGCGCTTCACTTCCAAGTCTTCTTAAGACTTCCTCAAAATTGGATCCAATCTTTTCGTAGCTTTCCCTTACTGTCATAAGTACTCCCTTCTTTTTATGATTCTGTTTATTTCTGAAAATCACTTATTTTTATTTATTTCTTCATTGTCAATCTTCCAAATTCCGTTTTTCTGTAATCCGGTGTTCCCCGCAAAATTCACCATACTTGCAAGGCAAACTTTCGCGTGCCTCAGGGGCTCTGTCACGCTCCTGCAAACCAGCTTCTCCCTTATCTAAAGCTGGGCCAAGTCTGTCATAAATCTGCTGATGCTTCTGCCCCCGATGACTCCAGGGAATTTTCAGAAAGCATTGCAGCCTGTTCCTGCTTTCCGTGCTCGCTGATTTTCGGCGCAGTGCCTCTGCCCGAAATGCGGATCTTGATCTTGTCCTCGATATCCAGCAGACATTCCAGAAGCAGTGGATTGAACACACCGCACTCTCCATTTAAAATCATCTAAATTGCTTTTTCATGGGAATATGCTTTTTTGTAAACACGGTCGCTGACCAGTGCATCATAAACATCTGCCAGAGAAACGACCTGTGCTGAGATCGGAATCTCCTCGCCCTTCAGTCCGTCCGGATAGCCTCTTCCGTCGTAGCGCTCATGATGCCACCTGCAGATCTCACGTGCCACCTTTACAAGCAGCTCATTCTGGTACAAGCTCAAGGCTGCGCAGAATCTCTTCCCCAATGACCGTATGCTTTTTCATCTCTTCAAATTCTTCTGCTGTCAGGCGTCCAGGCTTATTAAGAATCTTTCCATCGATGCCGATCTTACCAATATCATGCAGCGACGAGGCCAGGGTAATCAAATACTGTTCATTCCAGCTTAAATGATACTGTCCGGTTCTCTCCATCAGACGATCCAACAGCATTTCTGTCAGAATATTGATATGCCGTACGTGCAATCCGCTCTCTCCGTTTCGAAACTCGACGATCTGGCTTAAAATGCTGACCATCATACGGCTGTTTTTCTCTTTTTCATAAATCTGATCCGTCACCAGCGTAATCAGCTTGCGCTGCTTTGCGTAAAGCTTGATCGTGTTGAACACTCTCTGGTAAACAACCTTGGAATCAAACGGACGGCTGATATAATCGGATACGCCAAGCTCATATGCCCGCCTGATATTTTTTTCGGAATCATCGCTTGAGATCATGATAACCGGAATATCATCTATGATGTGCTCACGCGCCATGTAACTGAGCACGCCAAATCCATCCATGACCGGCATGATAATATCCAGCAATACCAGTGAAATTCCGGTGCCCTGCTGCTGCAGCATCTCAAGCGCCTGCCTCCCGTCTGCCGCTTCCAGAATTCGAAAATCCTTGTGCAGCATCTCGGAAAGAATTTCCCTGTTCAGCTCTGAATCGTCGACAATCAGAATCTACTGACGAACCTTTTCACTCGCCTCATTAAAAACGCCATTCGGCCCGACCACCTGACTGTTGACTGCCGTCACCACTGTATTTTTGTGGTTTTTTGCGCGGTACATCAGCTTGTCTGCTATCTCTACTGCAGCTTCAATTTTGCGCTCCTCTGAAAGCACACCGCCAATGCTCACGGACAGCTGCAGTTTTGTATACCCGGGAACCTCCTTGGAATGCACTTCGTCCTGCAGCTGACGAAGCTTCTGCTCAAAATCTTCCGCCTCGACCCCCGGTATCACAAGCAGGAATTCATCCCCGCCGTAACGAATCAGCAGATCCGTCCTGCGGATCATGCTGCGAATCACCGCTGCGACGGTCGTCAGCGCAATATCACCTGCACTGTGACCGCATGTATCGTTGTAAATCTTGAAATCGTCCAGATCAATCATCGCGATTCCGGCCGGAAGCACCTGATGACGCAGCTGCTCCTCATAATAACGCCGGTTGTACGCACCGGTAAGCACGTCGCGGTACAATTCATCCTTAAAGCCGTTCAGCCTTGTAAGAAGCAGTTCGCTTCCGCTTAAATCCACCAGGTCCGCCTCATCGAGATACTGGATGAGCTCCATTACGTACGGCATCCCATCAATCTCCATATAATGCGCACTGACCTGATAAACGTCATTCTGTCGAAATTCCAGCTTTGTCTTTTTCTTTTTTTCTTTCAATGCTTTCAGAGAAACGCAGTTTTCACACCTTGATCCGCGCCCCCAGTAATCAAAACACCGACATGGCTCCATTGAAAGGTTCTGCGAGGCTCCCATTGATGCCTCCACGATTGTCTCACCTTTCAGGATACGTGCCACTGAAAACACATTTTCATACTTCTGCACCAGTTCCTGTGCCTGCTGCATTGTCATCTTATAGTTTTTCATTCATTCCCGTCCTTATCTGTACGGGACAGGCCGTCTCGCTGCCCGCCGCATCATCTGCACGTAAAAAGGAATGTGCCGAAGACACACTCCTGCGCTGAGCACGATTACCTGCGACATCATCCTTTTTCCTGCGCATCTGCCGGTCTCCCGGCCGATCTCAAAAGTAAAACGTTCAAATATATATCATTTTTATTATACTGAATTAGCGACAGCTTGTCTACTACGTTTTTTCATTCCCGAAAAAACAGCCGCTCGCCTATCTGGCTGCCAATTCCGTAAGCAGCTGCGCCATTGTCTTTTTCAGGATCGGATGGCGCAGATTTGGTGCGATTTCCGCCATCGGCTGAAGTACAAAATCCCTCAGATGCATTTCCACGTGCGGCACGATCAGCGTATCACTCTCGAACACCTCCTGATCGTACAGCAGAAGATCGAGATCCAGTGTGCGCGGTCCCCAGTGAATCAGCCGCTCCCTGTGCGCTGCCTGCTCGATTACGTGCATCTGGTCAAGCAGCTCCTGCGGTTCCAGAAGTGTCCGCAGACGCAGACATGCATTCAGGAAATCCGGCTGTTCCACACCACCGTACGGCTTTGTAACTAAATAGGAAGAAACCTTTTCCACCTCACAGCCCGGAAGCGCATCCAGCGCCAGCACCGCACCATCCAGATATGCCTTGCTGTCCCCGATATTCGAACCCAGAGCAATATACGCCGTATGCCAGAACCGCGTAATCTTTACAGATACGGTATCAAGCGGAAGTCCAACCGGCGCCCACGGTTTTTTCAGTTCCAGTGTGACACCTTCCACAAGCGGATACTGCTGCAGAATCGCCGCTGCAAGCCCTTCCGCCGCCGCCTCGATCAGCTTGCGCGTATGCTCCCTCATCCACTCCGTAATAAAATGGCTCACCTCGCCATAATTCGTCGACGCTTCCAGTTCATCCGACATTCCGGCGCGGCGCGTTCTGGTATACATCGTCAGCGATACCACAAATTTCTGGCCAAGCGCCGTCTCCTCCGGGTAAACACCGTGTCTTGCAAAGCAGACGAGATTTTCAATATGGATTTCATCGTATTTTCCGATGTTCATCACGTAAGCTCCTTTTCCTTTCTCTTTTCACTGAATAAAGCGGACATTCGCAGTCGCAAAACATCCGCAATTCCTTTGGATGTGCATTCTGTCCATAAACAATTCTATCAGAACTCCGGCTTGCACTCCGCCATAATCGCCTGCGTCATACGGATTGCCCGCATATTTTCCTTTACGTCATGTACACGGACGAACGCCGCATGCTTCTGCACACCAAACACCGTCGTCACCATCGTTCCCTCGACGCGCTCCTCGGTCGGAAGGTCCAGTGTCAGCCCGATGACCGACTTTCTTGAGGTTGCCAGCAGTACCGGATAGCCCATCTCCACCAGACGCTCCAGATGATGGATCGCAGCCAGATTGTTCTCATACGTCTTTCCGAAGCCAACGCCCGGATCGAGAATGATCTGCTCATCCTTTACGCCCGCTGCCTTCGCGATCGCCACAGACGCTCTTAAATCCTCGCACATCTCATCAAGGAAATTCGTGTATTCCGCCTTTTCCCGGTTGTGCATCAGGCAGCACGGCACCTGATACTGTGCAATCAGATCTGCCACGTGACGGTCATATTTCAGGCCCCAGATATCATTTACAAGGTCTGCGCCTGCTTTTAACGCTGCCTCTACCACTTCACTCTTGTAGCTGTCGATCGACACCGGGATATCAAACTCTTTCTTTACCATCTCAATCATCGGCACGACGCGCTCAATCTCTTCCTGATTGCTGATCTGCACATGGCCCGGTCTCGTGGACTCTCCGCCGATATCGATGATCGACGCGCCCTCCGCGATCATATCCGCCGTATGCTTTTTTGCCTTTTCCAGATCATTCCATCTTCCGCCATCCGAAAAAGAGTCCGGCGTCACGTTTAAAATACCCATAATATAACAGTCATGTGCTGTATCAAATTCACGATTTCCGATTTTCATCCTTCTGGTCCTTTCTCCGGCATAGCACCGGATTTCCTTTCGTTTGTCTCCCCGACATTTGCCGCCCCAAAAGCAGCGGAATGTACACTGCTTTCCTTCCGCGCTGCAATATTCTCTTCAGGTATTATCACCCGATATGCCGGTTCTTCTTCTCCTCGCTCCAGTTGCATGCTTTTTCTGCCTGACACAGAAGACACATCCGCGATCCCTTATCAGCCCGGTAAATCAGTCCGCACAGGTCATCACGCGTCTTCGTATCTTTATTTCGGTGACCGCCGATCGCCTCTAAAATCCTCTTTTTCGCATCCGCAGAAAACCCGCAGTTCGTCAGAATCTGCCCGCCAAGCTGCACACTCGCCTCGTCATGCGGGATGCCTTTTTCATACTGCAGATGACGGCCGATATCGTGCAGGAGCGCCGCTGCATAAATTTCCTCTTTGGAAACGCCAAGTCCCCGCTCCAGATTTTCGATCCACGCAAGCCGCGCCACATCAAGAAAATGCGCCACATCGTGACGGCAGAATTCCCGCGCCGCTTCCAGCTGCGCAATACGCGCCACACTGTCCCGCCAGAGCGGATGCGTCACAATCGCATCTACGCGCGCCATCTCCATCTGATTGATTCCAGACTCCTGTTTCAACGATTTTGCTGTGTTCTGCGCCACTCTCCCGAAATTGCCTTCATCCGGAACTTTCCACGTCTGTTTTTCTTCCGTTTTCGTCTCTATCTGTTCAGATACGCTCTGCTTCTCTTCTCCATCTCCCATTGCTGCCATCAGTGGTGCTCCAGCATCCGGAAAAACTTATTCTGCAGTTTGTCATTGTCATCAAATACCCCGCGGGTCACGACCGTAACCGTCTTGGTACCCGGCTTCTTGATACCACGCATCGTCATGCACATATGCTCAGCCTCGATGAGCACCATCACGCCCTGCGGCTTTAATTCTTCCATAAATACATCCGCGATCTGCGCGGTCAGGCGCTCCTGCAGCTGCAGGCGCTTTGCAAACACTTCCACGGTGCGTGCGATCTTGCTCAGGCCGACTACCTCGCCGTTTGGAATGTATGCGATTGCCGCAGTTCCGTAAAACGGAAGCATATGGTGCTCGCAGAATGAATAAAAATGAATGTCCTTCTCGATGACCATGTCATTATTGTCCACATGGAACCGTTTTCTCAGATGCTCTGCCGCATTGTCTGTGTAGCCGCCGGCCAGCTCCTCGTACATCCGTGCGATGCGGTTCGGAGTCTCCAGCAGTCCCTCTCTTGTCGGATCCTCGCCGATTCCCTCCAGGATCAGTTTTACGCCTTCCATTATCTTTTCTTTATCCATCAGTTCTTCCCCCTGTTCTTTACTGCGCGCTCCGCCTCGCAAAGATACGAAAGCGAACCGAAAATAATTACCGCGTCTTCTTTTGCTGCCTCGTCAAGCACTGCATTGACCGCCTCGGTGATCGAACCCGCCGCTCTTACGTGCGGATTCACCGGATACACCGCTTCTGCCAGTTCTTTTGCAGGCAGGGCACGCGGATTGCCTGGTGTCTCCACAGTCACAATATCCGATGCCAGCGGCGCTGTCAGCCTTATGACCTCATGATAATCCTTGTCCTTAAACATTCCGAAAATGAAATGCAGCTTTTGCTTCGGAAAATACTGCTCCAGCGAATCCCGCAGTGTCTGCGCCGCCGCCGGATTGTGCGCTCCATCCATGATCACGATCGGATCCTCGCCAATCACGGTAAAACGGCCGCGCCATCTCGTCGCAAGCAGTCCGCTTCGCACCTGCTCATCCGTCAGCTGATAGCCAAGTGCCCGCAGCGCCATGACGCCCTCCAGCGCAAGCGCCGCATTGATAATCTGATAGCTGCCCGCAAGCGAAATCTCCATCTGTTTGCAGTCCTTATACGAAAACGACTGGCGTGCAATCCCGTACTGTACATCGGTGATCTGTGCCGGGTCGACAAACTGCAGACGGCAGTCCCGCTCCTGACAGGCTTTCTTAATCACCACCTCGGCCTCCCGTTCCTGCTTTGCAGATACCACGCTCGTATGCGGCTTGATGATTCCTGCTTTCTGCTCCGCAATCTTTCCAAGCGTGTCCCCTAAAAACTCCATGTGATCCATGCTGATCGAGGCCAGCACCTCAAGCACAGTCGTTTCGATGATGTTGGTCGCATCGAGCAGTCCGCCCATGCCGGTCTCCAGCACCACGATATCGCATTTTTTTTCTTTAAAATACAAAAAGGCAAGGACTGTCTCCACCTCAAAAATTGTCGGAGTCCCTGCATTCTTCTCCTGCATGTCCCGTGTGGCCTCCGCTATGGCTGTCACGTGCGCCGCCAGAGATTCTTTGTTAATTTTTTCACCATCAACCTGTATTTTTTCCCTGTAGGAAAACAGTGTCGGGGACAGATACCTTCCGGTCCGATATCCTGCACCCGACAGTATGGTCGAGAGATATGCCAGAACAGACCCCTTTCCATTTGTACCGGAAATATGGATAAATTTCAAGTCGTTCTGAGGATTACCAAGCCTGCCCAGCAGCTCTCTCATATTATCCAAGCCAAGTACACTTCCGTATCTGGATACCTGCTCCAGATATACTCTTGCTTCTTTGTAATTCATGATACTCCATTCCGGGGAAATTCCCCCTAAACTTCTTTCGATCTTTCATTATACCCTTTCTGCGACAAAACTGCAATTGAAAATCGCGAAAGAAAGCGATTATTTTCCTGAAACCAGGCTGTTCGCCGTCATCCCGATCAAAATCAGGGCAATTCCTGCAAATCCTGCCGCCGACGGCATCGCATCTCCGAGCAGCAAAATACCGCCAAGCAGGGTAAAAACCACCTCTCCGGACTGCGTCGCCTCAATCAGGGCCAGCCATCTGGCATTGTGCTTTACGAGATCAGTCGCATAGAAAAAGAGCCACGTTGCAATCACCCCGGAGAAAAGCGCTACCAGAAACGACTGCAGATGCTGGTCCGCTGACGGCAGTCCGGCCTGCCACCCCGCCCAGAGTGCGCACACTGCCCAGAACGGCATACTGCACAGGGTCATCCCGAAAATCCGCTGCATGGATGTCAGGTGCTTCGGACAGCCCGCCATCGTCATTCTGTTTCCAAGCGGATACGAAAACGCAGCGATAAGGATCGGAATCAGAACCATCGGAAGGTTTTCGGTACTGTTTTCCCGGAAATGTGCACTCTGCATCAAAAAGACGCCCGCCAGGATCAGGCACGACAGCGCAAGATTTTTAAGAGGAATCTTTTTTCCGAACAGCGGAGTCAGAAGCACCCCTGCTACGATCGTGATCTGCCAGGTAGCCGCGATCAGCCAGGACTCTCCAAAGGTGGACGCCAGCGACATCGGCGCATAAAACAATCCAAATCCGACGGTACTCCACAGCAGCCAGAAACCCGGCCGCCTGCGAATCTCTTCCAGGATTTTCCGCATCTGATGATTTTTCCACAGAATCAATGCAAGAATCGGAAGCGTATACACATACCGCAGTACTGCACTCCACATCCAGAAACCGCCGGATAAATTCATGCTGCGGTTCAGAATAAAGGTAAATGCAAAGAAAAATGATCCCAGAATCCCAAGTCCCAATGCTTTTTTCATAAGTACCTCCTTCACAGCTGTCAAAGCGGATCTTTACAATCCGCTTCGCTACCTATAGAACCATAAGGCATCCTCCCACTGATGTGGGAACTTCCCTGACTCTGTTAAAAAAAGGAGTGACGCCAACTGACGTCACTCCTTTATCACATCTTCGTTTCTGATTGTAACAAAAAGCTCCGGATCTGTCCAGAGCTTTTCCTATGTCTTTCCTGTCACGTCAGGAAATCCTTCAGTCTCTTGCTTCTCGACGGGTGGCGCAGCTTGCGCAGTGCCTTCGCCTCGATCTGGCGGATACGCTCACGCGTGACGTTGAACTCTTTGCCAACCTCCTCGAGGGTACGTGCCCTGCCGTCGAGCAGTCCGAAACGAAGCTCGATGACCTGGCGCTCACGGTCAGTCAGAGACTCAAGCGCAGATTTGAGTTCTTCGCGCAGCATCGAAAATGCCGCGGAATCGGACGGCGACAGTGCGGTGTCGTCCTCGATGAAATCGCCCAGATGAGAATCGTCCTCCTCACCGATCGGCGTATCCAGAGATACCGGATCTCTGGAAATCTTCAGTACCTCGCGCACTCTTGCGACCGGCACATTCAGCCGTGCCGCTACCTCCTCCGGGGTCGGCTCACGGCCGAGCTCCTGCAGCAGGGTACGCGTCATACGCAGCGTCTTGTTGATTGTCTCGACCATGTGCACCGGCACACGGATCGTCCGTCCTGTATCAGCGATACCGCGGGTGATCGCCTGACGGATCCACCATGTCGCATACGTACTGAACTTATAACCTTTTGTATAGTCAAACTTGTCTACGGCCTTCATCAGACCCATGTTGCCCTCCTGGATCAGATCCAGAAACGGCATGCCTCTTCCTACGTACTTCTTGGCAATACTTACTACCAGTCGGAGGTTCGCTTCGGTCAGTTTCTTCTTGGCTTCTTCATCGCCCTGCTCTACTCTTTTGGCCAGCTCAACCTCTTCCTCACCGGACAGCAGCGGTACATTGCCGATCTCTTTCAGGTACATTCTTACCGGATCCTCGGTACTGACACCTTCCAGGATGTCCACATCACTGATCAGTCCGATCTCCTCATTGTCTGACAGCAGAATATCTTCTTCTGACTCAAGCAATAAGTCGTCATCCGGTACATCCTCGGGAGATTTTCCCTGCAGAATATCGATGTGATTCTTCTCCAGGTACTCAAGGATCATGTCCATTTTGTCTTCCGTCAGCTCAATGCCGTTAAACGCATTCAGAATCTCATCGTATTCCAATGTATTCTTCTTTGCCTTGGCCGACGCTTTCAGACTTTCCAGAGTCTTTAAAAACTGCTCCTGTACTTCATTCATGAATGCACTCTCTCCTCATTTTTATCATTACACTCTAACATAACATTTTTGTCGATACCTGTCAATTGTTTGCCTGATGTTTTTCGCTTTCAGAAGCACTTTCTGCGCATTTTTCCGCATTCTGATCCGCCAGATGGCCTGCCATGCGCATCGAGATGACCGGTCCTCCGGTCTTTTCGATGTAGGCCCGTGTGATCTCCACGCTTCCGATGTTGTCGTCCTTCGGGATCTCATACATGATATCCAGCATGAACTCCTCGATGATCGCCCGCAGTGCACGCGCTCCGGTCTTCTTCTCCAGTGCACGCTCTGCGATTGCTTCCAGCGCTCCGTCATCAAACGTAAGCGAAACCTCGTCAACTGCAAGCAGCTTCTGATACTGGCGGATAATCGCATTTTTCGGCTCCTTTAAGATCCGCACCAGAGACTCCTTCGTCAGCCCCTGCAGGGTAAAAATAATCGGAAGTCTTCCGATAAACTCCGGGATCATGCCGTAGCTTCGAATATCATCAACCGTCACCTTTGCAAGCAGATCCGGATCGTTATCGTATTTATCCTTCAGATCAGAAAGAAAACCAATCGACGCCTGACGGTTCAGACGCTCCTTGATGATATCCTCCAGCCCCGGAAATGCTCCGCCGCAGATAAAGAGAATGTTTTTTGTGTTCACCGTTGCCATCGGCACCATCGCGTTTTTGTTGGTCGCTCCGACCGGTACTTCGACCTCCGCGCCCTCAAGGAGCTTCAGCATCCCCTGCTGAACCGATTCTCCGCTGACGTCGCGCTGCGTCGCATTTTTCTTTTTCGCGATCTTGTCAATCTCATCGATAAACACAATTCCCTGCTCTGCCCGGTCAACATCGTTGTCCGCCGCCGCGAGCAGTCTCGAGATCACACTCTCAATATCATCTCCGATGTAGCCCGCCTCCGTTAAGGACGTCGCATCCGCAATTGCAAGCGGCACATCGAGCAGCTTTGCCAGTGTCTTGACCAGATACGTTTTGCCGCTTCCGGTCGGTCCAATCATCAGCATGTTGGATTTCTCGATCTCCACTCCATCGCTGTCATCTGCCGCGATCCGCTTATAGTGATTGTAGACCGCCACAGAAATCACTTTTTTGGCGTGCTCCTGCCCGATCACATAATCATCGAGACTCGCCTTGATCTTGTGCGGTGCCGGAATTGATCGAATGTCAAACTCTTTTTTCGGCTCGGCTTCTTCCTTCGGCTTTTTCTTTTTCAGTCGCTGCTGATTCGGCATCATGCCAAAAATATCGCCGAGGTTGATCATGCCGATGTTCGGCATCCGAAATCCGTTTCGCTTTGTACTGCTCTTTTCGTCGATCACCTCCGGATCTTCGACGGTCTCCTCCGCTTCCTGCGGTGCCGCTTTTTCATCTGTCTGTGCAGCTTTCTGCTCTGTTTTTTCCGTCGCTTTCTCCGTCTTTTTTCCGGATTCCTTTTTCGGTGCCTCCACCTGCTCCGGCGTCACCTCAAGCGTGATGCCCGGAATCCCCATCTGATTCAGAAGATTCATCAGTTCTTCCATGTTCGTCACATTCATCATGTTCTGATATGGAAAGCCCGAGGACTGCATCATATCAAAGGTCCGCTGCATACAATCCGGGCACACATACATATGATTCGGCATTTCCACCATTTTTCCTGTAGTACTTTCCGGACGGCCGCACATCGCACAGTAGTGCTCACTCTTTTTTGAGCTGCGGTTTTTCTGCCCGTCATTTTCCTGTGAAACTGTCTTTTTTTCGTTCTCTGTCGTATCTGTTCTGTCCTTTGTTTCTTCCATTCTGCTCTTTTCCCTTCTTCTATCCACCGTATAGCCTTCCGGCCCGGAAGTTATCCACATCACAGCAGCATGATTTCACACGCCTGTGCATAAAACAAATATTCGCAGTCCTTCTGCTTTGGTTCTATTTATTCTCCCTGCTCCCAGTATCCCGGGCTCATCGTGCACCGCTTCACCAGCCACATCGGCAGCTTCTGATACTTCTTTCCGAGCCGGTAGCCCAGATATTTGCAGCCGCTCTGCCAGATCAGCTTCGGGATCAGGCAGCCCTTTCCTTTTTTCCAGAAATACACTGCACTCTGCTTTACCATCTTAATGCCTTCGCTCTCAGAACGTACTGTCGCAAAGACCTCCGGATGCTCGGCCTGTGAAACACCGAGATCAAAATTGCGGTGAAACTGCTGCCTTCCGCTGTAGTTGTGCGAGTGGATGACCTTCGCCTGCGCGCAGTAGCCGACCGCGCCGAAATTTCGGATAACTTTGGACGCAAAAATCATATCCTCATTGAAAATCGCGCGGCGCACAAAACCGCCGAGCTGCTCATAGCTGCTTCTGCGGTACATCGCGCAGACATCCGAGCAGAAAAATGTCTTGATTCCAAGTTCCTGTAAATCGTCAACCGTCTTAATGCGGTTTTCATTTCCGTAGTTGAAGCTTCTCGTAAAACGCTCGAGTTCTCCACAGTCCGGCGCCGGGAGCTGACACGCGTAGGTGACGCAGATTTTGCCTGCATCTTCAAAGGTGTTCTTCCTGCCTTCTTCTGACTCACTGCTTTTTTCTGTTCTGTCCCCTGACATCTTTTTCTTCTTATTATGTGGACACTTTTGTATTTCTTTTTCGGTCTGATCGGTGTGCAATCGTGCTTCCATCGCCCGCTTCCGCAGGCTTTCCGCTAATTTCTCCGGCAGCGGCGTCTCAATCATTCGATACAGCTCCTCGATCAGATGCGTATCGGCCGGCACCGCATCCTGTGTAAGAAACAGCAAAAACGCGCCCTGCAGCCTGCAAGCTGCCATATGCCGCGTTCCGCCATGATCAAATTCACTTTTTCTGATGTGTATTACTTCCACGCCATCGATACCGTCTGTTACCGTCGGATCAAACAGTGCCTCCTCGGTATTGACCAGGAGAATCCGGGCTGGACTCACCGTCTGCTGCTTTAAAAGCAGCAGCAGGCGGCGCAGCCGCTCGTCCGGACGATAAACCGGAATGACAACATCGATCTCCGGTGTATTTTTCTGCATGTTCATCTGCATTTCTCCAAAATTCTTGCAGTTCGTTTACTGAATTCCTGTGTTGTTAATAATCTGATTGCTGATCTGCTGTACCGTATCCGAAACAGTATACTCCGTATCTCCAAACAGATACTCATGAAGCTGCTTTACGTTTGCAGCCAGATTAACCGGCACAACACAGTCACCCGCATCCACATCAGCCGCCACTTTATCATATGGGAAGCCTTCTGTTCCTGCAATCGTGTATTTTCCGATATCTGCAGCCAGCGCAATAATCTCAGTATTGCTCAGGCTTGTCTTGATGTACGGCATCATCGTCGTAATCATGCTTACAAGCGTCGTGATGCCCTGACTCTTTGCTCCTTCAAAAATCTTTTCAAGTACCTGTCTCTGACGCTCGGTACGTTTATAATCCCAGCCTTCCGTATAACGGATTCGGCAGAAAGCCATTGCCTGAATACCGCTTAAATGCTGCACTCCGGAGGCCTGCACATTTTCATAGGAAACACCAGTGACCTGAGAAGTCTCAATCAGGTAAGCATTCAGCCATTTTACTTCCTCATCTGTCAGCTCAATGTCAATTCCGCCGAGCAGATCGACCGCCTCGATCACGGCACTGAAATCAACGGTCGCGAAATCCGTGATATCCAGATCCAGATTTTTATTCAGCATGTTGATGGCGCGTTCCGGTCCTCCGCCTGCGTATGCGGAGTTTGCTTTCGAATAAGAACCGTCATTCACATCCAGATACGTATCACGGTAAACAGATACCAGCTTGATCTCGCCGTTCTTCTGATTGATGCTGCAGACCATGATTGTATCGCTGTTTGTACCGCCGTCAAGTTCACCATCTCGTGAATCTACTCCGAACAGAGCCAGATTCAGATAACCTTTTTTGCTGGTCAGGCCTGTATTCACAACGATATCCTTCAGCTTGATTCGACCCATCCGTCCAAGCTGTGCCGCACCGAACAGTCCGACTGCCAGAATCAAAAGGACAATGATCTCAATTGCAAAAATCAGCTTTCTGTGCTTTTTCTTCTTTTTCTTTTTACGGCTCTTTTTTCCGTCATCCGAATCTTCATAGTAGCCCTGCGGACCGCCCTGGCCGCCCTGATAATAGCCGCCCTGCGGGCCTCCCTGGCCGCCCTGATAATAGCCGCCCTGATAATAGCCGCCCTGCGGGCCTCCCTGGCCGCCCTGATAATAGCCGCCCTGACGATTCTGATAGTACGCCTGCTCTTCTTCCGGCGTAAGCGCCCGGCGCGCCGTCCCCTTCTGACTCTGGCGATTCACATTTCTTCCCCGATTTTCTTCCCTGTTGTCTCCCATCCTCGCTTCCCCTTTCTGCCGCCATCGCGGCTGTCCGACAAGCCAAAGCTTCGCAATTCACTTCTCCGCCTGACTTAATTAATACGCATTTTTATTTACAAATCCCTTAAACACCGTTAAAAACAAAATTTTAATATCCAGTCCAAAGGTCCAGTTTTCAATATAGTAAAGATCGTACTCGATCCTTTTGCGAATCGAAGTATTTCCCCTGTAACCATTTATCTGCGCCCATCCGGTCATCCCCGGCCGTACCTGATGCTTGACCATATAGCGCGGAATCTCTTCCCGAAATTTTTCCACAAACTGCGGCCGCTCCGGTCTCGGACCAACCAGGCTCATATCTCCTTTTAAAACATTAAAAAGCTGCGGCAGTTCATCGATGCTTGTCATTCGGATAAAGCGTCCCACCGGCGTGACACGCGGATCATTTTTGACCGTCCAGCCTTTCTTTTCCTCGCTCTTCGCCTGTACCTCCATCGATCGGAATTTATACATCCGAAACGGCCGGTTATGCAGTCCCACGCGCTCCTGCGTAAAAATCAGAGGCCCCTTTGACGTTACCTTTACAAGCAGTGCCGTCACAAGCATTACCGGTGAAAATAAAATAATACAGATGATCGAACCGGCAATATCCATCGCCCGCTTCATCATCATATTGAACGTATTGGAAAGCGGTACATGACGAATATTGATGACCGCCAGACCAAGCAAATCCTCCGTATAAGGTTGCGTTGGAATAATCTTGCTGTAATCCGGAATAAATTTTGTGTGCACCCCTTCTTTTTCGCACATCGCCACAATCCGTTCCAGCTTGTAATACTCCGGCAGACCAAGCGTGATCGCGATCTCATCCGGATGATTGTCTTCCAGAAGTTCATTTAAAGTATCCGTTCTGCCAATCACTTCAATATTTTTGTATGTGGTTCCCTTCGGCATACTGTCATCAAGAATCCCCATCACATTGTAGCCCCACTGCGGATTCTGAGTGATACGGTCAATATACTCCTCGGCCGCACGGCTGTAACCCACCAGTAAAATATGCTTCAGATTCAATCCCATCCGGCGCATATTTCGCAGAACCATGCGTACAATATTCCGTTCCACAAACGTCAGTACCACGTTCAGAGCCAGAAACAATCCAATCTGCAGACGTGACACGTCCGGCAGACGCAGCATAAAGTAGGCTGCCATCATGGCGAGCCCACCGATCACATTCGCCTTTACAATATTGCTGCCTTCCAGGCGCCGTCCCTGCACCCGTTTTGGTGTATACAGACCGCACGCATAATTGAGCAGCAAAAAAAATGGTACCAGAATGACAAGTACCATCATATAAAATTCCGGCGGCAGAACACCGATCTCTTTCCCCTCGACGCTGCGCAGCATCGCATACCATGAAATAAGATAGGATACAATAATCACGCAGGCATCCAGTGCCACCTGCAGCCTGTTAAAATGTTTCTGATTATCTTTTATCAATCGACTCACCTCTCGCTGCGGACTTCTCGCAGTCTCTCACTACGTCAGAAATCTTTCACCCTACGGATCAGATTCAGCCACAGCTCCAGCTGTATTTTTGCGTAATTTCGCAGATTTTTCCAATGAAACCGCACTTTCCTGTCCCGGCTGCACATCTTCACACCGCGAATCAGCCCTCTCGCGTACGTACCGCCCAGACCTTTCGATACAAAAAACAAAAATTTCACCGCAAATCCCACAATCAAAAACGGCAGATTCAGGACAATCTGTAAGAGCGGCATATTTTTGTAAATCAGGTAAATACTGTTGCGCGAAGAATGACGAACCTTGAACTCATTGTAGACGGAACCGCTTGTCGCACTTCCGACATGACGCACAATTGCATCCGGCACATAGAGATTCCGATACCCGGCGATTCTGGCCCGCCAGCAGACATCCACATCCTCCAGATACGCAAAATGTGCTTCATCAAACAAACCTATTTCATCAAACACCCGCCGCAGATAGATTGCCGCACCCGCACAGGCCGAAAATACCTCACGGCCGCGATCATACAAAACGGCACTTTTGCCCTTTGCCGGTGTAAATGCCCAGCCAAGCGCGCAGTAAAAATCGCCGCAGTTATCCATTTTTGATGAGTCCTGCATCTGGACCATGCGCGAGCTCCCCGCAAAACAATTCGTTTCGTGTTCCATTGCACTTACAAGTTCTTCCAAAAATGCCGGATAGACAATCGTATCATTATTCAGAAGCACTACGTACTTCGTTTTCGTCATCCGGATTCCTTCGTTGACAGCCCCGCAAAATCCGCGGTTTTCCTCAAAGCGCTTCACGGTCACCTCCGGATACGTTTCCCTGACAAATTCCGCACTGCCGTCCGTCGAACCGTTGTCAATCAAAATAACCGAAAAATCCTGCCTGCTCTGCGCACGAAGCGCATTCAGACAGTCCTTCAGATATTTTTTTCCGTTCAGGTTCGGAATCACTACTGTTGCTATTTGCATATCCGCTCAACCTTTCAGAGAATAATTCCATTTTTTCAGGGAAAGATTCCGGTTATAATAAGGATCCCCGTTTTTCAGGATCTCAGTCCACCGACTCCGCATATATTCGATCTCTCTCTGGAAACGGCGCACTTTTTCCGGTGTATCCTCCGCCCCGCGCGTCTTTGACTCATAATGATAAAGCTCCGCGTACGGATCATATACCACAAGATAGCCAAGCTCCCGCACCTTCAGACAAAGATCAACGTCATTAAATGCAACTGCCAGTCTTTCCTCAAAACCACCAACCGCTTCAAATACGCTGCGCTTAATCATCATACACGCCGCCGTTACAGCACTCAAATCCTGCTGCAGCGCTTCTCGATGCATATATCCGGTATGAGCGCGTTTCTGTCCGACAAATACACTGCCCGCTACTCCACCGATTCCGATCACGATCCCGGCATGCTGAATGGTATCATCCGGATAGTAAAGTCTTGCGCCGACAATCCCTGTCTTTTCTCTCTGGCAGTGTCCAAGCAGCTCCTCTAGCCAGTTTTCGCTGATAATCTCCACATCGTTGTTTAAAAAAACGATATACTCTCCGGAAGCTTTGCTCACGCCGAAATTGTTGATTGCGGAATAATTAAATTCTCTGTCCCAATATACAACATGAACTCCGTTTCGTCCATCTATTTCTTTGTAGTAAGCAAAAATTTCCTCTGTTTTGCTGTTATTTTCCACGATGATGATCTCATAATTTTCATATGTCGTCTTTACACGGATCGACTCAAGGCACTTCTGAAGTGTCTCTTTTTCATCCTTGTTCGGAATGATGATCGATACAAACGGCTGACCCTGTACCGGATATTTCACGCGGTAGAAACCGAAATCCTTTTTCCGCTCTACCGTGCAGCCAGTCTCTCCCACGCGCGTAAGATGTGCTTCAATCGCCCGTTTTCCCGCATCATACGCATACTGCTTGCTGATCGGATTGTCCGCAGTCGACTTTGGATGTGTCCGCCAGTGATACAGCACCCTCGGAACATGAGCAATCTTATGCGCTTTTTCGGTACAGCGCAGAATAAAATCATAATCCTGCGCACCGTCATATCCACAGTCAAACCCGCCCGCACGCGCAATCAAATCGCGCTCAGCGACCAGAAAGTGACAGATATAATTGTTGCTGCGCAGAAGATCCGGGTTGTAATCCGGTTTGAAATTCGGCTGAAAATACTCGCTTCCATCCTCGTTCGATTTGTCCTCGTCCGTATACAGAAGATCCGGCCATGCATTGTCTTCGATCGCCGATGCAATACGAAAGAGCGCATCCGGTTCCAGAAAATCATCGTGATCAAGCAGCCCGATGTATTCTCCGGTCGCCATCTCAAGCGCAGCATTCGTATTGTCCGCAATCCCCCGGTTTTTTTCCAGAATCCGAACCAGAATGCGGTCATCTTCCTTCGCATACTGTGAAAGAATCTGCTTTAGCTTCTCATCCTCCGGACTGCCGTCCGCAAGGCAAAGCTCCCAGTATGGATACGTCTGTGCCCTCACTGACTCGATCATCTCACGCAGAAACACCTCCGGTGTGCGGTAAAGCGGTACAGCGATGCTGATTTTTACCGGCCGCTCCCATTTTCTCCTTCGCTGCCGCTCAAGCTGCTCCTGCCCGGCCCGATGTGCTTCAAACCATGGTCCGTACGGTACCTCTTCTGGCTCCAGCCGGTCGCTTAATCGCACCAGAAATTCCTTCAGTCCGAAATGTTTCAGATAACAAATTCCCTTCTGAATGTTGTACGGTGTCAGTTTTTTTACAAAACCAGTTACCTTATTTGCCATAATCAATAATCCTGATACTCCAGCAGACTGTCTGTGATGTATTTTACGTCATCCATGCTCAGGCTGTAATACATCGGCAGACGCATAAGACGCTCACTTTCTTTCGTAGTATAGACATCCTCTCCGACGAATCTTCCGAATTTCTGTCCTGCCGGCGCTGTGTGCAGCGGAATATAATGGAAGACACACAGTACACCTTTTTCTTCTTTCATCCAACGGATCAGGTTCGTTCTCGTCTCAAGGTCTTTCACCTTTATGTAGTACATATGTCCGTTGTGCTCGGTGCCCTCCGGCAGATACGGACGCTCGATCAGTCCCTTTTCCTCAAGCGGTGCAAGATGCTCATGATAATAGTTAAAAATTTCCAGACGTTTTTCGTTGATCTCATCCATCTTTTCAAGCTGCGCATACAGATATGCAGCGTTTAAATCGCTCGGAAGATAGGAAGAACCATAATCCACCCAGGTATATTTGTCGATCTGACCGCGGAAAAACTTGCTGCGGTTTGTTCCTTTTTCTCTTAAGATCTCTGCGCGCTCCAGATAAGAATCATCCTGGAATAAGAGCGCTCCGCCCTCTCCCATTGTATAATTCTTTGTTTCATGGAAGCTGTAGCAGCCGAAATCGCCGATCGTTCCAAGTGCTCTTCCCTTGTACCATGCATTCACGCCCTGTGCTGCATCCTCCACAACTTTCAGATTATGGCGTCTCGCAATATCCATGATTGTGTCCATCTCACATGCCACACCTGCATAATGCACCGGCACAATCACCTTCGTCCGCTCTGTGATTGCCGCCTCAATCTTCGTCTCATCAATATTCATCGTCTCCGGATGCACATCGACAAACACAATCTTTGCTCCCTGCAGTACAAACGCATCCGCTGTTGACACAAAGGTGTAGGCCGGCATGATAACCTCGTCTCCTGGCTGCAGATCACACAGAAACGCCGCCATCTCGAGTGCATGCGTACACGAAGTAGTCAGCAGTACATTTTTTGAATGAAAATGCTCCTTCATAAATGCAGAACATTTTTTGGTGAACGGACCGTCGCCGCACAGTTTTGCGCCTGAAATTGCCTGCTGCATATACTCTATTTCCTTCCCCACGTACGGGGCTCTGTTAAAATCTATCATAACTTTCCACTCCTCCTTTTGATGCTTCTGTGTTTTTCTTCTCTTTCCTGCACCCGTCCTTATCCCGGAATAAACAGATGCAAAAACAATACCACCAGTCTCTGATTTGAAAACCATTCAAACCGTACATCTGCCATCCAGCTAAATGATTCACAAAACGTCGGGATATAAACGGAGACAAATGCTGCTAAAAATACGTGCAATGCCGCATACAGAAGCGGGATCATCAGAAGATATCCGATCCATTTTCTGAAAAACAGTGTCATCATGCGCTTTGTCCCGGCCGCCGTAAAATATGCAAGCGGAATAATAAGCGGCATAATATAACGCCCCTGCGGCTGAAAATCGTCTGTATAAGAATACACAATCGACAGCAATATCGGTATTATGATACAGCAACCAAACGAAATCTGCAACAGAAAGAAGTTCACAGGGTGCAATTTTATACCGGAAATCGTAAAAGATATCGGAATTTTCTCTTTTTTTGTCCAGCGGACTGCAAAATTCCACGCCAGTTTTGCCGCAGTCAGAAGCAGGTACAGCACACAGCCAAGCCCGCCGAACAGTACCAGCCGCTTGTGGATCTCGTAAATATCCAGGCCCAGCGGATACTTCAGGTATCCAAAATATCCGATTGTACTGCGGTACGTCGTACGAACCCAGTCCATTCCGCCCTCGTCCTCGGACTTCAGCATCTCCTCAATTGATATTCCCTGTTCCTTTATGGACTTTTTCACTGACGGCTTAAATTCCTCCTGTGCATACAGCTCTCCGTATTTTGCCGGAGCATACAGTCCGAGAAAATCTCCATCGTACAAAACAGCACAGCGGATGAACCACCAGCCGCACAGCAGAAAAACGACAGCGGTAATGTACAGGCCGCGTTTTAAAATTACGCCCGTACAGATCTTTGCACCTTTTTTTCTATAAAGTACAATAAGCGACCCGACGAACAGTACGACGGAAAACAGTGCAAATCCGTACGCGTTGAAATACGACATGGCACAGATACTCACACCAACCGCCAGATGTGTACAGCTTTTCCGGTCCCATTTCCGCTCCAGGCCAAGAAGCCAGCCATAGATCAGCATCGCAGACGAGAAGACCGCCGTTCCGTCCGTATTGACATAGACAAACAGGTACAAAAGCTGCGGAAGCAGTGCCAGAAGCGCCACAAAATAAATACGGAAAATATTATTCTGAAACAGTCTGCTTGAAATTTTCAGCACATACCAGTAAAATCCCATGCCGAAAAGGACATTGATAAATCGCGCCGCCATCAAAAGCGCGTGCTCCGAACTGTTAAAAATCCCCACAAGCCGCATCAGATATCCGCCGAGGATATAGGGCAGGATCGGATGAAACGCGTAAGAAATCCCCCATGTTTTATTCAGCACTTCCTCATTCCAGCCGGCAGGCAATGTGCCGTGGCGATAGATGTAAGTCGGCACAAGATAGCGCATCTTTTCATCCGGAGCCTCATTGAATGGAAGAATCCAGGACAGATAAAATAAAAAAGCACCAATGAGAAGGACAAAGAAAAGATCAGCCGGGTGAGCCGGGGCAAACTTCCTGTGAGATACCATTTTTCGTGGCTTCGCATGCCCTTTTTCCTTTTGTCTGCCTTTCTTTTCCTGCTCACTTGCTGTATCCTCAATTTCTTTTTCATCGAAACCGCATTCTTCTTTCTGCCCAAAGACCGTCCGATGTTCCTCTATGATCCACAGTCCGTCAATTTTTCGATTGATCTGCTGCCACGCAGCTGTCACTTTCTTCATAAATCATCCTCTTTACAGCTTCAGCGAGAAGTCCGCCTTGTCCAGAGACAGATTCGGGTTGTAGTACGGGTCGCCCGCTTTCACCTGCTCGCCCCATCTTGAAAGGAACTGCGCAACCTCCCCGTTAAACCGCTCGATTTTTTCCTGTGTGTTTTCCAGACCGCGTGATTTTGACTCATAATGATACAGCTCTGCGCGCGGATTGTAGACAACAAGATAGCCTTTTTCACGCACCTTCATACAGAAATCAATATCGTTGAACGCCACCTTCAGATGTTCGGAAAGCCCGCCGACCTCGCGGTACACCGAAGCCTTCACCATCATGCAGGCCGCTGTCACCGCGCTGTAATCACGCATGCAGATAATCTGGGAAAAGTAACCGTTGTCCCCTCTGCTCTGCCCAATAAACGCATGGCCTGCGATTCCGCCAAAACCGAGCACCACACCTGCATGCTGGATCGTATCGTCCTCATAGTAGAGCCGCGCACCAACAATGCCGACATCCTCCCGCTGGCAGACGCCGAGCAGCTGCCGCAGATCATCTTTTCGGATCATTTCCGTATCGTTGTTGAGCAGCAGGAAATAATCTCCATTCGCATGCCCTGCGCCGAAATTATTGATCGCGGAATAATTGAAATCTCCCTTATAATAAACGACATGAACCTTCGGATTTTCTGCCTCAAGTTTTTTATAACCCTCGAACGTCTCTGCTTCCGTGCTGTTATTTTCAATAATGATATACTCATAATTTTTGTAATCCGACAGCCTCTCGATCGAGTCGATGCACTTCGTCAGATCCGCCAGATGGTCCTTGTTCGGGATCAGAATCGAGATCAACGGTTCCCCGATAATCTCATAATCGGTCTCATAGAGTCCCGGATAGGCACCTTCATGCACAGTTGCCCGGATCCCAAGTCTGTCATAGTGCGCCTGAACCGCCCGGCAGCCCGCCGTAAACGCATACCGCTTGCTCTCCGGATTTTCCGCCGTCGAGTCCTGATGGGTCCGCCAGTGATACAGAATCTTCGGGATATGTGCGATCTGCTCCGGCTTCGTGTGCTCCGTGCAGCGCAGTACAAAATCATAATCCTGCGCACCATCGTACGCCGGGTCCAAAGGTCCCGCCGCATGAAGCAGCTCCCGCTTTACGACGACGAGATGACAGAAATAGTTCATGCTGCATAAGAGATCCGGGTTGTAATCGGATTTAAAATGCGGCTGAAAATACTTCTTTCCTTTTCCGTCGACCTTATCCTCATCCGTATAGATCAGGTTCGTCTCCGGCTTTTCCTGTAAAAGCTTCACGCACTCGTACAGCGCATCCGGTGCAAACAGATCATCGTGATCCCCAAAAGCAATGAAATCTCCTGTTGCCGCCGCAAGCGCTGCATTAGTGTTTTCTGCAATGCGAAGCTGACGGTTGTTCCGCACAATTTTCAGCTTCTCTGTTTTTTTCGTGTAAGCATGCTCAAGCTCATCCAGAAATCCGTCAAGCGGTGAGTCTTCCCCGCTGCCGTCGGAAAGCACCAGCTCCCAGTTTGGATACGTCTGCTCCTCCACCGAGCGGATCACCTCTCGCAGGAAATGTTCCGGCGTGCGGTAGAGCGGAATCACAATACTGATCTTCGGCGCATAGGCAAACTTCTCTTCACGCTGACGGGCAAGCTCGGATTGTTTTGTTCCGTACTTTCTTCTCCAACGCTCGTAGCTGATCGAATCACTGCCGAGCAGCACATCAGACACCCGCCGCGTAAACTGCTTGAATCCTTTCCGTTTCAGATAGAGCACGCTCTTTTTGCAGATTGTCGCCAGATCTTCCTTTCCGGAAAGCATCTTTTTGCAATTGATGAGGTACAGCGCTTTCTTTCCGTTTCCCTTTAAGGCCAGACGCAGATGGTTCTCCTTTTGCGCTTCAAACGTCAGTTCAAATCCGTGTGTCTCCGAAAGCACCGCCTCCGGAAATTCTCCGAGAATGTCCATTCTGCTCATTTCCTCGCGCTGCACAGGGATCGGTGTCCCGCTCCCGTCCAGCACAGCAATCTGAGCATGCTCACAGCCCATATACCAGCCGCGCAGCTGGTACCGTCCGTCCGGCAGCGCGCGCAGCTGCTCTATCCAGGATTCCAGACGCTGTTTCAGGCGTGCCAGCGATGCTGCAGATGCATGATAGACGGAAACACGCGTTTCTCCGTTTTTCCAGAAAACCTTGAGATTTCCGGCATTGCTTCCAAGCGGAATACGCAGAAAATATTCCCGTTCCACATTTGTCTTATAGCGAAGATATTTTTTTGTGACCTCCACACCGCTCTGTGTCTGAACCGTCAGCTCTGTCTTTTTTCCATCCAGAAATGCCTCAAACACCGCCTGATCGCCCTTATCTTCTTCAAACCATCCCTGAATCACCAGCGTATCCGGCTGCTTCGTATCAAAGCGAACGCGTTCCCGGTTAAATTTTGCTCTCATGTGTTTCCTGTCCTCTCGTTTTTTCTGCCAGCTCCCACGTTTTCCGGAGCGAGCAGTCCGTTTTCGTAAGTGAAAGACTCGGACTGTAGTAAGGATCTCCCTGCTCCAGTTCCTTTTTCCAGCATCTGCAGAAGATTCCCGCTTCCCTGCCAAGGCGCTCCTGTTTCTCTTTCGAATCCTCCAGTCCGCGCGACTTCGACTCAAAATGGGTCAGCTCGGCATACGGCGTAAATGCGACCAGGTATCCGATTTTTCGCACCTTCATGCAGTAATCGATATCGTTGTAAGCGACCGCCAGCTCCTCCGTCAGGCCGCCGACCGCCTCATAGACAGCGCGTTTTGTCATCATACAGGCTGCTGTCACGGCACTGACATCCTGCACCGACTTCAGTCTTCCTGCATATCCGTCCGCGTCGCCCGCCGCTCCGATGAAAAGATGGCTGGCCACGCCACACAGCCCGATCACAACGCCCGCATGCTGAATCGTCCCATCCGGGTAATACAGCTTCGCCCCGACCGCTCCGATGTCCTTTTGCTGACAGAGTCCAAGCATTTCCTCGATCCAGCCGCCGGAGCATACTTCTGTGTCATTGTTCAAAAGAAGCAGGTACTCGCCTTTCGTATACGGAACTGCAAAGTTGTGAATTGCAGAATAATTAAAGCTTCCAGGATAACGCACAACGCGCAGTCTCCCGGCTTTCACAAGCTCTGCATACTCCGAAACTTTTCCCTCTTCCAGTGCCTGATAAAACTCCTCCGTCGACTGCTCTTCACTGTTATTCTCAATGATCACAATCTCGTACAACGGATACGTTGTCTTCTCCACTATCGAGGAAAGGCAGGCAGTAAGATCTTTGATATGATCCTTATTCGGAATCAGAATCGATACAAGCGGCTGCCCCTGGATCGCAAAACGAGTCCGATACCGTCCAAGCATTTCCGTATTTTCCACCTGTGCCCGAATGCCGACTCTCTCATAATGAGCCTCCAGCGCTCTTCGTCCCGCTTCAAACGCATACGCTTTGCTCGCCGGATTACCGGCCGTCGACATCGGATGCGTTCTCCAGTGATACAGAACCTTCGGAATGTGATGAATCCGTTTCGCCTTCTCGCAGCAGCGAAGCACAAAATCATAATCCTGCGCGCCGTCATATTCCCGGTTTAAAAGTCCGACCTTTTTCAGAAGATCGCGCCGAACCGCAAACAAATGACAGATATAATTGTTGCAGCAAAGCAGTTCCCGGTTATAATCCGGCTTAAAATGCGGTCCGAAATACGCTGTACCGGATCGGTTTACCTTATCCTCATCCGTGTAGATCACATCAATTTCCGGTTCCTGATTCACAGCCGCCGCCATCTCATAAAAGGCGCTCCGCTCCAGCACATCGTCATGGTCAGCAAACACGATAAAATCGCCCTTTGCCATCCGAAGTGCCTCGTTCGTATTTTCTGAAATACCACGGTTCTCCTTCAGCTTGCGGTAACGCAGACGTTTATCCTGCGCATAATGCTTTTTCAGAAATTCCCGCACCGACGGATCGCTGCTGCCATCCGCCAGACAAAGCTCCACATTCGCATATGTCTGCTGCAGCACCGAATCCACAATTTCCTTCAAAAATGGCTTCGGGGTATTATAAAGCGGAATCACTACACTGAACAGCGGCTTTTTTGCAAAATGTTCTGCCGCTTTTCGCTGCGCGCGTGCTTCCTTCTCATGTACCATCTGATTTCGGATCCAGAGATCATAATCCGGCTCAAGGTCTTCCTTTTTCTCTTTGTGCAGCCGGATTCTTCGCTCTAACCAGTTGGAAGCACGGACCTGAATGCGAAGCCTCAGTTCCTCCTGCGCATTTTTTCTTCTGTTTTCTGGTACTCCCTCTCTGATATCCCTTTCGGAAACTTCCTGTAAAACGGTCTCTCCTGGATTTCTTTTTAAATTCCCATCCACATCCATCCCGGCGATTCCACTATCCATATTTTTTTCCGCACGTACCACAATCCAAACCGCCGCCGTATCCAACACCGCCCGGTCGAGCAGAATATGAAAACCACTCGCGTAGTCTTCCGGCTTCTGGAATGTTTCGTTGACATCGCTGCGTACCAGGCGCTCCACATACGCCGGAATTTCTTTTCCATCCGCGTCCTGCACTTTAAGAACGGTCTGTTCGTCTGTTTTTCGGTCAAGCGCCCAGCCGCGCACCATCACATTCCCGTACCGGCTCTCGATCCGGTCAACATTTGCAGCCAGACCTGTTTTCTTTTTCAGAAACTCTTTCATTTTCTGCCCTCCGGCTTTATCTTCCGATACAGTTTCCAGGCTTTTGTCTGCTCCATCCAGCGAATCCTGCCACTTTGTGAAAGCACAGTCTCACGCACCAGTCCCGTCAGCGGCTGCGCCAGGAAAGTCAGTTCTACGACCCCCTCCTGATAGGGAAGCTGTGGAATCACAAGCTGTGGGTCTTCTGTATCAAACACATAATCTCCGTTTGGTGCCTGCTCCCCGTTCGCCTGCACCGAAAGTGCATATCCTTTCAGGCTGAGATGTTTCACACGCACCACGCATTTCGCCTCACATGGATCGATCCGAAGTGCTTTCGTCCCCTGCGGCAGCTCGATGCGAAGCGATACCTCGCCCTCGGTCGGAACCTGATATTTTTTCCAGTTCCATGTTCCAAATCCGCGTCCGTCATCAAAATAGACTTCGACTCTCCTCATCGCATGTGCGTACTTTCGTTCCTTTTCGACCATCGGCATCACCGGAATCACGCCCTCGGAAATATCGTCGTACAGCTTCCATATCGGTGTATATGAACCTAAAATGTAAGACTGAAAGCGATGCTCCATCTCCGCAAAGGTCTCCCGCTCCGCCTCTGTAATGCCAAAATGCCCATAAATATCCTGATGTACCAGCTCGTCCCGTTTGGAATTTCCCAAAATATAGTAATGCAGGCAGCGGTACTGCAGGAAACGCAGCGGCACCGGAAAATCAAAGGTCCACTCATAATCGATCAATTCATAGCCGTCCCCCGCGGCGACCGCATTGGAAAAGATCATATCCACATCCGAAATCCGTCTGCACGGCTGCGGACGCTCAAAAAATACTTCTCCAAATACCTTTCGGAAGCCTTCGGTCATCCTGAAAGTCTCCTCTGACTCTGAAAACAGTTCAAAATAGCTCCGGATTTTTTTCAGAATCTCCTCAAACTGCTTTTTCTCCAACAGTTCATCCAGCTCTTCCTCCAGCGTGCGTCCGGTGAGAAACGGAAAGACAGCACTCTCCCCCTCGATCGTACACGGATTGACACACAGCTTCGTATCCGCAAGATCTGCTTCCAGTCCGCAGTACTTTTCATACAAGCCCTTCACATGCGCTTTTGCCTGCGGATACGCAGCAAGCTTACGCACACGACGGCATCCGTTCTCCGCCGTCTCGATCTGCGTGCGAATGCAGAATTTCCGGTTCCGCTCATTGGAATACTTGACGTATCCACAGCGTGTCTCATTTTTTTCGGATTTATCCACAAAAGCGTCTGCGTTATCCCGTGCGACCACAAAAAAGGAGTTGGAAAATTGTTCAAACAGCCCGCTTTCCAGCAGAGAATCGTATACCCGCTCCTCGGAAAACAGCTGCATCCGCTCCCGATCCAGATTCTGACGGCTGCGGTTCAGCTCGCCCTTTTTCGGCAGACGATTCGCGGAATAGATCTGCTCCGGAAATTTATAATCCGGGTAGGGATAATAAAAATCCAGATTTCCGTAACCGGCCCGCCAAAGCAGCGCTTCCAGCTCCGGCTTTGAGAACGTCCGCACGTAATCGGTCGTCGGATAGCCCTCAAGTCCTTCAAAATAAAGGCCCGTATGATCCTCCGTCGCTCCCGCCCAGTATTTCAGTCCGATGCGGTTTTCAATCGCAATCACCAGACGGCCGCCCGGTGCCAGATGGGTTCGAATCCGCGACAGATATTCCATAAACGGATCCTCCCCCTGAATCGAAAACTGTGCATATTCCAGCACACCGATCAATGTGATCAGATCATATTTCTGCTCCATTTTCGGCTCAATATCCTGAAAATTTCCGACGAAAAACGTCAGATTTTCACAGTCCTGATGGCGGTATGCATTGATCAGGCAGCGTTTTCTGGAGAGATCAATACAGGTCACCTCAGCAGCACTGTGGCACAGCGCCCCTGTGATTGCTCCCGGTCCTCCGCCGATCTCCAGCACACGGTCCGTCTTTTTGATTGGAAACCAGCTGATAATATTTTCCCGCAGCGCAGAAAAATGATAGAGGATCGGCCAGCTCTTTTTCTCCGTGATTACACGATCATATTCTTCCGGCGCACAGGTTTTTGCAATCTCCAGCATCTCATCTTCAATATCGCCGTCCGTATACTTATCTTCCCCGGTATAAAAGCGGTAATCCAGCACCGCCTTCCCGATCTGTTCTCGTTCCATCGCCTTCCTCCTCTTCCTGTTCTGTTCGGATTCTTCCTTACTTCTTTATATTTACTAATCTTATTTTTTATCTGTAATTCTTTTGTCTGAAAATTTTCTATTTTCATTTTCAGTTGTCCGGAATTTATCTCTCTTTTTGCACTACGATCTCCGAGTTCATATCATAGAATCCCACCGTATTCTTCGATGACACCACGACAAGACTGCACGCATCATACAGCCGGTGGTACACCACAAAGTCTCCGCCGCTGTAGCCGGTCAGCCCAAAGGAGATCAGATACTCTCCGCCCTGCAGATCAGCTCGCTGCGTGTAGGAAACGACATAAATATCCCCGTCTTCCCCCGTCGGCGTTGTGATCCGCTCAAACATCGTATTCGTGCCGGTGATCTCCGTGCCGCGCATATCCTTGATCGTAAACGCAAAAATCGCATCCTCAATCTTCGTATGGAACTGTACGCGCACTTTTAAGGTAAATTCCGCGCCCTTCTCAATCGTATTTGTCTGCAGCCCGTTTGCATCTTCCACAAGAAAACCGAGCATCTCCGCACGCTTGTCCCCGTACTCCAACGCGCCCGGATTCATCTCAAACGGTGTAATCCAGCCTGTTTTTTCCCGGTTCTTCGCACTCTCCGGAAGCTTCTTCTCCTCCGCATCCGGCCCCTGATTGACCAGCAGCCTCTTGTACAGATCCACCATCTCCTTCGGCGAACCGGTTCCTACCGCCTTTCCGTGATCCAGCAGGATAACACGGTCACAATATTTGCTGATGCTGCCAAGGTCATGGCTTACAAACAGAATCGTCTTCCCCTCCTGCTTGAACTCCTCAAATTTTCGGTAACACTTTGCCTGGAAAAAGACATCTCCGACGGAAAGCGCCTCATCTACAATCAGAATCTCCGGATCGATGTTGATTGCCACCGCAAAGGCCAGCCGCACAAACATACCGCTCGAGTATGATTTGACCGGCTGATTGACAAACTCTCCTATATCAGCAAAAGCCAGGATGTCATCCAGCCTGGCGTCTATCTCTTCCTCTGAAAAACCGATCATGGTTCCATTCAGATAGATATTTTCAATTCCTGTATATTCCATATTGAATCCGGCACCAAGCTCCAGCAGCGCCGAGATTCTTCCATCCACCGTCACCTCACCCTCCGTCGGGCTGAGCACGCCGGTAATAATTTTCAGGATCGTGGACTTTCCGGCACCGTTCGTGCCGATAATTCCTACTGTCTCTCCTTTTTTTATGTCAAAACTGACGTCCCGCAGTGCATAATGCTCTCGATACCGTTTCTTTTTGGAGAGTCCCAGACTCTCCTTTAAGCGGTCCGACGGTTTGTCATATAATTTATACATCTTGCTCAGATGTTCTACACGAATTGCATCTTCCATACTGTATGTTTCCTCACTTTTGTTTTACTGACTCAGTTATATAACATCCGCGAAATGCACGCGCAGCTTCTTAAATACCCGCGTTCCAAGCCACAGCACTCCAAGTACAAAGCACCAGAAATACGCCGTCCACAGCGGACGCTCCCAGAACCAGTGCTTATAAATAAACGCATCGCGGTATCCCGTCACAATATAGTAAACCGGATTCAGCTTCAGAATCTTATACACAAGCGGATAACGAATCAGCTTATCCTCTGCCACCCACATGATCGGTGTCAGCCAGATACCGATCTGCAATGCAATACTGATCATCTGTGACAGATCCCGGAAAAAGACTACCACAGCACTCGTCAGATACGAAAGCCCGAGAATAAGAAGCAGCAGTCCTGCCAGATAGTACAGCAGCTGCAGATAATATAAATCTGGGAAATGCCCATAGCAGCAATACAGAAATATAATAAACACAATAAAAAACAGATGCACAAAAACCGCCGACAGAATTTTTACCACCGGCAGCACACTGATATTGAATACAACCTTTTTAACCAGATAACTGTACTCAAGCAGCGAATTTGTCCCACCGGTCAGTCCATCTTGAAAGAAGAACCACGGAATAATACCCGCTACGAGATACAGCACAAATGGGACCGGAAGTGAATCCGATCCCCCGCGAAATCCTACCTCAAATACGAACCAGTACACCAAAACGGTAATTACCGGCTGAATAAACGCCCAGATAATTCCGAGATACGAGCCGGCATATTTTGTTTTAAAATCATTTTGAGCCAGTTTATAAATCATTTTCCGGCTTTTTATAATCTCTGCCGGAATCGAAGATTCTTTTTTCACACTTTTTCTCCTTTGTCTCTAAGGCTATCCCTCAGTATACCATTTCATCGTCGGAAAGTAAAGTGTTGAAACTTTCTGCCGTCACATTGCCGGAACCGGCGTCGGTCTGCTCTTATCCCACACAGAAGAAACATCAAACAGATCGCTTAACATATCCGGATTGTAGTACATCCGATAGCCGTCAAGATTTCTTCTTCCCTGACGCATGTAATTGCTTCCGAACTGTACCCAGTACTGTGTGGAATCCACGTTACAGAAAATATTGAAGCCTTTTCCTTTCAGATACGTAAAGAACGGATTGGCATCGGTGTATGGCTGCCAGTCTCCGATATCAGCCCCGAATGCAAAAATAATCACATCGGTATCGCCGACCACCGTCGCCACATTATCAAGCCACCGCTGAGTATCCTTCTGCATTGCCTCCAGGCCAACCGTCTGCGGCGCGATATGGCCCCACGTATGGCTCGCAAACTCCCAGCCCTCTGCTTTCATCGTATTTGCAACATTTGTGGCGTCATCGACTTCCTTCTGCCATGCGGCTTCATCAAAATCTGGATGCTCGTCGAAGAATTTCTGCTGGTACTCCGTGATACGGGAGGCTTCTTTCGTCCGGTAAACCTCATCCGTGCGGTAGCCAAGCACACCCTCATACCCGGTCAGAGCAATGATTCCTTTGTGTCCGTGATACGAAAAATCCGGATGTTCTTTTACAAATGTATCAATCCACGGCACCATATCATAATCACCGACCGAAATGCTTCCGTCATCCTCGATGTACGTATTCTTCACATCACCGTTCTCATCTACGATCAGCTTCTGTGCGAACCCGTCTCCGTCCATATAGTGGTAGTAGCTTACGTCGTCCTGCGAGAGCACGAACGGAATCTTGCCCGGCGGAAGCAGGATTTCCCCACGTGAAACGCTGCCATCCGCATTTACCGTACACATATCATGCAGGCTTACCATCACATAGCCCTTTTCGTACATGCTCTCCATAATTCCGGTGAACTCGCTCATCGTCGTCATAACCTGATTGTACCCGGCCTCTTTCGCATCACCGTCAAACGCCTTTGACGGATCTTTAATCATCGTGTGGAAAAAGACGTGTGTGATCTGCTCCAGCGGATAGGCCGTGCACGTCGCTTTCACCTGCTGATAGCCAGTCACCGCATCCTGCATCTTCTGGCTGTTCGTATACAGCGATGACGCCTGCAGTGACTGAATCGCACCATCATAATCATACTGCGCCGCCATCGCATCTGCCGCTGCCAGCAGCTGATCTTCCGTACTCTCCGCAGACTCCGTGCTCTCCGTCTGATCTGCCGTGATGGTTCCATTCGCATCTGTCTGTGCTTCCTGATGCTGTTTTTTTGTGTTCTCCACCTGCTTTTTCACGCCCGGGATCACCGCATCCTTAATCAGCACAACCGCCAGAAACACCACAATCAAAATCAGAAGTGATATAATGCACTTCATAATCAGCACATTTTTTCTCCTCTGCGCCTGTCTCTGGCGCAGACGCTTTTCCCGCTCATCCATGTCCATGTTTTTCTCTCTCCGTTTTCTTCCTTTATGTAATCGATTTGTTTCTTAACTCTTTGTCTTTTATTGCTTTGGTTTTCTCTTCTTTCTCTTTTGACTGATAGGACTCTTCCTGTTTTATTTTCCCATCTTTTCTGTTTCTTATCCGTCATTTTCGAAGCAGCGTATTCCATTACTTCATAACATGATAAAAAAGTACAGATTTTCAAAAATGTTTTATCCTGATTTCCGCAGGACATTTTCAGCATCCGCTTTCACCCGGAAATCACTTCATTTGTCAAGCGGTACCAGAAGCCTCTCCTGTCTGCATACTTTCTGTCTCCGTCTGCGTCTCCCCGGTCTGCGCTGCTGCTTTCGTCTGTACTTCGGTCTCTGCCGGTGCTGCGGTCTCTGTCTGCACTGCCTCCGTCTGATTTTTCTGCAGCGTAATCCCCGTCGTCACCTTATTCTGCTCCTGCCTCGTTGGCTGCGTAATCCGCTCCGATCCAGGAAGCTTTGTGCCGTTTCCAAGGACAATCTCGTAGATGATTGCCGCAACCAGAAGCACACACAGCACGCCAAATACAGTCCACAGTGCCCGCAGCTTCGTCTGTTCTCCGTAGCTGCGCGCCCGCTTCCTTCTGTGCTCTCCGGATACCGGCTTTTCCGCTTTCGCTTTTGGGCGCTGCATCTTTACAGATCTTGCAGCACGTTCTTTTTCTCCTTCCGTGTTTGTTTTACGGTGAAGGTGAAGTCTTCCGCCTGCATTTTTTTTGTTTTCCGCACTCTTTAAATCGTCTTGCCGGTCTGTTCCCGGACGCCTTTCTGTTTTCATACTATCCATGTGCTTTTTGTCTTTTTGCACTGTTTTCTGATTTTCCGTTTCTCGATTTTCAGGTGCTTTCCCGGTGCCCTTTTTCTCTGACTGAGCCAGATTCTCTTCCGGCGCCCCGCCGTCCTCCGGCTCGATATTCCAGTACCTCCTGCTCTCCGGCGATTTTCCATATATCATCGGGCGGCCCTGTGTGCCCCGTCTTCGTTCTGCCATCCCATGTCCCCCTGAATCAAAGCAGATCCTTCAACATTCACGGTCTGTCTGCTCATCTGTTCTCTTTTGCCCAGAGCATGTTTCAAACACACTCTGAGGTTAAGCATAGTTGATTTCCTATCTTTTGTCAATTACAGACCTCCTGCATTTTTTCTTAAGATTTTGCTACCGTTCAGAGCCAAATGTCCCCCAACCTCCCTCTTTACGAACTCGCGCCAAAATGATATACTTTTACCGATATTGGTTATTCGATCGATTACGAATATCCTCTTTTATTTACTGCCTGCTGATAAAGGGCAGTCCACTGAGGTGATGACATGAAATGGGATGATAAGCCATATCATTCTCTTGATTATGAAATGAAACGCAGGTTTGGTGAAAAAGTCTATCGGCTTTCTTTGAACGGCGGCATGACCTGCCCGAACCGTGACGGCAAGTGCGGTACGCGCGGCTGTATCTTCTGCAGCGCCGGCGGCTCCGGTGATTTTGCTGCATCGTCTGCCCTTTCCATTTCCGATCAGCTCTCCTCCCAAAAAGAGATGATCCGCAGGAAACGGCCGGTCAACCGCTTTATCGCCTACTTTCAGGCTTACACGAATACGTATGCGCCGGTCAGCTATCTTCGGCCACTCTTTATGGAAGCAATCCGTGATCCGGAAGTTGCTGCACTTTCCATCGCCACCAGACCGGATTGTCTGGGTGATGACGTACTCCAACTGCTTGATGAGATAAATCGTATAAAACCTGTCTGGGTGGAGCTTGGTCTTCAGACCATGCACGATTCCACCGCCCGGTTCATCCGCAGAGGCTATCCGCTTTCCTGCTTTGAACAGTCTGTCACCGCGCTTCGCAGGATCGGAATCGAGGTTATCACCCATGTAATCCTTGGTCTGCCCGGAGAAACGAAAGAACAGATGCTTGAGACCTGCCGTTATCTGAATACCCGCGACATCCAGGGCGTCAAACTGCAGCTTCTCCATGTGCTGAAGCAGACCGATCTTGGCACACTTTATGAGACAACCCCCTTCCCGGTCATGACCATGGAAGAATATATTTCGCTTCTGATTCGCTGCATTGAACAGCTCTCACCACAGCTCGTCATCCACCGGCTCACCGGAGACGGTCCGAAAGATCTGCTCATCGCACCGCTTTGGAGCACCCGCAAACGAACCGTACTGAACCAGATCCACGCAGAATTCAAACTGCTTGGCACCTGGCAGGGTAAATATTATACTCCGCCTTCAGAGCGTATTTAAAAAGATATTGTAAAACGGACATTTGCAATCCGCTTTCGCTCTTGCAGACGGACCCCCAGGAGGAAACCTATGCCGGAACCATTTACACTCTACAAACTGATCGTCCTTTACATGCTGCAAAAAGTTGACTTTCCGCTGACCACTTCGCAGATTTCCGCTTTTATTCTGGACCGCGGCTACACTACTTACTTCACACTGCAGTCCGTTCTGTCCGAACTGGCAGAATCTGATCTGGTTCGCATGGAACCAATCCGAAATACCTCTTATTACACCATCACCGCACCGGGCGAAGAGACGCTGCACTATTTCCAGAACCGCATTTCTCCGACCATCCGCGAGGACATCGACCAGTACATGCTCGAAAATAAAATTCAGCTGCGCGATGAAGTTTCGATTATCTCCGAT
This sequence comes from Lachnospiraceae bacterium, assembly GCA_029225065.1. Lineage (GTDB taxonomy): Bacteria > Bacillota > Clostridia > Lachnospirales > Lachnospiraceae > Choladousia. Next base: position 33,427 of record JAQXVT010000038.1, on the reverse strand, counting down.
TACTACCGCAACACCGCTGATGAGTTTTCCGTTCACTGTATTGTAAAGGAAAAATATGCAAATCCGATTGATCTGACGATCACTGTTCCTGACGAGGCACAGGCGAAAACGGTCTGCAACAACTGGCGCAGAAAATGCCAGGAAATTTATGAATTCGTGATGAAAGAGCTCCTTTGAACATTCTTCTTTTGGAATTCATCTTCACGTAAAAACAGCCACGGAAAACCGTGGCTGTTTTTTATCTTCTGTTTTGATGAAGTCCTGGAAAACGAGATGTCTCAAAGCACCATTCCAAAACGTCTGTTTTTCGGAAACAGAGGGTGTTTCCTGCAAACTTTATTTATGCCTTTATTGCAGCTTTCGCCTCGCAGCATGCGCTGGGGACGCTTCCTGCGAGTAATTTCATAACCAAAAGTACTCCTTCGCTGTCTTACGCCTCAGTATCCATATCATAACCGCTGGCAATCACATTACCATTCCCGTCATAATAGGTATCTGTATCGACATCATACCAACCATCCTCGCTGCTGTCACTGCCAGTTTCTTCTGTTTCAGAAGTCTCCGGTGCTGTCTCAGCTGCGGTTTCCGGTGTCGTATCTGATAATGTCTCTGCTGTGGTCTCCGGAGTTGTCTCTGCTAACATCTCTGTTGCGGAAGAACCTCCGTTAGAGATTACGTTTCCATCAGAATCGTAATACGTATCCGTATCGGCATCATACCAGCCACCGCTGTCTCCATTGCCTGAATTGCTTGTCTCCGTCTGCGGCGGATCAGTCTCCGGTGCACTTGTCTCTGTCTGCGGCGGATTAGTCTCCGGTGCGCTCGTCTCTGTCTGTCTCCATTCCGTTTCCGGTGCGCTTGTCTCCGTCTGCGGTGCATCTGTTTCCGGTGCATCCGTCTCTTCGGTATCAGCCTCTGTCTCACGGTTCATCGGAATCAAATCATTGCCTTCGTATATCTCATCTTTTTCTACCGCAGTATCCAGAATCAATACCTTGGATACATCCTCAGAAGAAACATATCCAAGTCCGTCTGTCCCTACCTGTACCGTCAGCCAATGTCCCTCATCCTGAAGTAAAATAAAGTAAGCGCCGCTCTCAAGTACATCTAACACATCGGAATCAGCGTCTTCCGCTGAAAACAGCTTAACTTCGTCCCAGGTCGTTGCTACGCCTTCATATCCGTAATGATCTGCAAGGCCAATCACATCACGGCCATACAGCAGGTAATCATTCTTTACAAAGCCGGTGGTATCGCCAGAGTTGATCTCGGTCCACTCATCACCCTTTTCAATCACCCAGGCGGCCATACCGGAATACAGGTATCCAACTACCTCTCCGTCCGGGTTTGCAGTCGCACGGATATTAACCCCCGTGCTCACTACATCATCGTTAATCATTGCAACTTTATCCCACGCATCTTCCTGCTCATATGGTATGGTAATCTTGTCCCGAATCTCGCCATCCTCGGCAGCCATAACAGAGCCTCCAGCCAAAACAGAAAATCCCATTGCTGAAAGCAGACACCAAAGAGCACGTCGATTTCTATTTTTCATTTCTTATTTTCCTCCTCGGAACGCATTTAACATTTCCTTTAAAAATATTACACAATTATTAAGTTATATTACGAACCCATTGTAATATGTAAGATGGAATTTGTCAAGCTTTATTGCCCATTTTAGCGTTCATTCGTTATGGGCAATATTCACAAAATTTTCCAACGGATATTCGCAATCCGCTTTACTGATCCCCTGAATTTTCCAGGAAAAAAACTGGTTTTTCCCAATACAAAAGCCCCCGAACCGCCGCTTTCCAGCGCATCCGGGGGCTCTTGCATAGCGGAAAAATCATTAACCGCTGCTCACTTTTCACAGACAGCCGCTTACGCTGCTGTCTTCCAGATCTGAAGCTTATATTTATCCAGTACCGACGCAAGAATGCAGCCGAGTACCTCACAGGAAATCACCTCTCCGACACCTACCGTCACCATCATAAGTGGGATCGGCAGCGCCACGCCGTAAGCATAGCGGAGCACGAACGGTACGATGCAGATATTTGCAATGATCGGCGGAAGTGCTGCGATAAAAGGCTTACAACCACGCAGCTTCCAGGTGAATACTGCTCCGATCAGCGTTGCGATGCTTCCGCAGATGATATCCGCGATCACGGCTCCGCCGAGGATATTTCCAATCAGGCAGCCGACAAACAGTCCCGGAATCGCCGCCGGTGTGAAGATCGGGAGGATTGTAAGCATCTCAGAGATACGAACCTGCACTTCACCGAAGCTGAACGGCTGAAATACCACCGTGAGTACAACGTAGATTGCCGCAATCATTGCCGCGTGGGTCAAAAAGGGTACGTTTTTTCTTTCCATATTCTGTTTTCTCCTTTAGTTTTGTTTTACGAGTGGAAGGTCACGAACACTCGGCACATTTATAGGCGGTGACCGCCTTGCAAGCCCTGTACGACCTTGTTTTTATGAGCTTTGCAACGGGTGTGAGTATAGCACACCCGCCTGGAAATTGCAAGAGGACGGCAGCTTCTTTTTTATCCTGTCTACAACCTATCTGCTAGTCAAAGCGGATATTCACAGTCTGCTTCTCGCCCCGCATTCAAAACAGATCCACGTCACTTTCTATTTTCTCGCCTCTGCCGGTTTGCCTCGTACATCAGGATCGCCGAAGCAACCGCCGCATTCAACGACTCCACCTGCCCGCACATTGGGATTCTCACGTATGCATCGGCAAGCTCTGCCGTCTCGTCGCTTAACCCCTTGCTCTCATTTCCGATCAGGAAGCCGCTCGGCCCGGTGTAATCCATCGTATCGTGTGCTCCGGTGCCGCGCAGATGCGCTGCACACCATTTCACGCCCTCTTTTTTCAGTTCACGGATCGTGCCGCCAAAATCTGAGACGTAGCAAAATGGCATCCGGTAAACCGACCCCATCGTGGAACGGATCACTTTTGGATTGTAAAGATCCACACAGCCCTCTGTCATCAGGATACCGGTCACGCCTGCTCCCTCTGCCGTGCGCAGGATCGTACCGAGGTTACCCGGATCCTGAATGTTTTCCAGCGCCATGATCAGCGCATTCTCTCCCGGTGCTCCAAGGAGATCCCGGCAGGAATAATGATACTGCCGCACCAGGCAGAGAATCCCCTGCGGTGATTTTGTATCAGAAACGCTCTCAAATACCCGATCGGTGAGAATCGTCATATTTTTTTCTTTTCCATCAAAAAGCTCTCTCTTCTTATTATAACAGCTCTCCGATGCATACGTATGGACGAGCCGCTCCTGCGGAACCTCCTGATACATCTTGATGCCTTCTACGATAAACACGTCCTGCTCAGTGCGCAGCTTCGCTTTTTTCTGCAGCTGAATCAGATGTTTCACCTGCGCGTTTGACGTACTGCTGATGATTGGGATTGTCATATTTTCTTCCTTTCTTTTCCTTTTCCTGACTGAGCATGCTCAGTGCTCCAACATAGAAAAACTGCCCAGGCAGTCTTTGTACTGTCCGGGCAGCCATTTTTTCTGACTCGCTTAAATCGTCATCGCCTTCGCCACGCGCACCATGTACTCCGGAATATCCTTCTGCATGCTCAGTGCCTCGTCGATGTCAAAATCCTTATATTCTCCGCCGCGGAATGCAACGACACGGTTTGTCTTTCCCTCTGCGAGAAGGTCTGCCGCATAAGCGCCCATCACGGAAGCGTACACACGATCACGGCAGGTCGGGCTTCCGCCTCGCTGCATGTGACCAAGGATCGTCGCACGCGTCTCAACTCCGGTCGCTGCCTCAATCCGGCGCGCCATACTCGTTGAGTGGCCGATGCCCTCTGCGTTGATGACAATGTGATGCTTTTTACCGCGCTTGCGGTTGTTGATGATATTGTTGATCAGCTCCTGCTCATCGTAATTGTAACGCTCCGGAAGCAGGATATCCTCCGCCCCGTTTGCGATACCGCACCACAGTGCAATGTAGCCGGCATTTCTGCCCATTACCTCGATGATACTGCAGCGTTCATGGGAGGTCGATGTATCGCGCACCTTGTCGATCGCTTCCATCGCCGTATTGACTGCGGTGTCAAAACCGATCGTATAATCCGTACATGCAATGTCCAGGTCAATCGTGCCCGGCACACCAATCGTGTTGATGCCGCGTGCCGCCAGCTGCTGTGCACCTGCAAAAGAACCGTCGCCGCCGATGACTACAAGGCCGTCAATGCCATGCTTATGGCAGATCTCTGCACCAAGATCCTGTCCCTCCGGTGTACGGAACTCAGAACAGCGGGCTGTATACAGGATAGTACCGCCCTTTGATATCGTGTCGGAAACGGATCTTGCATCCATGTCCACGATTTCCTCATTCAGAAGTCCTTTGTATCCCTGATTAATTCCTTTTACTTTCAGTCCCTGCGACAGCGCCTTGCGGACTACGGCACGAATCGCCGCATTCATTCCCGGCGCATCACCGCCGCTCGTCAGCACACCGATTGTCTTTACTTCTTTTGCCATATCGTACCTCCTGCTGAAGCCGTTATTCTTCTATTCCATCATTTATAAATGACTGTATGACTCATGTCATGCTACAGTTATTTGAGGAATGATGTTACTGTGCAGCTGCCACTTCTGTATCAGAAATTTTCCCCTCTTCAGAAGTACTCTGCCTGTTTCATTCTAATCTATTTTCCCGCATTTGTAAAGAAAAGCTACTCTTTTTTCCGGGTCAGCCTGACATTTTCTTTTCCAAACAGCGCAGCAAGTTTTGCCATCATCGTTTCATCTGCACGAATCGTCCAGTTTTCACTCAGTTTTCGGACACTGCGCGGGTTTCGCACGTAGATCGCCACGTAATCACTTCCATCCTCCGAATCACGCAGTACGCCAAACAGCTCCTGCTCCCGCGCACGGTACGTTTCCATATCCGGGAACTGAATCCAAAGCTCCATCGGTACCTCCTCAAACCGCCAGATCTTTTCACAGATCAGCTTGCTCGGCCGGTCATCCTCACAGCTTACCCTTCCGCGGATAAAAACTTTTTCATCCTCGTTCATCCACTGCTGGTTTTTCTCGTAATCCTTCGGAAAAACAACAACCTCCACCGTGCCGACGAGATCTTCAACGGTCAGAAACGCCATCGTTTTATTCGTCTTCGTGTACTTGATCGTCTTCGCCGTGATCATGCCGCCGATAACTGCCTTGCTTCCGTCGATCACCTTCGAGCTTCCGGTCTCCTCGTCAAGCGCAAAGTCCGAGGTCACGTTTGTGATCACGCCGCGCCACAGATCCTCGTATTTCTCAAGCGGATGACCGCTGACATAGATGCCGAGCACTTCCTTTTCAAATGCAAGCAGCTGTTCCTTATCGTACTCTCCGACATTCGGAAGCTGTACCTCGTACTCCTTTTTGTCCTCATCATTCATCAGATCAAACAGCGACATCTGCCCTGTCATCGCGCTCTTTTTCTCCTGCGCCACGTGATCCACCAGTCCCGCATACACCTGCATGAACTGCTTTCTCGTTCCGCCAAGGCTGTCAAACGCACCGGACTTAATGAAATTTTCGATGGTACGTTTATTCGTCTCTTTTCCGGTCAGCCGTTCAATAAAATCCTTCAGGCTGCGGTACGGCCCGCCAAGCGTGCGCTCCTGCACGATCGCGTCGATCACCGACCGGCCGATGCTCTTGATCGCAGAAAGTCCGTAGCGGATGTTGCCCCCGTCTACCGTAAATCTTGCCTCACCGACGTTAATGTCCGGCGGCAGGATCGAGATACCCATCCGGCGGCAGTTCAGGATATACTCCGCCACCTTCGGCGGATTGTCGATCACGGACGTCATCAGCGCCGCCATAAATTCCACCGGATAATAAAATTTCAAATACGCGGTCTGATACGCCACAATCGCATACGCTGCTGCATGCGATTTGTTGAACGCATACTTCGCAAAATCCGTCATCTCATCATAAATTTTATTCGCCGTCTGCTCGTCAATCCCGTTCGAAATGCAGCCCGGAACGCCCTCTTCCTCATTTCCGTAAACGAAATTCTGGCGTTCCTTCGCCATGACAGCCGCCTTTTTCTTTGACATTGCACGGCGCACCAGGTCGCTTCGGCCCAGCGTGTAACCGCCCAGGTCACGCACGATCTGCATGACCTGCTCCTGGTAAACGATACACCCGTATGTTGGCTCCAGGATCGGCTTCAGCTGCGGGCAGTCATACTCCACGGTCTCCGGATTATTTTTTCCGCGGATGTACTGTGGGATAAAGTCCATCGGGCCCGGACGGTACAGCGAAATACCGGCGATGACGTCCTCAAGGCTCTGCGGCTTTAGCTCCTTCATGAAGTTTTTCATACCGCCGCTTTCCAGCTGGAACACGCCCTCCGTCTTCCCCGTGCCGAGAGAATCGAGGACTTTTTTATCATTATAATCAATTTTCAGCATGTCAAGATGTACGCCGGTGCTGCGCTCCACCAGATGCACCGCGTCGTTAATTACGGTCAGGGTACGAAGTCCCAGGAAATCCATTTTCAGAAGTCCGAGTTCTTCCAGTGTCGTCATTGTAAACTGCGTCACGATCGTTCCGTCGGCAGCCCTTGAGAGCGGTACGTACTCGTCGACCGCCTTCTGGCTGATGACAACGCCCGCCGCATGCATCGACGTGTGGCGCGGCAGTCCCTCGAGGCGTTTTGACATATTGATCAGTTCTTTAATCTGCTCATCCGTCTCGTACAGGGTCCGCAGCTCCTGATTCATCTGCAGCGCCTTGTCAATCGTGATATTTAATTCCTGCGGAATCATTTTTGCGATCGAATCACACAGGGCATATGGCAGATCCATGACACGTCCGACATCGCGGATAACACCGCGCGCCGCTAACGTACCAAATGTGACAATCTGTGCCACACAGTCCTTGCCATATTTTCTTACGACGTAATCGATGACCTCCTGCCGCCGTTCGAAGCAGAAATCCACGTCGATATCCGGCATGGAGACACGTTCCGGATTCAGGAAACGCTCAAAGAGCAGATTGTAACGAATCGGGTCGAGCTGTGTAATGCCAAGCGTGTAAGCCACGATACTTCCCGCCGCTGATCCACGACCCGGGCCGACCGGAATGCCGTTGTCGCGCGCATAACGGATGAAATCCCACACGATCAGGAAATAATCCACGTATCCCATCTTCTGAATCGTGTTAAGCTCGTACTCCAGACGCGGCTTCAGCTCGTCCGCCCGCTCCCCGTAACGCTCAGAAAGTCCTTCATAGCACAGCTTGTTCAGATATTCCCACGATGTATACGGCGCAGGCACATCAAAACGCGGCAGCTTCGTCACGCCAAATTCAATGTCCACATGGCAGCGCTCGGCTATTTTATGCGTATTTTCAATCGCCTGCGGCGCATATGGAAACAGCTGCGCCATCTGCTCCGGCGACTTCACGAAATACTGACCGCCCTCATAGCGCATCCGGTCCTCATCTGCCAGCTTTTTGCCGGTCTGCAGACAGAGCAGAATATCGTGTGCAGCCACGTCATCCTCATACGTGTAGTGCACGTCATTCGTCGCCACAAGCGGAATATCCAGTTCCTGACTCATGCGCAGAAGCTGCTGGTTCACCAGCTTCTGATCCGGGATTCCGTGATCCTGCAGCTCCAGAAAATAATTGTCCTTTCCAAACAGATTCTGGTAATACTTTGCTGTTTCCCGCGCCTCATCGTACAGCCCACGCATCAGATACCGCGGTACCTCTCCTGCCAGACACGCACTTAAGGCGATGATTCCTTCGTGATATTTTTCAAGCGTCTCGCGATCCACACGCGGTCGGTAGTAAAAGCCTTCCACAAACCCGATAGAAACAATTTTCATCAGATTGGCGTAGCCCTGATTATTTTCCGCGAGCAGCACCAGATGGTAATACCGCTCCTCGTCACTTCCGACCTCGCGATCCAGTCTGGAATTCGGTGCCACGTACACCTCACATCCAAGAATCGGATTGATCCCCGCCGCCTTTGCCTCCCGGTAGAAATCAATCACACCGTACATGACACCATGGTCGGTGATCGCGGCGCTGTCCATGCCAAGTTCCTTGACGCGCGCAACATATTCTTTTATTTTATTAGAGCCGTCCAGCAGGCTGTACTCCGTATGGACGTGCAAATGTGTAAATTCCAAGCGTGCTCCTTTCCTGTGTAAAGCGAACATTCTCAATCCGCTTTGGCTGTGATCTGCTTTTCCCTGCTAAAGAAAAAAGCCGCTGCAAAATCTGCAGCAGCCTCTCATTTTTTCAAATTCTTAATTCAACTCCCGCAGGAGAGAACACTGCGTGGGTCCCTCCTTGCGTGAAAACTCATAAGGAATCCTCCCACTGCGTGGGTCCCTCCTTGCGTGAAAACTCATAAGGAATCCTCCCACTGCGTGGGTTCCTCCTTGCGTGAAAACTCATAAGGAATCCTCCCACTGCGTGGGTTCCTCCTTGCGTGAAAACTCATAAGGAATCCTCCCACTGCGTGGGTCCCTCCTTGCGTGAAAACTCATAAGGAATCCTCCCACTGCGTGGGTCCCTCCTTATGAGAGGGCTTTAATCATTCATCATGAAGTTGATCAGACGATCGATATCCTCTCTCTCGTATGCTACGATCTCAAGCTCCGGGATCTCACCGTTTGAAAAAATGTTTGCCATGGAAACGTACTGGCTCAGCTTTGATTTGAGGTTCAGTCTGTCGCCCTCACCGGTAACCAGCTCTACTCTTCCCTTGCACTCGTCTACTACCTTAAAAAATTTATCAATATTTTTGATATTCTGTACCTTCATGTCTGTTTACTCCTTTTCATTTTATTTGCGGTTAAGCACTATCGTATCACTTGGTCATTTGGCCTTTTCTGCTGCTCTGTTTGAAACGGTACCGCGGTCTGCTGCCGTCTTCTGTACCGGTTGTTTTATTTCGTCGCAATCGACTCAATCTCAAGCAGCACATCCTTCGGAAGTCTTGATACCTCCACACAGGATCTTGATGGATACGGTGCGGTAAAATATTTTGCATAGATCTCATTGATTGTTGCAAAATCGTTCATTTCCTTGATAAATACGGTTGTCTTTACTACATTTTCCGTCGAAGTACCGGCTGCTTCCAAAAGATTCGAAAGATTGGAAAATGCCTGCTCGGCCTGCGCCTCTACGCCGGATGGAATCTCACCGGTAGCCGGATTTACCGGAATTACGCCTGAAGTAAATACCATACCATTTACCTCAATCGCCTGGGAATACGGTCCGATCGCTGCCGGTGCTTTATCGGTGCTGATTACATTTTTCATAACCAAAAACCTCCTGAAGTGTCTGTTGTCGTTTTTTCGCCCGATTCCTGTTTCTCCTGCATTTGCTTCCGATCAAAGCGGATATCCTCAATCCGCTTCGCAGCCTGCACGAGCATCAGAAATCCTTCTCTGTCAAACTCCTGTTTATTTTACCGCATACTTCCAACGCCTGTCAATGGTGAGGAAGCACAGAAATACACCGGAAATTCTCATTTCTTTGTAATTGTATTTCTTTATAATTGTACTTCTTTCCATCGCCTTATTCTTTTCCGCACTTTTTGCACATACCTGTTGTATTTTCCCGGTATGAAAACAGTCTGAACCAAATCAGCTGCGTCTGCCTCTGTTCTGTTTTTACTTCAGCTTTCGGATCCGATTCTCCGTAATCTCAATTCTTCCCTGCTTGAGCAGCCGTCCCACCGCACGCTTAAATGCAGCCTTGCTCAGTCCAAACTCTCTTTGGATTACCTCCGGGCTTGCCTTGTCCGAAAATGGCAGCACACCGTCGAACTCTTCGATGACCTGCATTACAAACTCCGCGTCCTCATCCATCTGGAGATACGCCTTGTCGCGGATGCTTAAGTCCAGTTTTCCATCCTCTTTCACTCCGGAAACACGCGCATGTACGCGATCCCCGACCTTAATGCCGGATGTTCCCTCACGCTTCGGAATCAGCCCGGAATAGCAGTCATCCACAGCCACAAATGCGCCGAAATTATCGCTGAGTTCATAAACTCTTCCGCTTACCTCATCATTTAAATGATACGGAGAATTTTTCTTCAAATATGGATAAACACGCATCGTCGCACACAGGCGGCTGCTCTTATCCTGATACAGTGCCACCAGGCACTCTTCGCCCGGATAAACCTTTCCGGTCTGCTCCCGAAACGGAAGCAGCAGATCCTTCTCCAGTCCCCAGTCCAGAAACGCTCCGATCTTTGTGACATCCTTTACCTTCAGCACCGCCGTTTTTCCAAGCGTCAGCACCGGCTCCCGGCGCGTCGCAATCAGGCGGTCACTGGAATCCAGATACAAAAATACGGTCATCTTATCCCCGCATTTTACATCTTCCGCCTCTTTTTTCGGGAGCAGTACCTTATCCTTGCTGTGCTCCTCCTCCGCCAGATATACTCCAAAATTTGTCTCTTTTACGACGATCAGTTCTCTTTTTTCTCCTGCCTGCAGCATAGTTCCTCCCTGATTTTCTATTTTTATTTATGCATTTTTCACTCTGCGAATCTTCTGTTTTTCTCGTTCATTTTAAAATATAAGGCATAAGGGATCCTCCCACTAGCGGAGGCAGCCTTACGAAATAATGTTCCCAGTATGAGACAGCAGCGCATACGGCTTTCCTTCTTCATTGCAGAGGCTCACCACCACGCGGTTTTCCTCCTGATGCACGTACGGGACGATCAGATCGTGCAGATGCGCCTGCTGACGATACTCCACCACCAGTCGGGACGTCTCAAATCCGGCCGGAAGATACTCCTCCGCCATACGGATGTACTGTCCGTTGTTTACGTGATGATTTGTGTCGAGATGATAATGACATACCGGGAATGGCTCCATTTTCACGCTCTCCTCCGGGATTTTCATTTTCCGCGAGCCATACTCCATCTCAAGCTTTTCTTCCATTGCATAACCGCTGATATGCTCCGGAAGTACCTTCTTGGGTTTGCCCGTTTTTGTATCCATCAATACCCAGATGCTGTTTGCCTTTGCAAGATAATTGTGATCTTTATCCAGAAGGGCATAATTTCGATACCCGTAAAACAGCTTAAACCCATACGGAAATGTCTGTGCATAGATTTTTTCGCCGAGCGCCGGCCTTCGCAGGATATCGATCTGCCACGAGAGAATCATCCACGCGGCGTCATGCTCATACAGGTAATTCATCCCCACTCCACAGTCCTCTGACTGAAATGTGGAAGAATCCTGAAAATAATCTACCAGCGATACCAGCGTCAGCTTCTGATCCGGTCCTGTCTCGCTGTATCTTACCCTGCTCTCAAATTCAAATGCCATATTACTTCCTCTTTCTGTTTGCTGTTTTTCCTTCTATACCAAAGCTTGTCTATTATACCATTTTTCCCTGGATTTGCCCACTCTTTCTTTCTGAAATTGTGCCGGGTTTTCATCCAGGCTTCCGCCTTATCGCTTGCCTGCCGCTTTCTTTTCTCGCGCTCTTTGCACTGTCCGATACGCCTTTTCCTTTATTGCTGCTGTTCCGGTACCTCTTCTCCTTCATTTGCCTCCTGCATCACGATCGTCTCTTCCTGCTCTGTGTAATGCAGCCTTATCACCGCCTGCGGCCAGTTCAGGCTCACAACTGCCTGTTTTTCCTTTTCCGCACCTGCTTTTCGGATCTCATCCAATAATTCTCCGAGCACCTCGCGTGTCAAATAGCCGCCTCTCCAGTGAAATGTCAGTATTTTTCCCTTCTTCGCCGCCTGCAATGCGCGCTTGTAGACCTCCTCTGTCTTTGTAAACGAAAGCTTCTTTTCCTTATAATAAAAATGTGATCCGTCGCTGCACTTCGGCGCCGGCGCAATCAGCGGTTCATGATCTCGGAATATATTCTTATCGTCCAGATTAAAATAATCATAGCGGATCTGCACCGCATCGCCGCAGCGCTCCCCGAGTGAATTATCAAATGTGGCATCCAGGTGATAATATTGTCCTCCGATTTTTACGATATTCCACGTATGGCGATATTTGATGCCTTTTTCCGGGTTATTTCCACAGATCGCAATGATACACCACACGCCCAGCGCGTCACACAGCACCTTCACCGACTTCGCAATTCCCTCGCATACGCCGACACCATTTCCAAGCGGTCCGATGATCTCATGTGAATACGGCTTTTTCAGCTTGTCATAGTGCACATTTTCACAGATAAAATCGTGAATGTACAATTCCTTTTCAAGCTCAGAAAGCTTTTGCGCCGGCCGAACCAGCTTTTCCACACGGGCATTCATTGCTTTTTGATGTTCCCGGATTTTATTCTTTTCGAAAATATATTCCGGCACAAAAATCAGATTCGTCGAGTCAAGAAAATAGCGGTATTTAAAGCCAACCGCCCAGAAAATCTCCGGGTGGTCCAGCCGAAGCTGAAAAAATACGTCATACAGCCATGCTCCGTCCGGCTCAGGGATCTGCGGAATCTGAATTTCATCTGCAAGATCCAAAAGCCCGCGCAGCATCACCCGGTATGCCGCCTGCTTCGCCCGATCCATTTTCTGGTAATAATATTCTTCCGGCTGTCTCATCGTTTGTTTATCCTTTCCATACAGCAGGCAGTCCTGCTAATCCCTTCTCTATCTGAATTTCTATCATAACGGTATTCCAGGCAGGTTGCAAGAAAAAAATAAGAGAACCGCTCAGCTTTAGCGGTTCTCTCCCATTCCCAGATCCTGTAAAAGTCACTCTGAGCACACCTGTACGCTGTGGCAGAGCCCGACCGTTTTAATCTTCCTAAAACGCTGCATGCAGCCTGTTCCTTTTTCCGCTGTAACGTATTTTTTACCGCGTCAGATTCCGCACCCAGTTATACTGTCTGTAATGCCGGATTACCACCGGCAGCTTTACGATCTCATCCAGGTTGATGATTAAGAAAACCGCAACCACCGGAAGCTTCAGCACAAATGCCGCAAGAAAACCACACGGCACTGCATAAACCCACATCGTCATAATGTCACAGATCAGACCAAACTTTGAATCACCGCCCGCCGGAAAAATTCCTGAAATGACCGTCATGTTGAACGATTTGCCGACCAGATAGCAGGCACACAAAACAAGCATCCACTTCAGATATCCAACTGCTGTCGGACTTAAATTCACAAAATGCAGAATAGCCGGACTTAAAAGCAGGAGCACCGCACCAGAGGCAAGACCGCTTAAGATACACAGCCAGAACAGCAGATCGCCGTACTGCTTTGCCCTCTCCAGCTCACCTTTCCCCAGTTCGTTGCCGACCACGATTCCGCCGCCGTTTGCCAGGCCGCCGCAGAAGCAGACGATCAGATTCTTCACAATATTTGCGATAGAATTTGCCGCCACCGCGTCGCTTCCAAGATGTCCCATGATCACGGAATACATGGAAAATCCAAACCCCCATATCAGGAAATCTCCCATCATCGGTCCGGAATAGCGCCAGTAATCCTTTGCCAGAATTCCGGCAGAAGTCACCAGATATCTGATTTTTAGCCGGATTCGCCCTTCCCGCAAAGATTCCAGCACGACCCATGTCACCTCAATCAGCTTCGATATGGTGGTTGCAAGCGCCGCGCCCGCAATGCCCATTTCAGGTGCCGGGCCGATTCCATAAATGAAAACGGCATTCAGCAAAATGTTCAGCACGACCACGGACGAGCTGATGACCGTGCTTTTCAGGGCAAATCCGGTATTTTTTAGGATGCACAGGTAAATCTGTGAAACACCGGTAAACAGATACGATGATGCAACTACGCGCAGGTAGACGATTCCGCCCTCGATCAACGCCGCATCTGCCGTAAAGCACCGCATCAGCTGCCGCGGTGCAAAGAGAGACGCCAGAAAAAATACGGCGGAAATCATTACCGAAATGCGCAGCACATACGCAAAAATCCTTTCCAGAGATGCGCGGTCTCCTTTTCCTTAATACTGTGCCGCAAGGATACTGGTTCCAGTCGCAAATCCGCTCATGAACAGGTTAAACACAAATGTCACCTGCCCTGCCAGAGATACCGATGAAAGGCTGTCCTGCGACAGCACACCGAGCATCAGCGCATCGGAAGCGCTTACGGCAGCCAGCATGAACTGCTGAAACGCGATCGGAAGCACGAGCACGCCCAGCTTTCGGTAAAATCCTGTGTTGTCTTTGAAAAATTCAGCTGCTCTCATTTTCTCAGATCCATCCCTTGTCGCTCCAGTCGTGCGACTTGATGCGGTCATACTCTTCCTCCGTGATCGTCAGGATCGTGCCGTGCTTGAATCCATACGGAAAGGAAAATTCCGCATCGGCACGCTGGAATCTGCCATCCGCCAGACTGTCTGCCAGAAACGGCACGTAGCCCTGACCTGCACCCGGCACTCCAAAATAGTCAAGATACAGGCTCCATCTGCCGTCCGCAAGCTTCATTGCCGTCGGTGCCTCATATTTTGCTCCGTCCATTCCTTTCATACACTTTGAAAACGCCTCAACTTCCTTGTACTGCCCTGTCACATGTTCAGAGCGAAGCAGCTGAATCCCCATCGGATCGTGCTGACTCTTGATAAAGAGGTAATAAAATCCGTCCTCCTCGTAAATAGCCGAATCAATGATATCGCCGTCCTCCCTGCGGTACAGCACCTCCGGCTTTGAGAAATGTTCAAAATCCTTTGTGCGGCTGTAATAAATCCCCTTTCCGCCATAATTGTTGCACCTGTGGGAGGAAGACCAATGTAATACGTAATCTCCCTCCGCGCGGTCGTAAATGATATCCGGCGCCCAGACGCATCCGAAATCCTCATCTCCGATCCGCACCATTCTCTGCTCAGACCAGTTTACGAGATCCTCCGATTCCCACACCGCAAGATCCTTGCTTCCATTCGTCGAAATTTCCTCCCAGGAATTATGATACTGATTGCGCATGCCGTAGGAAAGGCTCAGATCGGTCGCAAAAATATAAAATTTTCCATTCTGCGCACGCGTCACTGTAAAATCACGCACGCCCTTGTCCCCGTGATACGCCCAGAGCACCGGATTGCCTCCGTTCACTGCTTCCCAGTGAAATCCGTCTTTGCTCAGTCCGAAATATACCTGCTCGCCGTCCGGCGTTGTCTTTTCTTTGAAATGTACGAATAAGTAGGCCTGCATATTGTGTCTTCCTTTCTTCTAATTATAACTGTGTCTTTTTATGTTCCGTAATTTAACCGAGTCAGGCAAGTCACCTGCTTCAATCAAACAAAAGATCAGTGAAATGGTAACACAGGCGACCGTGTTTTACAACAAGAAGATTGTAAATATCCACTTTACAAGTGATGTAGAATTTTATTATTAGATTATTAGAAATAAAGACAAAAAAACACTTGCATTTTTCTCCCGTATGTTATATAATTTCATTCGCTCAAGTCAATATCTTGAGAAAATAAAGGGCTATCGCCAAACGGTAAGGCAACGGACTCTGACTCCGTCATTTTCCAGGTTCGAATCCTGGTAGCCCTGTTTCAGAGATACTCGTATGAGTATCTCTTTTTCGTATCAGAAATAGATGCTATTGTACCAATAATTCGATGAATAGAAAAAATTTAAAAAATTTGAAAAAAGTGCTTGCATTTTTCAATGGAGTGTTATATAATTCATCGTGTTGAGAGTCACGGCGCTCAATATCAATAAGAAATGAAGGGCTATCGCCAAACGGTAAGGCAACGGACTCTGACTCCGTCATTTTCCAGGTTCGAATCCTGGTAGCCCTGCTTCAGAGATACTCAGATGAGTATCTCTTTTTTTGTGTAAGGAATCAAAAAAGTCTCATTTTTTCTGAATTTTATGAAATACAAAAATTGTCAGTCGGGGCTGAAGCTTTTACCCCGGCTGACAATTCCACTTTTCAAAGCGGATATTCCCAATCCGCCTGCTTTATCTGTCTCTCAAATCTTCCCCTCAAAATTCTCCTTCAGCAGCTCCCCATCCATCAGCAGCACATAAAACACCTTTCCATACCGTCCATTTTCCACGATCCGGCCGTGGTCGAGGACCCGGAGGCTCGTGCCGTCTTTTTTTTCAGGTGAAAGCAGACGTAATCGTTAAAATCGCCCTCTGCGATCTGATGCCAGATGCTCCGCTCTACGGTTTCCCGCTCATTTTCCCGGATCAGATTGTGGAAGTATTTCTTAGTATAATTCAGCAGATCATCCAGATCACTGCAGCCTGCGAGACGGATCAGTTCATGATTCGCAAAGAGGATCTCATCATTTTCAGGATCGGCCTTGTAGATGATGAACGCAGCCGGGAGATGCTCCGAAACGTCCTTTAAGGCGAAGCCCAGCTGTGTGCGGATCTCCATGCGGAAGCCTTCCTGATAGGCCAGACAGCCATTTTTACCACGCAGCTTCACTTCATAGAGGGCCGCGTCCGCACAATGCATCAGCTGAACCGGATTTTTCGCATACTTCGGATACTCCGCATAGCCAAGCGAAATACTGAAGAAAATTTTCTGACCTTCATATACAACCATCCGCTTCTGTTTGGTAAACTTCTCCATTTTCTGCTCCACTGCTTCCACCGTGCAGTCCGGCAGAAAAATGCAGAACTCGTCTCCCCCGTTTCGTCCCAGTACCACATTTCCCTTAAAAAAGCTCTGCATGCTCTCTGCAAGCTTCTGCAATGCCAGATCGCCGACGGCATGCCCATACACATCATTGATACCTTTAAAATCATCAATATCAAACTGCACACCGATGCAGGAGCGATTCTGGTTCTGCCGCAGGCAGCGTGCCATCTGCTCATCGAAGCCATGGCGGTTGTAAATGCCGGTCAGGGCATCGGTCACAGCAAGCTGCTTAAATGTTTTCCTGTGCTCGTCGAAAATCAGAAGCACCGCGGTCAGTCCCGTCACAAGCAGTACAATCACCATACCACCGATCAGCGCCTCAAGCCAGCCGCTGCTGCTGTACCAGCCGCTCTCCGGCATTATTTCCAGCTTCCATTGTTCAGCTCCAATCTCAAACGTACATTCAACCGGCTCTTTTAGCTCCTCTTCCGAATCCACTACAATCTGGCTGGCCTCATCCGTTGGCGAGACTGTCTTTGATAAGCGATAAGCATAACCAACCTCAGAAAGTGCTTTTGCGGAATCCGAAAAGATTTCCGGCACCCGGATAATCACAGTCACAAAGCCCCAGAAGGTACTTTCTCCGCCCTTTTTCAGATAGACCGGATTTCGAATTGCAAGTCCATATCTGCCCTGCTCCACTTCAAACGGTCCCTGCACAACTGTCACATCATGATCTCTTGCATACCGCGAAATCTCGCCTCTGTCTTCATCATGCAGCAAATCGATCTCTTCGGCTTTCTTTTCTTCTTCCGGATAAACCTGCGTCACAACACCATTCGGTGCAAGCTGAATACTCTTGACACAGTCCATCATCACATTTTGCGCTACCTGCTCAAAGCCTGTAATTCTTCCATTTTCGCTGATCAGGATCTGCTCTAAGGTCGCCGTGACTCCGATTCCCTCCAGCAGATCGCCTTTCATTCGCTCTGCATATGTCATGGCGCAAAGCCTGGCTTCCTCCCGGGTCTGCTCATTTTTGTTGCTTCTTATTATAGATACCGTTGTGCTCAGAATTCCTGTTCCGATCAAAAATACGAGCAGGGGCAATATCCATTTCTTCTTTCCGCTTCTGTACATTTTTTCACACCCTCAGTCTCGCTGTGTTCTTTTCAAAAGTTTACCATGCTGTCATTTTGCATGTCAATATCTTTACATCTTTTTAACAGACACTTTATACTCTTTATTTTGCCACCGTCCGGCAAAGATATTTTATTATTTTTCACAAAATTCTGCCAGATATGATATACTATAAGTAATGCTGTGTTTTCTGTCCCAGAAGTACACCGCATGTAATTAACCAGCTGTCGTTTCCGGCGGCTGCAGACACAAAGGAGTGTTTATCCATATGAGTACATTAAATCTTACCTTACTGACAGACCTGTATGAGCTTACAATGATGCAGGGCTATTACGAAAGTAAGTCTTCTGAGACCGTGATCTTCGACGCATTTTACCGCAAAAATCCATGCGATAACGGCTATGCAATTGCTGCCGGACTGGATCAGGTCATCGATTATATCAAAAATCTTCATTTTTCTGAAGAAGATATCACGTATCTTGCAAGCCTTGGAATTTTCCATGAGGGATTTCTTGATTATCTCCGGAATTTCCAGTTTGAGGGCGACATCTGGGCAATCCCGGAGGGCTCCGTCGTATTTCCGTACGAGCCGCTCCTGAAGGTCATCGCACCGATCATGCAGGCACAGCTTGTCGAAACCGCTATTTTAAATATTATCAATCACCAGAGTCTGATTGCCACTAAGACATCACGTGTTGTCCATGCAGCACGCGGGGACGGCATCATGGAATTTGGTCTGCGCCGCGCACAGGGACCGGACGCCGGCGTTTACGGTGCACGCGCTGCCATGATCGGCGGCTGCATCGGCACTTCCAACGTCCTGGCCGGACAGCTTTTCGATGTGCCGGTAAAAGGTACCCACGCACACAGCTGGATCATGAGCTTTCCGGATGAATACACTGCCTTTAAAAAGTATTCCGAGCTGTATCCGGATGCCTGCCTGCTGCTTGTCGATACGTATGACACCCTGCGCTCCGGCGTTCCAAATGCAATCCGCGTCTTCAAAGAGATGCGTGAGGCCGGCATGGAGCTCAAAGGCTACGGCATCCGCCTCGACAGCGGAGATCTTGCCTACATGTCCAAGCAGGCACGCAAGCTGCTCGATGAAGCCGGATTTACCGATGCAATTATCTCCGCATCAAGCGACCTCGACGAGTATCTGATTGACAGCCTGAAGACCCAGGGCGCAGCGATCACCTCCTGGGGTGTCGGCACGAACATGATTACCTCCAAGGATTGCCCGGCTTTTGGCGGCGTCTACAAGCTTGCCGCTGTACTCGACGAAAAGACCGGTGAATTCATCCCGAAGATCAAGCTCTCTGAGAACTCAGAGAAAATCACGAACCCGGGCAACAAAAAAATCCTTCGTATCTACGACAAAAAGACCGGAAAAATCCGTGCAGACCTGATCTGCCTTGTGGACGAGGTGTACGATCCGAAGCAGGATCTGATCATCTTCGATCCGCTTGAGACCTGGAAAAAGACGAAGATCAAGGGTGGGTCCTACACCTTACGTGAAATGCTTGTCCCAGTCTTCCTTGGCGGCAAGTGCGTCTATACCTCTCCTTCCGTCATGGAAATCCGCGATATCTGCATCCGTGAAAAAGAAACGCTTTGGGATGAAACGAGACGTCTTGCAAATCCGCACAAGGTTTACGTCGACCTCTCCAAAAAGCTGCATCATATTAAGAGTGATCTGCTGGAGCAGATGGGGCGCGAAGCACTGTCACTGTCCTGAGAAACAAGTGCCAGACAGGCGGTCATTTTGCGTCACCGTCTGATTTTACCTGAATCAACCCGCAAAGCAATCTCTGTTTTGCTTTTCTATTAAGAAGGGAGTCTTTTATGATTTCATCAAAACATTCCGCCGGTCTTCTGGCGGCTGCACTGCTTTTGACCACTGTTTCCGGCTGTTCTCAGAAACCAGAAGAAACTGCTTCTGCAGATCCCGTTACGATTACCGTATGGACGTATTACAATGGCGATCAGCTTGAGACATTCAATCAGCTGGTATCTGAATTCAATGAAACGGTCGGAAAATCCTCCGGCATCACCATAGAAGGCCACAGCCAGGGTACGGTAAACGACCTGGAGACAAACGTGCTTGCTTCCGCAAATGGTGAGGTCGGAGCATCCCCAATGCCGAATATTTTTTCCGCCTACGCGGATACGGCTTATACCATCGACCAGATGGGACTCGTCATGGATCTTTCCCCCTATCTCACCGATGAGGATCGTTCCATTTATATTGACAATTACCTCGATGAGGGCGATTTTTCCGGTGACGGAAGTATAAAGATTTTCCCGGTTGCAAAATCCACCGAGCTTCTTTTCCTCAATGACACGGACTGGAATACATTTGCAGAAGCAACCGGCGCTTCCTACGACGATCTCGCCACAATGGAAGGCCTCGTCAAAACAGCAGAGCTTTATTACAACTGGACGGATGAGCAGACACCGGAAAAGGACGACGGCCGCGCACTGTTCGGACGCGATGCGATGGCCAACTATCTGCTGCTCGGTGCAAGACAGCTTGGCTGCCAGATTTTTGATGTGAAAGATGGAAAAATGGTGCTGAACTTTGATGAGGATATCATACGGAAGCTCTGGGACAACTACTATGTTCCTTATGTAAAGGGATATTTTGCTTCTTCCGGCCGTTTCCGCAGTGATGACATCAAGACCGGAAACATCATCGGATACGTCGGCTCAACTTCCAGTGCCACGTACTTCCCGACTCAGGTCAACCAGGATGACGCAGAAAGCCACGAGATCTCTTTAAAGGTACTGCCCTGCCCGAAATTTGAAGGCGGCGAGGACTACGCCGTACAGCAGGGTGCAGGAATGGTCGTAACCAAAACAGAGGATGAAGCTACCGTCAAAGCATGCGTAGAATTCCTGAAATGGTTTACTGCTCCGGAACATAATATTTCCTTCTCGGTCGGCTCCGGCTATCTTCCGGTTACAAAGGAAGCAAATGACATGGACATTATCCACAAAAACGCATCTTCACTCTCCGATTCCATGGACAGTATCCTTACGGAAGCAGTTGACACGGTAAATACTAATCAAATGTATACAACCAAAGCATTCGGGACCGGAAAAGATGCCAGACAGGTTCTGGAATATTGCATGAGTGATCTCGCCTTCGCAGACCGCACAACCATCGAAGAACGGACTGCAAATGGTCAGAGCTTTGAAGAGGCTGCAGAGGAATTCCTCTCCGACGATTACTTCGAAGCCTGGTATCAGGATACACTCAAGCAGCTGCAGTCCTTTGAGGGGTGATCCCTGTTTTTCGCATCTTCTTGGAAAGGATCGTTTTCTTGCATGAACAGAAATGGAAAATCCATTTTCCGTACCACCTTACTGGCTATGCTTCTGGTACTTGGTGTCGAATTTATTCTTTTGTCCATTACGCTTTACCTGAGCAATGTCTCGCAGCAGCTTAATACGAATGCCACGGATATTCTCAAAAAACAGGTGGAAAACCGCAGCAGCTATCTTGAAAATATTATGATTAAAAATCAGGATCTGGATGCTCTTTCACAGAAAATCCAGACTGTCTTTCTTGAGCTTGAAAAAAGCGGAAAGATCAGCCTTGACACGCTCAGTACGAACAGTGATTCGGCATTTCCGCTGCTGCAGGAGGTAAGTTCCAATCTTATCGCCCAACTGCGTCGTAAAAATATAACAGGAATCTTTCTTGTGCTGAATACCCGGGATCTCGATCAGACAGCGCACGGCTCCTCTCTTCCCGGTATTTATATCCGGGATCTGGATCCCACGTCTCCTGCCTCTGACCGCAACTACGATCTGCTGCTTGAGCGCGCTTCCGCCGCCACCGTCCGTGCAACCGGAATTTCTACGGATAAAAGCTGGGCACCTTCCTTTTCCTACAATGGTTCTGGCTCTGCTTCGTTTTATTATCCCGTTTTCCAGAAAGCCTTTCAGGATGGCGGTAAGCTGAGTGCTTCCGACTACGGACGCTGGACTACCTCCTCCTATACGCTTGATGGTGATAATAATCCCTGCATCGCTTACTCTATCCCACTGTTACTTCCGGATGGTACCGTCTATGGTGTGCTCGGAGTGGAGATGCTCACCAGCTATCTTCAGACTCTGCTCCCGGCCGAGGAGCTTCAAAACGACGATGCCGGTTCTTATCTGTTCGGCGCGACGCGCTCAGAGCTCTCCGGACCGACGATTCAGATGAGCGCAGTCTGTTGCTCTGCATCCGGAAAGCAGGATCTCAGTCTTACAAACTCACTCCTTCCGTTACAGCGCTTCGGAAAAGATTCCTTTTATACCGTTCAAAATGGCACAGAGTATTACGTTGCACTGAAGTCACTGACCTTTTACAAACGAAATGCTCCGTTTTCTGACGAACAGTGGATGCTCATCGGAACCGTCAATACCCATCAGCTGTTTGCGTTTTCGGAGCATGTACTTCGGATGCTTGTGCTCGCAATCCTGCTCACGCTCGCAGCCGGTCTCTTATCCAGCCTGATCGTAAGCCGTCATCTGGTAAAACCGATCGCAAAGCTTTCTGCTGAGGTCGCTCAGGCACAGACAAACCGCAATGCGATTCCCGTTCTTTCCCGCACCGGGATCCGGGAAGTCGATCAGTTCAGCGATGCGATCACTCAGCTGTCGCGCGATGTGCTTACCGCTTCAACAAAATTTCTCCGGATCATGGAAATGGCGAGTGTGGAGCTTGGAGGATACGAAATACGGTTTGATACCCGAAGTATCTTTGTAACAGATAACTTTTTCTCCATGCTCGGTCTGCCGCAGCAGAATCCATCTGATCTGAATCCCGACAGTTTCCGATTGCTTCTGCAGAATTTCGATCATACCTGTCCTCATACAGCAACAGTCTCCGGTGACGAGGTTTATCGGATCACGCTTCCGCACGGAGAAGTTCGTTATCTTCGCTTTGAGACCACACGTGAGGAGCTCGCGCAGGTCGGACTTGTAGAAGATGTCACCGCCGTCACGATGGAACGGCTCCGCATTGAGCACGACCGTGACTATGATCCTCTGACCGGACTGTATAACCGCCGTGCCTTCCAGCGTGAATGTGAAGCGCTCTTTACCAGACCGGAACATCTGAAGCACGCTGCCTTTCTTATGTTTGACCTTGACAACCTCAAGCATACGAATGATACGTATGGACATGATCTTGGTGATCAGTATATCCGTCAGGCCGGACTTTGCTTTGCTGAGCATACGCCGCCCGGTACACTCTGCTCCCGTATCTCCGGGGATGAATTTAATCTGTTTTTCTACGGCTACAACAGCCAAAATGAACTCCGTGATGTGCTGGAACACATCCGCGCTGAACTCTCCAAAAGATTCATTCCTCTTCCGGATGGCCAGGAACTTCATTTAAGCATTTCCGGTGGCGTTGCCTGGTATCCAGAGGATGCAAAAACTCCGGATACTCTGAAAAAATATGCAGATTTTGCAATGTATCAGGTCAAGCATTCCAAAAAAGGACGCTTGTGCGAATTTGATCTTGGTACCTACAACAAGGAAATTTATACGCTTCAAATTCATCGGGAATTCGATCAGATGATCCGCGACGAGCTGATTCATTACCATTTCCAGCCGATCGTCTCCTGCAAAACTGGCGAGTCCGTAGCATATGAAGCACTGATGCGCGTCAATCTGCCGACTATCTCCTCTCCGGATACCGTGCTCAAGCTGGCACGTACTGAGGGACGTCTGCATGACATTGAGCGGATCACGGTCTTCAATGCCTCACAGGCTTATCTTTCTTTGCTCCGCGAAGGACTGGTGCGCAGCAGCGATCTGCTGTTTCTCAATTCGATTGCAAGCCAGCATATGACAGAAGAAGAAAACCACGAATATGCAAGACGATTCTCCATGATTCAGAATAACGTCGTCGTTGAAATCACAGAGGAGGAATCTCTGGACAAGCATTCTCTGGACATTAAGCGGAATACGCCTGGCTTTACCGGTATGTTTGCACTCGACGATTACGGCAGCGGCTACAGCAATGAATTAAGCCTGCTCGAGCTCTCTCCGCTCTTCATCAAGATTGATCTCTCGATTGTCAGGAATATTCACACCAATCCGGACAAGCAGCAGATCGTCTCCAACATCGTCGCCTACGCGCATCAGCGAAATATGCGCATTATCGCAGATGGACTTGAGACACCGGCAGAGATTCGCAAGGTACTCGAGCTCGGCGTTGATTATCTGCAGGGATATTTCCTGGCCCGACCGGCCGCGGTTCCGCCGCAGATCAATCCGGAGGCGGTAAAGATTATTCAGGAGTTTCAAGCGGATAAAGCACAGGGCTGACGTGAATGGAATACAGCCATTTCCATGCGCTGCGTTACAATGCAGGTAATTTATACAGACAAAAAATCACTGAAAGACCATATTTATTTGAATTGGCTGCTCAGTGATTTTTTATTATCTGCTTCTGTGGGCAATCTTTTCCCACTCTTATTTGCCTTCTGTTTCATTTCTGTTTTTCTCTTGGAGAGTGTTTGAAAAATGTTTTCGGTTTCCACCGAATTTCTTTTCTAAGAATAATTCTCCACATTTTCCACATACTAACCGCAGAGAACAATTATTGCCTGCTCATAGTATAAAACAGCTATATTGTAAAAATGCCTCACAGACAGCTTTATTTTACATGCTGAAAAAGGGCCTTAAAGTAAAAATTTATTGAACATTGGAGGACGGATCAATCATGAAAGCAACAGGAATCGTACGAAGAATCGATGACCTCGGGCGGGTCGTCATCCCAAAGGAAATCCGACGGACACTGCGTATCCGGGAAAGTGACCCGCTCGAGATTTTTACGGATCGCGAAGGGGAAATTATTCTAAAAAAATACTCGCCGATCGGCGAGCTTGGAGCTTTTGCAAAGGAGTACGCGGAAGCGCTTTCCTCCTCTTCCGGACACAGTGTCTGCATCACGGACCGGGATCAGGTGATCGCGGCGGCCGGCGGCATGAAGCGTGACCTTGTCGGAACGCCGGTGACCGGGGCGCTCGAGGCGATCATGAATGAGCGTGAGCACGTACTGCTCAATCCTCCGTCCGGCACCCACGTCAAAATCACACGGGACGATCCGGGCGATAATTATCCTCAGGTCATCAGTCCGATTCTCTGCGAGGGCGATGTCATTGGGTCGGTCATCCTGCGCAGCCGTGACAGCAGTCATTCCATGGGCACGACCGAGCAGATCCTTGCCAGGTGTGCTGCGGGATTTATGGGACGGCAGATGGAGCAGTAAAATCAGTGAATCCGCGGCAGATTCCAGCGATAATATGCGGCCAGGAAACGGATTGCGCACACGACTCCCGCCCCGATCATCATGCCTGCAACACGTCCGGCATACGGATACAGCAAAATAAAAACGAGTCCGCCGATGATCGAAGCCACAGCATACACATGCTTGACAAAAATATACGGCATCGTTCCCGCCATCATATCACGGATGACACCGCCGCCGACTCCGGTGATTACGCCGACGAATACCACAAGAAACCGGTTGTCCTGATAGCCCGCCGCAACCGCCGCATAGGAGCCGACCACCGTAAAAATTCCAAGGCCGATCGTATCGCAGACCAGCATGATCCGGTCATACCACCTGGCGAAGCTGCCGGAAAACAGCTGATTTCTGACGTAGACAATCAGAAACAGCAGCGTCGATGTGATCACGGCTGCCAGCGCATAAACGGAATGCAGAAACGTCACCGGAGGATTGATTCCGAGAATCAGATCACGGATGATTCCTCCACCGACTGCGGTCGTCACTCCCAGCACATTTACCCCGAAAATGTCCATTTTCCGCTCAATTCCAAGCATCGCCCCCGACGAGGCAAACGCCACTGTCCCGAGCATCTCCATAATAAAGATCATCAGATCTGAGTATTCCATATTTTTCTACTTTCCTCTCTTTTTACCATCCATTCTGCTGGCTTTCAGGTTATCTGTAAAGCGGCTCCCCTCTCTACTTACAGGTTCATAAGAAATCCATACGCATCCTCGCACTGACATTTATAACTCCTTATGAAATTCCCTCACCAACGTTTTACTCCACGCACTTAAAGCAAAATGATCCTATCTGTATACAATCAACTCACCGTACCGCCCTGCGGTACTGCGACGGCGGCTGTCCATATTTCCTGCGGAACGCCTTACTTAAATGGAATTCATCATAAAACCCAAAATTGACCGCCGCCTCATGCAGCTTTGCCTGCGGCTGATGCACCAGAAATTCCCGCACCATCTCAAGCTTTAAATCCATCTGATACGCGGAAAATGTCTTTCCGCACGCCCTTTGAAAATGGTTGTTGAGCGTCCGCGGACATACAAAAAAGTGATCTGCCATCTCCTGTGGCGTAAAAAAAATCTGCGGATTGGACTGAATCTGCTCGCGCGCCGCCTCAATCATCGGCTCCAGCTTTCCGTCTTCCGCTTCCTCTGCCTGCAGCAGCGTAAGCTCACAGAGAATCAGATTGAAATACAGGCTCAGGCGCTCCAGGCGCACCGGACTTTCTGACCAGTATTCTGAAATCAGTTCCTGAAAGCAGCGGCGAATCTGTGGGCGGGACTTGCAGTGAAGAAGAGTGGCGCAGGGCAGGCAAAATTGCTCTTCCGCATCGCGGTTCCACATTGTCTCGCGCTCTGTCGGCAGTACATGAAAATACATGTGGCGGTTTCCGGGATTACATAGCTTCTTTCCATAGTGATGGCGCCCAGCGGTCAGAATCAAAAGGTCGTCTGACTGCATTTCATAGACCGTCCCATCCTCAAAAACCTCCATCTCCCCGTCCAACATATACAGAAAGTCGTGTTCAGGAAGTACACGGTCCGGATGTACCATTCCATTTACCGATGTAATATAATTGGCGCTCGTGATATGACGCGCCGCCATTTTTTCCAGATACAGCATCGCACATTCTCCTTTTCCATATTGTACATGCTTTCTTCCAGATTGGCAATGGCTTGTTTCTCTGTTTTATGCTACAGTACCACCAGAACTGTTATTGTTCATAGTCAAATAAATTTTTTCAAAGCAAACATAAAATGCTTCCGTTTTTAAGATTGGTTCTGAACAGTAACTTATAATTTTACATGGAGGATCTTATATCATGAATAAAGAACAGTTTTCTTCTCCGCTCTCCCTGCGTCAGGTGCAGGTGACGGATTCATTCTGGAAAAAAGAGATGGAGCTTGTCCGTACGGAAGTCATTCCTTATCAGTGGGCTGCCTTAAACGATCAGGTCGAGGGTGCCGCTCCAAGCTTCTGCATGCACAATTTCAAGGCTGCCGGAAAGCTGAATCAGGAAAAGCGTGAGCTTGGCGATTCTTTTAAAGAGCCGGTTTATACCTTCCGCGGCTTCGAAGCGCTTCCGGAGGACCCGAAGCATCTCGATGACAAATTTTACGGCTTCGTTTTCCAGGACAGTGATTTCTACAAATGGATCGAGGCGGTCGGCTATTCGCTGACCCAGCATCCGGATCCGCAGCTCGAAGCAATCGCAGACGGCGCAATCGATATCGTCTGCGCAGCGCAGCAGGAGGATGGCTATCTCGATACCTACTACATTTTAAATGGAAAGGACCGCATTTTCACAAATCTGCGCGATCATCATGAGCTGTACTGCCTCGGCCATCTGCTTGAGGGCGCAGTTGCCTACTATCAGGCGACCGGAAAGGACAAGCTGCTGAAAACTGCTTCCCGCTATGCTGATTATGTCGCAGATTATTTTGGACCGGAAGAGGGAAAATGCAAGGGATATCCGGGACATGAGATCGCTGAGATGGCGCTTGTCCGCCTTTATGAGACGACACAGAATCCAAAGTATTTAAAGCTTGCAAAATATTTCATCGATGAGCGCGGAACTCGCCCGTACTATTTTGACAAGGAGCATCCGGAGGAAGTAAAAAAGAATCCGGACGGACTCCGCTACGCCTACAATCAGGCACATCTGCCGGTACGCGAGCAGGACGAGGCGGTCGGCCATGCGGTGCGCGCCGTTTACCTCTACTCCGGTATGGCAGATATCGCCAGACTGACTGAGGACGACACGCTCTTTCATGCCTGCCGCACCCTCTGGGACAACATGGTTCAGAAAAAACTCTATATCACCGGCGGAATCGGCGGCACACACATGGGCGAGGCGTTTTCTTTCAATTATGACCTTCCGAACGATACCGCCTACGCAGAGACCTGCGCTTCGATCGGTCTTGTCTTCTTTGCCCGCCGTATGCTGGAAATCTGCCCGGATGCGCAGTACGCAGACGTGATGGAGCAGGCGCTTTACAACACCGTGCTCGCCGGTATGGCGCTGGACGGCAAAAGCTTCTTTTATGTGAACCCGCTCGAGGTGCTTCCGGAAGCCTGCCACAAGGATGAGCGCAAATTCCACGTAAAACCGGTTCGCCAGAAATGGTTTGGCTGCGCCTGCTGCCCGCCGAACCTTGCCCGCACCTTAAGCTCGGTCAGCTCCTATGCTTTTACCGAAAAGGAGGACACACTTTTCGTGCACCTTTACATCGGCAGTGACATCAAAAAATCGGTAAATGGAAAGGAAGTCAACGTACATATGACCTCCAGCTTCCCATGGGACGGAACCGTTACCATTCAGGCAGACAGCGCCGATACACCGTTTACCCTGGCGCTTCGTATTCCGGGCTGGTGCAGTTCCTATCAGGTATCCTTATCAGGCGCCGCACACAATCCGATTTCCGGCTCTGACTGCATCACCGGTGTAGATGCATCGGAATATACGATCAAAGACGGCTACCTCTACATCACGCGCAAATGGAATGCCGGTGAAACGCTGACGCTTGACTTCCCGATGGAAATCCAGGTATGGAATGCAAATCCGAACGTGCGTGAGGACATCGGACGCGCTGCAGTCACCCGAGGACCGATCACCTACTGCCTGGAGGAAGCAGACAACGGATGCGACCTGCATCTGCTCACTCTGGACTGGAACGCTCCTGCACAGGTGCGCAATTTCACGGTATGCGGCGAGCCGGTCAAAGAAATTCTCATGCAGGGCTTTAAGGAAGAGAAAGAAAAAGAAGCACCGGAACGTCTCTACCGTCCGATTCAGGCCGCTGAAAAAACACCGGTTACGCTTCACTTTATTCCATATTATACGTGGGCAAACCGCGGAGAAAATGAGATGAGTGTGTGGGTTCGGGTATAAAACACTAATCAAAGCGGATATTCACAATCCGCTTTGATGCTTGCCTGACTCGATTAAAATTTCTCCACCATAATCTGATACTTCCGCTTTTTCCATAAAGACCGGCTATCTTGACGATGACTTTCGTATTTTTTCGCTCGTCAGTGAACATGTACGCGAATTTCAGCCGCACTACCACAGCTTTCACAAGCTGCTCTTTTTTGAATCCGGAAATGTCAGCTACTACGTCGAAGGAGAGACGTACGAGCTACAGCCGTTTGATCTCGTGCTTGTACCGGCCGGTGAAGTACACCGTCCCATCATTCACGGCAGCATTCCCTATCGGCGGCTACATCACAGAAAAACGGCTGTTTGCCGCACGCACTTTTATTCAGTCGGGGGCTCAGTGACAGATGCTGCGCTGCGAAGCGGATTTCCGTCGTACAGTGCGTTCTATCGCGCTTATTTAAAGAAATATGGCGGTCCGCCGAAAGACTGTCGGCATAATTAAGGAATCATTCATAAACACCACAGCAGAAATCTGCAATCCAGTTCACTACCTGCCATAATGATTCGTTTGCTCCCACGGTCAGTATCTTCATTGCATCCAATTTATGATTATCAAACTCAGCGCATACCTCTCAGCATTCGAATCTCCTTCGCATACCCATCCAGCTCATTTGGCGTCTCGAGACAAAACGGACGCCCCTGGAGCTTTGGATGATGCACAACGCTTTGCAATGTCTCAAATCCGATAAAGCCATCTCCAATTTTTTCATGGCGGTCTTTGTGGCTTTGGAACGGATTCTTGCTGTCATTTACATGGATCGCCTTCAGGCGTTTCAGTCCGATAATCCGATCAAATTCTTCCAGTACGCCGTCCAGATTCTGTACGATATCATATCCCGCATCGTACACATGACACGTATCGAGGCAGACACCAATCTTATTCTGCAGTTCCACCCGCTCTATGATTCCTGCAAGTTCCTCAAAGCGGCTTCCGATCTCTGTTCCTTTTCCCGCCATCGTCTCAAGCAGCACCGTCGTCTGCTGCTCCGGCCACAAAATTTCATTCAAAGTCTCCGCGATCTCCTCGATTCCTTTTTCCACGCCCTGTCCGACGTGGCTGCCCGGATGAAAATTGTAGACATTGCCCGGCAGATATTCCATCCGCTTTAAATCATCTGCAAGCGTTATCCGCGCAAACTCACGCACCTTCGGATCGGCCGAAGCCGGATTTAAGGTGTACGGCGCATGCGCTACAATCGTCCCAATTCCATTTTCCCGCGCAAATGCAAGGTAGGCCGCAACATCCTTCTCATCAATCGGTTTTGCTTTGCTGCCGCGCGGATTTCTCGTAAAAAACTGAAAGGTCGCCGCACCGATCGAAACCGCTTCCCTTCCCATATGTAAAAAACCTTTCGAGGATGACAAATGACATCCAATCTGAATCATGACCCGCCCTCCCTTTTTTCTATATTAGCTTTACTTTTCTCTTAATTTTTCTCATCAGGCTTCCCTTTAATATATGTTTCTTTATATCATATTTCCAAATATAATACCTGTTATTTCTCTTTGCAAAATTCAGGTTATGGTTTTCACAGACTGGTTTTCAGCCTGCTCAATCCTATCCTTCCTATGCCTTTTTACTCTTTTATACACTTTTACGCACCTCGTCCATGATCTGCCGCACGCGCTGCTGACACGTAAACAGCACGACCTGATGTCCGCTTCGCTCCAGCCAGGAAAGGACACCGCGCAGCCGCTCGTCGTCGTACATTGCAAACGGCTCATCCAGCAAAAATGGCAGTTCTTCCCCACCTGCCAGCACCTCTCCCGCCGCCATGCGAACTGCAAATTGAATCTGCAGCAGCGTACTGCTGCTGACCTTTTTCCGGTCTATGATGTGACCGCCAAGATAAGCGCGAAGCCGCCCACTCGTCTCCAGGGCAATGCGGTCACAGGATGGGCAGCCCAGTTCCTTTATAATCTCCGATGCACGTACACTAATCTCCCCTGCCGGGCCTCCGCTCTCTTCCTCTGACAGCTCCCTGATCCGGTCGATTGCAAGATTCAAGGCGGTGATTTCGGTATCTGCCGTCTCCATTTTCATGTGCTGATGGTAAAGTTTTTCCAGTTCTTCCTGGAGTTTCTGGTAGGTATCTTCCTTTTTCCGTATTTCTGCTCTCAGTCGTTCCTCACTGACAGAAACATCGTACGCTTCCGTTTGTCCCTGCTCGCTCTCCCCCAGCAGAAAACGCCTGACCGGCAGAAAAAGCAGCAGAAATGCTCCGCCAAAAATTCCAAGAAAAATACGCAGCATCAGATTCTGCAGCAAAAGTGCACCGACTAACGCCAGGACACCAGCCAGAAGCAGAAGCATCTGGATCAGATTTTTTCCGGTCTCGGTAAATCCATCCCCCTCCCAGTCATCGTCCTCCTGCTCCTTTTGCGCGTTTGCACGCAGTACATTACACTGTGCCTGAAGACGTCCTGCCTCCTTGCGCACATATTCTGCCTCCAGCTGTCTTTTCCGAATCCGTTCTTCCAACGCGTCGGCTTCCTTCTTCTTTTTCTGCTGTGCCTTCTCCCTTCGCCCCTCCAGAATCTGAATCGCCTGCGCTCCGTCTGCGCTGCTTCCGTCTTTTTTTGACGCTTTCAGACAGTGTTTCAGTCCATCTTCCACATACAGTTCCCATGTCGTCTGATTCTGCTTCCAGAAAACCGTACTTGTAAATGTCTCCGCATCCAGTCCTCCAAGGAGATCTGACAGCACTTCCTGCGGCTCATCGATTTCTTCCCAGTCAGAGAGCTGCTCCGCCTCTTCCATTTCCTGCTTCACCGAAAGCAGTCCCGGATACGGGGTAAAGGTACGGCGGATTTTATAGCGCTGCCCGCCGTCCCAGACTGTCATCACCCCTTCTCCGTCCGTCCCGGCAGGTTCGCTGCCAGAAACCTGGCGGCCTTTTTCTTCTTTCGAAGGAACTCCAAACAGCATCGCCCCCAGAAACGAATGGATTGTCGATTTTCCGGATTCGTTTCCTCCGTATATAATATTGACACCGGATTTCAGCCGGATCGTATGACCTGAAAACTTTCCCCATCGGATCAGATCCAGTCGCTCAATCTCCACTGTTTTTCCCCCTTCTTCCTGGTCTCTTCTCTGGCTGTCCGCCCTGATACAGCAGTGCCTCCAGCCCGTAATACAGCGCTTTTTCTTCTGTCACACTGCTCGGTCCATCCGCTCCGAATGATTCAATAAAGCGTCCGATCAGCTTTCCCTCGTATTTTTTCCGCAGCACATCCAGATGAAACGCCGGAACCGTCTGATCGGTCACAGAAAGAACCCTGCCGCATTTCAGATATTCGCGCACCTGCGGCACAAACCCGGGATCCCGCTCTCCGACGAGTGTAATGCGGTACATATTCTGCGCGCCGCCTTCGGCAATGACACGGCTGATCTTGTCCTGCAGGGAATACGGATCATCTGCCTCGTCCACCTCAACTGTTTTCTCCAGATAGCGCCGCCCTTCCATCTCCACAAACGAGATATGTACCTTCTTTCTCTGCACCTCACCGAACACATAGCCGTGTTCACCCGTGTCCTCCGCACAGATCGGCTCCGGTGCTCCGGCATAGACAGCCAGATTCCGGATATAGACCTGCGGATTGTGAAGATGTCCAAGCGCGATATAATCAAATCCTGCATCCAGCAGTTCATCCTTATTCAGCGGAATGTGCGAAGCATCTCCCCCGTGCAGCAGCAGAATTTTAAAATACTCATTTTTTTCCGCACGCATACCTGCCATGATCTGCTCCGGTATTTCTCTGTGATGATAACTCATCCCGTAAATCTCCAGCTTCAGTTCCGGAAGCCGAATCCGCTCCAGCTGCTCCGAAAAAATCGTGATTACATTTTCATTCCACTGATACGTCAGATAAGGGGATGCCGGCTCCAGATAATCCCGGTTGCCCGCAATCAGCACGACCACCGTTTTTTCCAGAGTCGAAAACAGATAATTTACTTCGTTCAGCTCTTTGATCTCGGGCCTGCGGTCAAACAAATCTCCCGCAATCAGCAGAAGATCCACCTTTTTTTCATTTGCATCCGCGATACATCTGCGGAATCCCTCCCACAGCTCTTTCCCGCGCGCTTTTGCCCACGGATAGCCGTGATCCGGCGCCGCGCCAAGATGTACGTCTGCGATGTGCATAAAACGCATACTCTTTCCTCCGTATCTGCTGTATTATTCAGAGCCAGGCGAAATTTTACGAAGCAACTGTAAAATGCCTGCGTTTTTAAGGCGGTGGCTCTGAACATTCTTCTACTCTATCATAGCATTTTTCAGATCAACGTGCTATAATTATTAACTAAGACTTCCCATACCTAAAATGGGATTCGCACCTTGAAAATTCAATATTTCAGCTAACAAAATAGAGATTTATGCCGCTACAGCTTTGGGATGGAGTGCATTTCGCAGATATTCCGGCAGTCTTGCTTCAAAATCAGCGGTAAAAGCAGTCAGTTGTTTATCACTGAGCTTTAA